>OZ252258.1:629500-1259000 GCA_965249945.1 Erythrobacter sp. | reverse complement strand
ACGCGATATCTCGCCCTCGTCATGCGCCACCACCTTGATGGCGCCCACCAACGGACAGGCCGCGACCTGAGCCACCACGCGCTCGATCATCGGAACGCCATTGACCGGAACGACCGCCTTTTGCGCCACGCCCGCACGTTCCGCGAGCGGGTCGAGCACGCCCGAACGCCTGCCCGCCATTACGAGAGCGGTCGCTTTGTTGTCTGTCGCCATGGCGCGCGCCCTTAAACCCAAAGCGCGCGACAGACAACGATAAGCCTTACAAATCTCTCCTATAGGGGTGAGAAACGAGAGTTAAGCCGCAATTCAGGCATCGGACTTCATTAAGGCTGTGAATTCACTATAGACCCTGCCCGGCGCTTTTGTGCGTCGTTCCCTCACCCTGTTGCTGAAAGGATGACGATGAAACGCATTGCTGACACGCTGTCGAATTCCCGGGCTCTCTGGGGTTGCGGGCTTGGCTTGGCTGCTGGCGCGCTGGCGCTGTCGACACCGGCCGTCGGACAAACTCTGGGCAGCAAGATTGCGAATGACATGAGCCAGTGTGCGAGCGGCAATGGGCCTGCAGTCCTGGTCAACCTCAGCGGTTTGCGATCGTCAGAGGGCAATCTGTTCGTCCGAACCTACCATGCCCGAAAGGGCGATTGGCTCAAATCGCGTCGCTACATCAGTCGGGTGGACACCGTGCCCCGCAGCGGATCGATGTCCGTCTGCGTGCCAATCCCCGCGGAGGGCGATTATGCGGTGGCCGTCCAGCATGACATCAATGGCAATCGCAAGAAGGATTTCTCGGTCGACGGCGCAGGCATGTCGAACAATCCGGAGATCAAGACCTTCCTCGGGATCCCACGACCGCCGTCGCTGTCCAAGACCCGGTTCAGCGCGGGCTCCGGTGTGACCCGCGTGGCGATTCAGGTTCGTTATCGCAATTGAAGACAGCGCTAGGCACGCCGGCGACGGTGTTCCCACAAGACCCGCAACAGGTGCGGTGCCATCGCCAGCGGAAACCGCTCGCGAAAGGGTGTGACTTCGACTTTGGCGCCAGTGTGCCGCTCAACTTTCCAGGCTGCATATCGAGCAGCACCTTCAAACGTCGTTGTGGCCTTTGAAAGCCGCAACAGATTGAGCGGCTTGCCAAGCCTCCGTCTCCGCTTCCACCATCCCAAGATAGTCTGCCTGTCAGCCTTGGTCAGATTGGGAACGAGCATCTCTCCATCGTATTGTGGATCAACTCCACTTGCCGCAAAAGCCAGTGGTAGCAGGCCGGAAAAGTGATCCCGATTGACCGAGAGTATATCGTTCTCCCGTCCTTGCTTCTCGACTCTAAGCTCTGCTTGATAGGTCGCCCGAAACAGCGTCGCCCAAAAGTCTTCGGCAGTGCCTCTAGCCGGTCCAAGCGCCGCAGCAAGGCGAGCGGCCGTCTTGCATGCTTCGCAAATCGCGGACTCAATGTCGGCGCGCGCGGCATCGTCCGCCTGCCATACGAGCGCGCAGGGCTGCACGAACCGTGCCCAGATCGTGGTATCGACAGTCTCGCCATGCGCGGCGCGGGCAAAGGTCGACAGGCACATGGTCGCAACTTTGGCTCGCAGGATCGGGCGATCGGGAGAATCAGGATGGGGGCGCTCGTGATAGCTGACGGTCGGCCAGATCTTTGCTTCATCCGTGCCAGGCAAAAGCACATAGAAGTCGAGCACGCCGTCGAGCGACCCGGTTCTCAAGTTGGAGCCGTAGAACAAAACGGCGCGCGCGCCTGCTTGCTCAGCCAGCGAGCGAGCGAAGTGAACCACAGCGGGATCTACGGGAGCGGAAAGGCTCTCCGCTATGCGAACGCGGAGGCCTTCGGCGGGTGCGCTCATGGCGTGACGAATTCGAGCTCCGGCCCCTGCTCGATCTGGTATTCGCCCGGCGGGAAAGCCTCGCCGTCTAGGATGAATTGATCATCGATCGACAACGTAAATTGTGATGCGGCCAATTGGTGGATCCCGCGCTCGCGGAGGTTCTTGTCAAACCATCCCATCAGAAAGACAGGGATCATCGCGGTTGTGCGGCGTGAAATCTGATCGATAACCAGTAGCTTGAGCCCGCTGCGCAACCGTCCAAACGGATTGATAGCCGCTGGCAGACGTTCGAGCGTCGATGCAAAAAGAATCTGGCGCATCTCGGGATCACCGCGCCCACTGTGCTCGATCTGCGCGCCCGAGGGACTCAGATGAAGCTGCATCCGCGCGCCGCGACGCCAAGGATTGGAACGCGCACCGAACAACGATTGAGCCAGCGCCCAAAGTGCGGTTACCCCCACTGCCAGACTGTTGAATGCGCCAAGGCGATGCGCTCTTTGCCCAGCGCGAATGGAGGTCGTGAATGCCCCGGCTCCGAATATAAAGCCCATGACTTTCGACAGACCAAGCGGCCCATCCGATTCCTCGAACGAGGTGATCGCGATTGGCCGGCGACGCACTCGCCCGCCATTGTCCAACGCGTCAATCGCTTGCTGCAAAGTCCAATCGACCGGTACGCCAAGGTCGACGGTCAACGCGTTGGTCTTGCCTTTCGGCAGAACTGCTATCGCGGGCCAATTATCGCCGAAAATGGCATGGCCGCAGGTGAGAACATCACGCACTGTACCGTCGCCGCCATTGATAACCAGCAGATCGATGCCCCGCTCAGCCAGTTCCGCCAAAGCCTCTGGCAATTGGGCCCTGGCTCCCGGCTGGGCGATATAGACATGCGGGCTCAAACCGCAGTCAAAATCGGCACCAAGGTTGCGGTGGCTGCGTGGATTGTAGATAACGCCAACGGTCGGTGCCTCGCCCGCAGCGCGCAAACGGCGCTGTGGTGCACGGTCCAGCTGACCCGCCTTGAGCGGAGGGTTCTGGCCGAATTCGTAGATCGTGGTCGCCATAATTGTCCTTCGCGGGTCAGATAACGACGCAATTCCGTGCGTTCAATAGCCAAAACCCCTTGCAGATCTGTGGGTTTCAGATGGGGACGACTATGTCACACAGCCTTTCAGAGGCGATTGGCCGCTCGTGGCAGATCCAATCCACCCGTCTTTCTAGAGCAGCCCGTGCCGACCAAGCCCTTCGGCCAGAATCGTCTCAATCAACTGCTCTTGCGTCCAGCCAGCGAGCTCTGCCGCCCGGCCAAAAACCTTCTTCGACCAGAGATTACAATTCAGATTGAGCTCGAGAAAAGTGACTTCGCCGGTCTCTTCATTGACCCGGAACTCGAACCGCCCATAGTCAAACGGACGATATTCTTCCCAGCATTTGCGGGTCAATTCTGCGATCCTCTTCTGCATCTCAGGATGCTCGAACGGATCGAGCGAGTATTTCTGGCTGCGGTCAACCAGATCGCGCTTCTCCTGATAGGTCCGAAGGTGCGCGGGATCGGCTTGGCGGAAGATCATCATAGGCAGGATCTGTGGCTCACCATTGATCGTCACCACCGGGACTTCGACATCGCTGCCTTCGAGGAATGGCTCGACCAGAGCATCCTGCCCGCCATTCGCTGGGTCATTGTGAATTCGCTCTACGGCCTCCTTCACACCATCCCAATCGCGCGCGTCGCCCACCCCCCAGCTCGCCGACGAGGCATTGGGCTTGATCACATAACGTTCTGCCTGTGGGCATTTCTCTGGCGTGACCGGAGCGCCCTTGCGATAAATCGCCCATGGCGCTGTGGGGACGCCAGCGTCGCGCGCGGCGCGTTTGGCCAGATGTTTGTCGTCCGAAAGCCCGCGCAAGATTGGGCTCGCGCCGAGATAGGGCAGCCCGGCGCGCTCACACAGCAGTGGCAACAGCATCTCGGAATTGAAGAAGCCCGCGCGATTGAGCAGCGGAAACATGAAATCCAGGTCTTTGGGCGGGTCAAACAGAATGTCGAAGGTCTGCTCGATCGTCAGCTTGAGCCCAATGCTTTCAAGCACCTCACGCATTTCGCGGTGATAAAGAGCGTGATTGCCGTCTTCCGGATGGATCTCGCCTTCCCACAGCGCGTTCTTGGCAATGAAGAGGATGTGCAGTCTTTCTTTGGCTGCGTCGGAAATGCGCAAAGGCGTCAAAGTGTCAGTCATGGGCGTGCCTGGTTGAATATGGCCGCGCGCTTTACGGCGATGTCGCTCGGCATGCCAGTTTTATCTTTCGGCTAGACCCATCTTGCCGTTGCATTCTTTGCACACGCGCATTAGCGGCGGATTTCGGATCAAGGATGGGATAGAGTTGAGCAAGATCGCACCCCCCCCGCTCGATCGTCCGCATGACGACCTGGTGTATGACGAAGGTGCTGCAGCCTTGGTCGAAGCGCTCTGTGCTGGCGGCGATGCGCGCATAACCCTCAATCCCGACACGGGCCTGAATAGGTATTACTCCGCACCCTATCCGCGTTCGGTGACGGCCTATTCCTCGTCAACGATCAGCGATATCTCGCTCGATGCCTTCTCGCACCTATTGGCTCTTCAGGAGCAGACCGTGCCATCTGACTATCGCGCAATGTTGGAGGCGGTAAAGCAGCGGATCGGCACGGCCTATGACATTGCTGACTCGGTTGAGTTCGCCTTCGCACCCTCGGGGACGGATCTGGAATACATCGCTTTGGCGGTAGTGTTTGGTCGCGCGGAGGGCGGCGTACACAATGTCTTGCTCGGCGCGGATGAGATTGGCAGCGGCTGCATCCATTCCGCGCATGGACGATATTTCGCGAAGGAGACCGCGCTCGGAGTGGCGGTCGAGCCCGCGCAACCGGTTCCCGGGTGCGAGCAGATTTCGCTGGTCGATATCGCGGTGCGCTGCGGCGATGGAATGGCTCGCTCAAGCCGCGAAATTTGCGCGGCAATGTGCGCCGAAGTGCAGGCCGCCATGGCCGAGAACAAGCACAGCCTGGTCCACATTGTGCATGGCTCGAAGACTGGCTTGGTCTTGCCGGAGCTGGCCGATCTTGACGCCTTGATCAAAGAGTTTGGCGGGCACGCCACCTTCGTGGTCGATGCATGCCAAGCGCGCATCACTAGCCAGGCGCTGGCCGCCTATGTCGAGCGCAATTGCATTGTCCTGCTGACAGGATCCAAATTCATTGGCGCGCCTCCCTTCAGTGGGATGGCGATCCTGCCCAAGACTTTGGTCCAATCCGCGGCCGCCTTGCCTGAAGGCTATGCCACCATCTTCAACCGGGCCGAGTTTCCGCAAGATTGGTCCGGAGCCGATCACCTGCCGGATGGCGCCAATCCGTCGCTCGCTTTGCGGCTCGAGGCTGCGGCATTTGAGCTTGACCGGTTTCAGCGGATACCGTTGGCTGAGGTCGAAGCCATCATTGATGGCTTTGAACGGGCGCTCGAAATTGCCGTGATCGAACCGCTCGGGGCCAACCGCGTGCTGCCTCACACGGAAGGGCGCGAAGGCAGGGCCCAGCGGCGCCCGATCGAAATGCGAACCTTGGTGACGCTCGACGTCAGCATGCTGCCCGGGCTAAAGACGTTTGATGACGCCCAAGCAGTCCACAAGGCGATGGCGCTCCATGGCGGGTTGCGACTGGGTCAACCGGTCAAATGCGTGCGTCAAGGCGATGGCTGGGGCGGAACGCTGAGGGTCGGCCTCAGCATGCCGATGATCGTCGCTTTCGCTGCAATGGGCGTGGACCGTGCGATTGAAAGCATGCGGCAGGATCTTGCTCGGATCACCACCTGGCTGACAGCCTGACAGGGTGATTTAGGGCCAGGCGGGCCCATCCGCGACCCCAGTTCCGACTGTCAATTGAGAATCGTTTGCAAAAACCGATTGGCGCGCTATGCGGTGAGTGATTGAGCAAACGAGAAGGGATCCGCATGAAAGTCGAACTCAAAACCTGGGCCAGTCTGGGCCTCGCGACCGCGCTGGTTGGCGCAGGATTGTCTGGCTGCGCGGGCGAAGGTGAAAGCGGTGAAGGCGAAGGCGGCGAAGCGGCCCAAACCACTCAAGCCGGTGAAATGGGTGAAGGTGAAGGCGGAGAAGGCGAAGGCGGCGAAGGCGAAGCTGGAGCCGGCGGCGAAGCTGGTGAGGGCGGCGAAAGCGGCGAAGGCGGTGTCTCGATCACGAGCGCGGCAAGTGATCCGATCGTTTATGGCAGCGCGCTAGCGGTCGCCGAAGCCCACGCCATCGCCGCGCGCGATGCCTTCGCAGCCGGCAAGAAGGACCCCGCTGCTGAAATGTTCGGTCACCCTGTCGCAGAAGTCCTCGCTGAGATGGACCCTGTGTTTGAGCAACAGGGCGTCGAAGACTTCAAATCCCTGTTCTTTGATGCTTCGGCCGCTGTGCTCGACGGAGAAGACCAAGCTCAAATCGATGGTCGTTTCGAAGGCATCATCGCAGCTCTCCGCGCGGCAGGGGAAAAGGCACCTGCGAGCGATGCCAGCGCAGCCAGTGTCGCCGCAGGAATCGCGACCGACCAGATCAAGCGCGCGATCGCGATGTATCCTGAGGCGATTTCGAGTGGCCGCTATGAGCCCTATCTCGATGGCTATGGCTATACCAAAGCGGCTGAGGTTGCGTTTTCCAACTCAACCGGGGCAATCCTCGAGGAGAACGACGCGCTTCACGCGGCGATCAGCGAAGCCCTGGCTCTGCTGGCAACCGCCTACCCGAGCGTTGAGCAACCAGCGAGCCTGGATATCGCGCAAGGCGCATTGCTTGCAGCCGAATCGAAGATCGAACTCAGCCAGTAGTTCAGTCTGACCCAGACCCTATTGGAACCGCCAGTGTCGCTGCTCGCATTGGGCAGGCAGAGTCTCTCTACCAAGCAGACAGACTGGTGGGAGAAGTACAATCGGCATTCTGGACACATTCCGCCTTGATGGCGAAGTGGCGGTCGTAACCGGTGCGGGCAAAGGCATCGGTCGGGCAATCGCGATCGGCTTGGCTGAAGCTGGCGCCAATGTCGCCTTGGCTTCGCGAACCCAGGCCGACCTTGATGTGGTCGCAGAGGAGATCCGCGCATTGGGCCGCAAGGCTCTGCCGCTCGCGACTGACGCCACCGATATGCAAGCGCTCGAAACGCTCGCTGAAAGGACCGTGGCAGAGCTCGGCAAGCTGACCATCTGGGTCAACAATGCTGGCGGAATTCCTGATGGCACCCCGCGCTATCTCACCCGCACACCTGAAGAGAACTTCGACGCACAAATATCGCTCAACCTCAAGGCAGTGTGGATGGGCTCGACCGTTGCCGCACGAGCCATGGCCGAAGATGGTGGCGCGATCGTCAATATCTCCTCGCGCTCTGCCTTTGGTCCGCAAGTCAAGAACGGACCCTATGGCGCCTCCAAGGCCGCCGTGAACAGTCTGACCTCCACCCTTGCGGTAGAGAGCGCGCCCAAAGTCCGCGTCAACGCTGTCGCGCCCGGTCCGGTCCCGACCGAGAACTTCGACGATTGCATGGGCACCGACACCGATGAGAAGCGCGAGAAGTTGCTCGAGATGATTGGCATTCCAATGGGCCGCTATGGAAAGCCAGAGGATATCGCCGCCGCGGTGGTCTATATGGCCTCCCCTGCCGCGAGCTGGGTGACTGGCCAATGCCTCTATGTCACCGGTGGACGTTAGCGCGGAATATGTGCGGCTAACCCGCGCAAGTGTCTTTCCATAATTGGGCCAAACAGGCATAGGCGCTGGCCATGCATGATATTCGAATGATCCGAGACAATCCGGACGCGTTTGACGCCGCTTTGGCGCGGCGCGGGCTTGAACCGGTGGCTGCTGAAATCCTTGCGCTGGATGAGAAGCGGCGGGCCCTGACCACCCAATTGCAGGAGAGTCAGTCGCGCCGCAACGAGGCTTCAAAGGCGATCGGCCAGGCGATGGGTCACGGCGACACGCAGAAAGCCGAACAGCTCAAGGCGGAAGTCGCCGAGCTGAAGCAGACCATGCCCGCACTCGAAGAGGAAGAGCGCGCGCTGGGCGAAAAGCTTGAGCATGCGCTGGCCGTGATCCCCAACCTTCCGGCGGAGGATGTACCGCAAGGTGCCAATGAAGACGACAATGTCCAAATGACGACCTGGGGCACCAAGCGCGAGTTCGGATTTGAGCCCAAGGAGCACGCCGATATGGCGCCCTTGCTCGGTATGGAATTTGACACTGGAGCTAAATTGTCGGGCGCTCGCTTCACCTTCCTGCGCGGCGACATGGCGCGCCTGCATCGTGCATTGGGCCAGTTCATGCTCGATCGCCAGACCCGCGAATATGGCTACACCGAATGCAATCCCCCGGTGCTGGTCAAGGATGAGGCGATGTATGGCACCGACAAGCTCCCAAAGTTTGCCGAGGACAGCTTCCGCACCGACGAAGGCTTCTGGCTGATCCCCACCTCTGAGGTCAGTCTGACCGCTTCGGTGATGGGTGATATCCTCGACGAAGCGGCGCTTCCTATCAGGCTCACCGGGCTGACCCAGTGTTTCCGCTCCGAAGCCGGCGCTGCCGGGCGCGATACCCGCGGTTTCATTCGCCAGCACCAATTCGAAAAGTGCGAGCTGGTCAGCATTGTGAAGCCCGAAGACAGCGATGCCGAGCACGAGCGGATGACCGAAGCCGCCGAAGCGGTGCTTCAAGCGCTCGAGCTTCCATATCGCAAGGTCCTGCTGTGCACCGGCGACATGGGCTTTGGCGCGCGCAAGACCTACGATCTTGAGGTCTGGCTGCCCGGCCAGGGGGCCTATCGTGAGATCAGCTCCTGCTCCAACACTGGCGACTTCCAGGCGCGACGAATGAAGACCCGCTATCGGCCGGAGGGTGAGACCAAGAAGACCGACTTCGTCCACACGCTCAATGGCTCTGGCCTGGCGGTTGGACGCACTTTGGTCGCGCTGATCGAGAATTATCAGCAGGAGGATGGCAGCGTGCTCATTCCCGAAGTGCTGCATCCCTATATGGGCGGAGTGACGCAGCTGGAGCCTCGCAGCTGATGCGCATTCTGGTCACCAATGACGATGGCTATCACGCGCCGGGTCTCGCCGTGCTCGAAGAGATTGCCGCGCAATTCTCTGACGACATCTGGGTCTGCGCGCCGTCCGAAGAGCAATCGGGCGCGGGGCACTCGCTGACGCTCAACAAGCCGGTTCGGCTGCAGAAATTTGCTGAGCGGCGCTACGCCGTCACCGGAACCCCGACCGACAGCGTGATGATGGCGCTGCGCGAAGTGATGGACGGTCCGCCCGACCTGATCCTGTCCGGGGTCAATCGCGGCGCCAATCTCGGCGATGACATCACCTATTCCGGCACCGTCTCCGCCGCAATCGAGGGAGCGCTGGCGGGGATCCGTGCGATCGCGCTGAGCCAGGTCTATGCCCGCGAAGGCATGGCCGATGATGTGCCCTTCTCCGCAGCGCGTGAATGGGGGCCGCGGGTGGTCGAACCGCTGCTGGGCGCTCCCTTCGCAGAGCGCACGCTTATCAACGTCAACTTCCCGCCGCTCCCGGCCGCCGATGTCAAAGGCATTCGCGTAACCCGACAAGGCTTCCATGATTATTCGCGTGGTAGTGTGGTCGAGGGGCGCGATCCGCGCGGCTATCGCTATTTCTGGTTTGGCCTGCACGCGATTGAGCACACGCTTGATCATGGCACCGACCTCGAGGCGATCGACGAAGGCTACGTCTCTGTTACCCCATTGCAGCTTGATCTGACGCATTATTCCTCGATCGATGCGATCGCCGGGCGTTATGAGGAATAAGGCCCGATAGGCGGAGGACAGATGGCACAAGGCAAGACCGAAACTCTGTTTTCTTCGCGCCGCCGCCGGTCCTTGGGCCGCCGGCTCAAGCCGCTGCGCCGCGCAGTGCAGCTGCCGGTCTGGGCCGACCTAGGCATCAGGCTGGGTCTGGCGCTGTTCCTGATCATGATCGTGGTCATGGTCCACTGGTTCGACCGTGAAGGTCTGCAGGACAGCGTCGATGGCCATGTCAGTTTCCTCGACGTGGTCTATTTCACGATGATCTCGATCACCACCACCGGGTTTGGCGACATCACCCCGGTCTCGAACAGCGCAAGACTGGTCGAAGCAGTGATCGTGACACCGATCCGTTTCGCGGTGTTTTTCATTTTCGTCGGCACCGCCTACAATTTCATCATCAAGCGAAGCTGGGAGAAGTGGCGCATGGCCCGCATCCAGGAAAAACTGTCCGGTCACGTGGTCGTGCTCGGCTATGGCGTCTCTGGCTCGCAGAGCGTTGAAGAGCTGATCGAACGCGGCACCGATGCCAGCAGCATCGTCGTGGTCGATCCGAGCGAGGACCGCTTGGTCGAAGCCGAGAAACTCGGCGTCAATGTCTTGCAAGCCGACGCCACCCGCGACGACACGCTCAAAGCGGTGAGGATCCAGGAGGCCGGCAGCGTGCTGGTCTCCGCCGGGCGCGACGACACTTCGATCCTGATCGTGCTCACCGTGCGCCATCTTGCGCCCAAGCTGCCGATCAGCGTGGTGGTCCGCGCCGATGACAACGAGCTGCTCGCGCGCCAGGCAGGCGCGAACAATGTCATCAACCCGGTCCGCTTTACCGGCCTGCTGCTCGCCGGCAGCGCCCAAGGCGCCCACATTGCCGACTATCTCGCCGACCTCGCCTCGGTTACTGGCCGGGTGCAATTGGTCGAGCGCCTCGTCACCGAAGACGAATGCGGCAATTCGATCCACGCGCTCAGCTCAGGCGGACGCGGCCTGCGGGTCTATCGCGATGGCGAGGCGATCGGCTTCTGGGAAGACGCCTGCCAAAGCCTGCAAGCCGGAGACATTGTGGTTGAGATCGTCCCGACCGAGAATGGCAACGGCAACGGCAATCAGCATTAGTTTTCAGCCTCAGGCGCCGGCGCCTATTGCCTACGGAAGATAAGCGTGGACCAGCCCCATCGCGATGTAGAACAGCAGCCAATAGCTCGCATCGATGAAGAACAGCGTCTTTGAGTTCTGCTGGAACAGGTAATTCGTCCCCAGAGCGGGAACGATAAAGCCCAGCGCCACGCCGAACGAGGTCATCACCTTGGCCATGACAGACAGCTCCATCCCGGCTTCGGCATAGCTCTGGAAGGTATGCGCCAGCGTCCAGCTCGCCAGCAGCGAGAAGGCGAAGGCTCCGCCATAGATCAGGCCCATCGAGCCTTGCTTGATCTGGTCCTCGGTCAGGCCGACCGCGCCCATCCATTTCTTGCCCATGATCGGGCCGTACCACAGCCCGCCAACGACAAAGCCTGCCAGCGCCGCCAAAACGACACCGATCCAATTCACGTCAAACAGATTCATATCGATCCCCCTCCGTATTCTTATTGGCGGCCATTGCCACCCACTCCGCGTGCTTCTTTAGCGCCGGGCCTCCCGCGCCCGCCACATTCTTGTCGGCGACCCGTAGCCACCCGCTCCCTCCGCCCTTCCACCCGGAACCTACCGGGATATCATCCGGGTGGAAGGGCGGAGGGAGCGGGTGGCTTGGTAATCCTATTTTCAAGCGTAGGAAAGCTGGAACTCCCAAAGCAAGACGTGTAGGGGCGCGTCCAATCTTGGAAATTTGGCATGAACACCACAACCACACTCCCTGACCAGAAGAAGGTCGGCATGGTCAGCCTTGGCTGTCCCAAAGCGCTGGTCGATTCCGAGCGGATCCTCACGCGCCTACGCGCAGATGGCTATGCTATGAGCCCCGATTACGCTGGCGCCGACGTTGTGCTGGTCAACACTTGTGGCTTCCTCGACAGCGCCAAGGAAGAAAGCCTGCAGGCGATTGGTGAAGCGATTGCCGAGAATGGCCGGGTGATCGTTACCGGGTGCATGGGCGAAGAGGCCGAAGCGATCCGCGCCGCGCATCCGCAAGTGCTCGCGGTCACCGGTGCGCATCAATATGAGCAAGTGGTTGAGGCGGTGCATGAGCATGCCCCACCCGGCCAAGGCCCGTTCATCGATCTGATCCCGCAGCCAAGTGAGGCTGACGTAAAGCTGACCCCGCGCCACTACAGCTATCTCAAGATTTCCGAAGGCTGCAATCACTCCTGCGCCTTCTGCATCATCCCGCAATTGCGCGGAAAGCTCGCCAGCCGCAGGATCGACGCGGTTTTGCGCGAGGCTGAGAAACTGCTCGCTGCGGGCACCAAAGAGCTGCTGGTGATCAGCCAGGACACTTCGGCCTATGGCGTCGATACCAAGCACGAAGAGCGGATGTGGAAGGGCAATCCAGTCCGCGCGCATATGACAGATCTGGCGCGCGAGTTGGGCCAGATGCGCACGGTCGACGACGCTGCGCCGTGGGTGCGGCTGCACTATGTCTACCCCTACCCGCATGTCGACAAGGTCATCCCGCTGATGGCCGAGGGCCTGCTGACGCCCTATCTCGACATCCCGTTCCAGCATGCTGCACCCAAAGTGCTCAAGAGCATGCGGCGTCCTGCGAATGAGGCCAAAGTGCTCGAACGGCTCAAGAGCTGGCGCGACATCTGTCCCGAGATCGCGATCCGGTCGAGCTTTGTTGTCGGCTTTCCGGGTGAGACCGAAGAGGATTTCCAATATCTGCTCGAGTGGCTCGAAGAGGCGCAGCTCGACCGCGTTGGCGGCTTCCGGTTTGAACCGGTCGAAGGCGCGGCAGCGAACGATCTGCCTGATCCCGTGCCGGAAGAGCTCAAGGAAGAGCGCTATCAACGCCTGATGGAAGTGACCGAGCGGATCAGCACCGCCAAGCTCCAGGCCAAGGTCGGGCGCACACTGCCGGTGATCATCGACGAGATCGGTGAGCCCGATGAGGATGGCGACATCGGCGCCTCGGGCCGGTCGCAGGCCGATGCCCCCGAGATCGACGGGCAAGTACTGCTGCGCAATGTTCCCGAGACGCTGGCTGCGGGCGACATTGTCGAAGTGCTGGTCGAAGAGGCCGATGCGCATGACCTGTTCGGGGTGATTGCGGAGCGGGCCTAGGTGGAACAGCCAGGGCTGATTAAAAAACTGTGACCTTCCGACCAAACCCGCAGAAATCCTGCGTTTGACAGCTATCGGCGCCGAACAAGTGTGACCTTCCGCGAAAGGGGTGTTCCGCAGCTGTATTGCACTGATCATGCAAAGCGGCGGTGGGTTGTTTTGGTGAATTAGCGACATCATCCCGCCCTAGAAAACCAAGACGCAGTAGGAAAATGGACTGCAATCCCTACCCCGCTGCAACTAACCTCGCCTGCGGCTTGGCAAGTCTCACGCCCCTCTCGTCATCCCCCCATTCCTCTCTCGTCATCCCCGCAACCCTCTTTCGTCATCCCCGCGCAGGCGGGGATCCAGCTTTCTCCCATGCACTGGACTCCCGCCTTCGCGGGAGTGACGACTGTTTGACTGCGAAGGTAAAAGATATGCGGCACTCATCCGATATAGTCGCATAAGCCGACGACGGCTTATAGGGCGCATTCCGGTCATTCGAGCAGCGAGTATGCAGCTCTAACGAGATTAGCGGCTCGCTCGATCCCATTCTCAAGTTCCGCGACCTTACTCTCCTCGAACGCACTCCGCGGCGAGCCAAGCCTGAGCGCGAGATCGGCTCCATCCTCCAGCGCCATTCCGGCGCGGGTATAGAGTTGCCTGACAAGTTCAGCCTGGTCTTCATCCATAACGACACGAAGGCGTAAATGCGCGCGGAAGTCCATAGCCATCATTCTCTAGTGGCACTGGCTTTGTGACTGGACTTCCTGGCGACACCAAGCATTGCTGTCTCTCGCGCCCGGCGAGCCGGGCTTGTTCCGGTAGCAGCGCCAATGGGGCGCTCACTAACCGGAGAACCACAATGCCCAAGACATCACAGACGAAGACCTCCGCTCGCCCGAAGCCAGCGGCGAGTAAAAAGGCGGAGCCAAGGCGCGCGCCCCCAACACGGCTCGACCAGCTGCAGGGCCTCCTGACACGCGCCGATGGCGCCAGCATCGCAGAGATGACCGAAGCCACCGGATGGCAACCGCATTCGGTGCGCGGCGCGATGGCAGGGGCCCTCAAGAAGCGGGGCCTGTCGATCAGCTCAGAGAAGCTGGACAATGTCCGGCGCTACCGCGCGGAGCGGGCCGCATGAGTGATAGCGAAAATCTTATCCAGCAGGTCGGCTGCATGGAGCTGGCCGAGCTGCGCTCACTATGGGGGAAGCGCTTCGGCGCTCCCCCTTCCCTCAAGTCCCTGTCCATCATGCGCATGATGTTGGCCTGGAGGCTGCAGGCTGAACGCCATGACGGATTGGACAGCGCAACGCGCAAGGCGATCGCTCGTAGTGGAGGAGCTCAACCAGAAGGTCTGGACCTTGGGGTCGGAACGAGGATCACTCGCACATGGAAAGGCGGGCGTGTTGAGGTCATTGTTGAGGAGGACGGGTTCCGCTGGAACGGAACAACATTCAGGAGCCTCTCTGCAGCAGCGACAGCCATTGCAGGATCGCGCTGGAATGGCCCGCGCTTCTTTGGTCTTCGGGCAAGATCATGACCCGCAAGACGATCCGCTGCGCGATCTACACCCGCAAGAGTTCAGACGAAGGGTTGGAGCAGGAGTTCAACAGTCTGGACGCTCAGCGCGAGGCTGGCGAAGCCTACATCAAAAGCCAGGCGCATGAAGGCTGGCAAGCCATCTCGACCACCTATGATGATGGTGGCTTTTCTGGCGGTAAGATGGAGCGCCCTGCCCTCCAGCGTCTGCTTGCCGACATCGATACAGGTCTCGTCGATGTGGTGGTGGTCTACAAGATCGATCGCCTGACCCGCTCCCTTCCAGATTTCGCGCGGATCGTGGAGCGCTTCGATGCAGGAGAGGTCAGCTTTGTCAGCGTCACCCAGGCCTTCAATACTACCAACTCTATGGGACGCTTGATGCTCAACGTCCTTCTCTCATTCGCGCAGTTTGAGCGCGAGGTCACAGGCGAGCGGATCCGGGACAAGATTGCTGCATCCAAAGCCAAGGGCAAGTGGATGGGCGGCATGCTCCCATTGGGGTATGACTTGCCAGCGCCAGGCTCACGGACCCTCACCCCCAATGAGGCTGAAGCCAGGACCGTCAGGCATATCTTTGAACGATATCTCGCGCTCGGCTCTGCCCATGCCCTGCAGCGCGAGCTTGATCAGCAAGGCATCGTCTCCAAGCGGTGGATCACCCGCAAGGGCAAGGTGCTTGGCGGCTTGCCCTTCAGCCGCGGGGCCCTGTTCCATCTCCTGCGGAACCCGGTCTACCTCGGCAAGATCAGACACAAGGGTGTGATCCATGAAGGCGAGCATCAAGCGATCCTCGATACTAACCTGTTTGATGCTGTCCAGACGAAGCTCGATGCCAATGCCAGGCGACACCGATCGGCGCCCATGCGCCAGCAAGCCAAGGCCCCGCTTACTGGTCGATTGTTCGATGCCAATGGCGAGGCGATGACGCCGAGCACCTCGCGCGGAAGCAAGGGCAAGCTCTACCGCTACTATGTCTCGACCTCACTGCTCAAAGGCAGCGCGCCCGCTGTCGATGATGTCGTCCAGCGTGTGGCGGCCAAAGAGATAGAGGTTCTGGTCCATCAATGCCTCACCCGGCTGATCCCAGGCACAAGCGATCCGCTGCACCATCTGAAGGCCGCACACATTCAGGCTGATGCGCTGCTGCTCGATCTCTCGGATTTGGATCAGAAAGCCATTGCTATGCAGCTTGCGGCTGGCGAGCGGATCGTCTTTTCCAACCCTGCGCTCACCCGGATCGAAGTCCCGATTACGCTACCCATTCGAGGCGGCAAGACACTCATCGTTCCCAGCCACAGCCGCAAGCCGCAGCCGGATCCTGTGTTAATCGAAGCGCTGCGCAAAGCACACCGCATGACCAGGCACCAGCGCGGGATCCCGATCGTCGAAGCTGCGCCCGCTTCATCCTATTACCGCAAGATCCTGAGGCTTGCTTATCTGGCATCCGACCTTCAGCGCGACATCATCAAGGGCCTGCAACCGCCATCGCTCAACCTGCAGAAGTTGCAGGGTATGGACATCCCATTGTGTTGGAACAGGCAGCGTGAAGCGCTTGGCTGGCCTCAAATTGACGACGCCTGATCAAGCCCAGAGCATTCCCTGATATCTGGAAAAAGTTCCCTGATATGGAATTTGAAATTCCCTGATAATTTCTGCGTCCCAGACTGGGTGACCGACTGATCAAGCCTCTGTTTAGACGATGTTTCTTCCCGAACCCAGCCGCAAAAGTCGCCCCAAAAACCGTCCAATCCAGGATTCCCGCGCTAGATTCCCTGTTTAACAGGGAAACCGCACTGATTTGGAACCGCCAAGAGACGCCCGGGCAAAGGGGGCCGCAATCCCGCCCATTTTCCGCGCAGAGACGGCGCCATGTGACGGATAGCGGCCCGCAAGCGCCCGAATTCACGGGCTTTCAGGGAAGTCTTCTTGAGCTGAGACCAGTGCTGGGGGTGGGTGGCGGAGAGACAGGGATTCGAACCCTGGGTACTCGTGAGAGCACAACGGTTTTCGAGACCGCCCCGTTCGACCACTCCGGCATCTCTCCGCATCTACTAGGGGCCTCGGTACAAAGCTTGACCGCTCTAGAAGGTCTTTGGGAGCGCGCCCGTTAGCGCAGCCCCAAGCGCTTGCCAAGAGCCGATTACCCCCGAAGAAGCCCAATTTCTGGGGAGCGAATACACAGTTTGCTTGTTTTGCGCCTGCGAAGGCCCATACTTGTCATATGGAAAACGCTCAGTTTTTTTCGAATCAGGCCGGACGCACCATTGAAGCGCCCCGCCAGCTTCGCTCTCGCTTCGGTATTGGCGATGTTGTCCGTCACCGCATGTTCGACTTCCGCGGCGTGATCTTCGATATCGATCCGGTCTTCGCAAACAGCGAAGAATGGTATGACGCGAT
Organism: Erythrobacter sp.; assembly: GCA_965249945.1. Classification (GTDB taxonomy): domain Bacteria; phylum Pseudomonadota; class Alphaproteobacteria; order Sphingomonadales; family Sphingomonadaceae; genus Erythrobacter. The sequence continues at coordinate 1,242,168 of OZ252258.1, read as the reverse complement.
CCCCGAAGAAATCCGTCCGCACCGCGATCAGCCGTTCTATCACCTGCTCGCCGAGAATGAAGATTCGAGCTACGTAGCTTATGTCAGCCAGCAGAATCTGGTTGCAGACAGCGATGGCGGCCCGGTCGACCATCCGACCGTCCCGCAATTGTTCGATGGCTTCAAGGATGGTCGCTACCGGATGCGGCGTTCGCTGACGCACTAAATCTTCCGCAGCCCATCCGGGCCGCGATTTCCTCGCTCATACGATCAAAGATCGCGTCGCTGCGGGCGGGCGCTGACGCGCTAGTTCTCTTTGCGATCTGAGCCACCCGCGCCCTCCACCCTTCCACCCGGAGATTAACGGGAGACAATCCGGGTGGAAGGGTGGAGGGCGCGGGTGGTCAAGATTCAGCGAAGAACACCCTAGCTCTTGAGCTTCCAGCCCGATTTCAGGGTCAGGTAAACGCCGATCGCGAACACGGCATTGAGGACACCAATTCCGACCGCAGCCCAGACGACTGCCGTGCTTAAACCGATGTCGCTTTCGCCCAGGAAGCCATAGCGGAAGCCTGAAATGACATAGAAGAATGGGTTCAGTCGGCTTACCGCCTGGAACGCGGGAGCGAGGTTGTCGATCACATAGAATGTGCCTGACAGCAGCGAAAGCGGCGCGATTACAAAGTTCGTGATTGCCGCATTGTGATCAAACTTCTCAGCCCAGATCGATGTCGCAAGGCCTAGCAAGGCCAACATGACCGACCCCATCAGTCCGAACCATATAACCGCCCAGACATGCGCCATCGAAAGGCTAACTCCTGGCCACAGCATCATCGCGAGCGAGACGGTCACGCCAACCGCGATCGCTCTGGTTACGGCAGCAGCGACGATGCCAAGCATCAATTCGCCTTCAGAAAGGGGCGGCATCAACAGGTCGATGATCGTCCCCTGAATCTTGCCGGAGAGCAGCGAGAAGGAAGAATTGGCGAAGGCGTTCTGCATCATCCCCATCACAATCAGGCCCGGCGCAACAAAACTCGCAAAGGGCACGCCCAGAACCTCTCGTCCTTCCCGCCCCAGCGCGACCGTGAAGATGATCAGAAACAGCAATGTAGTGACCGCCGGTGCCCAGATTGTCTGTGTCTGCACCTTGAGAAACCGGCGAACCTCCTTAATATAGAGGCTCCAAAGGCCAATGCGGTTGACCCCGGTTATGATCGGGGTCCCCTGCGGAGGAAATTCGGGATTGTCGGTGTTCGCAGCTGGCGAATGGGTTTGAGCTTGATCAGCCATGCGACCAGCGGTTAGGGGCATGCGCCTCAACTGGCAAGCGGGGCCTGATCGGGCCGGGGCAAAGATTAGATTTGAGCGCGCTGGGAATATCGGATCGCGCCGAGAAATGGAGTTTCAATGAGCTGGACGGACGAGCGCATCGCTACGCTCAAAAAGATGTGGGAAGGCGGTTCCACCGCCAGCCAGATTGCCGAAGAGCTTGGCGGAGTCAGCCGCAATGCGGTGATCGGCAAGGCGCACCGGCTTGGCCTCAAGTCCCGCCCTTCTCCGGTTAAAGCCAATGAGAAGAAGAAGGCGGCAGCCAAAAAGGCCCCGGCCAAGGCAGCGGCGCCCAAGAAGGCACCAGCCAAGGCCGCGGCCAAGGCACCGGCCAAGCCAGCGCCCAAGCAGGCTGCAGCCAGCGAGCCGCCAGCGCCAAACAGCTCGGCAACGCCTTCGCAGCCCATTCCCAATCCGACGCCGGATCTTCCCAAGATCGTTTCGGTCGGCCCAGGCGGCTTTCTGCGTCAAGGACCTGGCGATCAACAGGCTCCAATTCCGCCTGCACCGCCACGGCGTCTGGTTCCGGCCAAGCCGAGCCCAGAGATTGCCGACAAGACCAGCCTGCTCGATCTCTCGGAGAAGGTCTGTCGCTGGCCTATGGGTCACCCGGGTGAGCCCGACTTCCACTTCTGCGGCGAGCCGGTGAACCCCGGTTTCCCCTATTGCGTCGAACATTGCGGCCGGGCCTACCAGGCGCAGTTGCCGCGCGGCGCACGCCGCCCCCCTCCCCCGCTGCCATTCGGCGGGCCACGGGTTCGCTAAGCCATTTCCAGGGCCCGGTTCCGCAAGGTGCCGGGCCTTTCTGATTGGGAGAACATGAATGTCACTGTCACTCTACGAAGCCTTCGTCCCGGGCTGCCAACGCACGCTGACCGGAATGAGGGGTCTGATCGACAAGGCCGAGGCACATTGCGTCGAGCATGGGCTGGAGCACTCCGAACTGATCGAAGCACGCCTGGCGGAAGGCATGTGGAACCTGCCATGGCATGTCCGCGCTTGCTGGGTTCACTCAGCCTATACTTTGGGCCTGCTGCCGAGCGGAGAATTCACGCCCGACTTCACTGATGTTCCTGCTGACTTTGCGGCGATGCGAGCGATGGTCGATGACGCCCAGGCCAAACTTGCTGGCGTCAATCCGGACGAGGTCGAGGCGCTTTCCGACCAGACCATCGGGTTTGTCTTGGGTGGCGAGCGGCTGATGGAGATGACCGGGCAGAACTTCCTCCTCGGATTCAACCAGCCCAACTTCTATTTCCATGCCACCACTTTCTACGGAATTCTGCGGATGAAAGGTCTTGCGCTGGGCAAGCGTGACTTCATGGGGCCACCGCCCGTTCTGGGGACTTAACATGCTAAAGAATGTGACTGGAATGGCTGCCTTTGCCGCAGCGATCCTTGCTGCCTGCCCAGCAATAGCAGAGATCCCGGACCCGGTCCGAGCAATGATCGACGCCGCTATTGCGAGTGGGGATGAGGGTAAGGTCAAGACGGTGATCGATCTGGCCAAGGTGACCAATCCGGATGATCACGCCGAGCTTGATGCAATCCTGAGCAATTATGAAGATCAGCTCGCGGTCCAACAGGCTGAAGCTGCGGCGGCGCAAGAGGAGGCGATCCGCCACGCAGGCCTGTTGCAGAATTGGACCGGCAAAGGCGAACTCGGCGCCTTCCGCTCAACCGGCAATGCTTCGAACACGGGCGTGACGCTGGGGCTGGGCCTGACCCGCGAAGGGATTAACTGGCGCCACAAACTCACCGCCCGGGCCGATTATCAAGAGAGCAATGGCATCGCGACCCGCGAGCAATTTCTGCTCGCCTATGAGCCCAATATCAGGATCAACGATCGTCTGTTCGCCTATGCTCTCGGCCAGTATGAAAGGGATCGCTTTCAGGGCTTTTCCAGCCGCTACTCGGCCTCTGGTGGCCTGGGTTACGATCTGATCGTCGAAGACGACATGACATTGTCGATCAAGGCCGGTCCCGCCTGGCGTCGGACCGAGCTGATCGGAGGCGGCAGCTCAAGCAATCTGGCCGGCCTGGCGGCGCTCGACTTCGACTGGGCCGTGACCGAGGGGATCAGCCTGACCCAAGATGCCAGCGCCCTGATCCAGTCCGGCAGCAGCACCTACACATCAGACACAGGGGCTCAGGCCGCGATTGCAGGCAGCTTCTCTGTCCGGGTGTCCTATTCGGTGGAGCATGACTCCGCGCCTCCACCAGGCGCCGTCCAGACCGACACGCTGAGCCGCGTGACGCTAATCTACGATTTCTGAGCGTTTTCTGCTGGATAGACCGCGAATGTGACGCAAGCCTTACAGCATTCGCCAGCAGCTCCGGCTGTGTGGCCGTCATGTGGTAAAGTCTCGCCCAGCAATCGAGTCGATTGCACGCGGGGGAGACAGATGATGGGACACAGATTTCGGACGAGTTTGGCCTTGGCATTGGCGGGCACGGCGCTGCTTTTGGGCTCATACAGTATGCCGGTAGCGCAGGCTTCCGCAGATAATGCTCAATCATCTGCGGATGCAGAATTGGTCAAGGCCGCGGGCGCGCCCCTGTTCAAAGGAATGGGAAACTACCACCGGACCATCTCCACTTCGAGCGAGGGAGCCCAGCGCTATTTCAACCAGGGAATGGTGCTGTCATTCGGCTTCAACCACGCCGAGTCCATTCGTTCCTTCCGAGCGGCGCAAAGGCTCGATCCGAATTGCGCCATGTGCTTCTGGGGAGAGGCTCTAGCCACGGGACCAAACATCAATATCCGGTCCGATGGCCAAGTGGTTATGCAGCCGCAGGAGCGGCTTGATGCCCACGCCGCGATCACCAAGGCGATGGCACTGCGCGAATACGCCAGCCCGGCTGAGCGCCAACTGATCGAGGCTCAAGCTGCGCGCTATAATGGCGATGTCGACAGCGATAGGGGCCCGCTCGACCAAGCCTATGCCGATGTCATGGCGGACTATATGGCCGCCTATCCAGACGACGACGATGCCGGTGCGATCTACGCGGAATCGCTGATGAACCTGATGCCGTGGGACTATTGGTCGGATTCCGGCGCGCCCAAGGATGATACCCGCAAGGTTATCGCCATGCTGGAACAGATCATTGAGCGCAGCCCTGATCACCCGTTAGCGCTGCATCTCTACATCCATGCGGTTGAGGCTTCGGAGGATCCCGGCGTGGCGGAGGACGAGGCCGATCGCTTGCTCGATCTGGTCCCAGGGTCAGGTCATCTGGTTCACATGCCGTCGCACATCTACTGGCGGATCGGGCGCTATGCCGATGCCGCTGACGCCAATATCAAGGCTGCGGCAGTCGACGAGGCCTATATTGCCCAGTGCAATGCACAGGGCTTTTACCCGGCGCTCTATTACCCGCACAATATTCACTTTCTGTGGGCTGCGACCAGTATGGGCGGGCAGAGCGCAATGGCGATCGATTCCGCGCGCAAGCTGGCTGACAATGTTCGGATGGAACAGATTGAGCAGTTTCCAACGGTCGAGTTCTTCAAGACCATTCCGATCCTGACCCAGGTGCAATTCGGGCAATGGGATGCGATCCTTGCCGAGGCCGAGCCGCCCACGCCGCGTGACTATTCCCGTGCGATTGCAAGCTATGCCCGCGGCACCGCTCTAGTGCGCACGGGCAAGTCGGACGAAGCGTGGGAAGAGCTGGAGCAATTGGCATCGCTCATGGACACAGTGCAGATTCAATTCCTCGACAATGCTGCCTATCCGGCCACAACCCTGCTCAATATTGCGCACCGATTGCTGGCTGGCGATTTGGCTATGGCAGAGGGTGAACCCGATGCGGCTATCGCGATGTTTGAAGAAGCGGTCGAACTGCAGGATGGCCTGCCCTATACAGAGCCGCCTTTCTGGTATTACCCGACCCGCCAAACGCTAGGCCAAGCGCTGTTGGATCTGGAGCGATATGAGGAGGCCGAGGCGGTGTTTCGCAAGGACCTCAAGGACTATCCTAGCAATGGCTGGTCGTTGGCCGGCTTGATCCGCGCGCTGGAGACGCAGGGCAAGCCGACGGAGCAAGAAAAAGACAAGTTCGCGATCATCTGGGCCAATGCGGATATCGCGCTGACCCGATCGCGTTTCTAGGACCAAATCATAGGCTCACACAGAAAAGGCCGCCCGGATCGCTCCGAGCGGCCTTTGTCTTTTGGCTATGAAAACGCTTAGTCTTTCAGGAAGTCAGGCATTGCTGCGGGGCCATCATTGCCGCCCTTGTCGCCGCCACGGTCGCCGCCGCCATCACGCCGGGGACCACGACCACGGCCACCACGACGATCGCCACGACCACCCTTCTTGTCCCCACGCGGTTCGCGCGGCGGACGGGTGTCTTCCAGCTCTTCGCCGGTTTCCTGGTCGACCACGCGCATCGACAGACGGACCTTGCCGCGGTTGTCGATTTCGAGGACCTTGACCTTCACTTCGTCGCCTTCGTTGACGACATCAGTGACCTTCTCGACCCGCTCGTTCTTCATTTCGGAGACGTGGACGAGGCCGTCCTTGCCACCCATGAAGTTCACAAACGCACCGAAGTCGACGATGTTGACGACCTTGCCGTTGTAGATCTTGCCGACTTCGGCTTCTTCGACGATGCCTTCGATCCACTTCTTCGCGGCTTCGATTTCGTCGAGGTTGGAAGACGAGATCTTGATCGTGCCTTCGTCGTCGATGTCGACCTTGGCGCCGGTCTCAGCGACGATCTCACGGATCACCTTGCCGCCGGTTCCGATAACGTCACGGATCTTCGACTTGTCGATCTGCATGGTCTCGATGCGCGGAGCGTGCTTGCTGACTTCGGTGCGAGCACCGGTCAGAGCTTTCGCCATTTCACCGAGGATGTGGGCACGGCCGGCTTTCGCCTGTTCCAGCGCCTGGCCCATGATTTCCTTGGTGATGCCAGCGACCTTGATGTCCATCTGAAGGCTGGTGATGCCCTCTTCCGAACCGGCCACCTTAAAGTCCATGTCGCCGAGGTGATCTTCGTCACCCAGGATGTCGGACAGAACCGCGAAGTCTTCGCCTTCGAGGATCAGGCCCATCGCGATGCCCGAAACCGGGCGCGCCAGCGGAACGCCGGCATCCATCATCGACAGCGCACCGCCGCACACGGTAGCCATCGAAGACGAGCCGTTGGACTCGGTGATGTCTGACAGAACACGGATCGTATAGGGGAAGTCTTCCACCGTCGGCAGAACCGGGCGAAGCGCGCGGAAGGCGAGCTTGCCATGGCCGGTTTCACGGCGGCTGGTGAAGCCAAAACGGCCCACTTCGCCAACCGAATAGGGCGGGAAGTTGTAGTGCAGCATGAAGTTGCTGTAACTCAGGCCTTCGAGGCCATCGATCATCTGCTCAGCGTCCTTGGTGCCGAGCGTGGTGGTGCAGATCGCCTGCGTCTCACCGCGGGTGAACAGCGCCGAACCGTGGGTCCGCGGCAGCAGGCCAACCATGGCTTCAATCGGGCGAACCTGATCAAGCTTACGGCCATCAATGCGGGTGCCGTCCTTAAGGATCGAGCCACGAACGATGTCGCTTTCGAGCTTCTTCACCAGCTTGAGCGTGCCGAGATATTCCGCCGGATCGCTCTCAGCCAGATCGGCAAAGGCTTCGCGCGCTTTCTCACGGGCAGCATTCACAGCATCCTGACGCTCTGACTTGTTGGTCAGCTTGTAAGCCGCTTCAAGATCGGCACCGATGGCGTCGCGAAGGCGCGCCATCTTTTCGGTCTTATCTTCGACCGGATCCAATTCCCATGGAGCCTTGGCAGCCTGTTCAGCCAGATCGATGATCGCGCCGATAACCTTGCGGCTTTCGTCATGCGCAAACATCACAGCACCGAGCATTTCTTCCTCGGTCAGTTCCTTGGCTTCGGACTCAACCATCATCACAGCGTCTTGCGTTGCTGCGACAACCAGGTCGAGACGACCGTCTTCGCCCAGCGCGTCAGAAACGCTCGGGTTGAGGACATATTCGCCGTCATTGGTGAAGCCAACGCGGGCCGCGCCAATCGGACCCATAAACGGAACGCCCGAAATGGTCAGAGCGGCCGATGCTGCGATCATGGCAACGATATCTGGCTCGGTTTCGCCGTCATAAGACAGCACCTGAGCGATCACGTTGATTTCGTTGTAGAACCCTTCCGGGAACAGCGGACGGCACGGACGGTCGATCAGACGCGAAGTCAGCGTCTCTTTCTCGGTCGCGCGGCCTTCGCGCTTGAAGAAGCCACCCGGGATCCGGCCGGCTGCAGAGAATTTTTCTTGATAGTGAACAGTCAGCGGGAAGAAGTCTTGGCCTTCCTTGACCGATTTGGCGGCGGTGACTGCGCACAGCACCACGGTTTCGCCATAAGTGGCCAGAACTGCGCCGTCAGCCTGACGGGCAATACGACCGGTTTCCAGAGTGAGGGTTTTTCCGCCCCACTCCAGCGATACGGTTTTCGTGTCGAACATTGATTTTCCTTCTGAACCCACACGGCCTTATTGCGGTGCGGGGCCTATCTGTCTGGTCGTATCGCTGGCGCGGAAACCGGTTTCCACTTTCCGCTGCGATACTTCCAGTTTCCGGGTATGCCGTCCCGGTCCGGTGTGGGGCTTAGTGTACAATACCCCAAGGCGTGATCGCCGAATTGCGATGCTTGCCCTTAGTAGATGAGGAGGATGCAGCCGTTAAGCGGCCTGCCAAATCCCTCCCCAATGCAAGAAGCGGCCCGCGTGGGGCCGCCTCTCAATCTCTTACTTCCGCAGACCCAGCTTCTGGATCAGGGCGTTGTAGCGCTCGACGTCTATCTTCTTGAGATAGGCGAGCAGGCTGCGGCGCTTGTTGACCATCATCAAAAGGCCACGACGCGAGTGATTGTCTTTGTGGTGATCCTTGAAGTGCTCGGTGAGGTTGCGGATACGCTCGGTGAGGATCGCAACTTGCACTTCCGGACTGCCCGTGTCGCCATCAGCCTGGGCATTGTCCTTGATGATCTCTTGTTTCTTTTCGGCTGTAACCGACATGTTTTTCTCACTTACTCAGCGACATCGGGTAGGTTGAAACCCCTGACGACCTTCGCCATCCCATCCGCCACTTCCACCAATGCGATAGGAACAGCGTCCAGCATCGCACAATAGAGCCCGGATGATTGGGGCAGCCCAGACACGACCCGGCCCTGGCGGACCGCCTGCGCGTCTGTCTGGTCGAGGTTGAGGGCCGGGATGTCGTCCAGCCCTGCCTCTAACGGCAGGAGGTGGTCATTAAGTGGCGCGCCTCTACCGATTTCATTGAGAATGTCCAGCGAAATCGCTTGGTTTTCGGTGAAAGGCCCCGCCTTGGTTCGGCGTAGATAGGTAACATGACCGACAGTTCCAAGGGCTCGCGCGATATCGCGGGCGAGCGAGCGGATGTAGGTGCCCTTCGAAACATGGGCCGTGAGAGTGATTTGGCAGAGCTCGTCATTCCCGCGAAGGCAGGAATCCAGGTTGGCTGAAATTGAACCGCTTGTCGCTGGATCCCCGCCTTCGCGGGGATGACGAACAGTTAGGCTAAAAATTGTGACCGCCCTTGTCTTCAGCTGAACAGTCTCTCCCGCTCGCACCAGGTCATAAGCCCGCCGACCATCGATCTTGAGCGCCGAATATGCCGGAGGGATCTGCTCGATCGGACCAGTGAATAGAGCGAGCACAGCTTCCACTTCGGAAAGCATCGGCCGCACGTCTGACCTCTCGACCACCTCCCCTTCGCTATCAAGCGTATCGGTCTCTTCGCCGAATTGGATCGTGAAATCATAGATCTTGCTGGCATCGAGCATCCGCCCAGCCAGCTTGGTTGCCTCGCCTAGAGCGATCGGCAGCACGCCTTCGGCGAGCGGATCGAGTGTCCCGCCGTGCCCGACCTTGGGCTTGGCATAGCCGGCTTCGCGCAGCACTCGCTTGACCGCTCCAACCGCCTGGGTCGAGCCCAACTCACGAGGCTTGTCGAGGATCAGCCAGCCGTGGGGTGCAGGTTTCTTTGTGTCAGTCACAATTGGCCCCTAGCCAAATTGCACGGAAGACGCCAAGCGCTGAGGCGTGAGTGAAACATTTGACCTTTTGATCATTGGCGGCGGGATCAATGGTGCTGGCATCGCGCGCGACGCTGCCGGGCGCGGGCTCAAGGTCTGCCTGGTCGAGAAGGATGACCTCGCCAATCATACCTCCAGCGCCTCCACCAAGCTGGTTCATGGCGGACTGCGTTACCTCGAACATTACGAATTCCGCCTGGTTCGCGAGAGCTTGATCGAGCGGGAGCGCCTGCTTTCGATCGCGCCGCATATCATTTGGCCTTTGCGGTTTGTCTTGCCGCATGACGAAGGCCTGCGCCCCAAATGGCTGCTGCGGCTTGGCCTGTTTCTGTATGACCATCTGGGTGGCCGAAGACTGCTGCCCCCGACACGCGATGTCGACCTGCGCAAGCCTCCGCACAGCGACATCCTCGAACAGCGCTTGGTCAAGGGTTTCGAGTACTCCGATTGCTGGGTCGAGGATTCACGACTGGTCGCGCTCAATTGTGTCGACGCCAAAGAGCGCGGCGCGGACATCCGCACTCGGACCGAATGTGTGGGTCTGGAGCGTGGTGGAGACAGCTGGACTGCCACTTTGCGGAGCGAGATTTGCGACACGCAGATCTCCGCCAAGCAGGTCGTCAACGCCGCCGGCCCCTGGGTCGACAAAGTTCTCGGGCGTGCCTTGCCACAGGAGCAGCATCACAATTTGCGCCTGGTCAAAGGCAGCCATCTGATCTTCCCCAAGCTGTTCGAAGGTGAGCATTGCTATATCTTCCAGAACAAGGACGAACGGATCATCTTTGCCATTCCGTACGAGCATGACTTCACCCTGGTCGGCACGACCGATCAGGGCTTTGAAGGCGATCCGGCCGGGATTGATATCTCGGAGGAAGAGGCACGCTATATCTGCGATGCGGCGAACGAATATCTCAAGACCGATATCGCGCCTGACCAAGCGGTGTCGAGCTATGCCGGCGTCCGCCCGCTCTATGATGACCGCGCTGCCAGCAATTCAACCGTGACCCGCGATTATCAGTTTGAGCTAGATCGGGGCGAGGACGAGGCCGCTCCGCCAATCCTTTCGATCTTTGGCGGCAAGATCACAACCTATCGCAAGCTCGCCGAACATGCGCTGCGAGAGCTGGGGATTGGTGGGCAAGCCTGGACCGCGGACGAGCCACTCCCCGGTGGCGATATCGATCCCGCGTCCTTCGACAGCTTTATCGAGCATCAGATCGAATCCTACCCGCAATTCCCGGCCAAGATGGTCCGCCGGATGGCGCGCGCCTATGGGTCTCGCATGCACTCGATCCTGATTGAAGCAGGGGCGTCTACGGATAGAAATGACATCTGGCTTGGAGGCGTACTCCGCGCAGAGCTTGAGCACCTTATCGCCCATGAGTTCGCTCGCACCGCAGAGGATGTTCTTTGGCGCCGATCCAAGCTCGGTCTGCATCTGAGCGAGGAAGAGCAGGCAGAGATCGAGGAGTGGTTTGCGGGCCTCTAGCCGCCCGCTGTCCACTCTTCCTTGAGCAAGCCAAACACCGCCGTATCCCGGCGATAGCCGGTCCAGGTCACCATGTTCTGGCGCATCGTGCCCTCATGCTTGGCGCCGAGCTTTTCGACCGCTGCCATTGAGCGTCCATTGCGGGTGTCGACCCGAAATTCGACCTTCACAAAGCCGCTCGCAAAAGCGTGATCGATCATGAGTGCCTTCATGGTTCGATTGAACCTTCCGCCTCTTACCGATGGAGAGATGTAGGTCCCGCCGATCTCGACCACGCCAAAGGGTGTGGGCCGGATATAATTGGTCAATCCGACCACTCTGCCCGAGCCGCTTTCAAGCACGGCGAAATTGACCCAATCCGGTGACGTCCGAAACATTTCGATCGCTGCATCGAACCCCTCACCTCCGAGATCGACCGGATAGATCTGCCAGACCTCCTGATCTTCTGCGCAAACGGCGCGCAGAGGCTCGATATGATGGTCTTCGAGCGGCACCAGACGCACGGGATCCTGCTCCAAGGTCCTGAGAAGATCAGTCACGCAAAGCCTCGTTGAAATGCTTGCGGCACAAAGCGACGTAGCGATCATTGCCGCCAATCTCGGTCTGTGCGCCCTCTTTGACCGCCTTACCGCTCTCATCGACGCGCAGGTTCATCGTCGCCTTGCGCCCGCACCAGCACACCGCCTTGAGCTCGACCAGCGCATCAGCAATGCCGAGCAGAGTGGCCGAGCCCGGAAACAGCTCGCCCTGGAAGTCGGTCCGCAAGCCATAGCAAAGCACAGGGATCCCGTGCTCGTCGGCCAGTCGTGACAATTGCCAGACCTGCTCCTTGGTCAGGAATTGCGCTTCATCGACCATCACGCAGGAGCGCTCTTGATCGGCATGCTCTTCGAGCACAAACGCCTCGATATCGGTCTCTCCGGTGAAGCGATGGGCATCGCTGGCGAGGCCGATCCGGCTGCTGATCGCACCGAAGCCTGGGCGATCATCGATCGCCGCGGTCCAGAGCGAGACCTTCATCCCCTGCTCGCCATAGTTGAACGCGGCCTGCAGCAGGTTGGAGCTCTTCCCCGCGTTCATGCTGGCATAGTAGAAATAGAGCTTGGCCATGGCCCGAGCCTAGGGAGGAATCCCGCACTCGACCAGACAGCACGTGCTAGGCATGAACAATTGCGTTTCGAATAAGCTGCATTCAGAGGGCAGACAGGCAGGCATGGCAATGCTAGCCAGACGCAAAGGCACAATACTGAGGGACTGATATTCATGGCTAGCGCGTCGCCCACTCCAGAGGCTCAACAAGGCATGGGGGGAATTCTTGGCTGGATTGAGCGGAGCGGCAACAAGCTGCCCGACCCGGTCTTCCTGTTCTTCTGGCTGATCGCGATCCTGGTGCTGATCTCGGTGATCGCCGCGATGTCCGGCATGTCCGCCGCCCACCCGACCGATATCGACCCTGATACTGGTGCTGCGCGGATCATCACCGCCACCAGCCTGTTAAGCGCGGAGAATATCCAGCGACTGTGGGTCGAAATGCCCAAGACCTTCACCCACTTCCATCCGCTGGGTTATGTTCTGGTGGTGATGCTGGGTGCTGGCGTGGCCGAGCGCGCTGGCCTGTTCGGCACCGCCATGCGTGCGGGCGTCAGAAACGCCCCGACATTCCTGCTGACCCCGATTGTGGTGTTTGTCGGAATGATGGGCAATCTCGCGGCAGACGCGGCCTATGTTGTGCTGATACCGCTGGCCGGGATCATCTTCCACGCGGCCGGGCGTCACCCGGTTGCCGGTATCGCAGCCGCCTTCGCCGGGGTCTCCGGCGGCTTCTCGGCCAACCTCCTGCCGGGTCAGCTCGACGCGCTGCTGTTCGGCGTGACCCAGGAAGCGGTTGAGACTGTCTTCACCGATTATCCGGTGATCAGCATCGCCGGAAACTGGTACTTCATCGCTGCGATGACCTTCATCTTCCTGCCCGTGATCTGGTATGTCACCGACAAAATGATCGAGCCGCGCCTCGGCACCTGGAATGCTGCAAATGCCGGACGTCCAGCTGATGATGAACCAGCTGATCGCGACCTCAGCGATGAAGAACGCAAGGGCCTGCGTTACGCCGGCCTGGCGATCCTGTTCGTGGTCGGTCTGTGGCTGTTCTTCACGCTTGGCCCAGGCACTCCGCTGATCAATGAGGATGCCTCGCCCGAGGCCCGGCTAAACCCGTTCTATCAGAGCCTGGTGGCTGGGTTCTTCTTGCTGTTCCTGCTCGCAGGCTGGGCCTATGGCAAAGGCGCCGGGACAATCGGCAATCACCGCGATCTGGTGAAGATGATGTCGGGCGCGATGGAAGACCTCGCCTATTATCTAGTCCTCGCCTTCGCCGCTGCGCATTTCGTCGCGATGTTTAGCTGGTCGAACCTCGGCCTGATCCTGGCCGTGCAGGGCGCTGATTTCCTTGGCTCGACCGGTCTGCCCGCCTGGGCGCTGCTGTCAGCGATCATCCTGATTGCCGGCTTGCTCAACCTGTTTGTCGGTTCAGCCAGCGCCAAATGGGCGCTGATTAGCCCGGTGATCGTACCAATGCTGATGCTGCTAGGGATCTCGCCCGAGATGGCCACGGCGGCCTATCGTGTCGGCGATGGTTCGACCAATATCATCACCCCGCTGATGGTCTATTTCCCGCTGATCCTGATCTTCTGCCAGCGCTGGGACAAGGACTTCGGGATTGGCAGTCTCGCGGCGATCATGCTGCCATTCTCGATCGGCCTGATGATCTCCGGCCTCGCGCTGACAATCGGCTGGGTGGTGATGGATCTGCCGCTCGGTCCTGACGCGGGCGTGTTTATCGAGATCCCGACCGCGTCAACAGCGGGGAACTGAAGCGGAGATTGCGGGTCTGGTCATCAGGGGCAGGAATTCAGGGGCATGAGGAGAGAAATGGAATGACGATGCTCCAATCGCCCATACGGATGCTGCTGGTGCTGTGCGCACCGCTGCTGCTGATCGCGAACAATGCCGCGCCGCTGAGCTTCATTCTCGATGCCAGCGCCAGCAGCGTCTCGGCCAAGGTCCCGTTCTTCGGGATTTCGAGCAAATCGGCCGAGTTCCCCAAGATGGAAGGCGAAGTCACTATCGTTCCCGGCCAGCCCGAAGGCGCCGTGGTCGATGTCACCTTTGATGCGCGCGAGCTGCAGGCCCCGGACGAAGTGACGCTCAAGCGGCTGCGCGGGGAGAAGTTCTTCTGGGTCGAGAAATATCCGACGATCCGCTTTGTCGGTAATGAGCTGACCATGAAGAGCCCGACCAGCGGCATCGTCAAAGGCCAGCTGACCGCGCGCGGCGTGACCAATGATGAGGAGCTGGAAGTCTCCTTCGATACGCCGCCCGAACAGGCAGCGCCCGGCCAAGCGGTCAATCTGACCGGCAAGATGACGATCAATCGGCGCGATTATGGCATGCGATCCTACCAGCTGATCGTCGGCAACAAGGTATCGATCAGCCTGCGTGCGCGGATGCTTCCGAGTTAGGTTCTGACTTCTTACCACTCTGGAATAAGTCTGGCGTCATCCTGAACTTGTTTCAGGATAACCCAAACCGAGCGATACCATTGTTATGCTGAAACGAGTTCAGCATGACGGTTGGACCATAAACTTTCCGTCATCCCGAATTCATTTCGGGAGAACAAGCTGCGGAGAGCCGCCCGCTCACTCAGAATGACGAAGCCTGGTTTGAGGACTCCGTCGAGCTTGACACATTGGCCAAGTGTCAAGCACTCCTCTGAAACTTTTTCTACTAATTTCATATACTTAAAGAAAATCACCAGCTTGATACTTTTCCAACTAAACACACTGGCTGGCCCGGCGATCTCAATGAGCGCGGGCACTGTGACACGCTTCTCTGCGAGTAGGAAAGCTCCGCATTCACCAGACCGGTGGTCCGAACCCTGCAGTGCCAAGCGACCTACGAACGGCCACCGAAAAGCGCACCGATCATTCCCTTCGTACCAAGATCACCACTCCCGGGGCAGTCCAGCTGAGACGATGCGCTGTACTGAGAAGCACCATTGATTGTAACTTCGATGCGAGTTCCTCCAGCCGCCCAAACGACCAATGTTCCCCGGTCAATCTCAATCAATGGCACTCCAGGCTGAACTTCTTGCGCAGAGACCAATAGCTCCAGTTGCCCCCGTTTTTCGAGCACGTAGTCCTCAGCCCAGGGTTCGACCCAGACATTGAGCGGATCAGCCTGCGCATTTGAAAGAGCGATCGAGAAGCTGTTTCGCTCTGCCATCGATCTAGCCTTCAGAGCCGTCCTCAGAATCCAGATCGCGGGCGACCTTGGGATCGCGCAACAAAGCTTCGATCCGGTCCGCCTCGTCAAAGCTCTCATCCGGGCGGAATTTGAGCTTGGGAGCAAATTTGAGCCCCAGCCTTTTGGCCACTTCGCGCTGAAGATAGGCGGTGTTCTGGCGAAGCGCTGTCACCACTTCGTCCTCTTTCGCGCCGAGCAGCGGTTTCACATAGGCAGTGGCGTTGCGCAGATCTGGCGTCATCCGGACTTCGGTCACCGCGATATTGGAGGCGCTGACCACTTCATCATGGACGTCCTGCCGCGCGAGCAATTCCGACAGAATGTGCCGCACACGCTCGCCCACTTTGAGGACGCGCACCGAATGCTGTTCCTGGGTGTATTGCTGACGGGCCATTGATCAGGTCATCTTCGAGAGAATGTTCTTGAGCGAGTTCATATTGCGAGCTGTCCCCTTACACCCAAGTCGCCGTTCAAGAAACTTGCTTGAGAGGTCGGACACGCCAACGCCGTGGACATAATCGAGGAACAGCACACGATCACCCAGGGCGAGCCGCTCGCTGCCCTTGCTGGCATGCTCAGCCAACAACGCATCGAAGTCCGCTTGCTCGGGCTGCGTGCTCAAGAAGATCGAATGCACCATCTTGTCTGAGCCATGCTCGGGCCCGGTGCCGTGGAAGGGATTGGCGTCCACTGCAGCCTGAACCTCTTGCTTGGTGCGAACCATAGCGCAGGAGTTGAAGCCGAAGCTGTCCGCGATCACTTGCTCAAGCGCGGGCTCGATCTCGGCGGGGTCGCGGTCATCGGTTAGGATCACATTGCCACTCGCCGCCACGGTCACCAGGTCGGCAAATCCGGCCTTCTCCAGCGCTGCTTTGAGAGCGACCATCTTCACCCGATTGCCGCCAATATTGATGCTGCCGAGCAGCGCGAGCATGCGTTGAGGCTGGCCTGCCATCAGCCCATTCCGGTCTCGGTCGGGGACGGTCGCGGGGTCGGCAGCGCGGTCGAAGTGGCTCGGGCGTGGAGCTTGCCTTCTGGGCTAAGCAATTCGCCTTCGAGGAAGATCACCTTGCGGCCCGACTTGACCACCCGGCCCTTGCCGATCAGCGGACCTTCGGGGATCAGCCGGATCAGCGACATCGACAGCTCGAGATTGAGCGGCGCCATCTCACCGCCGGTCGCGGCGACATAGGCATAGCCCATCACATCATCGAGATAGCCTGCGACCAGCCCACCCTGAACGCCGCCGCGCCAAGTGGTCATTTCCTTCTTGACCGTAAAGTGCATGGTCGCGGTCTGCGTTTCCTCGTCAAAGGAAACGAATTCCGAACCCAGCAGCGCCGTGTGCGGGGAGTCGCCCGCATCCTTGGGGTAGTATTGTTCAGTGCTCAAGGCGCGTTCCTAAGCAGTTCAAGATCGTAATCTGGCAGCTCGACGGCGACAAAAATCCGCCGAAGAGCGACCTCATCCCAGTCCTTCCGGGCAGCATCGAAATCGGCGAGCAGGCCGGCAGCGAAAAGCCGCTCATTCACTGTCATTCCGCCGAACCGGCCCTGTGCATGCTTGGGACTGTGCCGCTCAGCCATTCAAAAGATCTCCAATCCCCTCTCGCTTGCGGGAGGGGCAGCGAGACTTGCGAGCTTGCTCGCTAGTCGCAGCGGGGTGGGCCTGTAGGCCCATCACCCACCCCCAACCCCTCCCGCAGGCGGGAGGGGAGTTGATCACCCAACGTCGAGCGTCCGCTCACGCTCCTCGACTTCGAAGACTTCGAGATTGTCGCCCGGCTGGATATCGTTGGTGTCTTCCAGCACGACGCCGCATTCGAGGCCCGACCGAACCTCGTCGACATCGTCCTTGAAGCGCCGCAGCGAGGCAATCGTGGTCGAAGAAACGATCACATCCTCGCGGGTGAGACGCGCGTGGAGACCCTTGCGGATAACCCCGTCGAGCACCAACAGGCCAGCCGCCTTGTCCTTCTTGCCGGACTTGAAGACTTCCTTGACCTCGGCCCGACCGACCACGGTCTCGATCCGCTCGGGACCAAGCTCGCCAGCCATCTCTTTCGCGACTTCCTCGGTCAGATGATAGATCACATCGTAATACATCATCCGCACGTCATCGCGCTTGACCAGATCGCGCGCCTTGGCGTTCGGGCGAACGTTGAAGCCAATGATCGGCGCATTCGACGCTGCTGCCAGAGTGACATCGCTCTCGGTGATCGCACCAACGCCAGCGTGCAGCACGCGGACCTTGATCTCGTCATTCGAGATATTGTGCAGCGCCGTGACGATTGCTTCGACCGAACCTTGGACATCGGCTTTGACCAGAACCGGCCATTCGATGACATTCGAGGCGAGGTTGTTGAACATGGTGTCGAAATTGGTCGGGGCGAGCGCAGTGCGCTGCTCGGTCGCCTTTTCCTGACGATATTGCGCCACTTCACGCGCGCGCTGCTCGTTCTCGACAACCGTCAGCAGATCGCCCGCCGACGGGACGCCGCCGAGACCGAGGACCTCGACCGGCATCGAAGGCCCGGCTTCCTTGATCTGCTTGCCCTGGTCGTTGACGATCGCACGGACACGGCCGCTCTCGGTGCCGACCACAAAGGTGTCGCCGCGTCTGAGCGTGCCACGATTGACCAACACGGTTGCAACCGGGCCACGGCCCTTGTCGAGCTGGGCCTCGATCACGGTCGCATCAGCGTCACGATCAGGACGCGCCTTGAGCTCGAGCAATTCGGCTTGCAGGCCAATCGCCTCGATCAGCTCGTCCAGACCCTTCTTCTTGGTGGCCGAGACTTCGACGTCCTGGACCTCACCCGAGAGCTTCTCGACGATCACTTCGTGCTCAAGCAGACGGTTGCGGACATTGTCAGCATTGGCTTCCGGCTTGTCGATCTTGTTGATCGCGACGATCATCGGAACGCCAGCCGCCTTGGTGTGATTGATCGCCTCGATCGTCTGCGGCATGATTCCATCATCAGCCGCGACAACCAGCACCACGATGTCCGTAACATTGGCACCGCGCGCGCGCATTTCAGAGAATGCGGCGTGGCCTGGCGTGTCGAGGAAGGTGATCTTCTTCTTGTCCTTGGTGGTGATCTGATAGCTGCCGATGTGCTGGGTGATGCCGCCGGCTTCGCCTTTGGTAACATCGGTCCCACGCAGGGCATCGAGCAGTGAGGTCTTGCCGTGGTCGACATGGCCCATGATCGTCACAACCGGCGGACGCTCCTTCAGCGTCTCTTCCGGATCGACATCCTCTTCGGTCTGAAGATCGACGTCGGATTCGGAGACCTTCTGGATGGTGTGGCCGAATTGTTCGACCAGCAGTTCCGCCGTGTCCTGGTCGATCGTCTGATTGACGGTGACCATCATGTCGAGATTGAACAGCTCCTTGACGAGGTCGGCGCCCTTTTCACCCATCCGCTTGGCAAGCTCGCCAACCGTGATGGCCTCCGGAACGACCACTTCGCGGGTCTGCTTCTCGCGCGGCTTGGTCGGACCGCCTTGAGCCCGACGTTCCTTCTCACGCGCACGCTTAAGCGCGGCGAGCGACCGAGCGCGGCGACCTTCGTCCTCGTTGAGCGCTTTCGAAACGGTCAGCTTGCCAGAGCGGCGCTTGTCGCCTCCGCCGCCGCTGCGTTCCGGGCTGCGCTTGTCCTCGCGGCCCTTCTTCTTCTCTGGGCGCTTGGGTTCTGGACGCGCAACCGGCGTGAACTTGCGAGGCGATGAGCTCGGCGCTCCGCCCTTGGCCTCTTCGGCCGGTTGGGCCTGAGCCTGCTCCGCCGCTGCAGCTTCGGCTTCCGCGGCAGCCTTGGCCTCTTCGGCCTTGCGCTTCTCGGCCTCTTCTTCAGCCTTGCGATTTTCTTCGGCGCGCTTCTTCTCGTCCTCAGCGGCCTGCTTGGCTTTCTGTTCCTCGCGCTTGCGGGCTTCCTCGGCCCGCTTCAGCCGTTCTTCCTCGGCCTCGCGCTGGAGACGGGCAACCCGTTCCTGCGCGGTCTCGCCAGCTGCAGTCTTGGGCGCAGCTTTTTTGGCCGCAGGCTTGGGCGCGGGCTCCTTGGATTCGGGCGCAGGTTCAGGCGCGGGCGCAGGCTCAGGCGCCGGCGTTTCGCCCGGTTTCACGAGCTTGCGGCGGCGCTTCACCTCAACCGCAACCTTATTGGTGCGGCCGTGGCTGAAGGTCTGCTTGACCTCGCCAGCATCGACCGCCCTCTTAAGGCCAAGCGGCTTGCGTGTGCGTTTGTTTTCGTCGTCGCTCATTATAGCTCGTCTAATCCTTCAAATATTCAATCGGTTGCCCCATTGGCAGGCATGACACCCGCCGAGGATAGTTTTTCGTCGCTCAAACCGGCGCCAGCGGGTCCCGCAAAGGAAGTCAGGCGCTGCAATGCCAGCGCAATGCGGCTTGCTGCCTGGGCATCGCGCCGCGACCCGATTATCCCCAAATGGACAACATTGTCGCGGCCCAATGCCACAGACAAAGCCGCCCGGTCCAGTGGTAAGACCATTCCGCGTTCACCGCTGCCTTCCGCATCGCGTCCGACACGCCAGGCCTGGTCCAGTTTTTTGCGCCCGTCTTCGCTGCTGTCGCTGGCGTGCAACAGCATCGCCAGTCGGCCACTGCGCGCTTCGTCACCAATGCGGCCAGAGCCCAAAACAACATGACCTGCCCGCAATTCCAGGCCAAGCCGGTTCAGCAGCACGCGAGTGAGACCCCGCTCGATTTGATCGGGCAGATCCTCAGTGAGCTGCATCGGCGCGCCCTTGAAAGCCCGCGCCAGCGCCCGTTTGAGATGGCCATCGGCAAGCGCGGCTTCAAGAGCTGCACGATCGGGCTTGATCCATGCGCCCCGACCCGGAGCCTTGGCTGAAGGATCAGGCAGCACTTGGCCGTCAGGCGCGATCGCCAGTCGGATCAGCTCGTCCCGCGTGCCATGATCCCCGGAGAGGACACAGCGCCGCTCGCTCCCCGAAGTGCGGGGTGCCTCGGCTTCGACGATGTCGGACGCTACGCGCTCATTGGGTGGAGTCCGCATCTGCGGCCTCCTGGTCTGCAGCTGCTTCCGGTGCCGGAGCAGCATCATTTTCATCCTCGAACCAGTGCGCGCGAGCAGCCATGATGATCTCATTGCCCTGCTCTTCGCTCAGGCCATATTCGCCCAGCACGCCGCCCTTGTCTTCCTGACGCTGCGAACGACGCATCGGCGGACCATCCTGATTGCCGCGACGGCGCGGTGCTTCGCGCTTCTTGGCGATCAATTCGTCGGTCGCGAGATCGGCCAGGTCGTCGAGGGTCTTGATCCCAGCCTTGCCAAGCGTGACCAGCATGGCTTCGCTCAGATGCGGCATGGTGGCGAGATCGTCTTCCACGCCAAGCTCACGGCGAGCGGCGCGGTGGCCTTCTTCCTGACGCTCGATCGCTTCGACAGCACGGCTCTGAAGCTCTTCGGCGAGTTCTTCGTCGAACCCTTCGATCGCGGCCAGTTCAGCCATGTCGACATAGGCGACTTCTTCGAGCATCGCGAAGCCTTCAGCAACCAGCAGCTGCGACAGAGTTTCGTCGACGTCGAGTTCTTCTTCGAACATCTTCGAGCGTTCAGCGAATTCCTTCGAGCGCTTCTCGGATGCTTCCTCTTCGGTCATGATGTCGATCTGGTGACCGGTGAGCTGGCTGGCCAGGCGGACGTTCTGACCGCGGCGACCAATCGCCAGCGACAGCTGATCGTCCGGAACCACCACTTCAATCCGGCCGTCCTCTTCATCGAGAACAACCCGGGCAACGGTTGCCGGCTGAAGCGCGTTGACGACGAAAGTCGCGGTGTCTTCGCTCCATGGAATAATGTCGATCTTCTCGCCTTGCAGCTCCTGTACGACGGCCTGAACACGGCTACCCTTCATGCCGACGCAGGCGCCGACCGGATCGATCGAGCTGTCGTGGCTGATCACGCCAATCTTGGCGCGGCTGCCCGGATCGCGCGCAGCGGCCTTGATCTCGATGATGCCGTCATAGATTTCCGGCACTTCCTGCGCGAAAAGCTTGCGCATGAAGTCCGGCGCGGCGCGACTCAGGAAGATCTGCTGGCCGCGATTGTTTCGCTCAACCTTGGTGATCAGCGCGCGGACACGCTCGCCGACACGAGCAGCTTCGCGCGGAATCTGCTGATCGCGGCGGATAACGCCTTCGGCCCGGCCCAGGTTGACGATCACATGGCCGAACTCGACCGATTTGATCACGCCTGTGATGATTTCACCCGCGCGATCCTTGAATTCTTCATACTGGCGCTCACGCTCAGCATCGCGAACCTTCTGGAAAATCACCTGCTTGGCGCTCTGCGCGTCAATCCGTCCGAGATCGACCGGCGGCAGCGGATCGACAATAAAGTCACCGATCGCCGCACCGTCCTGCAGCTTCTGCGCCGCCTTGAGGTCGACCTGCTTGAAATAATCCTCAACCTCTTCAACCACTTCGACGACCCGCCAAAGCGTCAGATCACCGGTTTGCGGATCAAGCTTGGCGCGGATGTCGTTTTCTGCGCCATAGCGGTTGCGGGCGCTTTTCTGGATCGCCTCTTCCATAGCTTCGATGACGATCCCCTTGTCGATCATCTTTTCCGAAGCAACCGCATTGGCGATTGCGAGGAGTTCTGCCTTGTTGGCGGAAATGGCACTGGCCATCAGTCGTCTGCCTTCTCTTCTTCTGAAGCTTCTACGAGTTCGTCGACACCGCTGGTGTCAATCGGTTGGGTCGCGGCAATCAGCGCATCGGTCAGGACGAGCTTCGCCGTGTGAATCTGTGTGAGCGGCAAGGTTGCCGCACCGGTCTTGGCATCGGTGATTAGCACCGTCTCACCATCAAGGCCATCGAGCATGCCCTTGAACACGCGAGAACCCTTGGCATCGCCATCCCAGCCTTTGACCATGACAATCCGCGCCTCGTGCCCGGCCCAATTGGTGAAATCCTTCGGGCGTGTCAGCGGCCGATCAATTCCGGGCGAAGACACTTCGAGGTGATAAGCGCCTTCGATCAGCACTTCACCAGCCTCCTCCAGCGTGTCGATAGTCTCGGACACGGCGCGGCTCAGCGCGGCGCATTGTTCGATGACAAGCTGCCCAGTGGCAGGATCTTCCGCCATGATCTGGAGAGCCTGACCGCCGTCGCCAGCCTCTGATGGCATCATTTTGACGCGCACAAGGTCAAATCCCAAAGCCGCGGCTTCGGGTTCGATCACTTCAACAAGGCGCGCCATATCGGCCATTGGTGCTCCAGCTCGTGCGACGATTGTGACAATGGAGATTGGGGCCGGCCCCGAAGCGCCAGCATCCAAACTTGTATCGACAATGTCGGGATGGAGCCCAACTAGGCCCATGTTGCGGCCATGACAAGGGGCAAGGCCGATGAGAGGTGCAGAAAGTTAGAACGCGACGCTAGATCGCGCGATCGTCGTCATGGTCGCCATTGACCCATTTTCGGGCCGTCTCGATCAATTGGCGACGTTCGCGTTCCTCGAAGTTCTCATAATATCTCCGAATTTCGAGGACCTCTGCGTCAGAGATTGGCTCATCGAACTCCAATCCATTGAGACTGAACTCGCTGCGCGCCACAATCGCGAAGGTATTGAACGAGCCGCAATGGAGGAAACCACCCTCACCCTCGCGGATCGTATCCAGGATCGCTATCTGCGCGCCTGTTCGAGAGATATTGAGCAGGATGCACTGATGGGTGCGCTCGACCGCGACGAAGCGTGCGGGAAGGCTCAGCCGCAAGCGCGGCGCTGTGCGACGACCGACCGTGTTGTTCTGCTCTTCGTCCGAAGGAGTATGGTTGCGGCTGTCGCTCTTGCCGAGCGCGTCGAGAAAACTGGCGAGTTGCTCCTCTTCCGAGGGCTCTTCTTCCTCAACTGGCGCAGACCAATAGGCAAAGGTCTCGCGCAGGCTTTCTGCATGAGAATCGGGTTGATCGTCGAACACATCGTCGAATTGCGGATTGCGATCACTCATGCCGGGCCTCGGGCACTATTGATGCGAGCATTGTCGGCAGGGGCGTTCGCCGCACCATTTGGTACGCTCACATCTTGGCCAGTTGTTTTGGCTTGCCCTACAAACTTTCGCATTCTTTCAATCCGCTTACTGCCTAAGCGCGACCCAAACCCGAATGGGGTAGACAAAAAGGGTTATTTTTCCGTTAGAGCGGACGCGGCCCAGGCCTGTCCCTGAGCATTTTCACGCATCTCAGACCGCGAAATTTCGCTCCGACTATTTCTCGTCGTGCTCTTCTAGCAGGCTGTGCTTCTTGATGGCGTGGCGCAATTGATCATAGCTCAGCCCCAGTGCCTTGGCCGTCTGTCGCTGATTCCAGCGATGCTTGCCCAGGGCATGTTCGACGATCGCGCGTTCGTGAGCATCGACCGCCGAGCGCAGATCATCGACTTGGTCAAACTCCAAGGCAGGAGCCGCCGGGGACACAGCTGCCTGCGCGACGGGCGCATCCACCGCTCCGTTGGCGGAGGTGCGATGCGCCAGCGCGATCGGCTTCCAAGGGCTTTCGAACGGGTCGAACTGGATATGAGCGATTGGCGTTTCGGGATCGTCCCAGCGATAGACCGCGCGTTCGACCACATTGCGAAGCTCGCGCACATTGCCGGGCCAGGCGTAATCTTCCATTTGCTTGTAGATATGTGGGGCAAAACCAGGCCATGCATGCCAATCCAGCTCGGCCGCCATCCTGCGACCGAAATATTCCGACAACACATGAACGTCGCCCTCGCGAACGCGCAGAGGCGGCAGAGTGATAACTTCAAAGCTCAAGCGATCGAGTAAATCGGCCCGAAACTCCCCGCGATCTGCCAGGGCAGGCAAATCGTCATTGGTTGCAGCGACGATCCGCACATCAACCCTGACTGGCCGGGATGATCCAATTCGCGTAACCTCGCCATATTCGACCGCGCGCAGCAGACGTTCTTGCGCGCCCATCGACAGAGTGCCCAGTTCGTCGAGAAATAGCGTGCCTTTGTCGGCTTCCTCAAACCGACCGACCCGTGCTTTGGTAGCACCGGTGAAGGCTCCGGCTTCGTGACCGAACAACTCAGCCTCGATCAAGGTTTCCGGCAAGGCCGCGCAATTCATCGTGACCAGCGGCTCGTCCCACCGGGTCGACAGGCGGTGAAGACGTTCGGCGATCAGTTCCTTGCCGGTCCCGCGCTCGCCAATCACGAGCACGGGCCTGCTCATCGGTGCGGCGCGAGAGGCTCGTTCGACCGCATCTAGGAAGGCCCCGGATTGGCCGATGAACTGGTTTTCGCGCTCCATGGCCAAACTATAGTGAAATTTCCCAATGGTTGGCAATAGAAACCATAATCACGGCGGGGATATGTCGAGAAAAGGGCGGAATCCCGGCATTTTCCCAGTTTGGCACGCCCTTTGCTGTTACTGGGACAACACCACATTGAACCCAGTTTTCGAAGGATCACCACCATGTACGACCGCAGCTTCTTCCAGAGCAAAGTAGGCCAAGCCGCGATCGCGAGCATTTCGGCCATGGTCACTTTCGTAGCTTTGTCGACCCAGATGAATGCCGCACCTGAACTGATCGCAGCCATTCCTGCGACCGAACTGGTGGCTTCAATCGCATGACCAAAGGGTCGAAACATAGTCCCCTAGGGCCGGAGCGTTCAGTCCCCCCCGCGAGTACCCCCGCTGACGCATCAGAAGAACTGAGCGTCGAAGCTCCGGCCCGCCCCACTTCCACTGGGAAGGCAAGCAAGCTATCCAGGCTTGACGCTGAGATTGAGCGCTTGCGCCGCAGCCCAACGCCAACCCAGTCGCCCGCGCCCGAACCGGAGCGTGAGAACAATATTATCGGAGGAGTAGCCTTTATGGGCATTTTCAGCCGCACTCGTGATATCATTGCCGCGAACTTTAACGACATGCTCGACCAGGCGGACGATCCGTCCAAGATGATCCGGATGATCATTCTCGAGATGGAGGAAACTCTGGTCGAGGTTCGAGCAAGCGCGGCACGCACGATTGCGGATCAGAAGGAAATGCATCGCCATGTGGTGAAGCTTGATCGCCTGCAGACCGATTGGTCGGAGAAGGCGCAGCTTGCATTGTCAAAAGATCGTGAAGATCTGGCACGCGCTGCATTGGTTGAGCGCAAGAAGGCCTCTGACATGGCGGACCAGCTGAAGGCTGAGATTGCCGTGCTCGATGACGCTCTGCGCGCCTATGAGGATGACATTCAGAAGCTGCAGCATCGCCTGCGCGAAGCCCGCAGCCGCCAGACCGCCATCGCGGCCCGGCTCGAAAGCGCGGAGAACCGCGTCAAGCTGCGCACTCTGATGAGCACCGAACGTACCGACGAAGCCCTCGCAAGGTTCGACCAGCTCGAACGCCGGGTCGACTACGCCGAGGGTCGCGCCGAAGCGCTCTCGATTGCCGACCAGTCAGGCAAACCAACACTTTCGGATGAGATCGCTGCGCTCGAAGGGGCCGATGCGATCGACGACGAACTCGCTGAAATGAAGAAGGCGCTGGGCAAAGATAGCGCCGATAAGAAGGACTAAACAGGTGGACGATTTCATTCCCGTATTAGCTATCGTGACAATCTTTGTCGGGATGCCTTGGGTTATTCTGCACTATGTCACCAAATGGAAGACCGCAGCAACCATCACCAATGACGATGAGGTGCTGCTGGAGGAGCTCTACAACCTCGCCAAGCGCCTTGATGAGCGGATGGACACGGTTGAGCGCCTGGTCGCTTCCGACAACCCTGATTTCGCTCCGCGTCGCCTGATGCACGATCAAGAGGTCGACAACCAGCAGCTGCGCGAACTTGAGAACCTGATTGCCGAGAAAAAAGGAGCCGGACAATGAACACCCGCCGTATGACCCTCTATCGCGATAAGTATAACGCGAAGCTGATGGGTGTGTGTTCGGGTGTTGCCGACTACACCGGGATCAACGTCTTCTGGGTACGCCTGGCAGCCTTCATGTCGATCTTCTTCGCTGGCGGCTGGACCATCCCGGCCTACTTCGTGGCAGGCATGCTGCTCAACAAGAAGCCGGCTCATCTTTACAAGGATCCGGAAGAGCAGAAGTACTGGCAAGGCGTTCGGCAGAGCCCGAAGCGGACGGCTCGCGAAATCCGCTCACGCTTCCGTGACATCGACCGTCGCCTGGCTGACGTGGAAACCTATTACGTGACCAGCAATCCGCGCCTCTCGTCAGAAATTGAGCGGCTTCGGTAAGCCAATCGGCGAAAGGGGCATAAACGATGGAAGTCGGTATCATGCTGGGTCTGATGGCCGCCGGGATAGGCGTTCCAATGGCCGCCTGGGGCATGTGGGACAGCTGGCTGAAGCACAGGTCGAAAGATCTGGAGGCTTCGAGCAACCAAAAGGTCCAGCAGCTCACGCACGAAAAGGCAGAGATGCAAGCCCGGATGGAGATGATGGAAGATCGTCTCGCCGTTCTGGAGACCATCGCCACTGACCCAGCCCGGCGGACGGCCGAAGAGATAGAGAAACTGCGCTGATCCAGCGCTCAAATGTTGGAGGGATAAATGGACGCTGGAACACTCGGAGTGATGATCCCGATCGTCGCGATCATCTTTGGATGCACCATTCCGATGGTCGCGATCTGGGCCAAGCACAAGCAGAAGATCGCCGAAATGGAGATCAAGACCACCGCCGAGCACACCGCTGAAAAGGCGGCGCAATACGCCAGCCAGGTCCAGGGCCTGGAGGACCGGGTTCAGGTGCTTGAACGGATTGTGACCGATCGTGGCTACGATATCGCGACGCAAATCGAAGCGCTTCGCGACACCCGCGAAGTGGAACAAGCAGATAATGGCGTCCCGCTTGAGATGCCGAACAAGGAGCGTGCATAATGGATTGGGGCAGTCCCGAATTTGTGATCGCAATCGTCGCGATCTCGACCATCGGCTGGGTGATCAACAATTGGATCCGGGCCAAGCACGGCTACGAGCTCGAAGACGAGTTTGGTGGCAAGACGCTGCCAAAGGACACGGGCGAGAACAAGCGCCTCAAGGCCGAGAACCGTGAGCTCAACGACAAGCTCGATGCGATGCAGGATCGCATGATCGTGCTCGAGAAGATCGTGACCGACCGCGGCTATACGCTCGCGGACGAGATTGAAGCCCTGCGCGACAAACCCAGCAGCCCTGACTCTGACAGCGGTGTCCCCCTTAACCTCAAAACGAAAGAGAAGAACTGATGGGTGATTTTCTCGAAGTTCTGCTGTTCGTTGTCCCGGCTGCGGCGATCATCGGCACACCTGCCTACATCATACGTAGTAAGTTCAAAGCTCTTCGCGAGGAGCTGGAAGAGCAGCGCAGCCACAGCGGAGCCAGCATCGCTGCTGAAAAGGTCGCCCTTGAGGATCGCGTGGAGGTTCTCGAACGGATTGTGACCTCGCGTGGCTACACCGTGGCCGAAGAGATCGAAGCTCTGCGCGAGGCGCCAGCCGCGCCCCTCCCCCTCAACTTTGACAAGAAAGAACAAGCATGAGCCCCGACGCAGCAGCAACTCTGATCCCCCACCTGCCCTGGATCATCGGTGGTGCGCTCGCCGTTGGAGGTGCCGGCGTATTTGGATGGATCCACACAACAAAGCTCCGGATCCAGCACGGCTACCCGCTTGACGGGGCCTGGGGTCAGGCACTCAAGCCTGCAACCGACCATGAGGCCAAGCAACGCGTGGCGCTTCTGACCCAGGAGAACGCGGAACTTCGTGCGGAACTGGGCTCGGTCAAGGATCGGCTCGCCAATGTCGAGCGAATTGTCACCGACAGCGGCTATCAGCTTGGCTCGGAAATTGATGCTCTGCGTGAACGTGCGTTGGAGCAACGTACCGACGAAGGGAACGCCTGATGGACCAAGATCTCATCCTTATCTTCTCATTCGTGACCGTCGCGCTGATGATCGCCGGACTGTCCCTCAATGGCATCGTCGGCAAGATTGTTCGTTACAAGAAGGACGTTCGCAAGATGGAGCTGGCGCAGTCGAACAAGGCCTCGGCTGGCGAGATCAATGACCGCAACGACATGATCGAAGCGCGGCTTCAGGTGCTCGAGCGGATCGCGACTGATCGGAAGGATGACCTCTCAGCTCAGATCGAGCAGTTGCGCGATCTCGACCGGTTGGAGGATCGCACACAATGAGTGGTTGGGCCATCGTCGCTGTTGTTGCCATCGTGGTCTGGGGTGTCGTCCAGATGTCCAAGGCGCGCGCCGGGATCATCACCGATGAGAGCGGCAATGAGAGCTTCGCTCCACGCGAAGATGATAAGGCCTTGAAAGAGGCTCAGCGCGAACGAGACGAGCTGCGCGAGCGGGTTCAAGTGCTCGAGCGGATTGTTACCGACGCCAACACACCGGATGCCCGCAAGACCAAACTTCTGGCCGAAGAAATCGAAAACTTGCGACTGCCTAACGGCAATCGCTCTGACACACCCGAGAAGGAAAAAAGCGAATGATTAGCCCCACTGTCATTATCGCGGCGACCTGCCTGTTGGGCCTGTGCGTGGTTGCGATGGCGCTTCTCCAAGCCTGGCATGGCTGGCTTGAGCTCAAGAGGCGCGAGTTGGATCAGACGGCTGACGAGATCGAGCGGCAACCAAGTGTCGGCGCGGCACGGATCGAGATGGCTGACCTCAAAGAGCGGATCAAGAAGCTCGAAGCGATCGCCAGCGGAGTCGAACTCTAATTGCCCGATGCCCAAGCCGCAAAGGTCAGCGGCAGGCGGCAAGACTTCGCATGGACATTGTGACGCTTGTCCCTAAATAGCGCCGCATGCGAAGTCTCGAAGATATCCTTGAAGAATATGAATTCCTCGAAGGCGATGAACGCTATCGCCTGCTGATTGAGCTCGGCCGCGAGCTTGAGGATATGCCCGACGCGCTCAAAACCGATGCGACTCTGGTGCGCGGTTGCTCGGCATCAGTCTGGGTCTATCCGACAGAATCGAGCGACACGCTTCACTTTCTGGCCGACAGCAATGCCGCCATCACCAAGGGCATTGTCGCGCTCGTGATCGCTGCCGTACAGGACCAACCCGCAGCGAAAGTGGCGAAAATGGATGTGACCGCCGCGCTCGAACCGTTTGACCTCCGCAATCAGCTCAGCTCCAATCGCACGCAAGGCGTCCCCAATATGATCGCGCTGGTAAAGGAGCATGCCGCCCGGATCGCCACGGCGTAGATGAAACGGCGGCTTTACCTTGTCGCCGGGATCTTTTTCACTGCGCTGGGTGCGGCGGGCGCCATTCTCCCGCTCCTGCCGACCGTTCCGTTTCTATTGCTTGCGGCATTCTGCTTTGCGCGAAGCAATAAGGAGTGGGAGCAGAAGATTCTCGATCATCCGAGCTGGGGACCAATGATCCATGACTGGCGGTCGCGACGCGCCATTCCGCGACGATCCAAGATCGCGGCGATCCTGACCATCGCCGCAGGCATTCCCTTCACCTGGTACACGCTGGGCTATCCGTGGGTCTGGATCTCGGTAGCGGTGTTGTTCACACTCGGCGTCTGGATCGCGACGCGCAACGAATAGCTCGGCTCAAGCGCCGATACTGTCGCGCACCACAGCCACGCCTTCTTCGCGCTGGCGCTTCAATTCGGCTTTGAGCTTGGCCGGATCGCTGGCAAACAGGAAGCCAAAGCTGACCCCACCTTCCTTGCCGATCGTCGCATGGTGGAGCTTGTGGGCCTGGACCAGCCGTTTGGCATAGCCCTTCTTCGGCACCCATTTGAAATAGCGCTGGTGCACCAGACCATCGTGGATCAGCGTGTAGATGATGCCGTAGCCAAGGATGCCAAGGCCGATCCAATTGGCCGGGATCCAGGCGTTGTCGCCCATCACCACCCAACTGCCGAGCGCAAACATCGACATGCTCATGATCGCGCCAACCACGCCAAACAGATCATTCTTCTCAAACATCTTGTCGTGCGGTTCGTGATGGTCGCGATGCCATGCCCAGCCAAATCCATGCATGATGTATTTGTGGCTCGACCAAGCAACGACCTCCATCGCCAGGATGGTCGCAATGATAATCAAGATGGGTATCACTACGCTCACAATGACCGCGCTATAGATCAATCGGGATCAGGAAAAAAGAACTCGCGCAAATGTTCGCCAATTCGGGCCGGACGCAGAGTCTCAGCATCGATGCAGCACCAGCTCGACTTCACTTCGGCAAGCGTCTCTTCGCCGCGCTGTATCACCGTGTGATAGAACGCACGGGCGCCATTGTAGCGCTCCAGCACGGTCTGTGCGATCACATCATCTTCAAGAAATGCCGGTTTGCGATAGGTGATTTCATGCTTTAGCGCGACCCAGGCCTTGCTCGCGACATCCTCTGCCGGGGCAATCTTGTTCCAATGCGCCAAGACCGCATCCTGGACCCAATTGAGGTACCGCGCATTGTTGACGTGCCCCATGAAATCGATGTCCTCCGGGGCAACCGTGATCGGAAAAGCAAAAGGCTTGGCGGGTGGCGTTGCTGACATGGATGTAAGTTAGCCGCAAAACGCTTTCATTTCCATGACGAATTTCAAACTTCTTTCCATCTCGCTTGCAACATTCGAGCATTCCCCGCTAATCGGCCCGCAAGGATGAACCAAATGTCTAGCAAACCCCGCACCCTCTACGAGAAAATCTGGGATTCACATGTCGTCGAAACCCGCGGCGATGGCACATCTCTGATCTATATTGACCGGCATTTGGTCCATGAAGTGACCAGCCCGCAAGCCTTCGAAGCGCTGCGTCTGGCGGGCCGTCCGGTCCGGCGCCCTGAGCTGACTTTGGCTGTGCCTGACCACAATCTGCCGACCACGGCTCGCCGCGATGCCGCTGGTGGCAAGATCGCGATCGAGGACCCGCAAAGCGCGGCGCAACTGGCGGCACTCGAGAAGAACGCGCCTGATTTCGGGATTCGTTACATTGGCGATGCCGATGCCGAGCAGGGGATCGTCCATGTCGTCGGCCCAGAGCAGGGCTTCTCGCTGCCTGGTACAACCATTGTATGCGGCGATTCGCACACCGCCAGTCACGGCGGCCTGGGCGCCCTGGCCTTCGGGATCGGCACCAGCGAAGTCGAACATGTGCTCGCCACCCAGACCTTGCTGCTGCAGAAGTCGAAATCGATGGAAGTTCGGGTCGAAGGAGCGCTCGGCCCCGGGGTCACGGCGAAGGACTTGATCCTGCATATCATAGGCGTGATTGGCGCTGCTGGCGGCACCGGACACGTTATCGAATATCGCGGCAAGGTGTTCGAGGAGATGAGTGTCGAGCAGCGGCTGACAGTCTGCAATATGAGCATTGAGGGCGGAGCCCGCGCGGGCCTGATTGCTCCTGACGACACCGTTTTCGCCTATCTCAAAGGGCGGCCCATGACCCCAAGGGGAGAAGCTTGGAATCAAGCGGTAGCTTATTGGCGCACTCTGGTAAGCGATCACGGCGCGAAATTTGACACCTCGGTTGTGATCAACGCCGCCGATGTTGCCCCCACTGTGACCTGGGGCACGAGTCCAGAAGATGTCGTTCCAATCGGCGGTAGCGTGCCCGCGCCGGAGAGCTTCGCCGATGAATCGAAGCAGGCGGCGGCTGCCAAGAGCCTGGAATATATGGGCCTCGCCCCCGGTACGGCAATGACCGATATTCCGATCGAGAACATCTTTATCGGCAGCTGCACCAACAGCCGAATCGAGGATCTGCGCGCTGCGGCCGAAGTCCTCAAAGGTCACACCAAGGCAGCCAATGTCCGCTGGGCGATCGTCGTGCCAGGCTCTGGCCTGGTCAAGCGCCAGGCCGAGGACGAAGGCCTCGACAGGATTTTTCTCGAGGCAGGCTTTGAATGGCGCGAACCCGGCTGTTCGGCATGCCTCGGGATGAACCCCGACAAGGTTCCCGCTGGCGAGCGCTGCGCCTCCACATCCAACCGCAACTTCGTTGGGCGCCAGGGTCCGG
Source organism: Erythrobacter sp. (assembly GCA_965249945.1). Classification (GTDB taxonomy): domain Bacteria; phylum Pseudomonadota; class Alphaproteobacteria; order Sphingomonadales; family Sphingomonadaceae; genus Erythrobacter. The sequence goes on along the minus strand of OZ252258.1, from coordinate 1,210,011 downwards.
GAGCCCTTACCCATTTGTTGTCACCTGCAATGGCGGCTGCCGCGGCGGTCAAAGGGCGGCTGGCGGATGTCCGCGAGCTGAGTTGATAGAGCCTTGCCAGCGCCACAATCGCAACCCATGAGAAACACATGACAAAGAACACTAAGACCCGCGCGGCCATGGCCGCTGGTGCTATCGGTTCAGCTGCTATCGCTGCGGCGCTCCTCTACGCAGGACGCCGCAAGAAGAAGAATGAGCGGGAAAAGGCCAGCAATATTCCTCCCTCTGGCGAACAGCCAGAGACCGACTAAGGGAGACCGGCGATGGAGCCACTCACCCGCATTTCCGGGGGCGCCATTCCGTTTGGCGCCAAGAATGTCGATACCGACATCATCATTCCTGCCAAATGGCTCAAGACCATTGCCCGCGAAGGTTTGGGAAAGGGCGCGTTCGAGACGATCCGGGAGAATCCCGACAATATTTTCGATCATCCGGATTACGCAGGCTCACCGATCCTGATTGCAGGTGACAATTTCGGATGCGGGTCAAGCCGTGAACACGCCGCTTGGGCGATCCTCGATCTTGGCATTCGGGCTGTCATCGCGCCCAGCTATTCGGACATCTTCTCCGGCAATGCTGTGAAAAACGGGATACTCCCGGTCGTCTTGCCGCAGGCGGCTATCGATCGCCTGATGGAAGTAGCCAGGGACGGTCATCCGATCGATGTCGACCTCGACACGCAAACCGTCACAACACCAATTCAAGATCGCTTCGCCTTTGAGATCGATCCGTTCCGCAAACATTGCTTGCTGAATGGGCTCGACGAGGTTGCGCTGACGTTGGAGCGTCAGACCGCGATCGGAGAATTTGAAGACAAACGCAGCGGCACGCAAAGCTGGCTGTCCCAGGGAACGGAGATCAACGCATGAAAGCCTTACGCACACACGAAGTCGGTGGACCCGAGAGCCTGTCGCTGGATGATGTCGAGGTCCCCACTCCCGGCAAAGGCGAAGTGCTGGTCGACGTCAAAGCCTGCGCGATCAATTATCCCGACACGCTGATGATCCGCGATCTCTATCAGTTCAAGCCAGAACGTCCCTATTCGCCCGGGGGCGAGCTTGCCGGCGTGATCGAAGCGATTGGCGAAGGGGTCGAAGGCTATGCGGTCGGCGACAAGGTCATGGCCGGGATCGGCAATGGTGGCCTGGCCGAAAAGGTGGTTATCCCCGCCGCGCGCATGTTCCCAATCCCCGATGGTGTCGCTTTCGACAAAGCCGCATCGCTGTTGATGACCTACGGCACGACGATTCATGGCCTGAAAGATCGTGGTCATATCAAGGAAGGCGACAATGTCCTGATCCTTGGGGCTGCGGGCGGTGTCGGCCTCTCCGCTGTCGAGCTGGCCAAAGCCTTTGGTGCCCGTGTCATTGCTGCGGTGTCGAGCGAGGAAAAGGGCGAAGTCGCTCGCAAGGCCGGCGCTGACGAAGTCGTAATCTATCCCAAGGAAGAGATGGACAAGGCGGCTTCAAAGGAGCTCGCCAACAAATTCAAGGAAGCCTGCGGACCGGTCGGCGCCAACATCGTCTATGACATTGTCGGCGGCCAATATTCCGAACCGGCGCTGCGCTCGATCGCCTGGGAAGGCCGCTTCCTCGTGGTCGGCTTCCCGGCCGGGATCGCCAAGATGCCGCTCAATTTGACCTTGTTGAAGAGCTGCGACATTTGCGGCGTGTTCTGGGGTGCCTTCACCGCACGTGAGCCGGTCAAGTTTCGAGCCCAGGTGGAAGAGCTGTTCAAAATGATGCGGGAGGGCCAAATCGATCCGCTGGTATCGGAGACCTTCCCGCTCGAACGCGGCCACGAGGCGATTGCCAAGCTTGAAAACCGTCAGGCGGTCGGCAAGCTCGTCGTCACGATGGACTAGGACAGGCAGAGCCGGGGATTGCGAAAAATTCGGCGGGCGGAGCTTGTCCGAGCGCCCTTCCCCGCCTATTTCGGCAACACACCTGCGGGAGGAATTTGATGACCGATTTTAAGGATCGTGAGCGCGCCGAAGAGGCCAAATTTGCGCTCGACGAAGAGACTGCGTTCAAGATCGCCGCGCGCCGCAATCGCCTGCTGGGCGAATGGGCGGCTGATCTGATGAAGCTGACTCAGGAAGAGACGGACGCTTACAAGAAAGCTGTCGTGCAGGCTGACTTCGAAGAAGCGGGCGATGAGGATGTGATCCGCAAGCTGCTGGGCGATCTCACCGGCGCGGGGACCGACATCACCGAAGCTGACATTCGCACGAAGCTCGACGAAATGGCGGTTGAAGCCAAGCGTCAGCTGATGAGCGAAAGCTAGGGTTGCAGACGATGCCAATGCCAGCCAAAGAGATTGAAGCTCTGATCGTCGCTGCCCTGCCGGGAGCAGTGGTGGAGATGCGTGATCTGGCTGGCGATAACGACCATTGGGCTGCAACCATCACCGCTCCGCAATTCGCCGGCAAGACCCGGGTTGCGCAGCACAAGATGGTCTACGCCGCCCTGGGGGATCGAATGGGTGGTGAGCTGCATGCCTTGCAAGTCACCACAGTGGTTCCCAAGTAAGCGCCAACAATCACCGTTTCAGTTTGAAGGCAAACCGAACATGTCGGACATCAATTCCCGTCTTTCCACCCTCGTCAGCGACAACGACGTTGTGCTGTTCATGAAGGGCACCCCGCTGTTCCCACAATGCGGCTTTTCCAGTCGCGCGGTGGCTATCCTCGATCACTGCGGCATCGCTTATGAGAGCGTAGACGTGCTGCAGGACATGGAAGTGCGCCAGGGCATCAAGGAATTCTCTGAGTGGCCGACCATCCCTCAGCTTTACATAAAGGGTGAGTTTGTCGGCGGCAGCGACATCATGATGGAAATGTTCGAGGCCGGCGAATTGCAGCAAATGCTTGACGAACAGGGCGTCGCCAAAGCTTCCTGATCAACTCCCCATCAATCTGCGGCAACCAAAGAAAAGGCGTTATTATACCAAACATACCCAAGCTTCTGGGGAGGTGATATGCAATGATGCATGATCACTTCAATGGAGCATTCGAGATGGCAGCAAAAGGCGTAAACCTAGATGCGCTAATCCCGCGGGAAGATTTTGACGTAGACGGAGGCCAAACCACAGGGACAGCAGATTCGACAATCAGCATCCACCATCTCGCCAGCAATAACTTCTTTGTTAGCAGCCTTCGGAAGCCAGACTTTCAGAGGGAGACCGTGAACTGGACCCCCGACAAGATTGTTGATCTAATCACGGCTTTCTTGGACGGCGATCTTATTCCCGCAATCATTCTCTGGAAGTCAGGGCAGTTCATTTTTGTGATTGACGGCGCGCATCGCCTAAGCGCGCTGCTGGCGTGGATTTATGACGATTATGGTGATCGCTCCCGATCTCTAAATTTCTTTGGGAACGTAGTTAGCGAGGAACAAAAGAAACTTGCCGAGAAAACGCGGGATTTGGTGGCCGAGAAGGTCAGGCCATTTGCCGAGTATCGCGACGCACTCAATAACATGTTTGATGCCCCTGAGCACCTGAAGAAGCGACTCAGCGTTCTCAACTCCAATTCGTTCGTCGCGCAGTGGGTGCCCGCAGTAGACGCTGAAGGCGCGCAAAACTCATTCTTCAAGATTAATCAGCAAGCCACTCCGATTGACCCAATTGAACGACGGATACTCAAGGCCAGAACATCTGCGACTGCCATTGCGTCACGGGCGATCACTCATGCCGGGACCGGACACAAGTATTGGCAGAAGTTTGATAGGAAGGTGGGCGAAGAGATCGAACGACTTGGGAAAGAGATTTACGGCATTCTCTACAAGCCCCCCATGTCACAACCCGTAAAGACATCGGATGTGCCTATTGCTGGGCGGGGGTACAGCGCCCTCCCATTCGTGTTTGACCTCGTAACACAGGCGAATGACGTGGGGGTGAAAGACTCTACCGCGGGGCGGAACATTCGAGAGACCCTGCCGGAAGATGAGGATGGCCAGTCCACTTTGGATTACCTCAAGAAGGTCAGAACTCGCCTGAAGCTGATCAGCACAAATTCCCCTGGTGCGCTAGGCGTCCATCCACTCGTCTATTTCTACACCCGCAGCGGCTCTTTCCAGCCCGCAGCGTTCCACGCGGTTTTGAACGTCTTGGAGAAGCTTCGCGACGATGGGAATCTCAACCGCTTTACTGATGTTCGCCAGCGCTTCGAGTCATTCCTTGTTTCGCGGAAAGAAGTCTATTCCATGCTTGTCACAAAGCTTGGAAGCGGGGCGCGAAGCCGTCCGGCTATTGAGCGCTTTTTTCACTTCGTCCTTCAAGCGATGTGGGACGGGAAGAGCGACGAAGCGATCCTGACAGAGCTGGGGGCGCAGTCTGACTTCATGTTCCTCGCATCTGAGCAGCCCCAGAGGAGCGGTGCGGTCAGCAAGAAGGGCTTTAGCACTTCCACCAAATCTGCGGCTTTCATCACAGAACTTGAGAACAGTGGTGTCAGGTGTGGAATATGCAAAGGACTTATCCATGCCAATTCAGTCCAGACCGACCATATTGTTCCGAAGAAAGACGGTGGCTCTAACCATAGTGGCAACGCGCAAGTGAGCCACCCGTATTGCAACTCCACATACAAGCAAGCGAGTGGCTAATTCTGTTTCGCCTTGCGCACGAGGCTATCAAGTGCCTCTTCGGCCTCGGTGGGGCTTAGTTCGCCAGCGGCTGCGAGTTTTTCGACCTCGGACTGAAACCTGCGCGCTTGCTCTTGCGGAGTTTCTTTTTTCTTCTTGGGCTTTGGCATCATGCCCTCGCACTAGCTGTTTCGTAAGTAAGCCGCTTGCCAATCACGCCTGCCAGCATACGGTCGCAACGCTCGGCGTCTTCAATGCCGAGCGCAGAACGGTTGTTATACCGGAACTCGTATTCAGCCAAATAGCGGTGCAAGTGCTGTTCGCCGCAATGCTGATAGACGCCCTTCATGCCGCGCTTGAAGATGCTGAAATAGCCTTCGACAGTGTTGCTGTGAACGGTGGGGTCATCTGCGCTCACGTATTCGCCGCGCCCGTGACTAGTGGTGCCGTGGGCGGCAAAGAACTTGTCAACGTCGCGATAGCCGCTGTGTTCGTCGGTAAGCACGCGTGCCTCGCGGGCGACGTTCTGCATAACGAGCGGCATAAGAGTCTTGGCGTTCACGTCGCTGATAACCATAGTTCGCGCTTGGCGAGTATCGCGGTCGATCAGAGCAAGCACTTTCATCTTGTGGTGGAAAGCGCGGCGTTTGGGGGCGCCTTTAAGCTTACCAATGAAAGTCTCGCCTACCTCTACATCACCACCATTGCCGCCGAAAACAGGCATGTCGTTAGAGCGCATGGCTTCGCGGATACGGTGCGACATGAACCAAGCGGTCTTGAGAGTAACACCGAGGATACGGTGAAGCTGGTTGCTCGAAATGCCCTTCTTGCTGCCAGCGATCAGGTACATGGCTTGAAGCCACAGACGCATCGGCACTTTGCTGTCCTCAAAGATAGTGCCGATCTTGACGGTGAACGGCTTGCGGCACTCGTAACACTTCCAAAGGCCAATACGGGTGGACTTGCCTTGCAGCTTGCCCACGCGCTCCATGCCGCCACAGTGCGGGCAGACAGCACCTTGCGGCCACAGACGCTTCTCCGCGTAGGCATATGCCGCGTGTTCGTCATGGAAGTGAGGGGCAGAAAGGCTAGGCATTTCAATGACTCCGTATCGTGTAATCACTATACGTTCTCACCTGGGTATGTCAAGTATAATAACGCCAAAGAAAAAGCCGCTTCGCGGACCAGGCGAAGCGGCTTTCTTAATTCGGGGAGGTGAAACAAAGAGACCAGGAAGTCTCACCTCTTTATCGAAGACCACACGGGGTACTCACCTCTATGCATCGCCCGTGCCAAAGCCGCCGGGCTGCACGCTTTCAATCACTTAGGTGGTTAATGCGCCGAATACCTTTGCCGGACTGTAAAAGATTCCGACAGAAAAGATTGAAGGTCACGATTTTGCTTGTTGGCAAGCCCGCCCGGTCCAGCCATCACTGTCAGCAATGACAGATTCTCCAGTACAGAACCCTGACGGGATTCCCGCGGCCACAATCGTGATCTTTCGCAATGCCCCTGAAGGCGGCCCGCCAGAAATCCTGATGACGGTCCGTTCGCGCAATATGGCATTTGCCGGTGGCATGGCGGTGTTTCCAGGCGGTCGAGTGGATGAGGCTGACTTCGAGCTCGCTCGCTCATTGGATCTCGGCCTTCCTGAAGAGGAGGCAGCGCACCAGATAGCGGCGGTTCGAGAGACGCTGGAAGAAACGGGACTGGCTCTGGGTCTGATCGGCGAAATCACCGGCGAACGCGCGCAGGCCGCACGCACCTTGCTCGACGAAGAAGGTGCGCTCGCCCCGGTCCTGGAAGCATTCAACTGGACCCTTGATCTCGACAAGATCGTTCCCTTCGCGCGCTGGTTTCCCAAGAATGAGCGCATCCCGCGGGTCTATGATACGCGGTTCTATCTGGTGAATCTCGGCACAGGCGCGGTCGATGTCTCGGCCGACAATTCCGAGACGACAAGATTGTTCTGGACCACCGCTCAGGGCGCCCTCGACATGGCCGAGACCGGTGAAATCAAGCTGATCTTCCCGACCCGCCGCAACCTTGAGCGCTTGGCCTTGTTCGCCAGCTTTGACGAGGCCTGCGCGCAGGCGGAGGCGATCCCGGTCAAGACCATTGTCCCGCAGATCGAAGACAATGACGGCAAGCCAATGCTGACCATTATGGCCGATGCCGGCTATCCGATTACGGGCGAATTGCTCGACACGGTGATGCGCGGTTGAGACTTGCCTGCTCGATCACGGGATCAATACCCAGGTGGATCGTCGAACCGAACTGACGTCATGCCTGCGGGCCTGGTAGACCAGAAGTATTCACCATCGGCGTTGCAGACATAATAGCCCCATGGGGAAGCATCGGTCTGGTTCGATTCCCACTCACCAGGCTGAACATCATAAGCGACCCAGCAGCGCCAGCTTCCGCTTGTGCGCTTCAAACACAGCCGCATATCCACGGCTTCATTGGTAACATTCTTGCCGCGGACAGCCATGCTTCCATTCTTGGAGCAGTGTTGATCCCACACAGTATCGATCTTGGCCGTGGCGTTAGCTGCCGTCGGCAGAGCCACAAGCGCAATGAAAATCCCAAGTTGTCGCAAAATCTTCCCCCTGTTGACCCCATCTGACAAGGCAAACGCCGCGTGTACAGACTGTTAGGGGATCAACTGGGGAAATTTGGATCACCGGACGTCGCTATCATCGCAGAGCGTAATAGCTCTTCCGGCTCTCTCTGAAGCTGACGACGCGAAACCCGCGCTCGGCCATTTCCTTGCGGTAGTCATAGCGCGCATCGGCCACTTCGCGGCGATATTCCTCGCGCGCATCGATCCGATCTTCCCGATCGGTCGCGCGGCGCAAATCGCTTGCCAATTCGCGTTTCGCTTCGCTGATGTCAGTCTTGTAGTCGACCCACCATTTGTTGCTGTCATTGTTGGGCGCAATCGGTGCACGATCACCATCGACGTAGATATGGACGTCATCGGCCAGAGCGGGCGCGGAGCCGGCGATTGTGACGGAAGCGAAGGTCAAGAATATGCTGCGTGTCACGGGATGAATCTCCTTAGGGGCTGACACGACTACACTTGTCATTGGAACCTTAACTGCGGCCGACTGATAGGAAGAGACCCGAACACCCAGGATACGGAGCGTGTTGTCCGCGCGACGAACCGATTGGAGGGTGGAGAGATTGAAGGTTTCTGGCGCGCCCTGCAGGATTGTGCTGCGCACGTCTCCGCGGCTGCGCCGCTCCGACTCCGAACCTTTGAGGTTCGAACCCGCGAACCCCGCCAGCCCCCTGCTCCCCTGCGGGGACCAAGTGTCTGGCGCGCCCTGCAGGATTCGAACCTGCGGCCTCAGGATTAGAAGTCCCGTGCTCTATCCAGCTGAGCTAAGGGCGCGTGCGGCTGGCAATAACGAGCTTTGCTCAGCAATCAAATGACGTTAGGCGCTGAAGGCATGGAAAAAGTGGATCCCGCAGCCGCATTCGACACTGACCCCAACGACGGGATTGTGGCAACCAGCCACGCGCCCGTCACCTTCCGCTATTACGATTTCGTCATGGCTGCCTTCGTGGCGATCCTGCTGTTGTCGAACATTATTGGCGCTGCCAAGCTGACCTTCGTTGATGTGCCGTTCTGGCCGGATGGCTGGTGGCCCGCCCCTGACGGAATCTTCATCTACGGCGCCGGGATCCTGTTCTTCCCGCTGGGCTACGTCATCGGTGATATCTTGACCGAGATTTACGGCTTTGCACGCGCGCGTCGTGTGATCTGGACCGGCTTCGCGGCGATGATTTTCCTCGCTTTCATGAGCTATGTCGTGGTCAGCCTTCCCGCATTTGATGGCTGGGCCTGCGCCGCCAGCGGGTTCGACGGCGAAGGCCCACTGGTCTCGACCACGAATCCCGATGGGCCAACCGGTTCGATCTGCCAGACGACCTATGAATCGGTCTTTGGCAGCACTTGGCGGATCGTGCTCGCGTCGATCCTGGCGTTCTGGGCGGGCGAATTCGTCAACTCCTTCGTCATGGCCAAGATGAAGATCTGGACCAAAGGCAAAGCGCTGTGGACACGGACGATCGGCTCAACCGTGGTCGGCCAGGGTGTCGACAGCCTGATCTTTTATCCGATCGCATTCTACGGCATCTGGACTACCGAGGCGGTGATCACCGTGATGATCACCAATTGGCTACTCAAGGTTGCCTGGGAGGCTCTACTGACCCCGGTGACTTATCTGGTGGTGGGCAAGCTGAAGAAGGCCGAGGGCGTCGATCTCTATGACATGGACACCGATTTCTCACCCTTCGGAAGCGAGAAACCGAGCGCCTGACCAAGCCTAGATTTCGCCGGCCCGATTGTCGCCATCGGGCACGATTTCGACATTCCAGTCCAAATCCAGATGTCCGGCGAGCAGCTTCATGTCCTTCTCCGTCGGCACTCCAATCAAGTCGGCATGGCTTTTCGCCATCCGCAGCACCAGACGCCCCTCTTCCCGAACCAGTCGACTCATCTGCAAGGATCGCCGAGATCGCGCACCGATCCGCCGCGCCAGGCGAACGGCCAAGCCCCAGGAGATGGCCTCGCTCAACGCCTCTTTCCCGGCCAGATCATCAAGCATGTCGGGCATATCGAGATGGTTGCCGTTGGCAGCAATCGCTGCGGCCATCATTGCCCGCCCCTTGTCATCCACCGCGATCCAGCGCTTGTGCAGCGCCCAATCGATCGCCTGGGGGTGGCGAATATTCGGCTCGATCTGCATCGACGCCAGCGCCAGCATGGTCGAAGCGAGCCGCAACCGTTCCGATCCGTGCGCGCCAGCGGGCACCGCATCAACGGTCCAGCCAGCCATGCGGGTTGCCAAGGTTGGCGGAGCTCCGCGCTGCGCCGCGAACACCGCTATCCCGGCCAGCAATGGGTCCTGCGATTTGGCGTGCGGCTCCAACCGATCATAGAGCAAGCCTTCGCGCAGGCCCCACGAAGAAAAGATCAGACGCGTCGGCTCAAGCTTGGAAATCAGCGCCTGCAGCAGGATAGCAGCCTTGGGCAGCTTCTCCGCCCGCATCGATGAAATGCGATCCATCGACTTTAATTCTGAAGCGTCCTCGCCCGCCAGTTCGCTCGCCAAGTCCCACGCTTCATCAGTCGCCAGCTCAAAACCGTGCGGGTCGGACAGCGGATGAGATTGCGCCTGCATGGCGTACACCGCCAATGCACGCCAAGTCCCGCCCACCAGATAGAGCGGGCTGTCGATTGGTTTGCCCCAGTCACCCTTCTTGAGCACCTTTTCAAGATTCTTGCGGGACTGCACCACGTCGGGAGTGAGATGCTCCGGCAGCCGCAGGGTCCCGATCGGGAGGCTGACCGCATCCTTCGCCTCGTCATTCTCCAGCCGCACCAGTTCCAGACTGCCCCCACCCAAGTCTCCGACCACACCGCTCGCACCGGGAAACGCCCCAAGCACCCCGCACGCGCTCAGCCGCCCTTCTTCAAGACCCGATATGACTTGCGGATCCAACCCGAGTGATCTGACTTCGGACACAAATTTCGACCCATTGCTGGCGTCGCGAACCGCCGCGGTTGCCACGGTCACAATGTCTGAAACGCCGAGATCTTGCAGCAGGAGCACGAAGCGTTTGAGCCCGCGCATGGCGAGATCGATCGCCTCATCGGCAAGACGCCCGGTTTCGGCAATTTCTCGCCCTAGCCGTGCGGTGACCTTTTCATTGAGAAGCACAGTCGGCGCGCGCATGCTGCCGCCATAGACCACCACTCGGACCGTGTTCGAGCCGATGTCAATGATCGCCCGTTCAGCCTTGTTTCCGGAAAATGCCCCCTCGCGATCGGCCCGCTTCGCCCTCAAACTCATCCAGTGCGCCCTTTGCGCAAAGAAAGCTTCGGTACGGCGCCCGCTTCAAGCGCCCCGCCGCGGCCAGACAGGGACGGATTGGTCATGAAGTAGCGGTGGCAGTTGAAAGGCCGACCGTCGGTTTCGACCCGATCATACGAACCATCCGCATTGAGCCACCAGCTCTGCTCACTGTCGAGCATATTGGCCAGCAGCACTTGCTGCAAAACCTGATCATGCACGGTGCGGTTCTTGATCGGGATCAGCGATTCAACTCGCCGATCGAGGTTACGGCCCATCAGATCTGCCGAGGATATATAGACCTCTGCATTGGCGCTCGGCATCGCATGGCCATTGGCAAAAGCGTAGATGCGGCTGTGCTCCAGGAAGCGGCCAATGATCGATTTGACGCGAATGTTCTCGCTAAGCCCCGGAACACCCGGTTTCAGACAACAGATCCCGCGAACGACAAGCTCAACCTGCACACCGGCCTCGCTGGCAGCGTAGAAGCGATCGATCATTCCCTGGTCAGTGATCTGATTGCACTTCATCCAGATCGCAGCCGGCTTGCCCTTCCGGGCATTGGCGATTTCAACATCGATCCGGCGATAGATCTCCTCACGCAGATCAAGCGGCGCGATTGCAATCATCTCCAACTCGCCGGGTTCGACATAGCCGGTGACGAAATTGAACATCTTGGCCGCGTCTCGACCGAGCTTGGGGTCAGCCGTAAAGAAGCTGAGATCGGTGTAGATCTTGGCAGTGACCGGGTGGTAATTGCCCGTTCCAAAGTGACAATAGGTCCGGAAGCCGTCCTCTTCACGACGCACGACCATGGCCACCTTGGCGTGGGTTTTCCAATCGACAAAACCGTAGATCACCTGGACGCCGGCGCGCTCGAGCTTGTTCGCCCACATCAGGTTCTGTTCTTCATCAAACCGGGCTTTGAGCTCAACCACTGCGGTGACCGACTTGCCCGCCTCGGCCGCAGCGATCAGCGCGTTGATCACGGCTGATTGCGAGCCCGCGCGATAGAGCGTTTGTTTGATTGCAACGACGTCGGGATCAGCCGCGGCCTGGCGAATGAAATCGACCACCACTTCGAAGCTCTCGTAAGGGTGGTGGATGATAATGTCCTTCTCACGGATTGCCGAAAAGGCGTCCCCGTCATGCTCGCGGATCCGCTCTGGATAGCGCGGCGAATAGGAGTCGAACTTAAGATCAGGCCGATCCTCATCGACGATCTCTGACAGACCATCAATCCCGATCATTCCATCGGTCTTGATCACCGCAGCCTCATTGACGCCCAATTGCTCCAGCAGCACCGCCTCTGCCTGGGGATCGAAATCCTCTTCAATCTCAAGCTGGATCACCTGACCGCGACGGCGGCGTTGAATCGCGCTGCGGAAGTACCGAACCAGATCCTCAGCCTCTTCCTCAACCTCGATGTCGCTGTCGCGAAGCACGCGAAACAGGCCATCACCGACGATGGTGAAGCCAGGAAAGAGCTTGTCGGCAAAGCGGTGAATCAGGCTTGCGATCGAGATGTAGATCGCCTCTTCGCCGGGAACCCGGACAAATCGGGGAAGCGCGCTGGGGATCAAGATCATCTCGATGATCTGTTCCTGATCGGCGTCACGGGTGAGCGTGAACAGCAGGCCCATCCCTTCATTAGCGACAAAGGGGAATGGATGTGCTGGGTCGAGCGCCTGTGGCGTGATCACCGGAAGGATCTCTTCATTGAAGAAGGTTTCCAGCCATTTGAGCGCCGTCGGTTTGACCTTGTGCTCATCAGCGATTGAAATGTCGGCCTCACCCAAGAGATCGTGCAGCTCGCGCCAGATATCCTGCTGCCATAGCGAGAGCATTGCGAGCTTTTCGCGGATCGCGGCCAATTGCTGCAACGGCGTCCGTCCGTCGATCGCCGGGCGATCAATGCCGCGCTGGACCTGTCCGACCAGGCCCGCAACACGGATCATCATGAATTCATCGAGATTGCTGCCTGAGATCGAAAGAAAGCGCAGCCGCTCCAACAGCGGGTATTTCTCATTCGACGCCTCGGCCAGGACGCGCTCATTGAAGGATAGCCAGGACAATTCGCGGTTGAAATAGGGCGCGCGCTCATGCGCCGCCATGGCAACCACATTGCCGCCCTTTTCATCGCTGATTGTAGACCGTGTCGCCATTGTTTCCCCGTATCGCTGCCCAGCCATAAACCCAGCAGAGTTAACCTTACGCTTGCATTGATTCCGCTCAATCCGCGGAGACGAATGCAAGCGCCATGTTACGACGCAAGTGCCGTGTAAATCAGGTGAGAGCGCTTGTCACACCAGTGTCAGAATTTTGTGGCGCCAGCGTCCCAACTCGGGATCAAACGAGAGTCTTGCTATCAGCGATCTGGGTGATGCCGCGTTTACCATTGGCATCACGTCCCAATTGGACAATCACATCGATCACGCTGGCGGCATAGGCAATCGTGTCTGATCTCGTCAGCCCGATCCCAGTTTGCATGACCATCAGCGACAATTGCTCCAGCGCGCCGCGAAGGGAATTGGCGTGAATCGTCGAGAAACTGCCCGGGTGACCGGTGTTGATCGCGCGCAGGAAGGAGACACTTTCCGCCCCGCGCAACTCGCCCAGCACGATCCGATCGGGACGCAGCCGCAAAGCAGCCTGAAGCAACTCATTCGGCGTAACCTTGGCTTCGCCCAATTCGCCCTTCACCGCGACCAGCCCGACCGAATTCTCGCCCGGGAACTTGAGCTCGGGCGTGTCTTCAACCAGCACCACCCGTTCTTCTCGTGGGATCTCTCCCAGCATGGCATTGAGGAAGGTGGTCTTGCCGGTGCTCGTCCCGCCCGAGATCAGAATGGTCCGACGCTGCCGGATAGCTTCGCGGAGATAGGCAATCGGCTCGTTTTGAGCGTCCGGCATTTCGACCCTCTGCTCGCCCAGAAGCGGACCCGCATCATAGGCGTCGAGCGGCAGATCAAGCCGACGGTGGCGGCGGATCGCCATCACCCAATGCTTGCGTGAGGCGGGTGGGCCGCAGAACTGGATCCGCGCGCCGTCGGGCAGGGTTGCTCCTAATAAGGGATGCTCACGATTGATGCCCTGATGGCTGACCCGCGCAACCTGCTCCGCCAGCCGTTGAACCAGACGATCATCAATATCGGGGGTTTCGATCTTCTTGATGCCGGGATCCGAAGCGTCCTCTACCCAAACCTCGCCCGGCTGGTTGACCATGATTTCGGTCACCGTGTCGCGATCAAGCCAGCGCTTGAACGGCGCCAGATAGGCGTCGAGGTAGACGCTGCGCTCACCGCTGATCCCGGCGGAGTCGGCACCATTGTCGCTGGGCAATTCGTGGATATCAGCGCTCATCTTGGTTCTTCCGCTCAACTCACTCTGTGACTTGGCTGAAGTCAAGATCGCGTGCGGTGAAGACCCGGATCGGCTCACCCATGCGAACACGGATGGTGGGACCGACCTGTCCGTCCTGCTGCGCCGCAATGCTCGCAGCGCTTTGACCTGCCCCGCCGAGCACAACCGATGCGCCGCCAGACGCGATTGCGCCTAGGCCACCGATGACGGACAGCAACATGGCTGAACCGAACCTCTTGAAGAAGTGGTTGTCGACATCGCCAGCAAGGCCGGTGGTTCCGTCAAAGCCAACCGCCGGCGAGGCAATATTGACCGAGGCACCATCGGGCCGGATCAGGCGGGTCCAGATGACATAGGCGCGCTTCTGGCCGTTCTGAACACCCGACTGATATTGTCCGATCAGCCGCGATGAGCGCGGGACAAGCACCTGCTTGCCATCGAAGCTGCGAACATCCTGGCTCACCACGGCGCGGACATAGCCCGGCACGTCTGTGTTGATCGCGGTTTCCAGGATTGCCGGGATCAGCGTGCCCTGCGTGACCGTCGTGGTCGGGTTGACCATCGGCGTGGCCCGCGCCGGCGCACCGCCGACGCCGCCGATCGCCGCGGCAAAATCTCCAGCAGAACCAAGCGCACCGCTATTGGTCGTGTTGGCTGCCGTTGTTGCTGCAGCAGCCTCTCCGGCCGCGTCAGCGCGAGCCGCGATGCTGCTTGCGTCGAACACCATTGCCGGGCTGCCATAGGGGTTGGTTGCGGGAGCCTGATTGGGCGCATTGGCCAGGATGGGAGCTGGAGCCGGGTCAGGCCGACGCGGTGCTGGAACCGGGCTGATCGGCTCGACCACTGCCGGAGCAATAGCCGGTACTGCCGCCTGCGGCGGAGCAACATCCTGATTGCCTGTGCTTTCAGGAGCGGGTGTCCGCGCAGCATTCATCGCCCAAAAGGTCACAATCCCGAGACTGAAGATTATCGCGACACCGGCAGCCATTCCCAGGCTATCGCCCTTGGCCTTGCGCTCGGTTACCGCAGGAAAGCCATTGCGGCTGGCCAGATCGATCACCTCGGCGGATTCACTGTCGCGCGGATCGCCATCGTTCCCGTTAGACGCATCGCCCTTTTTCGGCGGAAGTCGCATAGCCAAGCGCATTACATCGTCTCCGTCTTAGAGTGGATCATCGGTTCGGCCTCCCCGCCTGCGGCATATCCATCACGCTGGCGCTTCGAGCGCTCGGCCGCTCTGGACCGGTATTGGTCAGTGTTGCGGTGTCGCGACCCGAACGCAGGACGATCTCGCGTGGCACCCCTTCCACCACCACGGTGTCACCGCGGACGGTGAAATTGACCGGGCCTTCTTCGCCATCAACATTGGTGATCAGGATTGCCGGAATAGGGGTACCTTCCGGCCATGTCAGAAAGGTTGCTTCGCCGTCATCATAGGCCCGCGCAGGGAACAGCTCTGAATTGCCGCGAGTTTCCCAGGCAAAGTTCAGATTCTCCGGATCGGACACTGCCAGCGGATCGGTTGCCGCCTCGATCTCCTCGGCATT
Source organism: Erythrobacter sp. (assembly GCA_965249945.1). Taxonomy (GTDB): domain Bacteria; phylum Pseudomonadota; class Alphaproteobacteria; order Sphingomonadales; family Sphingomonadaceae; genus Erythrobacter. The sequence continues at coordinate 1,194,615 of OZ252258.1, read as the reverse complement.
AGCCATTTCACGTTCTGCCTGAGCCGCGAGCGCTAACCGTGCTTCCTCTTCCTGAGCTTCGAGCTCGGGATAGCGGAACTGAAGCACATAGAGCGGTGCATTGTCAGGCGAGGCGACCAGGTCGAACAGATAGGTACGGCGCGTGGTCACCACCGTCATATTGGTGGCCGCGCGCGCCGCCAGCGGCTTAACGAACAGCAGACTTGCGCGTTTGTTGGGGGTGACCTGCCATTTGGAGCTGTCCCCTATCGCAACATTCTCAATCGCTTCGTCTTCGGCAAATTTGATTGTCGCCTGGACGTTGGCCTTGCCCTTGACCAGCACGACCTCAGCCTCGTCATAGACCAAGGTGACCAGACGAGGATCCTCCGCGCTGAGCGGGCTCGCCAGAGCAAGCGCAACAGCCACTAGGGGAAGCCGAACTTTCTCGGCACCAATCATTTCGAGTTCTCCGATTTGGGGGCGGATTTGGCTGAGCCAGCGGAGCGGAAACGGCTTCCGATCCCGCGCGTGCGTGAGGCCGATGAGTTGAGCGGGGCCACCTGACCATCGCCTGAAGATGTTGCAAAGACCCGAGTCTCGCGAGTGGAAGCTCGGTCGCTGGCGGACCCTGCATCATTGGCTGCACTCACGGTCTGAACCGATGCGACGTCAAGCCGGCGTTGATCGGTTGCACCAACGGGCGTGGTCTGAGCCGACCTTTGATCCGGAACGCGCACATCAACCGCGGGTTGAAGCCGCGTCATATCACGACCCTTTTCTTCAAAACTGTTGGGAACGAGGCCAAACACCTGCCACCCGCCAACCATGCTCGAAGCAACCTTGAGCACCATCAGCATCAGCGCGACATGGACCGCACCAACCAGGAAGAATGCCATCGCAGCCTGCTGGTCGATCTGCCCGGGCACCGCGACCAGAGCTGCCAGGATCGGGACTGCCATTTCAAGCATGATTGACCCGCCAACAACCGCGAACAACGGGGCGAGGCCGAGCATGACTAGCCCCTTGAGCCAGCCAACAAACAGGCCGCGCGTGCCGTTGAACAGCGCGAGCACGACAAAGATCGGGCCGATCGCGAGCAGCAAAGCCAATCCGATCCGCGCGGTAACCAGCAAGCCCACTGTACCAAGCAACAACAGCATCGCGCCAAGCCACATCATCCCCGGCGGGGAGAATGCGTTGATGTCGGTCTGGCCGGTGCTTGCTTCTTGCACGGCAAGGAAAACGATATCGAGCTTGATCGCGAAGGTCGCCGTCGCCGATCCATCGGTGCCAGTCAGTATACCAGCAAGATAGTCCGGCGCTTCGACAAACAGATTGTAGAAGATAGCTGAAAAGGCCGCGAAGCTGGTCGCGAAGGACAGCACGAGGCCCAGCGTCAACATTTTGGGAACCAAGGCCCTAATGGAGAGATTGGAACGCCCCAGCATCAGGCTGATGCCAAAGAAAGCGACGTACAGGACAAGCAGCATCGTCAGCACGAGTGCCAATTCGCCCTCGGTCCCGAAAATGCGTCCAAAGGCCTGCTCGCTTACCTGCGATGCAATGCAGTCAACTGCCGTCAGCGCTGCGGCGACGCCAGTGCCCATATCTTGAGCGGCAAGATCACAGGTCGTCGCCATTACTCGGCCGCCTGCCACATCTCGTCACTCTCACCACCGCCGCCATCGGGCCAGTCTCGCCCGGTCAAGGCTGGGTACCAATCCGCTGGCTTGTCTCCGACGGCTTCACGCAAGAGGTCGAGACGACGCACGGCGCTTTCCCGACCGGAAAGAATGGTCAGCACTTCGGGAGCACCAGACAGGTCAAGCCGAACCACGACACTGGCATCGGGCTGGCGCACCAGGAAGCAACGCGAATGGGCCGGCAAGGAACGGATCAGCGCGAGCTCGTGATCGGTCAAGCCAAAGCCGTCGCAATAGTCCTCGGGCCGCGCCCGCGAATTGGGCATGAAGATCATCGTGGCGGTCTGTTCGACCAGGGCCGTGGAAATTCGGCTATCAAGTGCGTCGCGCGCGCTCTGCGTCGCAAACCCAACCAGCGCGTTGCGCTTCCGCAACGTCTTGAGCCAATCCCTTATCCGCGCCGCAAAGACCTCGTCATCGAGCGCCTTCCAGCCCTCGTCGATCAGGATCATGGTTGGCTTGCCATCGAGCCGTTCATCGATCCGATGGAACAGATACATCATGGTCGGGGTGCGCAGACGCGGATTTTCGAGCAGCGCCGTCATGTCGAAGCCGAGCACGCGCTGGTCGAGGTCCAGCAGGTCGCGCTCATTGTCGAACAGCCAGGCATGCTCCCCGCCCTCTCCGCTCGCACTGCCAATCCAGGCAGAAAGTCGATCGGCCAGATCACCCGGCTCGGGCCGCTTGGCGCCGGCCAGCAATTCCTTGAAGTGCCGCAATCGCCGCAGCGTCGCATCATTGGAATAGGCTGCATCAACAGCCGCGCTGATAGTCGCAAGCTCTTCCGGGCCGTCGGCCTCAAGCAGAACCCCAAGCCAATCGCGCAGGAATGCCTTGTTGGCTGGCGTATCTGGCAGAGCCAACGGATTGAATCCAGTCGGTTGGCCAGCGCTGATCCGGTCATACTGACCGCCAATGCCGCGGATGAACAATTCGGCCCCGCGATCCTTGTCGAACAGGATCGTCCGCGGGCTGAACTTTTGCGCTTGAGCGGCAAGGAAGTTCATCACCACGGTCTTGCCCGAGCCTGACGGGCCAATGACGGAGAAATTGCCGAGGTCGCCATTGTGAAAATTGAAGAAGAACGGCGTCGCACTGGTTGTTTCAAGCAGAGTAACGGCGTCGCCCCAGTGATTGCCAGCAGCCGATCCCAGGGCAAAGCCGTGGAAGCTGCCGAAGCTCGCCATATTGGCAGAGGAAATCATTGCCCGGCGAACTATGTAATCCTCATTACCCGGGAATTGGGCCCAGAAAGCAGGCTCAAGATTGGTGTCCTCGCGCACCGCGATCGCGCCGGTATCGGCCAGCGCTGCTGAGCAAGCCGCTGTCGCCTCGTCGAGCCGGTCCAGCGCTCGTTCACGCACCAGCACGGTCAGGTGGTGGTCGCCAAAGCCAACGCCTCCGTTGCCCAGGGCGTCTCGTGCAGCCATCATGTCCGCGCGTTCGGCAGCTGCCTCCTCATCGACCGATCGTGAGCGTCGCAAGGCAAGATCGATCCGCTCTCGCGAGGTGGTCCGCTCATTGGGCGCGTAGCTTTCGGTGACGATCATCTCATAAGGAAGACGCAGCAGCCCATCGAGCAATCCTGGCGAGGTCGCCTCGGGATAATCCTTCAGGCCAAGGATTGCCGAAAAATCCGGGTCGCCAGAGCCGCGCTGCTCCATCGCATCCAGGCCAAAACTGGCCCGACGATACGGCAGCATATGGCCAATATCGGTGTCGTCGCTGGGACGACGAACCGGACGCATCTCGCCGTTGTAGAGCGCGCTGAGCAGCTCCAGCATTTCAGAATTGGTGCCGCCACCAGGCGCCTCGTAATCCGCCAGAACCGCAGCGCCATAGGCCGACAGCGAAGCAACCAAACCCGTTGCGGCCGACTTCAGACTCCGGACATCGCGCGGATCAGCCTCCAACTCTTCCTGGCCGCGGCGCTGGAAGAACTTGCTGACCCGCTCGACCAACCCGGCCTTGCCGCGTGCCGGCCGACGAATGAGCGTGATGAACTGGTCATTGATGAACAGCGAGCCGCCAGCCAACCGTTCTTTCCAGCGCGCATCGACGTGGCGCGAGAGCGGATCAGAGAACTCCGCATTCAACTCCACCTCGACCCGTCGGCGAATGACGTGATGGTAGAGCACAAATCGGGCGTCGAGCGTGGATCGAAGCATCACCTCACGCGTCGCCGCATGCGCGTTGAGCGCGTCGGAATCCTCGGTCTCGAACAACAGGCCCGGAACCTGGATTGCGGTCATCACCGAGCCATCGCGGAGCAGCACAGTGCTCTCGTCGACCAGCCGCTCATAGGGGAGCCGGTCGCCCGCGAGCGCTTCCTTGGCGCTCCACGCTGCTGGTCCGATCCATTTTACCATCTGCGGGCCTCCTTATCAGGCCTATGCGGCGTAGCTGTTGCAGCCCCACCGTTTGTAATTCGGGACGCGCGGACACTTCGAAACATTGGTGATCCACAGGTCGAAAATGCGCGGCTCGCGCAAGGACGCGAAATAGCCGATGAAATGCACCACGATCGGCACAATCAAAAAGGCAAAGAACAGCACCCCATTGAGGATCAGTAGATCCTTGAGAATGAGGAAGGCGATGGTGCTCACCATCATGTTGATGATGAAATAGTTCATCGTCACGCCCCAGAACATCTGCGGGCGGGTAAGTGCTCTGTGCACCGGATGACGAACCAGATCGGTCATTCGATCACCTATGCCGCTGCAGCCTGAATGCCCGCGACAATGGTCGAGGCACCAAACAGAATGAAAACGCCGATGATGACCGTGGCACCGAACCGCCAGTTCATCCTCCCGGTCAGCATCATGAAGCCGATAGCGGCGACCGCCATGACCGCAACCGCCGTGGCGACATTGCCCAGCAAAGTGCCTTGCAGCCATGCCAGCGCAGCGACAATTGGGCCGGATCCTTGCGGGTCAGTCGTCTGCGCATGCGCGACCACAGGCGAAAGCGCGATCGCGAGGACCGCGAAAAGACGAGCCTTGGCCAACAGCATCGAACGGGAAATCAAAGACATTAAGTTACCTACTCTTTCGGGCATCAATCTATAACGTAGCAGCCGACCAAATCATTCGTTGGGCCGAGAATGGTTGGCGAGACGACCCATGATTGCGGCGACATAGCCCCGGGTCTCTCGGATGTTTGGAATGCCGCCCGCGCGCTCCACACGACCAGGGCCAGCATTATAGGCGGCCAGCGCCTTCTCTAGATCGCCATCAAACCGGTCAAGCTGCTCGCGAAGGTAGCGCGCTCCGCCTTCAAGGTTCTCAAAGGGGTCAGACGGGTCGACGCCCAGTTCGCGGGCGGTCCCGGGCATGAGCTGCGCCAAGCCACGCGCTCCGGCATGCGAAACAGCGCCCTCGCGCCAGCGGCTCTCCTGCCAAACGACCGCTTCGATCAGCGATGGGCTCAGATCGAACCGCGCGGCAAGTTCGTGCACCTTTTCGACATATTCGGCAGGCACCCCTTGAGCGTGAGCGGCAGTGTTCGCCACAATCTGATCGGGGATGACGATCCCCTCGATTTCGGAAGAGGAAGCCGCCTCGCTTTCGACCACTGCAGGCTGTTCAGCCAGCGGCCCTGCGACCCAGCGGGCTCCATCAGCGTTGATTTCCATGACATCGGCGCGCGCGGAGACAGCGGTCAGCAATAGACCGACGGTCAAACAAAGTTGGCTCGCGCGCGCGAGAATCATAAGAACCCTCCAATTCCGCCCCAATGCTTACCGTAAATGACAAGCAGGTGACATTACTCGCAAGAGCCATAGCAGATCGGCTCCATGATAGCGACGGACTGGCTGATGCAGACCCGCATCGTTCTCGACTGCCGCACGAAAAAAGGCCGGGGTCTGCACCCCGGCCCTGAGTGGCTCCACTCCCGCAAGCCACGGGATTGGCGTCTTATTGCCGCAGAGTGACGCGGCTCGTTGTCGAGACAGGGGCAAACTCACCATTGTCGAGCATCCGGAGCGCCTTGCGAGCGAGACGAATGGAATCGGTAGAATTTCCATCGGCCGTTTCAAGCTCGATCGGCTCGGGGCTCGTCAACGCAGCCTGAAACAGGTCGCGGGCGGTCTCTTCGTCGCCCCTACGCGCATAAGCAATGCCGAGGTTAATGAGCTGACCAGGGTCCCTCGATGAATGCGCTTCAAGTTCTGCAATAGCCTCAGAGTCGCGTCCTGCTGCCAAAGTTGATGCGCTGAGATCGCGATCTTGGAACGCGATCGTCGAATCTGCTGGTGCGGCTCCTGAAGAGCCAGCCACTGCGAGAGCGGCGGCGGTTATTGTTATCGTTAGCATGTCTGCTCTCCTTTTGATGTGAGTCAAAGATGCCTCGTGGGAACACAGACTGCAACAAAATTGTAACATTGTAAAATTTAAGTCATCAAAATTGCCTTTCCCTCTGATTTCATTGCTTAATAAAAGTGTCATATATTTCGATTCTGCGTACTGTGGAAAAGAAAATTTGGTCATATTTGTCATTTTTCGGTTTTGTTGTGGATTCTGAAACAGCCCCGTCATTCTGAAAGAATTGTGTCACACAGCACCCCTAGCGCAGCTCGGGCGCACTTCTTCCGCGCTCCATCGATTCTCGGTTTTTTGAGGGGACCGCTTGCTGTGAAAAACATCCAACGCTCACTCGTCCTAGGCGCCAGCCTGGTAGCGCTCGCAGGTTGCGGCGCTGACGAAATCGTCTCGCCCGGCACTTCGGGTGACATTAACGTAACGATCAACAACCCGGCCCCGACGCCGACGCCAACTCCAACGCCGACCGCGACTTTGGTCACCCCGGCAGCGGATTGTCCGGCGATCGCCTCGACTGGCGGCCTGACCGACTCTGGCACGATCACCGGCCCAACCGGCACCTATCGCGTTTGCACCCTGCCTGACGTGATCGACACCAATGATGCACTGCCATTCGTGGCGGGCACGCTCTACGCTCTTGGCGGCCGCGTTGATGTCGGCACCGACCAAGGCTTTGGCAGCACCGGCACCCAAGTGACGCTGCGGATCGACCCGGGCGTAATCCTTTATGGCGCTACCGGCCGTTCTTTCCTGGTGGTCAACCGCGGTAACGAACTCGATTCGATTGGTACGGCAACTCGTCCGGTTGTTTGGACCAGCCGCGACAATGTTCTCGGCATTTCGACCGACAACTCGACCGGTCAGTGGGGCGGCGTCGTTCTGCTTGGCCGCGCACCAGTATCGGATTGCTCGACTGGCGGTTTCAACACCACTGCCGCGCCGAACACCAACGCGACCTGCGAACAGCAGCTCGAAGGCACCAACACCGCGACCGTCTTCGGCGGCGGTGACGATGGCGATAGCTCGGGCACCTTCACCTACAACCAGATCCGCTTTTCTGGCTTCAGTCTGGCTCCAGGTAACGAGCTTCAGTCGCTGACCACTGGCGGCGTTGGTTCAGGCACCACCTTCAGCCACTTCATGTCATTCAACAGTTCGGATGACGGGATGGAGTTCTTTGGAGGTTCGGTGAACATGCAGTATGTCGCGGGCATCGGCGCAGACGATGACACCTTCGACGTTGACACCGGCGCGCAGGCGAACCTTCAGTATGTCGTTGGTGCTCAACGTACCGCCGGCGGTGACAACCTGATTGAGCTCGACTCGCCAGACGGTGATTTCTCGACCGATGCAATCCCGCAGACTGTCTTCCAGGTTGCCAACTTCACCTTCCTCGAGCGTTCGACCGACAATGACCAGGCGGTTCGTGCTCGCGGTGGCGCCAAGCTGGTTCTGGCCAATGGCGTGATCGACACCGATGACGAGCGTTGCGTTCGTATCGACGAGCAAGTCACCTTTGACGCAACTCCGGTGTTCCAGAGCATCGTTGGCGATTGCACAGTTGGCGACGAAGTTCGCGGTGTGAACAATGACGACCCGTCCGACGCACTCGTTGCCGCTCTGTTCGACGCCAATTCGGACCTCGCCTTCACGATCTCGCTGACCGGCTTCGTGAACGGCACCAATGAAGATGGCGTCACCGCCGCTGACGCGAATGCGCTGTCGAGCTTCTTCGACACGACGACATTCATCGGCGCTGCGACCGGCGATGGCACGGCCTTCGAAGGCTGGACCTGCAACTCGTCGACGCTCGACTTTGGAAGCGTGAACGGCGACTGCACCTCGCTGCCAGTCTTCTAAGGGCGCCTTTCGACTTAGGGGGGAGGCGCCGCGCCGAGTGGCGCCTCCCCTATTCATCTTTAAGGGCCAAAAGTGCTCTCGAGTTCAAAGACCTATTCATGAGGGGGTCTAGCATTATGTCGACCGGCAAGCGCCTAGCAGGGCTGCTGTTGCTCACCACATCGCTCTCGTTTCCGACCTACGCCTTCGCGCAGGACGACAGCACACCTCCCGCTGACGAGACCGACGAGCTTCTAGACGACGTCGATGGCGTCGATGAGCAAGACGAATTTGACGAACCGGAGATCTCCGTCCCAGGCGGCAGCAGCATCATTGTTACCGGTCGCCGGAACCGCAATCCTGAGCGGTCATCGACGCAGGTTCTCAGCGTTCTGTCCTCTGAGGACATCGCGCGAACCGGCGAAGGCGATATTGCTGGCGCACTCGGACGCGTAACCGGCCTCTCGCTGGTGGGCGATGGCCGCGTGTTCGTTCGTGGCCTGGGCGATCGCTACTCGCTGGCCATGCTCAACGGCCTGCCGCTGCCAAGTCCGGAACCGCTGAGCCGGGTTGTTCCGCTCGACATTTTCCCGACCAATGTGATCGCCTCTTCGCTGGTTCAAAAGACCTATTCGGCCAACTATCCTGGCGAGTTCGGCGGCGGCGTGATCAACCTCACCACAACCGCCGTTCCGGTCGAAGACTTCCTGAAGCTCAGCTTCAGCACCAGCGGCGACACCGAAACCACCTTCGAGAACGGCCTCACCTATTTCGGTTCTGACTGGGACAAATTCGGTTTCGATAACGGCAACCGTGACATTCCTTCGAACCTCGCGGCTTTTGTCGCCAGCGGGCAGCGGATCGAAGACACCTCGATCGCCACGCAAGAAGGCATCGCCGGCCAGATCTTCCCAACCAACCTCGTGACTTTGCAGCGCAACAACAATTTGCCTGCCAATTTCTCGGGCTCGATCACGGCAGGCACCTCGATCGATCTTAGCGATGAGAATTATCTTGGCATCATCGCGACGGCGTCGATCAAGAACAGCTGGCGCAATCGTACGGTGCGCAGTCAGTTCGCCACTCCGGATCTGAGCGACATCCGAGAGGACTTCACAACCTTCATCACCGACAACAATGTGCTGGTGAATGGCTTGCTGTCCTTCGGCCTTGATCTTGGTCCGCACACACTGCGTTGGACCAATCTCTATGTCCGCGACACGCTGAAGACCGCTCGTCTGGAGCAAGGCACAAACCTTGACCTTGGTGATACCGGCTTTGACTTTGCCAACCAGCAGACCGCCTGGTTTGAGCGCCAATTGTTCGACACGCAGTTCGTCGGCGAGTTTGATTTTGACCGTTTGGACGTCGATGTCCGTGCGGGTTACGCTCGGACGGACCGCGAAGCGCCGTTCAACGCCAACATCAGCTACACTCGCACGAACAACACCTCCAACCCGTTCGGTGACCAGTTTGTCGCTTATTACAACCGGCAATCGGATACGGGTCTGACCACTGTTTCCTTCGATGACCTGCAGGAAGAGCTGATCTTCGGCGGGATCGACATCAGCTATGAGCTTGCTGATACATTCGAGGCGACAATTGGTTATGCCTATAGCGACACCGATCGTCGCTCTTCGAGCCGCGAGTTCAGCCCGCTGATCACCGAAGACTCGTTTACGGTTGACCCGGTTACGGGCCTGACTCCCGTCGAATTGGGTTTGACCGAGGCCACCATCCCGGCCCTGGGCCTGCGTCGTCCTGGTGACATCATCAACGCTGCTACTCTGGCTGGCTATAATGTCACGCTCGATGAAACCAGCCCGTTTCCGGTGTTTGACGCGGCGCTTGAGATCAACGCTTTCTATGGTCTGCTGCGGTGGCTTGCCACCGACACGCTGACCATAGAAGCAGGCGTTCGCTACGAGGATGCCACACAAACCGTGGCGCTGGATCAATCGATCTTTGTGAATCCGATCGCGGGTTCGACCTCGACCAATCTGTTCAACGATTACTTCCTGCCGGGCACCACGATCACCTGGGAGCCGACCGACGACCTGCAATTGCGTCTGTCTGCTTCGAAGACGATCGCCCGCCCGCAGTTCCGCGAACTGGTTGAGCAAACCTACTTCGATCCGGAGTCAAACCGTGAGTTCCGCGGCAACCCGTTCCTGACCGACAGTGAGCTGATCAACCTCGAAGCCCGTGCCGAGTACTACTTCGGCGGGCCTGACAGGATCAGCCTTGCTGGCTTCTACAAGGAAATCGACAATCCGATCGAAGCCTTCGTTTTCACCGTGGGTGGTGGTGAGTTGCTGACCAGCTTCGCCAACGCACCATCCGCGGAACTCTACGGTGCTGAGCTCGATTTCGTCTATGGGATCGACCTCTACGATTGGGGCGGAAGCTTCTGGGAGACCAAGCAGCTGCTATTCATTGCGAACTACACCTACACGCAATCCTCGATCTCGGTCGGTGCGAATGACACAACCTTCATTCCGCCCAATGGAGCCACGGCGGCAACGCAATTGTTCACCGATGGCGACCGGCTTGTCGGACAATCGGACCACCTCGCCAACATCTCGGTCGGCATCGAAGACACCGAGAAGGTCCAGCAATTCACCGTGCTGTTCAACTACGCCAGCGAGCGGGTGACCACTCGCGGCTTCCAGCGCCCTGATATTGTCGAGGATCCCGGCCTGACCATTGACCTCGTGGCTCGTTCGGAAGTCGGCCTGTTCGGTCAGCCGTTCGAACTGCAATTCGAAGCGCGCAACATTTTCGGGCGCGACAATTTCGAGTTCCAGGAGAACACGAACAACCGGATCGAGATCAATACATTCGACGTCGGAACCAGCTTCTCGTTCGGAATCTCGACCGAGTTCTGAGCTAACGCGCTCGGCTGAGCGCACCGATCAAACGGAATAGGCCGCTCAGCAATGGGCGGCCTTTTTCATTGGGCGGTAAGCGTAATCAATGGGCGTTGTGTTTCGCGGAAAGGTCAGCGCCCCGCCACTTACGAAAGATCGAAGACATACCCCATCGAGCGGACAGTCCGTAGCGGATTGCCGCCGCCTGCCGCCTTGATCGCGCGCCGCAAGCGTCCCACCCAAACATCGACGGTGCGATCGTCGATCGGCGGCTCGCGCTTGCCCAGACCATTGATCAGGTCTTCCCGGCTGAGCACCTGGTTGGGGTTCTCTGCAAAATAGCGCAGTAGGCGAAACTCATTAGGACGCAGGATGATCGGTTCGCCCCTCCAGCGCGCCTGCAGCGCAGCCAAGTCGATCATAAGATCGCCATGCTCGAATCGCTGCGTCGCATAACGGTCCTGTTGGCGCGATTGGAGCGCGAGCACACGATCGAGCACCGCGGTGCGATCGAGCGGACCAACCACGTAATCATCGGCCCCGGCTTTTAAGGCGCGGCGTCGATCCTCAACGTCATCCTGTTCCAGCACCATGGTGATATGGGCTTCACTGGTGCGCGGGTCCACTCGCAAGCGGCGGCACATCTCCAGACCGGCAAGGTCATCCATCACCCAGTCGACAAACACCCAGATCGGACCTTCGACCAGTCGCTTGGGTCCGTCCGCTCCGATCCGATCAAAGGTGAATCGACGCTGGTCGTGGACAAAGTCCTCGAGCCCGTCCCCCAGATCACTGGTCAGGAAGATATTGATGACGTCCATGACCGCTCCGTCGTCCTACGCGCTCCGACTGGCGCAGGCTTGTGACGGGGGTGTGACGGGTTTTTGACCAGGTAGGTCAGGCTGTCACATTTCGAAATTTATCTGGTCTAGCGCACCGAAACCTTGTCCATTCCTGGCAGCGGCATGCCCATCGCGGTCGGAAATTTGGGTCGATAGGGCGCTTCCAGCTTGGCAACCTCCTCAGCCGAGAGTTCGAGATCGACCGCAGCCACGGCCGCCTCAATGTGATGCGGCTTGGTCGCTCCGATGATCGGCCCGGCCATCGCCGGCCGCGTGAAGTGCCAGGCCAAGGCCACGCTCGCCATCGAATCGCCCCGCGCCTCAGCCACTTCTTGCAGCGCCTGGATCACCGCATTGTCGGCTTCGTCTTCGGGATAGATCGCCTTGCCGAAGCCGTCGGTTTTGCTGCGAACAGTCTCCTCGCCCAGTGGTCGCGCCAGCCGTCCACGCGCGAGCGGGCTCCACGGGATCACCCCGACCCCCTCTGCCTCGCACAGCGGCAGCATTTCGCGCTCTTCCTCGCGATAGAGCAGGTTCAGCTGGTTCTGCATCGATATGAACCGCGTCCAGCCATTGGCCCGTGCAACCTCTTGAGCCTTGGCGAATTGCCAGGCGAACATTGAGGACGCTCCAATATAGCGCGCCTTGCCGGCCTTCACGATGTCGTGCAGCGCTTCCATCGTCTCCTCGATCGGGGTGAGGTCATCCCAGCGGTGAATCTGGAACAGATCAATATAGTCCATGTCGAGTCGCTTGAGGCTGTCATCGACTGCCTGCATCAGGCTTTTACGCGACAGACCGCCGGTGTTGGGAGCTTGGCGCCAGGGAATGAATGCCTTGGTCGCAACCACGATCTCATCGCGATAGGCCAATTCCTTGAGCAGCTTGCCGGTCATCTCTTCCGAAGTCCCACCAGAGTAGCCATTGGCGGTATCGAAGAAATTGATTCCGGCTTCGAGCGCCTGCCGGAAAAACGGGCGACTTTCATCTTCGCCCAGCAGCCAATCGCCATGCCAGCCCTTGGTGGTGTCGCCATAGGTCATGCAGCCAAGGCACAGCCGCGAAACCGACAGGCCCGAATTACCCAAACGCGTGAATTTCATCTCTGCCCTAACCTCTCTCAGTCTTCCCGAAACCCTGATATCTGGAACACCCAGGTGTGCAAAAGAAAACTGTGACTTTGGCGCAAAGCCGCAGAAGTGCTCGCTCTTCTGGGCGATTCGCTTGCCAATTTGTGACTTTCCAGATCCAACCCGTTCCTCCGCTTTCGACGCCGCACTGTCTCGCACGCAAGCGCGAGGTAGGAAAGATCGGTCGAAACTTAGCCACTCAGCTTAACGGTCAGCATGGGCTCCAATATCGAAGGGGCCGGTTGTCGGACCAGCCCCTCCAAATCCATTCGATCAAAACTCCTTGCGCAGATCGATTGACACCTGACGGCCTCGCGCGCTGTGCAGATTGCTGAAGAAACCGAAGCTCTGATCAGCCAGCGGTGGCTCTTCATTGAGAAGATTGTTGATCCCAAACCGAAGGCGCGTGCCATTGAGCGCGGTGTCATTATCAATCGTGTAGCTGATCGAGACGTTGAGCGTGAACCAATCATCGACGATGTAGAACTCACCCGTGTCGTCCTGCGTCACGCTGGTGTCTTCAACCTCGCTGACATAGCGCCCGAACAGGCTGAACCCGACCGGGCCATCGTCCCACCGCAATGCGCCGGTGAACCGCCGCTTGGGTCGACCGTTCTGCAAGCGCAGCTGGCCGATATTGTCGATCGAGATGGCGTCAGGAAGCGTGCCGTCCTCAATCGCATCGAGCAAACTCTGCCCATCGCTGCTGGGGGTTTGGAAGAATGAGTCGAGATAGGCTGCGTTGAGCTTGATGTCGAAATTGCCCAGTCCGAAATCCGGCACCACATAATAGATCCCGAAATCCCACCCTTTCGACTTACGATCATCGAGATTGCGATAGGGGTCGAGCACCTGGATCACTGTGCCCGCAGCCGCGAGACCGGTTCCGTCGAACAGCGCGATCTGATCAGCATCGGGGTCAGCGCGAATGACATTGGGATTGCTGCTGCCCTGCAAACGGAGGAGCAGATCAAGCGCCAAGGCATTGTCATCTCCAAACACGCCGACAATGCCGGATTGCGTCACCTGCCAATAGTCTGCCGTAAGCGTGAGCCCCGGGATGAACGCCGGCTCAAGCACAAGGCCGAGGTTGATGCTCTCGGTGTCTTCAGGCTCCAATTCTTCGGTCCCGGTCCGCAGGCTGATCGTCCCCTGACCGGCGCAATCACCAAAGTCCGCGATCTGGCCTTGGGCGATTTCCGCGAAGCACTGGACATAATCATCGCGCGTGTTGGATCGGGTTGTGCCAAGATCATTGACCTGGATCAGGTTGGGCGCCCGGAACCCTTGCGACCAGGCGCCGCGCAGCAGCACCCCGTCGGTCAGCGTCCAGGAGGCGGCAATCCGCGGAACCGCCGCTGTTGCATAGATGTCAGAAAAGCGTTCAAGCCGTCCCGCCAATTGCAGATTCAACTCCTCGATCAGCGGTATGTCCATATCCTCAGAAATCAGCGGCACGAAGGCCTCTGCATAGGCCGAATAGACCTCTCTGTTTCCGCTGGTATCGGGCGACGGGCTTGAACCCATCACATCGCTGCCGAAGAAGTCGCCCGTATAGGCATTGGTGTAGGTGATTGTGCCGTCGAGACGCGGGTCGCGATCGTCGAAGAAGGTTTCGCGCCGGAACTCGACACCCCCTGCCAGACCGACCGATCCGCCCGGCAATTCAAACACATCCGAACGGGACAGTTTGAGATCCGCCAGAGCCAAAGTGGTCTCACCCTTGCGGAAGACGTCGATCACGAAGCTATCGATTACGCTCTGTCGATTGGGGGTGCAGTCACCCAGATCGGGCGTATCAACACAGGCTCCGTTGAACGGGTTATAGGCTGTGCTGTCGGTCCGATTGATCGCCTGTTCGAACAGAGTGTTCGAGATCCGGTTGGAGGTGAAATCGGTCGAGTTGGCCTGCGAGTAAAGCACGCCAGCATCGAAATCCCACCCGCCAATATCACCGCGCAGACCGGCAACGATCCGGAACACATTCTTGTCAACCCGGACATTGCGCGGACCAGCGTCGATCGGGCGATAATCCTCGATAATGATCGCCGCGCCTTCGTCTCCGATCCCGTCAATGCCTGAGGTCAGGCGATTGGGATTAGCTGAGCCGTCCGCCAGCGTAGTCGCCCCCAGTGGGTTCCAATAGGCGGTCGGCAAAACCGCGATCGGCGCCGCTGTCAGGTTGGACCGCTGTTCAAGATTGCGATTGGAATCCGAACGATAGAAAGTTCCTTCGGCATAGGCTTCGACGCTTGGACTCAGCTCGTAACGGAACAGGGCGCTGATATTGTAGCGGTCCTTCTCCGAGAACAAATCCCGATCGCCTTCGATATTGTATCTCTGCGCGCGTTGGACGGTGGTGCCGTTGTCGGCGCACAGACCGTTGCCAAGGCTGAGGAATTGCGTGTCTGAGATGGCCGCAACATCTTCGAATGCCCCGCAAGGCCGTACGAAGAAGTCATCATCGCCAAGGTCGGTGTCGCCCGTGCCGGCCTGGATATCAAACTCGCCCCATGGCGTATCGTTCGAACTGTTGTCGAACTGGGTATCGCCTTCAAATGCGGTGCCTTCAAGAAACGGTCGGCGATCGCTGTCAGCGGCGTAATCGCGCATCGACGCCGTCGCGCCATTCTCATGGAAGTAGTTTCCATGGAGGGTCAGATTGCCCCGGCCGTCGGCAAAGTCGAAACCAAGACCGGCGTTGAAGCTGTAGCTGTAAAGGCTGGTCCCGGTCGATGCGCGCCATTCACCCTGGACGAAGCCACCATCGAGATCGCCTTTCTGGATCGTGTTGACCACGCCAGCGACGGCGTCCGCGCCATACAGTGCCGACGCACCATCGCGCAGCACTTCGATTCTGCTGACGCTGCCAGGTGCGATCTGATTGGTGTCGGGTGAAACCACTGGGACCAGCAATTCGGTCTGGAAGCCTGGATTGAGCACCATCCGGCGACCGTTGAGCAAAAGCAGTGTGTTGCCTGTGCCGAGCGCGCGGAGGTTAATCGATGCGATATCGCCGCGCGCGCCATTGACGCCGCCAACGGTGCTCTGGTCATTGAAGGCGACAGAGCCTGCCTGTGGGATCGCTCTGAACAGCTCGTCGCCAGAGCCGGGATTGATCGTGTCAACATCGGCCTCCCCCACGACCGAAACCGGGAGCACATCATTGACCTTGGCGCCCTGGATCCGAGACCCTGTGACGACAATCGCAGGCTGCTGATCGATCGATTCGTCACCGGCCTGCCCTCCAGAAGAGGGTTCCGCGGTGGATTGCGCCTGGGCGCCACTCGCGGCCAAGGCAACGGCAGACACGCAAACAAAAGCGCTGAATTTTGAAGAGAAAAGCATACGACCTCCGAATTTTTCAATTCGGGAACGCCTGCCCGCGGACCCATGGACTGGTTTTAGAAACTGGTCAGCGCTTGGACGCGCTGTTTTTGGAACGCGAGATTTACGTAGTCACAAGTTTGAAACGTGGCAACATCGATGTTGCCGCGGCGCTTGCGCCAAGCAACAAGGTCGCTACGTCAACACATTCAAACAATGCGGGATTTGCCCATATGAAACGTGTTCTCCTGATCGGCCTTGGAATTGTGGTTACGCTTGGCTTGCTTGGTGGCGGAGCTTTGGGCGCAATGATGTGGCGCTTCACGCCCGACATACCGGAAGCGGAATATTCTGTGCCAGCCAATCAGACAGAGGCGCGGTTGCAAGACCTCGATTACCTTCGCAAGTACCCGCAGGCCGATCTCAGCATGTCCGAGGCGCAGCTCGCCGCATTCTATTCGCTGATCGACGATCTCGAAGCACGCGCTGCGACCATGACTGAAGCTGAATTTGTCATGAGCGTCTCTGCCGCCGGCGCGATGCCCGAGAACGGACATTCCGGGGTCAGCACCACGGGCACGATGAACCGTCTTAACAGCCTCCCGGTCCGGTTCGCCTGGTTTGGCGATGGTCTGCATATTGTCCGCGCCCATGCAGAATACGCAAAGCTGATCGGCGCGCGGGTTGTGGCTTACGAGGGAATGGCGCCCGAAGACATTGTGCCGCAGATGGATCCCTATTTTGGCGGCAATGACGCCTTCCTGCGCCACAATTCCGCGCAATTCTTTGCCGCGCCAGCCTCGCTCCACGCGGTTAGGGTGATTGATCAGCCGGACAGCGTGACACTCAAACTCACCAGTCTGGACGGGGAAAGCTTCACGCAAGAGCTTTCGGTTGAGGAGACCCCAACGAAATTCTTCCACCCAGCCGGCTATGCCATCGCTACGCCGAATGAGCGCGAGACCGAAAGCGGGCATGATTGGCTTTTCCTCGATCCGGCAATGACCGAGGCGACCTGGTTTGGTCGCCACCCGGAGACCGTGCTGTGGACCGATCAGCTCGACCATGGCGGGACCTATTGGCGAATGCGCAATGTCTTTGGCGACGATCAGACATCCGTGCCCGATTGGCTAGAGGAACAAGCGCAGATCCTCCGCGAGAACCCAGTCGACTATCTTGTGCTCGACCTCCGAGCCAATCTCGGCGGGGATTACACCCAGGCTATGTCGGTGGCGAGCGAACTGGGCGAATTGGTCAAGCCTGTCGGGCAGGTCTACGTTCTCACCGACGAGGCAACCTTCTCTGCCGGTATCGTGACCGCCTATTACGCGCTGTATGGCGCTGGCGAGCAAGCGGTGCTGGTCGGCGAGCCGATGGGCGATGGCCTGCAGTTCTGGGCCGAAGGCGGCGGCTTGCCGATGGTGCTGCCCAATTCCGAGATCCGCCTGTTTGCCTCAACCGGCTATCACGATTGGGAGAATGGCTGCAGCGATTGGTCACGCTGTTTCTGGATCAACATATTGTTCGATGTCGCGGTGGGCGATGCCGATATCGACCTGCCTGCCCCGCTGCTGTTTTCTGACTATGCCCGCGGGGTCGACAGCGGGATCGAAGCGATCCTAGCGGCGGAGGCGGCAAGGCAGGAACAAGCTTCGAACTGAGTCTTGCTTCAAGCAATCAGCTCAGCGTCAGCCCGCCATCGACCACCAGCGTCTGTCCGGTCATATAGGCAGATAAGGGCGAGGCAAGGAACAGCGCCGCACCCGCCATGTCAGCCGGCGTCCCCATCCGCCGGAGCGGGATCGATCGCAGGGATGCTTCCAGCCGCTCAGGATGCTCGGTGGTCACCGCAGTGATCTTGGTCGGCACCAGGCCCGGCGCAATTCCGTTGACCCGGATACCGTCGCGAGCCCAGGCTTCGCCGAGCGATTTGACCAGGCTCGCCGCGCCCGCCTTGGAAGCGGCATAGGCCGGTGTTCCCAGCGTGGATTTGAACGCGGCAACCGAGCTCACCACGATCATCGTACCGCCGCGCTCGGCCAGATCATCATGAAAGGCTCGTGCGCTGTCCATCACCGAGTTGAGATTGACGTCGACCACATCGTCCCAGCCCTCCCGCTGGAATTCCTGGCGTTTGTAACGGACGATGCCCTGGCTCTGGACCAGCACATCGACCCCGCCCAATTCCTGCGCCAGCGCATCGACCGCAGACCGATCGGCAACGTTGAGCTGGCGATAGGACAGACCGGTGAAGTCGCTGTCCTCGGCCTCGAGATAGTCGCCTTCATCCCGCCGCGTACCGGTGACGATGACATTGGCACCATTGCTGGCAAAGCCATGCGCAATGCCATTGCCGATCCCGCTGGACCCGCCAATGACAAGCACGGTCTTTCCCGAGAAATCGAGTGGATTGGTCATGCTTCCTCTCCCTTGCGGCGAATGGCCCCCTCCTTGAAAGGAGGGGGTTGGGGGTGGTTCTGCGGCGCATAACGAACCTGTCGGCTCGAACCCGCCCCTTGATCCCCTCCCTTGCCCAGGGAGGGGAGAGATGATTGCTCAAATCGAGCGGCTGATCACTTCCTTCATGATCTCGCTGGTGCCGCCGAAGATCCGCGTCACGCGTGCATCGCGCCACAGCCGGGCGATCGCATATTCGTTCATATAGCCGGCCCCGCCGTGCAGTTGCAGCGCAACATCAACCGCCTTCCATTGCAATTCGGTGTGCCACAGCTTGGCGGCGCTGGCCTCGTCCGTGGTCAGCTCGCCCTGGAAGTGCCTCAACAGCGCCCAATCCAAATGCGCCCAGCCGACCTGCAGCTCTGCCTTGAGGTCAGCCAGAGTGAACTTGGTGTTCTGGAATTCGAACACGGTCTGACCGAAGGCCTTGCGCTCCTTGGTGAATTTGACCGCCTCGTCGAAGGCGCGTTGTGCCGCGGCCTGACCGGCGACCGCGATGCCGAGCCGCTCCTGCGGAAGCTCTTCCATCAGATGGATGAAGCCGCGGTTCTCGCCACCCAGAATATTGGTCTTGGGCACGCGGACATCGGTGAAGAACAGCTCAGACGTATCAGCCGCGTGCTGGCCGATCTTGTCGAGATTGCGGCCACGTTCAAACCCCGGGGTGTCGGCATCGACCAGGATCAGCGAGGTGCCCTTGGCGCCCGCCGCCGGATCGGTCTTGGCGACGACGATCACCACGTCAGCGTTCTGGCCATTGGTGATGTAGGTCTTCGAGCCGTTAATCACCAAGTGATTGCCATCCTCGACCGCGGTCGTGCGGATCCCCTGCAGATCGCTGCCCGCGCCAGGCTCGGTCATGGCAATCGCGGTGATGATATCGCCTGAGATCATACCAGGGAGATATTTCTCTTTCTGCTCATCCGAACCGAGCCGCTCAAAATAGTTCGCGGTGATGTCATTCTGCAGCGTGAAACCGGCTGACGATCCGAGGTAGGACATTTCCTCGCCGACGATCGCGCAATAGCCGAAGTCGAGGCCCAACCCGCCATTCTCTTCCTTGATCGTCGGACACAGCAGGCCAGCTTCGCCCAGCGCCTTCCATGTCTCGCGCGGGACAATGCCATTGGCTTCATGCTCATCGAGGTGCGGTTCGAGATGCTGCGCAAACACCTTGCGCACGGTGTCGCGGAACATCTCGTGATCTTCGTTATAGGCGAAGCGATTGGCGGTGCTGAGCATGGAATTGTCTCTCCGGAGATTGAGTTGTCAGAATTTGCGCCCTTCCAAGCGGGCCTCGGCCATTTTGTAAACCCGCCCTGCCCCTAGCGATATTGCGAAATTCGCACCTTGGCACGGGATCGCTTGTAAATTCGAACGCGGGGCTACACATGGCTAGGGCATGGCCGATTCCCCATCTCCCGAATACCATTACGGTTCCGATCCGCGCAGCCTGCGCGATGCGATGGGTACCTTTGCGACCGGTGTGACAATCGTCACCACGTTGAGCGATGAGGGCGAGCCGGTTGGCCTGACCGCCAACAGCTTCACCTCGGTCAGTCTCAACCCGCCGCTGCTTCTGGTCTGCCCGGCCCGTTCGGCGACAACGACGCTGGCGCTTGAAGAGTGCAAGCACTTCGCGGTCAATGTGCTGCAAAAGGGGCAGGAAGAGGTCTCCGCCCTGTTCGCAACCAAAGGCACCGATCGCTTTGCAGAGATCGAGTTTGAGACTTGGGAGAATGACGTCCCGATCCTGCGCGATGCTTTGGCGAGCTTCGAATGCCGCACCCACGCGGTCCACGAAGGCGGCGATCACTTGATACTGGTCGGCGAGATCATTCGCGCGCGCTACGCCACGCATGGCGAGCCGCTGCTCTATTTCCGCAGCGACTATCGCGAGCTCAAAGCGGACTAACCCAGCTTAACCAACACAATTAGCCGACGAAGGCGCGCTCAATCACGAATTGGCCGGGCTTGTTGTTGGCGCCCTCTTCAAAGCCACGCTTTTCGAGATCAGCCGCGTGGTCCTTAATCATCGCCATGCTACCGCACAGCATCACACGATCTTCATCGGGAACGAAGCGCTGCGGGCCCTTGCTCTGTTCGAACAGGCGGCCATCGTCGATCAGGGTCTGGATCCGGCCTTGGGTGCGGAAGCTCTCGCGGGTCACGGTCGGGACATAGATGAACCGCTCACGGTCTTCGTCCTCTAGCAGCGGATCGCCTTCGAGCTTGCTTTCAAGCAGTTCGCGATAGGCCAGGTCAGCGACATGGCGGACCGAATGCACCACGATCACTTCGTCATACATCGAATAGACTTCGGGATCGCGGGCCAGGCTCATGAAGGGTGCGAGGCCGGTGCCGGTCGACAGCATGAACAGGCGTTTGCCCGGCAGCAGCGCATCGGTCACCAAAGTGCCGGTCGGCTTCTTGCCAAGGTAGATCGGGTCGCCGACCTGAATGTGCTGAAGACGAGACGTCAGCGGACCGTCCTGAACCTTGATCGAGAGGAATTCCAATTCCTCATCATAACTAGGGCTTGCCACCGAATAGGCGCGCAGCAGCGGCTTGCCGTTGTCGCCAGGCAGGCCAATCATCACAAACTCGCCTGAACGAAACCGGAAGCTGGCGGGGCGCGTCATCTTCAGGGTGAACAATTCGTCATTCCAGTGATGGACATGCGTAATCGTCTCAACAGAGAGCGCTGCGCTTTCCTGGAACTGGTCGCGATCGATGACAGGCTGATTCAAAACGGGCCTCTAACTTCTCTTGGTCACGCCCGGGCAAACAGCCCAAAGCTGGTCAATTCGGGGCGCAAATGGACGTTTCGAGCGCCCGCTTCAAGGTAGTTTAGTGATAAGGGCTGAAAGGCTGCCTTGTCCTCGATCAATGTTCTCGAAGAAGGGACAGCCTTCCAAATCCCGGCTCAGTTCCAGCCAGCGCGGTCGAAGATCCGCACCGCTTCCGTCTGGTTCCGACCAATTTCCGCCGCGTTGAGCGTATCCGGTGTGAATTCGCCCAAGGCCTCCACCGCTGACGCAGCTTCAACCGAAGCCACGGCGGGATATTCATTATTGCCATTGGCGAAATATTGCTGGGCCTGCTCCTCGGTCAGATACTCAAGAAAGCGGATCGCATTTTCGCGATTGGGCGCATTCACGGTCACGCCAGCGCCGCTGATATTGATATGGGTTCCGCTGCCGCCCTGGTTGGGGAAGATCACTCCGACTGCATCAAGAACAGCCGGCTCCATCCGCGGCAGATAATAGGTGTTGACGATCGACAGGCGACACTCGCCCGAGGCAACCGCTTCGATATTGGCAGTGTCATTGCCTTGCGGCGGTCGGGCGAAATTGGCGACAACGCCGCGGGTCCAGGCTTCGGCAGCATCCGCGCCTTGATTGGCGACAATGCTCGAGAGCAGCGAGATATTGTAAATGTTCGAGCTTGAACGGACGCAGATGTCTCCTTGCCAAGCCGGATCGGCAAGATCGCCATAGCTCTCAAGCCCTTCGGGTACACCCGCTGCCTTGTTATAGATTATCACGCGAGCGCGGGTCGACATGCCGAACCACAGCCCATCGGGATGGCGCAGATAGTCGGGCAGCCTCTCATTGAGGATCTCGGATTCAACCGGCGACAACACACCAGCCTCTTCCGCGCGCCACAACCGACCGGCATCCACCGTGATCAGCAGGTCCGCAGGGGAGTATTCGCCTTCGGTGCTGATCCGCTCGATCAGAGCGTCAGCGCCCGCCTCAATGCGATTGACCTTGATGCCAGTGGCCCTGGTAAAATCCTCATAAAGCGCCAGATCGGTGTCATAATGGCGCGATGAGTAGAGATTGACCTCACCGGTGATTTCGACGCCTTCCAGACCATCCTCGGTCTCGCCGGAACAAGCCGCGAGAACCAAGGCAGACCCTGCAGCCAGCCAGCGAACATCAAACGTCAACTTCATAGATCATCCTTCTGCATTTGCTTGCGAATGATTATCATTCCTAATTATAAGAAGGCAAGCGCTCATTTTGAAGCGAAGGCCAAAATGCTCGCAGTCTGTGGGGTCACGACGTAACGCGTCCCCGGATGGAGATCCGAAGCACCATGGTGATCAATCGTCATTTCAGAACCGCTTCCATTGGCAAACACCAATTGATGAGCGGGACCCATGTGACGCACGTCGCGCAGCGTCAAGGCACCCTCAGCTTCACCCGCAGCACTTATGTCGAAGCACTCGGGTCTGAGCAGGAGCTCGCACGACCCTTCCGTCGGCACAGTTCCAGCAATTGCCGTAACAGGCCATCGCCCGAAGTCGGTCTCAACAACTTCGCCGATACGCTTGGCCGCAATGATCTGCGCGCCATGAAAGATCGAACCCACCCTCGCGCTGGCCGGGGAATCATAGAGCTCTTGCGGCGTGCCGATTTGAACGATCCGGCCCGCTTCCATCACCGCGATCCGATCACCGATATCAAGCGCTTCCTCGGGATCGTGAGTAACCATCAGCACGGTTGCGCCGCGCGCCCGCAGCACCGCTCGGCATTCGCGCCGCAAGTTTCGACGCAGCACCACATCGACGCTCGCGAATGGCTCATCCATCAACAGCACTTCAGGCTCGGCCGCCATCGCCCGCGCCAGCGCAGCGCGTTGTTGTTGCCCACCGGAAAGCTGATGCGGAAAGCGCTCGCCCAACCCCGCCAAGCCGACCTGTTCAAGCCAGGCCTCGACCGAAGCTTTCTCCGTACCAGGCAGCCCAAAGGCAACGTTTTGCGACACGGTCATGTGCGGGAACAGCGCGCCGTCTTGGAACATCAGCCCGACCGGACGTTTCTCAGGCGGCGGATCGGTGGCGGGGTCGGCCAGCAGTTCTCCTCCAACGTGGATCGAGCCCTGCTGCACAGGCAGCAGGCCTGCCGCCAAATTGAGCAAGGTAGACTTGCCACAGCCAGACGAACCGAGCAGACACGTGATCTCACCCGCCGGAGCGGCAAGACTGACGTCTTCCAGCGCCGGGCTGCTACCATAAGAATGGGCAATATGACGAAATTCGAGGCTCAAGTCTGTCTTCCGGCCAAAGAATTGGGACGCATGTCGTGAGCCGCCTTAGTCAGATTGCCCCGCCCGGCGCAACAGCGCCGATACAGAATCGCATGGGGTCGTTCGGGTTTGGCTGGGATCGCTGGACAGTCGCCGCTTGGGCGATTGCTGCGCTCGCTTCACTGCCGACCCTCGCGATCCTCGCCTCGCTGTTCGACACCAGTGAAGGCGCGCTGGGCCACCTCGCTGGCACCGTGCTTCCGCAATACATCCTGAACACTGGCGGGTTGATGCTGCTCAGCGGATTGCTGGCTATCCTCATCGGGGTATCGACCGCCTGGCTGGTCGCTGCGACCGAGTTCCCGGGCCGCAGAATCCTTGCCTGGATGCTGGTGCTGCCGCTGGCGGTTCCGGCCTATATCTCGGCCTATATCTACGCTGACCTGCTTGATTTCAGCGGACCAGTGCAATCGGGTCTGCGCGGGGTGACGGGTTGGAATGTGGGCGACTATGCCTTTCCCCAGATCCGCTCGCTCCCCGGCGCCGCTCTGATCTTTGCAATCACGCTCTATCCTTATGCCTATCTGCTTGCCCGGGCAGCCTTCGCGAAGCAGAGCGTCAGGCAATTCCGCGCAGCGCGCACGCTTGGCGCCACGCCCCGACAGGCGTTCTGGCGGATCGCCCTTCCAGGCGCCCGTCCAGCCATCGCCGGCGGGATGGCCTTGGTCTTTATGGAGGTGCTGGCCGACTTCGGCGTTGCGGAATACTTCGCGATTCCAACATTCAGCACCGGAATCTTCCGCAGCTGGCTGGCGATGGGAGACAAACAGGCCGCCTTGCAGCTCGCAGCAGTAATGCTGGTCTTCGTTGTCGCGCTGATCGCGCTCGAGGCGAGTGGACGGAAGGGACGACAGGACAGTGCCGATGGTCATGTCGAAGGCACAGCTCTGGTCGAGCTTACTGGCGTTGGCAAAGCCTTGGCAGTGCTGGCCTGCGCT
The DNA here is from genome assembly GCA_965249945.1 of Erythrobacter sp. GTDB lineage: Bacteria > Pseudomonadota > Alphaproteobacteria > Sphingomonadales > Sphingomonadaceae > Erythrobacter. The sequence goes on along the minus strand of OZ252258.1, from coordinate 1,170,108 downwards.
GTACCTGTGGTGCTGGGCTTTGTAGTTCCGACACTGCATCTGACGGGATTGAGCCTTGAAATCGGTGACCAGCTGCGTGCGGCGACGCTGTGGTCTTATGCGAGCGACAGCCTGTGGCTTGGGCTGGCGACCGCGGGCCTGACCGTGGTCCTGGCGCTGATCCTGACCTTTGCGAAGCGCAGATCAGATAGCCGGATCACCAAAGCGGCGATCCGCGTCTCGACCTTGGGCTATGCCTTGCCTGGCGCCTTGCTGGCAGTTGGTCTGCTCGCCCCACTCGGCGTGTTGGACGTCTCCCTGACGAGATTCTCACGCGATACCTTCGGTTTGGACCATAGCCTGCTTTTGACCGGAACAAGCGCGATCCTGATCTATGCGCTGTCGGTGCGCTTCCTGACAGTCGCATACAATTCTGCTGACGGCGGAATGGCAAAAATTCCGCTTTCGCTCGATGCTGCCGCCCGCAGCCTAGGAGCCACGCCGAGCAAGGTCTTAAGGCGGATTCACATTCCGCTGCTCAGCCCGTCTCTCGCGGCAGCAGCTGCGCTCGTCTTCATCGACACTCTGCGTGAGCTTCCCGCGACCTTGATCCTTCGCCCGTTCAACCTCGAAACCCTGGCAACACGGGTCTATCGCCTGGCCAGCGACGAGAAATTGGCCGAAGCCTCAACCGCTGCTTTGATGATCCTGGCGGCGGGGCTGATACCGGTCCTGCTGCTCAACCGGGCGAGCAAGCGCTAGGACAAAACTGTCAGTCCAGCCTGTCATCGGCACTTGTCCAACTGCTCGACCTCGTTCACAAGGGGTTGTGATGGCACGGTTTCCGTTCTCAGCGATCGTCGGGCAGGACGAGATGAAGCAGGCGCTTCTAATCGCGGCTGTCGATCCCTCGATTGGCGGAGTCATGGTGTTTGGCGACCGCGGCACTGGCAAATCGACCGCCGCCCGCGCGCTCGCGAACCTGCTACCGCCAATCTCCGCGATCAAGGACTGCCCCTATGGTTGTTCCAAGGAAGATCAGGCGCGCTATCCGGACGTCTGTGGTACAGGGCCTATCCGCAAGCGCCCGGTGCCCTTCGTCGACCTCCCGCTCGGAGCGACCGAGGATCGGGTTGTGGGCTCGCTCGATCTCGAAAAGGCGCTGCGCGAGGGCGAGAAAGCGTTTGAGCCTGGCCTGCTGGCCAAAGCCCACCGCGGCTTCCTCTACATCGATGAGATCAACCTACTCGAAGATCATTTGGTCGATCTGCTGCTCGACGTCGCAGCCTCGGGAGAGAATGTGGTCGAGCGCGAAGGGCTTTCGGTCCGCCACCCGGCCAAGTTCGTGTTGATCGGCAGCGGCAATCCCGAAGAAGGCGAATTGCGCCCGCAATTGCTCGATCGGTTTGGCCTGTCGGTCGAAGTGCGAACACCAGACGATATCGAAACCAGAGTCGAGATCATGCGTCTGGTCGGCGCATTTGAACGCGATCCGGAGGGCTTTGTCGATCAGTGGAATGACGAAGACGCCAAGATCCTCAAACAGATCGAGCGCGGCAAGAATCGGTTGGCCAAGCTTGAGCCGGGCGAGGACTTGCTGACTGATGCCGCCGAATTGTGCCGCGAGGTCGGTGCAGACGGGCTGCGGGGCGAGCTCACCCTGATGCGGGCCGCGCGTGCTCAGGCCGCGCTGGCCGGCGCCAAGTCGGTCCGCCGCGAACATCTGATTTCCGTGGCGCCCTCAGCGCTTCGACACCGCCTGCGCCGCGACGTTCTGGATGAGACTGGCTCAACCGCTCGGATTGCGCGCGCGCTCGACGAATTGTTCGACTGATGGACGCGCCACAGCCGCACGTTTCTGTGGCAGACGCGGGTCTCGCAACTCGACTGTTCGCCCAATCGCCTTTCGCACTGGGGGGAATAGTGCTGCGCGGCTTCGGTCCGGCCCGCGATGCGATTGTAGAAACAATAAACGCTGCATTCCCAACCCGCAAACTGCCCTCGCATGTCGATGACGAGCGCCTGCTCGGCGGGGTGGATGTGGCGGCCAGTCTGGCAACCGGTCGCACCGTTCTACAGAAGGGTCTGCTCGTCGAAGCGCGCGGCGGTATTCTTATCGTGCCGATGGCCGAGCGGATGTCTGACGCAATTGCGGGGCGTCTGGCGCAAGCGCTCGACAATGATCGCGACCTCGCGCTGATCTTGCTCGATGACTCGGTGGAGGTCGATGATGCGCCTCCCGCCGCATTGCTCGACCGCTGTGCATTCCATTGCGACCTTTCGCAGGCGCGTCATCTGCCCGAACCCTTTGATCTCCCGAGCGAGCGGGAAACCGCCCAGACCGTCGCTGCGCTGAGTAAAGACGCGATGACAGGCTTGGCCTCCACCGCATCGGCTCTCGGTGTCGCATCGCTCAGACCCTTGGTTTTCGCCACCCAGGCTGCGCGGGCACACGCAGCATTGGAAGGTCGTAAGAAAGCAGTGCATGAGGATTTGCTTGCCGCCGCCAGATTGGTGCTTGGCCCGCGCGCAACGAAAATGCCCGACCTTCCTGACGACGCGGCCGAGCCTCCGCCAGAGCCTGAGCAAATGCAGGAGCCTCCGCAGGACAGCGACAGTGACAATCAGAGCTCGTCCGAAGACGCGCCGCTCGAGGAGATGTTGGTCGCAGCCGCAGCCGCATCGATCCCGGCAGACCTCTTGGCTCAGCTCACCCAAGGCAAGGCCCCACGGAATGCATCGGGCGCTGGTTCCGGCAAGCGCCGCAAGTCCTCTTTACGTGGCAAGCCGCTTGGGGCACGGCCTGGCATGCCGCGCGGTGGCGCACGCCTAGCGTTGATCGATACTCTGCGAGCAGCTGTTCCGTGGCAGCCGCTCAGGCGTCGAGATTCTATCTCAGATAACAGCAGCAATATCGTGATGCGAAGGGATGATCTTCGAATTCGACGCTTTGAAGAGAAGTCGGCTCAGGTCACGATCTTCGTCGTCGATGCCTCGGGCTCAGCAGCGGCGGCAAGGCTGGCCGAAGCGAAAGGTGCGGTCGAATTGATGCTCGCTCAGGCCTATGTCACGCGCAGCGAAGTCGCGCTCGTCGCCTTTCGCGGAGACGGCGCTGAATTGCTACTCCCTCCGACCCGCTCACTCACCCGCGCGCGGCGGGCCCTGTCCGAACTTCCCGGCGGCGGCGGCACTCCTTTGGCAAGCGGCCTTAATGCGGCTTCCGAGCTGGCCGACGCCATCGCCAGCCGTGGCAAGACGCCCAGCCTGGTGATACTGACTGACGGGCGCGGCAATATCGATGCGGAAGGCAACCCTGGCCGAAAGCAAGCAGGTGAAGATGCTACTTCTGCCGCCAGAGCAATCGCGGCGCGCGGCATAGACTCGCTGCTGGTCGACATTTCGGTTCGCCCGAGTCCAGAGGCGCCGGCGCTGGCGCAAGCCATGCATGCGCGATTCCTCGCTCTTCCGCGGGCTGACGCGCGCATGCTGCACAAGGCGATCACCGCCAGCCAGTCCGCCCCAGAGCCGGCATGAGCCGCGCGCTCGACTGGGACAGCGATGGATTGATCTGGCCCCATCGCGATGCCAGCCAATTTGTCCGATCGGGAGCAGGGCGTTGGCATGTTCAACGCATGGGGCCCATGGCGGTAGAGAGCCCGCAATTGCTGCTGCTCCATGGAACGGGCGGATCGGTCCATTCCTGGCGCGATCTCATGCCGATCCTGGCCGCGAGTTATGACGTGATCGCGATGGATATCCCGCGCCACGCCTTCACATCGGGGCATCCTCCGGAAACTCTTTCCCTTCCTGCCATGGCAAACGAAATCAGCGGCTTAATTGATAATCTTGAGCTCCAGCCGAATGCAATTGTCGGTCATTCCGCGGGGGCGGCCCTAGCCTTGCAGCTGGCGCTCTCGCACGGATATCAAGGCCCAATCGTCGGGCTTAACGCCGCGCTCAAGCCGTTTCCCGGCCTCGCCGCCCAGCTCTTTCCAGCCTTCGCCAAATTGCTGTTCATCAACCCTCTGGTGCCGCGGATCTTCGCGCGTTCCTTGCGCCGACCTGGGGAGGCCGAACGGTTTCTGCAGCGAGCAACGGGTTCATCGATCGATGCGGAAGGGATGGCTTGCTATGCCAGACTGTTCCAGAATTCACGCCACGCCAAGGGCGCCTTGGCGATGATGGCCAATTGGGATTTGCCGCGCCTCAATGAGACCATGGAGAGTGTGATCAACCCGGTCTTGCTGCTTCACTCCGAGTGTGACCGTGCAATCCCGGTCGCGTCGGCGGAGCATGCCAGAGACATCCTGCCTAATGCCGAGCTTGAAGTCCTCTCCGGCCTCGGTCATCTTGCGCACGAAGAAGCGCCTGCGCAGATTGCGGAACACGTCTTAGGGTTTCTGGCCGCTCAGATGTCACACCAATAGCGGAGCCGGGAGAGGCAGATGGAGAACTTTGGCTGGATCGAAATCGTCTTCTTTTACGGCGTCGCGCTTAGCTTGTGCATCTGGCAATATGTGAAGACGGATCGCGACCTCAAACGTATTAAGGCTGAGCGTGCAAAGCGCGAGACAGAGGCTCCAGAGAACGCCGCCGAAGAGTGATCCTTCGCCTGTTCTATTGGTCTTCGCGCGGCATTCTGAATTTGAGCATGCGCTGGATCAAAGGGGAGGCAAAGCGCCGCATGTCGAGGCTTTCCTGCACAGCCGTTACCTCTTCGCCATAAAGGGTCGAGCGCAATTCTGAGCGGGAATAGAACGGAGTGTCCTCCCAGCTGCGGATCACCTTTGAGACGCGGTTGTCCGAACGTGTCTGACGCCTGATCCGCCAGGATGTACTGGGCAGAGGCGCCACCGGCGGCAGCTCATCCTTGTGCGGAATTCCCTGGGCATCGAAATGGATGGCGCTTGCAAACCGCGAGCCATCCTTGCGTTCGCCCTCGTAGCAAACCAATGCGCCTTTGCTGAGATGCGCGCGCGACCAGTGCCAGACGTTGAATCCGTCTTCGAGCGGGTCTTCCCCGCGATTATGGTCAAGATAGCCAGTGCCAGTCCAAGACAGGCCAGGCTCCTCCATCTCGACCTCGATCCGCGCCCGCGGTGCCAGGCAATGCCAGACGTGGCGGTCCTCAGCGGTCAGCGCGAAACCGATCGGATTGAGCGCCTCGGGAATGACACGCACCTTTCCTCGGACGGGGCGCCGCCACGGATTGAGGATGCGCTTATCGCGCTCGACAATGTCAATCTCCAGAGAGTCGCCGGTCCAGTGCATTCCACTGGGACCAATCTGCAAATGCGCCTCTTCGCGAGCAACGTTCGAGCGCGGTCGCTCGGTCATTGCCCAACGTGATTTGGGCCCATAGAGCGCGACATTGAGCGAAGCGTGGTCGATCGGGTCGGTTCGTCCACTCGCCTTGTAGTAAGGTGAGAAAACGCTGCCCAAGAATGCAATGATCGTCAGCCCGTGGCGCCCGTCTCCGCTGATCGCATCGACATACCACCAGCTGTAGCCACCGGGTGGAAGTGGCGCGTCGAAGCGAGGTCCGACAACAGGGTCCGGGCCGCCAATTGTCCGGACAAGGCTGCCATTGGAACGCCGGCCCCCGGGTGCGTCCCGCCTCCGGTGCAATAGAGCCGCGGGATCCGCGTTCGCGGCCCCTGACGGAGAAAGGATGCCGCCCAGCCGTGCGACGCTCGTCCATAGAGAGCTCCGCCCGTCGCTGGGAACAGCCGCTCCCAGGTCTCTGGCGTCGCCAGCGAGTGCGGCATCGGATCCTCCAGTGTCAGACCGCAGCGCGACAGGCTTCCTCTCATGGCTCGGGTGCATTGCTCAATCTCCCCTTCGGTAAAGCTGCGTCTGTCGCCATCCGGCGGTGCGTTGACGATGATCTGTATCCGCTCACGGCTTTGATCCGCCGGTAAATGGCTGGTCTCCAGCGTGCCGCCGCGATCCTGCGCGCAAATGTAGACGGTTGGATCGCTCGGCGGCTTGCCCGATGCGATCTGATCAAACTCGCGCCGATAGTCCGGTGAGAAAAACACGTTGTGGTGCTGCAGCGGGAAACCGGATGTTTCGGTGTGCGCGAACCACACCAATGCAGACAGCGAGCGCTTGTGCGGTTTGAAGGTCGTGACGGCGCTGCTTGGCTGTCCACCGAACCGACCAGTTGCCAATGCTGCCGGGTCTGCATTGCAGATCACGGCATCACCCGCGATCTGGTCGCCATTATTCAGCCGGACACCTTTGACACCTGTGCCATCGGAGACGATGGACGAGACCCCCTCCCCAAGCCGAAACTTTACGCCCCTGCTTTCGCAAACTGAGCGCAATGCTTTGGCGAGCGCATTGATGCCTCCGTCGATCAACCAAACCCCTTTGGCCTCGACATGCGCAATCAGCATCAAGGTTGCAGGAGCCAGGAATGGCGAAGACCCCGAATAGGTCGAGTAACGCCCGAACAATTGCCGCAGCCGCGGATCGGCGAAATACTCGACCAACACTTTCCAGAGATTGTCGAATGGCCGCATCGCATTGAGGGTCGGCACGCGCCAGAACCCTATGCGCCACATCAGCGGCAATGGTGAGCTCACCCGATCCCCCCGAAGCATGGGTTCGTCGAGCGTTTCAAAAATGCGCTGGGCATCGCGATGAAATGCCCGAAATCCATTTACTGCATCGGCTCCGGCAAAGTCTCCGATCGCATCCTCGCTGCGCTGTTGGTCGGCGAACAGATCGAGACGTTCTTCCTCATTCCAAGCGTGCCGGGCGATGACTTCGGACTTGTGAGTGGTGACATAATCTTCGAGTCGCGCGCCGCAGGCTTCGAAGATCGAATCGAACACGTCCCGCATCGTGAAGACTGTCGGCCCGGCCGCCACAGCATGGCCATCGACATCGACAGTGCGGGCCTTCCCGCCGACCCAATTCTCCTTCTCTACGACGGTAACTGCATGTCCTGCAGCAGCCAGCATGGCAGCGCTTGCCAAGCCTCCCATGCCTGCTCCGATGACGATTACATGCCCGCTCAAATATCAGCCCTCTCGTCAAAGATGATTGACCTTTACATATCATCTGTCCAATCTTTTTGACATATTTTTGCAAGATGGGATCGTTTCGTGGCCAAAGCGGGATGGCGGGAACGCTATGTAACAAAGCGCAATGAGGTGATCGGCAGTCCGGCATTCCAACGCTGGGCCGCCCGCATTCCATTGATGCGAATCATGGCGCGCAAGCGCGCCACCGCGATGATGGATTTGATCGTCGGGTTCTCATACTCGCAGACCCTGCGCGCGGCGGATGAGAGCGGCTTGATCGACGCCCTTGCCAATGGTCCTTGCAGTCTGGCCGACATTGCGCGCGCAACCGATCTGCCCGGCGACGCAGCCATAAGGCTTGTGCGAGCAGCGGCCGCGCTAGACCTAGCCGAGGAAGTGGCCAATGATCGTTGGATGCTCGGCGAGCAGGGAGCCGCGCTCCAATCCAACGTCGGCGCGCGAGCCATGATCCGGCACCACCGCCTGCTGTACAAGGACCTCGACGATCCGCTCGATCTGCTGCGCCGTGAACGCAAGGACCCCACTGAGTTGTCGCGTTTCTGGTCCTACGCCGGCGCGCTCCATGACCACAGCGAGCGCGGCGAGGACACCAATCCCTATTCTACCTTGATGGCTTCGTCGCAACACTTCGTCGCCGAGCAGGTGATCGACGCCTTCAGTTTTCGCGGCTGCGATAGCCTGCTGGACGTGGGAGGCGGCCATGGCGCCTTTGCCAAAGCCATTGGAAAAGCGCATCCCCGACTCCGCCTGGGCGTGTTCGACCTTCCCGAAGTGGTCGAAGGCGCCCGCCAAAACGGGCCAAGCGGAGCCAGTTTCCACCCCGGCAACTTCTTCGAAGATACCATCCCAGGCGGATATGATCTCATATCTTTGGTCCGCATTCTCCACGATCACGATGATGAGCCAGCTTTGACCTTGCTCAAGAATATCCGGGCATCGCTTGGCAGCGGCGGGCGGCTGCTGGTTGCCGAACCGATGGCTGGGATATCTGGCGCCGAGGCGATGGGCGATGCGTTCTTCGGGTTCTATCTCTGGGCAATGGGCTCCGGGCGACCTCGGTCACCCGATGAGGTCAAGCATATGCTGAAGCAGGCCGGGTTTGATCGAACTCGACTTATCGACACTCCGCAACCAGTCATCGCGAGCGTCATAGTCGCATCAGCCTGACAAAAGTGTCTGCTCTGTTTGACACTTCTGGCTGTAAGGCCTAGCAAACACCATGGAGTCGACTCTCTAAGGGCTGGGTGATTCCCAACCCGGAAAGGGGCACGGAGAGAGATGGATGCACTGGCGGTGATACTCGAGGGGCCCGAGCGCTTGGCGCTTAGGCAGCTTGAGCTGCATGCGCCGCAGGCATCTGACGTGGTTGTCGACATTGCATGGAGTGGCATCAGCACAGGGACAGAGAAGCTGCTCTGGACCGGCGAGATGCCGCCCTTCCCCGGAATGGGATATCCGCTGGTGCCTGGCTATGAATCGGTCGGTCGCATTACAGACGCAGGTTCAGAAGTTCGCGGTCGGATCGGAGAATGGGTCTTCGTTCCGGGCGCCAATTGTTTCTCCGGAGCGCGCGGGCTGTTTGGCGGGACAGCCCAGCGGCTCGTGGTGCCGTCTGCAAGAGCAATTCCAATACCCGAGACGCTCGGGCGGTCGGGTGTGCTCTACTCGCTCGCTGCTACCGCGATTCACGCGATCAGCGGCGGCACGGCACCTGATCTCATTATCGGCCACGGCGTGCTGGGCCGTCTGTTGGCGCGGCTGACGCTGGCCAGCGGCAACCCCTCCCCTACCGTATGGGAGACCAATCCTTCGCGCCGGGATGATGCACTGGGCTATTCGGTCATCACTCCCGATAGTGATGGGCGGACAGACTATCAGTCGATCTATGACGCCAGCGGCGATCCGTCGATCATCGACGCCATCGCCCCCCACATGGCCAAGGGCGGTGAAATCACATTGGCGGGCTTTTACGCGGATCGGGTCAGTTTCGCCTTCCCGCCTGCCTTCATGAAAGAAGCGCGGATCCGGATCGCAGCGGAATTCACCGCTGATGATCTCGCGCGTACAGGCGATCTGATCGCGGCAGAGCGGGTCAGCCTTGATGGGCTGGTCACTGATTGCGCGCCTGCCGAACGGGCTCCGACTGCCTATCCCAAGGCATTCTCCGATCCCGACTGCCTCAAAATGGTTCTTGATTGGAGCGCTGTGCAATGACGATGCTGGAAACCCAAGTCGAAGCATTGCGCGAAGAAGCAGCGCAAGAGCCCGATCCGGTTCACACCGGCGAGGCGAAGAGCGAGACCCAGGTCATCGCGATCTATGGCAAGGGCGGCTCGGGCAAGAGCTTCGCGCTTTCCAACCTCAGCTATATGATGGCGCAGCAAGGCAAACGCGTGTTGCTGATCGGCTGCGATCCCAAGAGCGATACCACCAGCCTGCTGTTCGGCGGAAAGTCGTGCCCGACAATCATCGAAACTTCCTCGAAAAAGAAGCTGGCCGGTGAAGAGGTCACGATCGAGGATGTCTGCTTCCAGCGCGATGGTGTGTTCGCCATGGAGCTGGGCGGTCCGGAGGTGGGACGGGGCTGCGGCGGACGCGGCATCATCCACGGCTTTGAACTGCTTGAAAAGCTTGGCTTCCATGAGTGGGGCTTTGACTACGTCCTGCTCGATTTCCTCGGCGATGTCGTGTGCGGCGGCTTCGGCCTGCCGATTGCGCGCGACATGTGCCAGAAAGTGATCGTGGTCGGCTCGAACGACCTGCAATCGCTCTACGTCGCCAACAACGTCTGCCACGCGGTTGAATACTTCCGCAAGATGGGCGGAAACGTTGGTGTCGCGGGCATGATCGTCAACAAGGATGATGGCACCGGCGAAGCGCATGCCTTCGCCGATGCGGTCGGCATTCCAGTGCTCACCGCGATTCCAGCGGATGAGGACATTCGCCGCAAGAGCGCGAATTATCAGATTATCGGAAAGCCTGATGGTGAATGGGGCGGGTTGTTCGAACAGCTCGCGACCAATGTTGCCAATGCACCGCCGCAACAGCCGGCGCCGCTCGATCAGGACGGATTACTAGGATTGTTCAGCCCCGAGGATACCGGCGGCGACATCGAACTCGTACCGGCCACCCAGGCCGACATGCGAGGGGGGATCTTCGAAGAAAAGCCAAGCCTCGAGGTGATTTACGACGACGTTTGATGACTGACCTCAATGCCTCGAACGCGGAACGCGCCCCAGACCGGATCAATCTCGCTCCGGATGCAAACTCTGGTGAGTCCACCCAGGGTGGCTGCCATGGCGGCAAGGAGCGGATGCTTGAGGCTGCCCGCGCTGCCGGCAAGAGCGACATTCTCGACCAATACGCCGCCGACTATCCGGTCGACCCCGAGCGTGGCCCGCATGATCAACCGCAAAGCATGTGCCCGGCCTTTGGTTCACTCCGGGTTGGCCTGCGGATGAAGCGCACCGCGACAGTTCTGTCAGGCAGCGCATGCTGCGTCTATGGGCTGACATTCACATCGCATTTCTACGGCGCTCGGCGCACGGTCGGCTACGTTCCGTTCAGTTCGGAGACCCTGGTTACCGGCAAGCTGTTTGAGGACATCAAAGAGGCTGTCGAGGACCTCGCTGATCCCGAGCAATACGACGCGATTGTCGTCACCAATCTTTGCGTTCCAACCGCCAGCGGCGTGCCGCTGCGCTTGCTCAAAAAGCAGATCAACGGCGTGCGGATCATCGGGATCGATGTTCCCGGCTTTGGAATTCCTACCCATGCCGAGGCCAAGGACGTCCTCGCTGGGGCAATGCTGCAATATGCCCGCGAAGAGGTCGAGCAGGGCCCGGTCGCGGCTCCCAAGGAACGCTCGGACAAGCCAAGTGTCGCATTGCTGGGCGAGATGTTCCCGGCCGATCCGGTGATGGTCGGACAAATGCTTGAGCCGCTTGGCCTGGCCGCTGGTCCGGTTGTTCCGACCCGCGAATGGCGCGAACTGTATGGCGCGCTGGATTGCTCGTTGGTTGCCGCAATCCACCCCTTCTACACCGCCAGCATCCGCGAGTTTGAAGCGGCGGGTCGTCCTGTGATCGGCTCTGCACCAGTGGGTGCCGACGGAACTGCTGCCTGGCTCGACAGCGTCGGCGTGGCCATGGGTATTGCGCAAGACACAGTAGATGGCGTGAAGAATGGCATGATTGGCGCGATCAAGGGCGCGCTCTCGACCGCTCCGATCAAGGGACGGGTGACCGTCTCGGGCTATGAGGGATCGGAATTGCTGGTCGCGCGGCTGCTAATCGAAAGCGGCGCCGAAGTGCCCTATGTTGGCAGCGCGTGCCCTCAAACCAAATGGTCGGACGCTGATCGCGAATGGCTTGAAGCTCGCGGCGTAATGGTCAATTTCCGCGCCAGCCTCGAGGACGACATAGCCGCAGTTGACGAGTTCCGCCCTGATCTGGCGGTGGGCACAACACCGGTGGTCCAGCACGCCAAATCCAAGGCGATCCCCTCACTCTATTTCACAAATCTGATCTCGGCACGCCCGCTGATGGGCCCAGCCGGTGCCGGCAGTCTTGCCCAGGTGATCAACGCCGCCATGGGGAACAAGGATCGCTTCGACCGGATGCGCGATTTCTTCGAGGGCGTCGGAACTGAGCATGCTGCTGGCGTGTGGGAAGACACGCCGATTGATCGGCCCAAATTCCGCAAGAAATACGCTGCGCTCAATGAAGCGGCCCGCAAAGCGGCCGAGGCGGTGGGAACATGACGCTGGTTCTCGATCACGATCGCGCTGGCGGCTATTGGGGCGCCACTTACGTCTTCACGGCGGTCAAAGGCCTGCAGGTCATCATCGATGGCCCGGTCGGTTGTGAGAACCTGCCGGTGACCTCGGTCCTGCACTACACCGACGCCCTACCCCCGCACGAATTGCCGATTGTGGTCACGGGTCTGGGCGAAGAGGAGCTGGGCAAGACCGGCACCGAAGGCGCAATGAAGCGCGCTTGGGAAACACTCGACCCCGAGCTTCCAGCGGTGGTCGTTACCGGTTCAATCGCCGAAATGATCGGCGGCGGGGTCACTCCGGAAGGCACCAATATCAAGCGCTTCCTGCCACGCACGATCGACGAAGATCAATGGGAAAGCGCGGACCGCGCGCTGACGTGGCTATGGACCGAATTCGGCCCGAAGAAGGCGCCCAAGCTTAAGCCTCGCAAAGAGGGCGAAAAGCCCAGGGTCAACATCATTGGTCCAAGCTATGGCATGTTCAACATGCCGTCGGATCTGGCTGAGATCCGACGCCTGATCGAAGGGATCGGCGCGGAAGTCGGCGTGGTCTTCCCGCTTGGATGCCACCTCGCTGATATTCGCCAGCTCGGCACGGCGGAAGCCAATGTCTGCATGTATCGCGAATTTGGCCGCAATCTCTGCGAGACGCTTGAGCGGCCCTATTTCCAGGCCCCGATCGGCCTCAGCTCGACCACCAAATTCCTGCGCGCGCTGGGCGAAGAGCTCGGCCTCGATCCTGAGCCTTTCATCGAGCGCGAGAAGCACACCACGATCAAGCCGCTGTGGGATTTGTGGCGCTCTGTCACACAAGACTTCTTCGGCACAGCCAATTTCGGCATCGTTGCCAATGCGACCTATGCCCGCGGTATTCGCCACTTCCTCGAAGAAGATATGGGCCTCCCCTGCGCATTCGACTTCGCGCGTGAAGCTGGCGTGAAGCCCAAGAACGAAGATGTCCGCGCCGCAATTCATGCCAATCCGCCGCTAGTGGTGTTCGGGAGCTATAATGAGCGGATGTATATGGCCGAGTGCGGAGCACGCGGAATGTTCATCCCGGCGAGCTTCCCTGGCGCTGCAATCCGGCGCCACACTGGCACACCTTTCATGGGCTATTCGGGCGCCACCTACCTCGTCCAGGAGGTCTGCAACGCGCTGTTTGATGCGCTGTTCCATATCTTGCCGCTCGGCAGTGAAATGGACCGCGGCGAAGCGACGCCGGCCAAGCCTCAGAGCGAATTGACTTGGGACAAGGACGCCAAGGAACAGCTCGACAGATTGGTTGAAGCGCAACCAGTCCTGATCAGAATTTCCGCTGCCAAACGTATGCGCGATGCTGCCGAACAGGCCGCTCGCAGCAATGGCAGCACAATCGTGACTGCCGACTGCTTAGCCGACAGTCTCCTCGAAGGAGAGAGTGCATGAGACTTGCCGGCATCTTCATAAACCGTTTCGCCCCATTGTTGGGGCTCATCGAATCCACGTGGGGGATCACGCGCGGATACCGCCGAGGACAATTCCGTCCTCACTCCAAAATCAGTAAAATGGAGAACTACTAATGACTGATGAGGAAGCAAAAGAAATCCACAAGAGCTTCACCGGTGTGATGACGCTCTATGTGGGTATCGCGCTCGTCGCTCATGCACTGATGTGGGCTTACGCTCCTTGGTTCTGAGCTGACCCCCAACGAAAGGAAACATCCTATGTACACCATATGGAAACACTTTGATGTGCGTCGGGTTCTGGTTGGGCTGCACGTAGTCCTGGCCGTCCTGGCTTTCACTATCCACTTCATCCTGCTGAGCACAGAGCGTTACAACTGGCTCGACGGTGTGCCTCCTGGCGCAACTGCAACAGCAGCAATCGAAAGCTCCGAAGCCCTAGGCTGACCTAGCTTTCACAGCGTGAGGAGGCGGGTTAACCGCCTGCCTCCCATAGCTTTTTCGGCAATCGAACAACCTGCCTCACTGGCGGGGAGGGTGGACTTATGCTCCTTAGTTTTGAGCGCAAATACCGCGTGCGAGGCGGCACCTTGATCGGTGGCGACCTCTTCGATTTCTGGGTCGGGCCGTTCTATGTCGGCTTCTTTGGAGTGACTACGGCGATCGCAGCCCTGCTGGGGATTGCATTGATCTTCGCGTCGGCCGCCCAGGGTGACACATTAAACCCATGGCTCATATCGATTGAGCCACCGGCAATTGAAGCCGGACTTCGATTTATGCCCTTGAGCGAGGGTGGCTATTGGCAGGTCATAACGGCCTGTGCGCTGGTCGCGTTTTCGTCCTGGGCGCTCAGAGAAGTGGAAATCTGCCGGAAGCTCGGCATGGGCTACCATGTTCCGTTCGCTTTCAGCGTTGCCATATTCGCCTATTTCACTCTGGTCGTCATCCGGCCGGTATGGATGGGCGCTTGGGGGCATGGATTCCCTTACGGGATCTGGACCCATTTGGACTGGGTTTCCAACGTCGGATACCAGTTCGGCAACTTCCACTACAATCCACTCCACATGGTGGCGATCACCTTCTTCTTCACCAACTGCCTGGCACTCGCACTGCACGGCGGCTTGGTCCTCTCGGCGGTTAACCCCGGCGAAGGCGAAGAAGTCCGCTCACCGGAATATGAAGACACCTATTTCCGTGACTTCATCGGATACTCAGTCGGTACGCTCGGCATTCACCGGGTTGGCCTGATCCTGGCACTCAACGCCGGTTTCTGGAGCGCCGCCTGTATCTTCATCGCTGGCCCGCTTTACGTGGGCAGCTGGATCGAATGGTGGGACTGGTGGAAAGCCATCCCGATCTGGGCCTGAGGAGGAGCTGAATAATGGCAACTTATCAAAACATCTTCACTCAGATCCAGGTCAAGGCTGAGCCTGAGATGGGCGTTCCCCTTCCCGAAGGGGATGAGGAACGCGTCAATCTGACCGGCTATAGCCACCTGATGGGCAAGATCGGTCAGGCTCAGCTGGGCCCGATCTATCTTGGTTGGCTCGGGGTGATCTCGCTGGCCTTTGGCAGCATCGCGATTCTCATTATCGGCCTCAATATGGCGGCTGATGTGAACTGGAGTCCGCAGGCCTTCTTGCGCGAGTTCTTCTGGCTCTCGCTCAATCCTCCGGGACCGGAATATGGCTTCAGCCCGTTTGTACCTTTGCGTGAGGGCGGCTGGTTCATTGTAACCGGCGCGTTCCTGACGATCTCGGTGCTGTGCTGGCTGGCGCGGACCTATTACCGGGCGAAAGCTTTGGGCATGGGCCTGCACATCTTCTGGGCCTTTGCCTCAGCGATCTGGCTGTTCCTGGTGCTTGGCTTCATCCGTCCTCTGCTGATGGGCAGCTGGGCCGAAGCGGTGCCTTACGGGATCTTCTCGCACCTGGATTGGACAAACAATTTCTCGCTGATTTACGGGAACCTGTTCTACAATCCGTTCCACGCGCTCTCGATCGTCTTCCTGTATGGCTCAGCTCTGCTGTTCGCCATGCATGGTGCGACGATCCTGGCAGTGGGCCGCTATGGCGGTGAGCGTGAAATCGAGCAGATCACGGACCGCGGCACAGCCTCTGAGCGGGCAGCTCTGTTCTGGCGCTGGACCATGGGCTTCAATGCCTCGATGGAATCAATCCACCGCTGGGCCTGGTGGTTTGCAATCCTGACTACCCTCACCGGTGGTATCGGGATTCTGTTGACCGGGACCGTGGTCGACAATTGGTATTTGTGGGCGGCGGAGCATCATTACGCTCCATCCTAAGCCGTTTGCTGGGCGGGCTGGACTAGCCCCCTCCCGGCAAGACGCCGGCCCGCCAAATACAGTGAAACCCGGCCTCAGTGGCCGGGTTTTTTGTTGGCTTTCTGAAGCGAGCGATAGGTTTAAACTGTGGTTTGAAGGTTAGCGTCTTTGTGACAGGTCGAGCAGATGCAGCGGCAGCGACAGAGACAGCGGCACAGCGATCCACAACCAATGCGCGTCTGTCATTGCGCCTCGTAGGCCAAGTACGATCAGACCCGCGGGGCCAAGCAGTCCGAGCAAGGATGCACTGCTCCACCCGCGTGACTTCAGCCAGACGGCCTCGATCGCGAGCACGGCGATTATGATGTCAGCGGCGTGCCCCTGTTCGAACAGCCAGGCTATCATAATCGAGCCGCCCTTTCGGCTCTTGCTGCGAAGAGCCGCGTCAAGCGGGTGCCTTTAACCCCAGCAGATGCGCGCAATCCTTGATGAAGATCTTCACATGCGCCATCGGCTTCGCACGGACCAGCTTCTTGTTCATATAAGCTTGCCAGGTAAGCTGCTGCACGTCCTTGTCGTCGCACATCGTAACAAACCGCTCACGCCGTTTGTCGCTCGAATACCAAAAATATTGCATCATTCCGAGGATCCAGAACACCCGGCCATGTTCTTTCATAAAGTTCTTGCGTGCGAGACGTAGTGACTTTGCATCGCCGGTCGCGAGAAATTGCTTGGCAGCCTCCGCCACGAAGCGCCCGCCGATCATGGCATAATAGATCCCTTCGCCAGAGGCCGGAGCGACAATTCCGGCGGCATCGCCTGCGACGATCACATCCTTGCCATTGTCCCACCGTTTGAGTGGCTTGAGCGGGATCGGAGCCCCTTCGCGACGCACGGTCTCGCATTTGGACAGTCCCAGATCGCTGCGCATGTTGGAAACCGCCCCGCGCAGCGAGAAGCCCTTGTTGGCGCTGCCGACACCAATGCTGGCGGTCTCACCATGAGGGAAGACCCAGGCATAGAAATCGGGCGACAACCGGCCCTGGTAAAACACGTCACACCGCGAACCGTCATAGGCATCGCTATCGTTGGCGGGAGCGCGAATAATCTCATGATAAGCGAACACGCATTTGACGTTTTCGCCCCCGGGCAGGCTGTGCTTGGCAACGGCTGAGCGGGCACCATCAGCCCCAATCACCAATCTGGCTTTGATCTTCTCGACCGGCCCTCCACGTTCGCGGCGATAACAAATCACCGCTGTACCATTCTCGTCACGCTCGATCTTTTCATAGGTAGCAGAACGACGCTCGGCGCCTGTCTTAGCAGCGCGTTCGCGCAGCCATTCGTCGAATTCCTCCCGATCGACCATTCCGACATAGCCAATCTCTCCCACCGGCATATCGACTGCGCGATTGGAAGGCGCGATCATGCGAGCGGAGCGGGCTCGCGCGACCAGCAATTCCTGCGGGATCTCGAAGTCTTCCATCAGCCGTGGGGGCACCGCGCCACCGCAGGGCTTGATCCGGCCGCCACGTTCCATCAGCAGGACCCTATGACCGGCCGACGCCAAATCTGTCGCGGCTGTAGCGCCGGCCGGTCCGCCGCCTATGACGACGGCATCAAAAATCTCTTCACTCATGCGAACACCTCCTGCTCCTGTGCTGCCTGATTTCCCCTCGATCGCATCGCATTGGTGGCCCGCAGTGCCAGCCATGCGGCGACAACAAACAACCCGCCTTCAATCGCGAAGACCAGCTGAAACGCGCGACCTTCATCGCCGAGGACGAGCAGCGCGAGATCACGCCCTCCTCCCCCGACAAGGCCGCCCAGTCCGAATGCAATGGCCTGGCTCGCTCCCCAAACTCCCATGCGGACGCCTTCGCGGGTCTTTTCTCCTTCACCGGCCAGCCCCATCATCGCGCCGATCGCAGCAACAGCGAAAACGCCATTGCAGAATCCGAGCACCAGCACGTTGATCACCAGCGGCCAGCCTGGGCCGACCACTGCCGCAATGGCGAGGCCTCCAAGGCTGAAAGCAGAACCCAAGCAACCGCCAACGATCCAATTGCGCAGATCAGTCGGCCGGCGCGCCTGAAACGCGCTTCCTCCGACGCCAGCAGCGATCATCCCGATCAGCCCACCCAGATTGAGCATGCCGCCCAATTGGGTCGATTCACCCGGAGCCATGGCGAAGATTTTCCCTGCAAAGGGCTCGAGGATCAGATCCTGCATGTTGTAGGCCATCATCGACACGAAAATGAAGATGGTGAAACGGCGCGCGGCGCGTTCGGCGAATATCTCGGCAATCGCCGCACGGAAATCTGGCGTTGCTTCGCTCTTGGCGGTCTCCTCAAAGACATGGTGGCCGGTCTCAAGGCGAAAGGTCGCAACGATGGTTATGGCAATGCAGACCGCGGCCAAGCCCGATGCCACCAGGATCAATTGTTCGGGCGAATAGGGTTTGAGCAATTGCCCAACAGTGATGGCAGAGACTACGATCCCGGCAATCATCATAATCCAGGTCAGGGCTGCGGCAGCCGCGCGCCGCTGTGGAGCGACGCTGGATGCCAGCAGGGCCAGTGCAGAGGTCCCGCTTGCGCCGACACCAATGCCGATCAAACTATAGGCGATCACTGCCAATATGAAGGGAGTCCAGCCCGGCTCGGCCAGCATCAAGGTCGATTGCGTGGCCAGCAAAGCACCAGCTGCCAATACGATCATCCCTCCGATGATCCACGGAGTGCGGCGTTTGCCCTGATCCGATCCGTGCCCCCACAGTGGGCGTCCCAATTGCACGGCGTAATGCCAGGCAATCAGACCCGCCGGTAGTGCCGCGGCCAAGGACAGTTCCACCACCATCAGCCGGTTGAGAACCGTGGTGGTGAGCATGACCAAGGCGCCAATCGACGCTTGCACCATACCAATCCGCGCAATCGCGAACCATGACAGCCCGGCCGGAGAAGTGGTCGCGGTCATCAGATGTAGCCCCCCAGCCCCAGTGCAGCTGCGAGCATGCCAAGGACGTAGAGCGTGACCCCGGTGGCGTTGTACCAGGGCGCATATTGCGCTGGGTCCGAAAGGAGGCGCGGCATCGCCGCCATTTGCAGCAGCAGGACGACAGACACGGTCGCAGCAGAGACTGAGTGGCCCCAATTGAACAGCAGCGCGATCACAATGATCTGGGGAAGCGCCATCACAGCGCAGGCCAAGCGCGCAGCATTCTGCACACCCAATGTGACAGGCAGCGAACGCAGGCCTGTCTGGCGATCGCCCTCCACTGCCTTGAAGTCATTGAGCGTCATGATGCCTTGCGCGCCGAGGCTATAGAGCACCAGGACGATAAGGATCTCTGCTCTTGGCAAAGCACCCAGCATCACGGTGGCACCGGTGAACCAGCTCAAACCCTCATAGGTCAGTCCGACGGTGGCGGGTCCCCACCAACCGCTCTGCTTCAGACGGAAAGGCGGCGCACTGTAAGCCCAGGCCAGCGCCAGGCCGACCAAAGCTGCGGCAAACACCCATGGTCCCAGCAACAGTCCCACCAGTGCCGACAGCGCTGTTCCGATCAGCGCGATGTAAAGGCCCCATCGCCCAGCAATCCGCCCGGACGGGATCGGCCTGTCGGGCTCATTGATCGCGTCGACGTGGCGATCGAACCAGTCATTGACGGCCTGGCTCGTCCCACAGACCAGCGGCCCAGCCAGAGCAATACCTGCGGCGACCATCAGCCAGCTCGCCCCGAGCCCATCTGCGCCGCCGAGCACGCCGGCAGAGACTGCTCCGCAGCCAAACGCCCACATCGGTGGAAACCAGGTTATCGGTTTGAGAAGCCGCAGGACATCACGCGCCGCCGGAATGGGCGTTGCCTGATTCGAGACGGCCGAACGGTCCATGCAGGGAGGCTATGCCTGACAACCCCCTGCGTCAAATCTTTTTGACAGTTTAGTGTGTCAAGTAATTCGGGTGCCCCTTATTCAGGCTCACCCGGAAGATTGCCCAGTCCATAACGGTGGAGTTTGGAATAGAGGCTCTGACGCGAAAGACCGAGGATTTCCGCGGCTGAGGCGCGATTGTCAGAGGTGTAAGACAAGGCTGCCTCAATACACAGACGCTCGATCAAATCCGTACTCTCCCGGACGATATCCTTGAGCGACATTCTGCCAACAAGATCAGTCAATTGCTCGACCGAACGCGGCATGTCCTGGGCGCCCGGCGGCAAATCACGCAGCCGCCGTCCGATCGGCCTGATAACAAAGCCATACAGCGCTGAATCACCGCTGCTGACCACGGCAGACAGCTCGATCTGCTCGCTCTCTTCCTCATTGGCGGTGCGCAAGACCGTGCTGACATTGCGGGCTGAACCGTGTTGATCGATCTGCCCTTCGATCAGCTCCAGATCGATCCCTGGACGCCCAACGAAATCCGACAGCGCACGGCCGCGCAATTGATCAAGGCTGGCTGCCTGAACCAGCCCAACAAAGGCTTCGTTGGCTGTCACAATCGACATCGCTCCATCAGCCACGACAAACGCATCTGGCATGCGGTCAACCAGATCGTGAACAGGGGTGTCTGCAACACTTGCCGCGTCTTCCGAAGGCTGCATCCGAAGCATCAGATATTGCTTGCGATCGCGGGTAAATCCGGTCGCCGTCAAACTGACTTCGCGCGCCCCCTTCGACAACACGACCTCTGCAGGGGAGACACTTTCTGCCGCCAAGGCCGCGCCGAGCAATCCGAGCACTTGATCGCGCGAGCCCTTCTCAAAGATATTGAGCAATTTCTTGCCCGCAAGGCCGCCTTCACGCGTGCCGGTCAGTAAATGTACAGACTGATTGGCTTCGCGGATATTGTGGCCTGCAGCATCGACCACCAACATGGCCTCACTGGCCTGGTCAAACAGCATGCGATAGCGCGCTTCAGTCTGGCGAAGTTTGAGATAATCCCGCTCAAGCGATTGCTGGACCTGCAACAGGCGCTGCTGAACTTTGGCAGCCTCACGCAGGTCACGACCGATCGCAATGCGGTGGTCACTGTCATTAACCGCCACGACGACATAGCGAATGGGAACATCGCCATCACGCGACATGTGATTGACCTGGCGCCAGTGCTGAACTTCGCCGCGGCGCGCGGCCGCCAGCATTTCCATGACCTTGGGACGACTTTCAGTGGTGACGGTGTCGATCCAATTGGTGCCGACCCATTTGTCAAACCCCGGAAAGTCCGATGGATCGATCGAGCAGTCGAGCACAACGCCAGAATCATCAAGCACAAGCGTGATGTCACCGGCGATCATCGCCAGTTTGACCGCGGCATCCTCGTCCAGCGCGCCGAACATATCGGCGGTGTTGCCAAACGCTTTCCGTCCTTGAATACTATGTTTGCGCGTCAGCATTCTCGCCAGGGCCTACCGAGGGGAACCTGCAAGCTGCACCGCGTCGACCAAACCGTCAGCAACCTCTAGCGCCTTGCGAGCATCGGTTGCGGTTCCGTCGGCTCCAACCTCGGACACAATCTCTGGGTTCTGATTGACCATCTTGCCGCCGATCATAATGACCAAGTTAGGGTTGGCTGACACACTGCGTGTTGCATTTATTACATGAGTCAAAGCGGCGCTAGGGCAATCCCGGGTGACGGTCAATCCCAACACGTCGAACGACTTGGTTGAGACCAAATTGAGCAATTTGCGCCGCTCACACTCAACCAAAACCTGGCTATCCCACCCTGCTCGACAAAAGACTTCGTCCAGCATGACTGGGCCGAATGTATGCTGATCGCCCGGCATCGGCGCAAACAGAACACTCCGCTTCGCGCTGAGAGCCCCGAACACGGACGGCGTTCGAGAGGCGACTTCTCGCATCACCTCTTGCAGCCGCCAAAGCCCCATGGTGACATCGATGAAGTCGCACTCATCTTCTTCCCACATCTGACCAAGCTTGCGAGCGGCCGGCGCGAGCAGATCGATATAGATCGATTCCACTGGCACGCCGCGGTCAAGAAAAGCATCGATCTCATCGAGGAGATCAGACGCTTCCTTGGTCAGGGGCAGAGCCGCAAACCTTTTGGCATCATTCGCATTGATGGAAATCGCCTTCGCCTGCGGACCGCTGCCATTGTCACCAGCATGAGCTACCAACAATTGCGGAATGATCTCCTGCTTGATGATCGCATTGAGCGTTTCTTCTGGTGCGACGTCGCTATCCAACGTCTGCTCCGCTTCTTCCATCCGTTTTCGACGCCCGAGTGGATCGCTGATCACTCTGCGAAGGGCTGCGGAACCCGCTTCAAATACTGATGCCATGTCAGACCCTCCCCGGTCTGCCAGGCTCAACTGCCTGGAGGCGGCGCAGAATGCGTCATTACTGATGGTGCAATCGTGATTTCGACTCCGGATTAGTCATCAGTCCGGGAATGGTACGCCCATTTTGCGAGTCTGGCAAACCTCGAAGTGTCAACTTACTTAGTCGTCTAGTTTGATTGACACTTACAGTCTGATGCGCCTAGGGTCCGGTATTGAGAGCGGAGGCAGATTCGGGGAATGACTCGGCAAGTTCACGCAGCTTCGATCAATCGCGGCGCGGATGATGGAAGGACGAGGGGCGCGGCGCTTTACACGCCTGACGAGCGCCGCCGTCGTGACGAGTCGGTCTGGACCCTCGTTCAGGGTGTGCTGGCCCCGCTGCAAGCAATCATCTTCCTGATAAGTCTGGGCTTGGTCATCCGCTATCTGACCACAGGCGAAGGCGCCTCCGCTGCCGATCTCTCAATCGTCATCAAGACCCTCACTCTCTACACGATCATGATCACCGGCTCGGTCTGGGAAAAGGTCGTGTTTGGCAAATGGCTGTTTGCCCCAGCCTTCTTCTGGGAAGACGTCTTCTCGATGCTCGTCCTGGCGCTGCACACGCTCTACCTGGCGATGCTGTTCGGAGCGGTGGGCACTGTCGAGCAGAGGATGCTCGTCGCGCTGGCTGCCTACGCCGCCTATGTCATCAATGCTGGCCAATTCCTCTGGAAGCTGCGGATGGCGCGCCTGCAAGGATCGACAAATCCAGGCGAGGTTGCGCCGGCATGAGCACCATCGCTCCTCTCGCCGGTTGTTCGCCGGAAGCTCGCGCCGCCGCTGACGCGCGCCCGATACTGCGCGAGCGCGGCCAACGCGAGGTATTCTGCGGACTGACCGGGATCGTCTGGCTCCACCGCAAGATGCAGGACGCTTTCTTCCTGGTGGTCGGATCCCGAACTTGCGCCCACTTGCTTCAGTCAGCCGCCGGCGTGATGATCTTCGCCGAACCGCGTTTTGCCACGGCTATCATGGAGGAACGCGATCTGGCGGGCATGGTCGATTGCCAAGACGAACTCGACCGGGTGGTTGATCGTCTGCTTCAACGGCGCCCGGACATTTCGACACTGTTCCTGGTGGGCTCATGTCCATCGGAAGTGATCAAGCTTGACCTCGCAAAAGCGGCTGAGCGCCTAGGTAGCAAATATATGCCGCAGGTTCGCATTCTGAATTATTCGGGCAGCGGGATCGAAACCACCTTCACTCAGGGTGAGGACGCGTGCCTGACATCGCTGGTGCCGCAAATGCCCGCTGCGCAGGTCGATGCCGATCAGCAATTGCTGATCGTCGGCGCGCTACCGGATATCGTCGAAGACCAATTCCTGCGGCTGTTCCGGGAATTGGGCATCGACAATGTTGGCGTGCTTCCCGCTCGCAATGCGCGCAATCTTCCGAGTGTCGGACCCAACACCAGATTCCTCCTCGCTCAGCCGTTCCTGACCGAGACCGCCAGGGCGCTGGAAGACCGCGGCGCCGAGCGGCTCGATGCGCTGTTCCCGTTCGGTGCGGAAGGGACCACCGACTGGCTGCGGGCCGCGGCGCGTGCCTTCGATATCGATGAAATGCACTTCAATCGGGTGATCGCGCCCGGTCGTGAGCGGGCCAAACGCGCGATCGAACATGCCCTCGGCGCGCTGTCCGGCAAGTCGATCAGCTTCCTGCCCGATTCACAGCTCGAAGTTCCGCTTGCACGGTTCCTGCACCAGGAGCTCGACATGCAGCCGATCGAAATCGGCACGCCCTATCTCAACCGCCAGCAACTCGCCGGAGAGCTGGCGTTGCTTCCGCAGCATGTGCGGCTGGCGGAAGGGCAGCACGTCGATCAGCAGCTAGACCGCGTGCGCGATGACAAGCCCGATCTGACAGTGTGCGGGCTTGGCCTTGCGAACCCGCTCGAAGCCGATGGCTTCACCACCAAATGGGCGATCGAACTCGTCTTCTCGCCGATCCACGGCTTTGACCAGGCCGGGGATCTTGCCGAACTCTTTGCGCGTCCGCTGCGCCGTCGCGATGTGTTGAGGGTCTGACGCGATGCAGCTTTCCGTCTGGACATATGAAGGCCCGCCCCATGTAGGGGCAATGCGCGTCGCGACCGCGATGAAGGGCATGCACTATCTGCTGCACGCTCCGCAGGGCGATACCTATGCCGACCTGCTGTTCACGATGATTGAGCGGCGCAACCACCGCCCTCCGGTGACCTACACGACCTTTGAGGCGCGCGATCTGGGCAAGGACACCGCGCAATTGTTCCAGGACGCTGCGCGTCAGGCGGTCGAGCGGTTCCAGCCGCAGGCGATGATGGTCGGCGCCTCCTGCACAGCTGAACTGATCCAGGATGATCCGGCCGGACTCAGCGAAGCGATGGACCTGCCCTGCCCGGTCATTCCGCTCGAGCTGCCGAGCTATCAGCGCAAGGAGAACTGGGGCGCGGCGGAGACCTTCTACCAGATCGTCCGCGGCTTGGCCGATCGCTCGATCACTCCCAGCCCCAAGGAAGGGCGCCGCCCGCTCGCCAATATTCTCGGTCCGACCGCGCTTGGTTTCCGCCATCGCGACGACCTTGTTGAGATCCGCAAGATCCTCGAAATACTCGGGATAGATGTGAACCTGGTGGCGCCGCTAGACGCCACGCCAATGGACATTACCAGGATTGGCGCGGCCGATTTCAACATCGTCCTCTATCCCGAAATTGCAGATGAAGCGGCACGCTGGCTTGAGCGCGAGTTCAAACAGCCTGCCATTCGCCAGGTCCCGATCGGCGTCAGCGCTACGCGCGCGTTTATCGGTGACGTCGCCGAGCTGTCAGGTGTCGATCCCACGCCTGCGCTCGGCGACAATTCTTCCAGGCTACCGTGGTGGAGCCGCTCGGTCGATTCAACCTATCTGACCGGCAAGCGTGTCTTCATCTTCGGTGACGCCACCCACGCTGTTGCCGCCGCACGGATCGCATCCGAGGAGCTCGGCTTCGAGGTCTGCGGTCTGGGTTGTTACAACCGCGAATTCGCCCGCGATATCCGCTCCGCTGCCAAGGAGTATGGCGTCGAGCCGCTGATCACCGACGATCATCTTGCGGTCGAAGACGCCATCATCGCGGCCCAGCCCGAACTGGTGCTCGGCACGCAAATGGAGCGGCACATCGCCAAGCGGCTGGGCATGCCCTGCGCAGTTATCTCTGCCCCGGTCCATGTCCAGGATTTCCCCGCCCGCCATTCTCCGCAAATGGGGTTCGAAGGCGCAAATGTGATCTTCGACACCTGGGTCCATCCACTGGTGATGGGGCTCGAGGAGCATCTGCTGACGATGTTCCGCGAAGACTTCGAGTTCTCCGACGAAGCCGGCCCGTCACACCATGCCGCGCATGCCCCCCGCGCTGTACCTGCCAATGACAGCGAGGCAGAGCCAGACGAACTCGTCCAAGTCGCCGAAGAGGGCTCGCTGTGGACGACGGAAGCGGAGAAGGAGCTTAAGAAGATTCCGTTCTTCGTTCGCGGAAAGGCTCGTCGCAACACCGAGAAGTTCGCGGCGGCAGAGGGCCGCGCGCAGATTGATCTCGACACGCTCTACGACGCCAAGGCACATTATGCCCGGTAGTTCGCTCGCCCCTGTCCGCGTCGCTATCGTGACGCTCGACAATCACCTCAAGGGGGCGGTTGAACGCGCGGATGAAGAACTCTCACGCGACAATATTCACCTGACATTGCACGCCGCAGCAGACTGGGATCGCGACAGCGCCAATCTCGACGCGACCAGGGCGGCAATTGCCGAAGCCGATATAGTCATCGCAACGATGCTGTTCCTCGACGATCACGTAAGGGCGATCCTGCCCGATCTCGAAGCACGACGCAAAGAGTGTGATGCCATGCTGGGCCTCATGTCGGCGGGTGAGATCGTCAAGCTCACCAGGCTTGGTGGCTATCGCATGGATGCCCCGTCAAAGGGTCCGCTAGCGCTGCTCAAGAAACTGCGCGGCTCCAAGAAGCAGGGCGCCAGCTCGGGCGCTGGCCAGATGAAGATGCTGCGCCGCCTGCCCAAGATCTTGCGGTTCATTCCGGGCACGGCGCAGGACGTGCGGGCCTATTTCCTGACGCTGCAATATTGGTTGTCGGGCTCGGACGAGAATGTTGTGGCCATGGTTCGCGCGCTGATCGACCGCTATGCGTCCGGCGAGCGCGAGGCTCGCCGCGGCAACACTTCAGCCGATGCCCCGATCGAATATCCCGAGACCGGGGTCTATTACCCCGGCCATCGCCAACGCATGTCAGTCGGGTTGAGGGTTTTGCCGCGCAAGAAGGGCGTCAACGGCACGGTCGGACTGATTCTGTTGCGGTCCTACCTGCTGGGTCACGACACAGGCCATTACGACGAGGCCATCCGGGCGTTCGAGGCAGCCGGATTGAAGGTCGTACCCGTGTTTGCCAGCGGGCTCGACGCGCGACCAGCGATCGAGAAGTTCTTTGTCGAACGCGGGCAGCCAACTGTGGATGCGATCGTCAATCTGACCGGTTTCTCGCTGGTTGGTGGCCCGGCCTATAATGACAACGAGGCCGCGCAAGAAGTGCTAGGGCAGCTCGACCTGCCCTATCTCGCGGCGCATGCGATTGAATTCCAATCGATTCCAGAGTGGCGCGAGCGCGAACAGGGCCTGCTGCCGCTAGAAGCGACCATGATGGTTGCTCTGCCCGAACTCGACGGAGCCACCGCACCAAGCGTGTTCGGAGGACGGGCCGGCCCTGCTGGAGAGCCGTGCACAGGTTGCGAACGCCGCTGCGAGCGCGGCGGCACCGAGAAGGTGCGGCCAATGCAGGGTTGCCCCGAACGGGCCGAGGCATTGGCGGCTAGAACTGTGAGATTGATCCAATTGCGCCGCTCGGAAAGAGCCGAGCGCAAACTTGCAGTCGTCCTGTTCAATTTCCCGCCCAATGCAGGGGCAACCGGCACCGCAGCATTCCTGTCGGTCTATGAATCGCTCTTTGCCACACTCCAGCGGCTGGCTGACGAAGGCTATTCGGTCGACCTTCCCGAAAGCGTCGACGCACTGCGCGATGCGCTGCTCAAGGGCAATTCGGAACAGTTTGGAACCGATGCCAATGTTGCCGCCCGCATCCCGGCTGACGAACATGTCAGGCGCGAACCCCATCTCGCCGAGATAGAAGCGCAATGGGGCCCAGCACCGGGCAAAGCCCAAAGCGATGGCGGACACATCCAGGTGTTCGGCGCGCATTTCGGCAATGTCTTCGTCGGGATCCAGCCGACCTTCGGCTATGAAGGTGATCCGATGCGGTTGCTGTTCGAGGGTAATTTCTCCCCGACCCACGCATTCAGCGCATTCTATCGCTGGATCCGCGAAGACTTTGGCGCGCATTCGGTGCTGCATTTCGGGACCCATGGCGCGCTGGAATTCATGCCGGGCAAGCAGGCCGGGATGACGGGCAAATGCTGGCCCGAACGGCTGATCGGCGATCTGCCCAATTACTATCTCTATGCCGCCAACAATCCCTCGGAAGGGATGCTGGCCAAGCGGCGCTCAGCAGCCACTCTGGTCAGCTATATGACCCCGCCCCTCGCGCAAGCCGGGCTGTACAAGGATCTGGCTGAGCTCAAGGCCAGCGTGGAACGCTGGCGGATGACGGCCGATGATCGCGACGGCAGAGCCGAGCGCGCTGATCTGGAAGAACTGATCGCCGATCAATGCGATGCGCTCGATATCGAAATGGGCGAGATAAGCGGCCTCGCCGGACGACTCTATGAACTGGAGCAGACCCTGATCCCGCACGGGCTTCATGTGCTTGGCAGCAATCCGACTGGCGCTCAGCGCGACGACATGCTCGATGCCATGCTTGAAGCAGCGGAAGTGACCGATGCTGAGGCGCAACGCGAAGAGCTCGGCCAGAAACTGGATGCCTGCGACGAGTTGGGATCGCTGGTCCATGCTCTCGATGGTGCCTATGTCCGTCCTGCTCCTGGCGGCGATATCGTCGCCAATCCCGATGTTCTGCCGACCGGCCGCAATATCCATGGCTTTGACCCGTTCCGTATTCCGAGTGCTTATGCCTGCATCCAGGGCCACGACCAGGCCGAGCGGCTGATCGCACGCCATATCGAAAGTGGGCAGCCCTTCCCTGAAAGCATCGCCATGGTGCTGTGGGGCACAGACAATATGAAGTCCGAAGGCGTCCAGATTGCCCAGGCGCTGATGCTGATGGGCGCACGTCCCCGGCGCGATTCCTACGGACGCCTGTGCGGCGCCGAGCTTATCCCGCTTGAAGAGCTGGGGCGTCCGCGGATTGACGTTGTGATGACGCTGTCGGGCATCTTCCGTGACCTGCTGCCACTGCAAACCAGAATGCTCGCAGAAGCCGCGCTGCTTGCGAGCCAAGCCGACGAACCGCTCGATCAGAACTTTGTCCGCAAGCACAGCCTGGCGCAACAGGCTGAGCGAGAGTGCGATCTTGAGACCGCAGCCCTGCGGGTCTTCTCCAATGCCGAAGGCGTCTATGGCGCCAACGTCAACCAGATGATTGAGGGCGGTGTCTGGGCCGATCCGGACGAATTGGCCAATGCCTTCGAAGTCAACAAGGGCTTTGCCTACGGGGTGAACGGACCACCCAAACAGCAACGCGATCTGCTTCAGAGCGTGCTTAAGGACGTCGATCTAACCTATCAGAACCTCGAGAGCGTCGAGTTAGGCATCAATGATGTCGACCAATATGTCGACGGGCTTGGCGGCGTGAGCCGTTCGGTCGCCAAGGCCAAAGGGGAAGACGCGCCAGTCTATATTGTCGATGCGACCCGCGGGAAAACCAAGGTCCGCACGCTCGGCGAACAGATCGATCTTGAGGCGCGCACTCGCACGCTCAACCCCAGGTGGTTTGAGGGCATGCTGCAACACGGCTTTGAAGGCGTGCGCCAGATCGAGGGCCACGTCACCAGCACGCTCGGTTGGTCAGCAACCACGGGCGAAGTTGCCCCGTGGGTCTATCAAAAGATCTCCGAGACCTTTGTGCTCGATGAAGAGATGCGGCGCCGGATGTCGGAGCTCAACCCGAAGAGCTCCGCCCGGGTCGCCAACCGCTTGCTCGAAGCCTGTGACCGCCAGCTGTGGGAGCCCGACGAGGCCACGCTGGAGGCACTGCGCCATGCGAGCGACGAATTGGAGGACCGCCTTGAAGGCGTGTTCCCGGCAGAATGAGAGAGGACTGACCGAGGATGAACCTACACACTCCAAAATCGAGCTTTGAGCGAACGCCCGACCGGATCGGTGATGGCGAAGGCTCGCTGCAAGTGCAGCTTGATCCGCGCGACGAGATCAAGGGCGCCAAGGTGTTTGCCGTCTATGGCAAGGGCGGGATTGGCAAATCGACCACCTCGTCAAACCTCTCAGCCGCGTTTTCCAAACTCGGCCATCGGGTGCTGCAAATTGGTTGCGATCCCAAGCACGACAGCACCTTTACCCTGACCAAGAAGCTTATGCCGACAGTCATTGATGTGCTCGAAACGGTCGAGTTCCACTCCGAAGAATTGCGGCCCGAAGATTATATGTTTGAAGGCTATAACGGGGTGATGTGCGTCGAAGCAGGCGGACCTCCTGCGGGCACTGGCTGTGGCGGCTATGTCGTCGGCCAGACGGTCAAGCTGCTCAAGCAGCACCACTTGCTGGAAGACACTGATGTGGTGATCTTCGACGTGTTGGGTGACGTGGTGTGCGGCGGCTTTGCCGCTCCGCTCCAGCATGCTGAGCGCGCTCTGGTTGTCGCCGCGAACGACTTCGACAGCATCTTCGCGATGAACCGGATCGTCGCCGCGATTGGCGCCAAGTCCAAAAACTATGACGTGCGCCTCGCTGGTGTGGTTGCCAACCGCTCGCGCGAAACCGACGAGATTGATCGCTTCTGCGACCAGATCGGGATGAAGCGTCTGGCGCATTTCCGCGATGTCGATGCGATCCGTCGCTCCCGACTCAAGAAATGCACCCTGTTTGAGATGGAGGATTCTCCCGAAGTCACCGCTGCACAGGACGAATACCTCCGCCTCGCCGCGATGCTTTGGGCCGGGGTCGATCCACTCAAGGCTGCGCCGATGAAAGACCGCGACATCTTTGACTTTTTGGGGTTTGAATAATGGCCACTCGCTCACCCACACCCTATGACGCTCGGCGCGACCAGCTGGCGAATTATTTCGACAGCACGGCGCGTCAGGCCTGGATCGATCTGACCTCCGATGTGAAGGTCAGCGGCATCCGCGCGACCGTCCGCGCGGGTCGAGACGAAATGCGCGAAACTCTGGTGTCGTGGCTTCCGGCTGACTTGCGCCGCACACGGGTGTTGGATGCCGGTTGCGGCACAGGCGCTCTGAGTATTTCAACCGCTTGCCGCGGCGCTGAAGTAACCGGTGTCGATGTCGCTGAAGGGCTGATCGAGGTCGCGCGCGAACGCAAGCCGAGCTTTATCGGCCATGGTCGGATCGACTGGCACGCGGGCGATATGCTCGACTCGGAATTGGGCGAATTCGCACATATCATCGCGATGGATTCGCTGATCCATTACCAGCCGCATGATCTGGTCGCCGCGCTCGAAGAATTGAGCCAGCGCTGCACCCATTCGCTGCTGTTCACCTTCGCGCCGCACACACGGCTGCTGGGGGCGATGCACCGCTTTGGGAAGGTCTTCCCCAAGAGCGATCGCTCACCCGCGATTGTTCCGATCGCCGAGGATGAACTGCGGCTTCGCTTGGCCAGCCTGAGCGAGTGGACGATTGGCCGGACCCAGCGTGTGTCGAGCGGCTTTTACACTTCACAAGCAATGGAGTTGGTCCGCCGACAATGAGTGATCGCTCCCGCCTTGATTCCAGCTTTACACGGCTCGTGATGGAATATCTGCCGTTCGCCGATGCGGCGAGCGAGGATTTGCCGCTGTCACGCCTGCTGCGTTTGGCGCTGTTTCAGGTCAGCGTAGGCATGGCGACCGTACTGCTGACCGGCACGCTCAATCGCGTTATGATCGTCGAGCTGGGCGCTCCGGCCTGGATAGTGGCGTTGCTGATCGCGGTGCCGCTGCTGGTGGCACCGTTCAGAGCGCTGATCGGCCACCGCTCCGACACGCACAAATCCTATCTCGGCTGGCGCCGCGTGCCCTATATCTGGGGCGGAACCATGCTCCAGTTTGGCGGCCTGGCAATAATGCCGTTTGCCTTGCTTCTGCTGAGCCGCCCCGAGCTGTTCGGGCTAGGCGTGGTCGCTGCGGCTGCAGCCTTCCTGATGACGGGCGCCGGACTTCATACGACTCAGACGGCCGGTCTGGCGCTGGCGACCGACCTTGCTCCAGAGGACAAGCGCCCGCGCGCTGTCGCGCTGCTCTATGTCATGCTGCTGGTCGGCATGATGATCTCCGCTTTCGTCATCGGCGGCCTGCTGATCGATTATTCGCCGACCCGCCTGGTGCAGGTGATCCAGGGCGCTGCAGTGTTCACCATGGTGCTCAATCTGATCGCACTGTGGAAGCAGGAAGTGCAGGACAAGCAAGCCACCTCGCATGATCGCGAGACACCCGAATTTGGCGAGCTTTGGCGTGCCTTTGTCCGCGATGGTCGCAATGCTCGTCTGCTGACTGCCATCGGTATCGGTGCGGCTGCCTTCGCCATGCAGGATGCCCTGCTTGAGCCATATGGCGGCGAAATCCTGGGCCTCTCAGTTGGAGCGACAACCGGACTGACCGGTGCATGGGCCGCTGGCGCCCTGCTTGGCTTCATCTGGTCGGGACGCGCGCTTTCACGGGGAGTTGATCCGCTGCGGCTGGCCGGGATCGGCCTCGTCATAGGAATAATGGCATTCCTGATGGTCCTGTTCGCTTCGCCGTTTGCATCCCCGGAAATGCTTTATATCGGCGCGCTTGGCATCGGCATGGGCCTTGGCCTGTTTTCAGTCGGCACTCTGATCGAAGCGATGGCGCTTGCGAAAAGCGAGACCGCGGGCCTCGCCCTCGGCGCCTGGGGCGCGGTGCAAGCGAGCTGCGCTGGTCTCGCGATCGCGATCGGTGGAGCGATGCGAGATCTGTTTTCAACGCTGGCGCAGAGTGGCGCCTTGGATGGCGCAATGGTGGTGGCACTGTCCGGTCAGGCGACCGGCTACACCATCGTCTATTGCCTTGAAATTATATTGCTTTTGGCTGGTCTGATTGCGCTTGGACCTTTGGTTGGCCGCCACCGCAACACATCCGGAGACACGCCGGCCCAATTCGGTCTGCGCGAATTTCCGACATGATGTGCCGAAGTGAATTGAATGAGAGGAGTATGCTATGAACCATACTTACATTGTGGGGACGTTTGACGTCGCCGAGCTGGCTTTCCTGCTCTTTTTCGTGTTTTTCGTCGGTCTGGTTATCTACCTGAACCGCGAGAGCCGTCGGGAAGGCTATCCGCTTGAAGATGATGTGACCGGCAAGGTCGCCTCTGGCAGCCCGCTGAGCGATGGCGGGCCGAAGACCTTCAAGCTTCCGCATGGCCGCGGCACCTATGTGCCGGAAGAGGTTGCACGCGATCCGCTGGACATTCCGGCCAAGCAACAGCCTGCCGGAACGGGAAATCCGTTTGTTCCGACCGGCGATCCGATGAAGGATGGCGTTGGGCCAGCAGCCTATGCCCAGCGGCAGGACTATCCCGACCTGACCATGGACGGTCGTCCGCGGATCGTTCCGATTGGTGACTCGCACGAGATCGAGATCGCACCGGATGATCCCAACATCGTCGGTTGGCCGGTGATCGATGCCAACAAGGAAGTGGCTGGCAAGGTCAGCGACATCTGGGTCGATCAGGCTGAACACCTGATCCGCTATCTCGAAGTTGAGACCAACAGCGGAAAGAAGGTGCTCGCACCCATGCCGTTCGCGCTGGTTCGGACCAAGGGCCTGCTGCATGGCCTGGGTTGGGAGAACCCTGAACAGGTTGAGATCGACGCGATCACCGCCGCACAATTCGATGGTGTCCCGTCGGTTGCCACCGCAGGTCAGATCACCCGGCTCGAGGAAGAGAAGGTCTCTGCCTATTACGGCGGTGGCACTCTCTATGCCACCGACGAGCGTCAGGAGCCGTACCTGTGAGCGCAGAGCGGGAAGCCGAATTTCCTCCTGCGCAGGGTGACCGAATGGGCACGCCTGCGCCAGAGGAAAGGGTGTTGTGGCGAGGCCGCCCAGACCTTTGGGTTCTCGCTCGCACCGCGTTTCACACGCGCTCGGCGTCAATCTATCTCGGAATCCTGGCGCTGATTAGCGTAGCGATCGGCAATTATGGCGCCGCTGCTTTTGTGGTGGCATTTGGGCTAGTGGCGCTGGCGATCCTGTTTTCGATGGCATGGCTCACGCGCAAGAACACGCTCTACATCATCACCGATGTGCGCGTGATCATGCGCATCGGCATGGCCGTCGACAAACGGATCAATCTGCCGCTCAAGCTGGTTGGCGCGGCCCATCTCGTCGATCGCGGCAAGGGCTTTGGTGACATCGCGCTGGAGCCAGTCGGTTCGCATGTGCTGAGTTATCTCCTGCTGTGGCCACACGTCCGCCCGTGGAACTTCGCCAAACCCCAGCCGATGCTGCGCGCAATCCCCAAGGTGGAGATAGTCGCGGCCAAGCTGGCGTTGGCGACGTCGCAATTCGAAGCGATTGAACGCGGAGATGCCGGTAAATTTGATCCTGATCAAAGTTCAGGCGCGCCAGAACTGGCAGGAGCAACTGCATGATTGTTGATCACAACGCCCATGATCATTTTCGCATCCACACAGTGCCGATCGCGGCGCTGTGCGGGGTCGTTGTAATCACAGTCATGCTGGCCGCTTCGGTGAGCCTGGGTTTCTTCAGCCGAGTTGCCGTTCCCAGCGAGTTCCGCGCTGAGACCGGGATCCAAGCCACGGCTGAACGCCCAATCCAGTTCTATGACGAGCCTGACGGAACAATCCGGATCGAGGACACAGCCACAGGCGAAGCCCTCGCATTCTATGGCTCTGGCGAAGGTGGGTTTGTGCGCACCACGGCGCGGAGCCTCGTGCACAGCCGCAAGCTCCACGGCATCGGGCAGGAAGTGCCGTTCACCCTCACCTTGTGGGAAAATGGTGCCCTGACCCTGTCGGATCCAGCCACACGGAAGACTGTCGAACTGGCTTCGTTCGGGAAAGACAATCGCGCGGTGTTTGCCGCCCTTATCGAAAAGGAAGCGCAATAATGGCAAGCCGCGCGATCGAACGACCGCAGCCGGAACGGGCACGGGTCTTTGAGACGACCTGCACGATCACGGTCGAGCAGAGCTCCGAGCACTTCCACGCGCATGTCGAACTGCCCGAACAGATTGTGATGGAACCTGGCGACAAGGTTCGGGTCCATGGCGATCCGATCTCTATCCCGTTCGGCAGCAAGCAGGTGTTTCAGCGCACCGCCACAGTCACCCGCGCCGGCCCGATCAAGCGCAGCATGACAAGGCTCGCCGCCTATTTCGATTTGGCCGAATTGTACGAAGTCAGCTTCAACGCTGGGAGGATCAAATGAACGCATACAAACCGATGACCAGCGAAGAGGCGATGGACCTCGCGACGCAGGACACGATGCTGACGCCGCGTTTCTACACCACCGACTTCGACGCACTCGATGCGATTGATGTCTCACTCGTGCGTGAGGAATGGGATGCGCTGATCGAGGAAATGATCGGGGATCCGAACAAGAAGCACTTCAAGCAGGATGATCGCTTCAAGGGTGTGATCGAGAATTTGGAGCCTGCGCTGCGCAAGGAATTCATGGA
This sequence comes from Erythrobacter sp., assembly GCA_965249945.1. GTDB lineage: Bacteria > Pseudomonadota > Alphaproteobacteria > Sphingomonadales > Sphingomonadaceae > Erythrobacter. The sequence goes on along the minus strand of OZ252258.1, from coordinate 1,135,452 downwards.
TTTCTTGGTCAGCTCAATGACATCGGAATTCTCCGGCTGTGTGCTCTATGCCGAGATCGCGCGTCGGACCAAGAATCCTGATGTGAAGCAGCTGTTCAAATTGCTCGCCCGCGACGAAAGCCGCCACGCCGGCTTTATCAATGAGAGCCTCAAGGACGCGGGTGTCGGAGTTGATCTGGGCTTCCTGACCCGGACCAAGAAATACACCTATTTCAAACCCAAATTCATCTTCTACGCGGTCTATCTGTCAGAGAAGATCGGCTACGCGCGCTACATAGCGATCTATCGCCATCTGGCGGCCAACCCGCAGAACAAGTTCCACCCGATCTTCGATTGGTTCGAAGAATGGTGCAACGACGAGTTCCGCCATGGTGAAGCCTTCGCCATGCTGCTGCGGTCCGACCCCAAGCTGCTTCAAGGCAGGAACAAGCTGTGGGTTCGGTTCTTCCTGCTGTCGGTCTACGCGACCATGTACGTTCGCGACCATGCCCGCCCCGAGTTCCACAAGGCACTGGGCGTCGATCCAACCGAATATGACTACAGGGTCTTTTCGATCTGCAATCAGATCAGTCGCCAGGTCTTCCCGGTAGAGCTCGACATTGAAAGCGAAGCCTTCCGGACGCAAATGGAGAACCTGCGCAAGGCAGCCAATCGCATCGATGAAGGCAAGGCACGCGGCGGTGTAACTGGCATGGTCCAGCGCATCAGCGGCATGGCCGGAGCCGGCTGGGCATTTGCCCGGATGTATTTCCAACGCGCCCGACCGAACGAGCTCCCACAAACAATCCGGCTGCAGCCTGCGTGGTAAGCTGGAGCGGCCATATTGTCCCGTTCATCGTGACGGTGCTGGTCTGGTTCTTTGCAACCGGCTTGATCGCATGGGTCGATAATCGCGAAGACGCGACCTTTTCGCGCAGCCTGATGATTGCGGGCTTTGGTGGATTGATCGGCCTCATCGCGATTTTGGTATCGCTGTTCAGCGCCACGATCGGCGCAGTCTATCTCGCCTTCGTCGGAGCCTTGCTGACCTGGGCCTGGCACGAGGTCGGCTTCCTCACCGGAGCCGCCGCCGGGCCACGCCGAATTCCGGCGGACGAGGCTGCGACCGGGATTGAGCGCTTCACTCAGGCCAGCGCCACCGTGATCTATCACGAGATAGCACTGGCTTTGACGGCGCTGCTGCTGATCTCGCTGAGCTGGAATGCACCCAATCAGATCGGCGCGACCGTGTTCGTCCTCTTGCTCCTGATGCGGCTGCTGGCCAAGCTCAACATGTTTGTCGGCGTGCCCAATACCTCGGTCGAGATGCTCCCCCCGCATTTGCACTATCTCAAGAGCTACTTCGGGCCGAACCGGATGACCACAATGCTGGGTCTGACAATCATTGGGGTCGTGGCCGTGGCGAGCTGGTTTGGATCACTCGCGCTCGCTGCTCCATTGGGCAGTGCAGAGATGGTGGGCGCTACCCTGCTGTTCGCGCTGTGCCTGCTCGGAGCATTGGAACATCTGTTTTTGGCATTGCCGTTTCGCGACGGAATGCTGTGGGGCTGGGCCTTACCCAGCAAACGCAATTGAAGAATAAGAGCATAAGAGAAAAGGGAATTCTCATGGACTACAATGCCTATTTTGCCAGCGAGCTGGAAAGCGTGCGCGAAGAGGGGCGGTATCGGGTCTTCACCGATATCAAACGGCACAAGGGGGCTTTCCCACACGCCACGCGTTTCATAGGCGAAGAGACACAGCCGGTGACGGTGTGGTGCTCAAATGACTATCTTGGCATGGGTCAACATCCCAGCGTGATCACCGCGATGCACGATACGCTGGAGGAATGCGGCGCTGGCGCAGGCGGCACCCGCAATATCTCGGGCACGAACCATTATCATGTCCTGCTCGAGCAAGAGCTGGCCGATCTTCACAACAAGGAAAGCGCGCTGCTCTTCACCAGCGGTTATGTTTCCAACTGGGCCGGGATCGGCACGCTCGCCGCACGAATTCCTGATTGTGCGGTCTTCTCGGACGAACTCAACCACGCTTCAATGATCGAAGGCATCCGCTATTCCCAAGCGGAGCGCCGGATCTGGAAGCATAATGATCCCGAAGATCTTGATCGCCACCTTTCTGAGTTTGCGCCTGATCGCCCCAAGCTGGTGGCGTTTGAGAGCGTCTATTCAATGGACGGCGACATTGCACCGATCGCAGAGATCCTTGACGTTTGTGAGAAGCATGGCGCGCTCAGCTATATCGACGAGGTGCACGCAGTCGGTCTCTATGGTCCGCGCGGCGGCGGCATTGCCGAACGCGAAGGCTTGATGGACCGGATCGACGTGATTGAAGGGACACTCGGCAAAGCCTTTGGCGTGATGGGTGGCTACATCGCTGCCAGCCGCGATCTTTGCGACTTCGTTCGTTCCTTTGCCAGCGGATTTATTTTCAGCACCGCCCTGCCACCGGCAGTGGCAGCCGGCGCCCGTGCCAGCATTCAGCACCTCAAGGTCAGCAATACCGAGCGTGAGGCCCAGCAAGAGCGCGTGGCCAAAGTCCGCCGCAAGCTCGACATGCTCGGCATTCCCCATCTGCCCAACCCCAGCCACATCATCCCGGTAATGGTGGGCGATCCCAAGAAATGCAAAATGATCAGCGATTGGCTGATGGACAATCATGGGATCTATGTGCAGCCGATCAATTATCCGACAGTGCCGCGGGGGACAGAACGTCTGCGGATCACGCCATCGCCGGTGCACAGCGATGACGATATCGACAGACTGATCAATTCGCTCAGCGATATCTGGTCGCAATGCGAGTTGGCGCGGATGGCGACAGCCGCCTGACCACAGCTCCGAACTGATTATCGCTGTTTCGGCGATGCTAGTGAAAAGGCGGCGGACCCACTGGTGCCCGCCTTTTTCCTATCTCAGCAGGCCTTCAGCCCTGGCTTGAGCGAAGACCTCTTCGAACTCAGCTTCAGCAAGACCCGGGTGGGTGACTGCCTGCGCCGCTTCGAGATTGTCCAACTTGCCCTCGCCCTCCACGATGATCATGCCGATCATTCCTGCACTGTAATGAGGGATACACTGGTATCCGTAGATACCCGGCTTAGGCAGGACATAGGACACCGCCTCGTTAATCTCCCCTTCCCAACCTTCAGCGCCTTCGGGAAGTATTGCCGGAATGGAGGAGGATTGGTGGGTTGGGTCCGCCGGAATGAAGGTGACGGTGTCGCCAACCTGAGCGGTTATCAGCCGTGGGCTAAACACCTGCATCCCAGAATCGCTATTGGGATCGCGCGTGTACATGCGGATTTCGATGAATGTGCCGTTGGGCTCGACCTCGGGATCCTCAGGAGTAACCGGTCCCGTTTGCTCGACGGACGTGTCCGGAGTGCCTGCCTCGTCTACCAGTGCCCCGCAGGCCGTCAGACTCACCAAGCCCAGAGTGGCAATTCCGCCCAAAATTGCGTTTCGCTTCATAACCCCAAGGTTTAGCCCGACCGATCCTCAACCTCCAGAGGGCATGACACTTTCACTGTAGAAATTCCTGGACATACGAATGACAACCGGGGGACGCGCAATGCGCGACCCCCGGGTCAATTGTCGGGTCACCTTGTGCCCGATGCATCTGTGAGGAGACGATCCGCCCCTCAGGCAGGATTGCGCTTATTGCGCTGCCAGATAAGCAACCAGGTCTGCACGTTGCTGATCATCGGCAATGCCCGGGAATGCCATACGCGTGCCTGGGATCGCAGCCTGCGGATCCTTCAGATAGGTGAAGAGTTCATCCTCTGACCACACGATGCCGCTGTTCTTGTTGGCATCGGTGTAGTTGAAGCCCTCAACTGTACCAGCCGTGCGACCAACAATCTGGTGGAGCGACGGACCAACCCGGTTTACGCCCTCATCAAGCACGTGGCACGAACGACAAAGTGCGAAGACTCGCTCACCGGCAGCGGCGTCGCCGGTCAGGTCACCAAACGACGCAGCTTCCACGACAGCCTCGGGAGCCTCTTCCGCAGCGGGAGCTTCAGCCGCAGGTGCCGCTTCTTCGGTTGCTGGGGCAGGTGCCGGTTCATCGGCCTGGCTACCGCAAGCGCTCACAGTCACCAGGCTGGCGAGAGCGAGGCCGCTCAAGAGTGTGTTTCTCTTCATAACTCTATTTCCTCTCTTAGAGTATGTTTCCTCCCGCGACGCAGTCTGCGATAGACCACAAATACAACGCTGGATAGGCAATGAACCGCTCGGAAGCCTTTGCGTTCCGAGTTTATTTGCTCAGTTGAGCCGCTGTAGCGTTTCTGCATCATCGACATCGACCAGAAGGTCCGCATGACAGCGCAATGCCACTCCGTCTGCGATGAGTTCGCGGGCACCCTGATCGCCGGTCATTTGGGTGAGTTTCGCGAGGTGCGGTTGCCCAAATATTGCTGGCGGCAATCGCCGAGTTCCGTCAGTCGTGACCAGGATCTTTCCGGGCCCAAACTTCTGCGCCCGCTCGATCAACGCTCGATAGTGTTGGAGCGGAACCAGCGGCATGTCAGCAAGACAGATCATCAGCCCTTCCACGCCGACATTTCGGGCTCGCTCGGCAGCGCGCGCAACCGAAGTGCCCATGCCTTGTTCGGCCTTGGGGTTTTCGAGGACCGTCCAGCCTGTGCTCTGCCAATCCGGGACGCAGGGGTGATCGTGAGCCGATGCGATAATCCAACGATGCGCTATCGGTAGGTCCGCCAGCATGTCGCTGACATGCAGGCCGAGCATCTTCCCGCGCAGCTCTGCGGTCAGCTTGTCAGTCCCACTAAACCGGCGCGATTGCCCGGCGGCGAGGATCGCCACGGCCAGATCAGCCATAAGATTGCGCGAAATTGGCCTGCTGGTAGGCCTGCGTGATCTCGGCCAAAGCCGATAGCGCTAGAGTCTGTGGGTCACGCGAGGAGTGGAACAGCCCGATCGGCGCATGAATCGTCGCAATCTTGTCTGCGCTCACACCACGCGCCGCCAAGGCTTCGCTTCGGAAGGCATGGGCCCGCCGGCCTCCCATCGCTCCGAGGTAGAAATGCGGCAGCTCTAGCGCGCGCTCCATCAAATCGATTTCCCAATCGTGGTCGTGGAACAGGAAGACAATCGCGGTCCAGGGATCGCTCTGAAGAAGTTCAATCTGGCTGGTTCGCTCGATCTTTTCAGCGGCCATCATCTGTCCGTTCAGCGACTCTACTATCCGATCATCGGGCGTGAGCGCTCGGCTGCCAAAACGCATGGTGCGGGCCAAAGAATTGAGCGCCTCCACGACAGCACCATGGCCAATGATCTCAATCATGGCTGCGGGCCAATGGCCGAAAACGCCCGTTTGTTTGTCCTTGTCGAACTGTGACGCGCGCCATTCTGATATATGCTGTGGCCCATCGGGACCAAGCGCAATGGAGAAGGGTGACCGCCCTCGGATCGTCCCCAGACACGCGGCCGCAAGATCGCTGTCCTCAAGCGGTTGGAAATGGACATCCAGCCCTCCGCCGCAGGGTAGCTTGATATCGAGATACGGTGAACCGGCGCCAAACCGGACAAGCCTGGCCGCGCCGTCTTGCAATGCGTCCAGCGCCTCGGACACCACCGCATTCTCAATACAACCGCCCGACAAAGATCCCTCGAAAGAGCCACCCTTGGCCACACCCATAATCGTGCCGGGATTGCGCATGGATGAGCCCTCCACGCCGCACACTGTCACCAAGACCGAGCGCTCGCCACGCAGGCGACACTCATTGAGGAACAGCAATACGCGGTGAAGATCCAACGGCGCCTCTTGCCAGGCTGCTACTCGGACAGGCTGCCGAGATAGGCGATGATAGCGGCCCTTGTCTCGGCATTGCTGACCGCTCCTGCAACCATGCTTGTGCCAGCGACCTTGCCGGTTGGATTGGCGAGGAAAGCGTCAAGCTCGGCCTCGCTCCAGGTAATGCCAGAACCCGCCAGAGCTTCCGAATAGGCAAAGTCATCCAAAGACCCGGCTGCACGACCCACGACACCATAGAGGTTGGGTCCGGCCATCGAGGCTTCGCCCGCCGCATCGACATGACAGCCTGAGCACATCGCAAAGGCTCTTTGGCCGGTCGAGACAAGATCGACTGCAGCGTCTACCTCGGTCACTGGAGCGGCTTCGCCCGGCTCGCGCACAACGACTTGCTCAATGGGCGGTTCTTCGGCCGACCCGCCACACGCCACCAAGGTCAGTGCGCCAAAGCCGGTGGTCAGTAGAGCTCTTGCTCGCATTGCGTTCCCTCCCCTGACGCGCTTACGCGAATTGCTTGGCAATCGGCAGCTCGCGGATGCGGGTGCCGGTGGCAGCAAAGATGGCGTTGGTCAGCGCTGGCGCAGCGGGAGGAAGACCCGGCTCTCCGGCGCCGCCGATTGGAATGTCACCGCTGTTGATCAGTTCGACCGCGATATTGGGCACTTCGTTCATCCGCAACATCTTGTAATCGTGGAAGTTGCTTTGCCTGATCGCGCCGTCGACCAGATCGAGCTCGCCATACATGGCCGCGGTTAGGCCGAACACGATGCCGCCTTCGATCTGGTTGCGGAAACCATCAGGGTTCATGACATAGCCGGCATCGCAGACCGCCCAGATATTGGTCATCTGAGGTTTGCCCGATGACATGTCGACCTCGATCACTTCGGCGACAATCGTTCCGAAGCTTTCGACGATCGCGACACCCTTGGCTTTGCCTTCAGCTGCAGGCGCGTTCCAGCCGCTGACCTCTGCCGCCCTTTGCAAGACAGCTTTGTGGCGCGGCGCATTGCTCAGCATCGCCATGCGGTATTCGAGCGGATCCTGACCAGCGGCATGCGCAGCCTCGTCGATCATGCTCTCAATAAACCAGCCTTGCTGCGAGTGATCGACCGAGCGCCAGGCCTGGAACGGCAAATGCAGCTCGCTCTCCGCCACCCGAACATTGGTGTTGGGAATGTCGTACATCGCAGGGAGGCAGGCCTCCGCCGGGTCGTGCCGCTGGGTGAAAACCGAGTCATAGCTGACCAGTCTGCCCTCGCCATCGAGGCCGACAGCAAAGCGGTTGAGATCTGCGCAACGATACAGCGCCTTCTGCGTGTCTTCTTCGCGGCTCCAGATCATCTTGACTGGATAGCCGGTGGCCTTGGCCAGGCGAGCCGCCATCGCGACATATTCCGCACCAAGCCGACGTCCGAACGCGCCGCCCAGATAAGGATGGTGAATGATGACGCTCTCATCATCGAGACCAATCGTGCCCGCGACCGCGCTGCGCGCCATCAGTGGCACCTGAGTGCTGGTCCAGATATCGCATTGTGGACCATCATCAGTGCCACGATACCATGCCGTGCAATTGAGTGGCTCCATCGGCGCATGCGCAAGATAGGGCACCTTGTATTCGGCCTCGAGCTTGGTCGCAGCATTGGCGAAGGCGCCGGCTGCATCGCCCTTGGCAGCCACACTCTCGCCGCCGGTGTCGAGCGCAGCGGCAAAAGCCGCAAACTGATCTTCGGTCGTCTTGATCGGGCTTTCAGACTCGCTCCAGTCAACCTCGATCGTGTTGAGCGCCTGTTGCGCCTGCCAATAACTATCGGCAACCACGGCAACGAAATTGCCCATGTTGAGGATCTGCAGCACGCCCGGCATGGCCTCTGCCTGAGCGTATTCCATGCTGAGAGCCGTTGTCCCAGGCACCGGCGGGCGACGAACTGCGGCATAGGACATGGTCTGCCCTTCGATCTCGGCATCAATGCCGAACTCAGCCGTACCGTTGATCTTCGCCGGAATGTCGGTGCGCGACTTGCTCTTGCCCATCAGGCGATACTGATCGGAGGTCTTGAGCGTGGGCGTGTGATCCATCGGCTGCTCAGCTGCAGCGGCGGCGAATTGCGCATAAGGCGCGCTGTTGCCGGAGGCTTCGTGGATCAGCGTACTGTCGCGCGTGACAATCTCACCCGCGGGCACACCCCATTCATCGGCTGCTGCGCCGATCAGCATCTTGCGCGCCGCAGCGCCAGCAATCCGCATGCCATGCTGGCCGGTGGTCCGGATCGAGGACGAGCCACCCGTGATCATTGCATCAGCCAGACGCGCGACCTGGGTGAACAGGCCATTCCAGGTCGGTTCAAGCCAATCAGCCGCGTTCATCGTGAAGGGCGCGACGAACATGCGCGCGGTGTCGGTGACGACATAATTGCCATCGGCCGGAGCCTGCATGACGCGGACCTTGTCCCAGTCCGCGTCGAGCTCATCCGCCAACATCTGGCCGAGCACCGAGTGCGCGCCCTGCCCCATCTCGCAATGCGGCACGATCGCAGTGACGATATTGTCTGCGTCAATCTTAACCCAGCTGTTGATCAACTCCTCACCTTCGCCACCCGCGACCAAAGGAGACAGCCTTCCAACCGGATTGCCGGGACGAACGCCGACGCCGATCAGCAGTGCGCCGCCTGCCAACACGCCTGCGCCGATCACACCGCGGCGCGACCATTTGGCAAATGCGCTGCGCTCGGTCTTCTCGCCTGCTTCGCTCATGATCAGGCCTCCTCTTCACGAGGTTGTTCGATGCCAGCCGCGACTTTGATCGCCTGACGGATGCGGGTGTAGGTCCCGCAGCGACAGATATTGCCCGACATTGCCTCGTCGATATCAGCATCGCTCGGGCTGGGATTGTCACGCAACAGCGCCGTCGCCGCCATGATCTGGCCCGACTGGCAATAACCGCATTGCGGGACCTGCTCGCTGATCCAGGCCTGCTGAACCTTGCTCATCCCACCATCTTCACCAGCAACACCCTCAATCGTGGTGATCTCTCGCCCCTCGGCCTCGGACAGCGGTGTTGAGCAGCTGCGGATTGGCTGACCATCGAGATGCACTGTGCAAGCGCCACAAGCAGCAATGCCACAGCCAAACTTGGTCCCATTGAGTCCGATCTTTTCACGGACGACCCACAAAATCGGCATGGCCGGGTCAGCGTCAACGCTCACCGGCTCGCCGTTCAAAACGAAATCTGTCATGGCTGGCCTCTCAGTTGCACATCGCAATCTATCTTGTGCGCTGAAGCTTGCAAAGCGCAAACTGTTCGCGGATTCAGTTTGATTACGGTTACAGCTTGCCTGTGTTCCGGTTTGCCAGGATTGAGGGGCCGATGGATCAGATAAATTTCGAAGACTTTCTCAAACTTGATATCCGCTGCGGCACGGTGATCGAGGCTGAGCCCTTTCCGGAAGCGCGCAAGCCAGCGATCAAGTTGAGGGTGGATTTTGGCGAGGGGCTCGGGATCAAAAAGAGCTCGGCTCAGATCACCGATCACTATTCTCCTAGAACGCTGGTCGGCCGTAAAGTCATGGCGGTGGTCAATTTCCCCCCGCGCCAGATCGGTCCCTTCATGTCGGAAGTCTTGGTCCTGGGTTTCCCTGATGCAGAGGGGAAGATCGTGCTGACCATGCCCGATGGCGAAGTGCCCAATGGCGCTCGCCTGGCTTAGGCTTTGGAGCCAAGCGCCTCGCGCAGATCGCCAAGCCACGGTTCAAACCTCTTCCACGCGCCCTGCCCCTTGCGGTTGATTGGCTGGCGGACCTGCTCGCTTGAGGCTGTGCGAACCGCGCGATCAGTGTTGTAGAATTCCAGGCAGGACTGCTCAAACGGCAACTCTAAATAATCAAGCATCCGGCAGGTCTGACCCTCGAGATCATCGAGGACGTCTTCATGTTGAACCCGCAGCACCTTGCCCGGCAGCACGTCGTCCCAATGCTCCATCAGATCAACGTAATCGGCATAATAGCGTCCGATCTCAGTCAATCCGTAGGTAAACTCCTGCCCCTCTGCGAACAATTGCTTGAAGCCTGACCAGCAGCAATCGAGTGGATCGCGCCGCGCATCAATGATCTTGGCATTGGGCAGGATCAGCTGGATCAATCCGATATGCCGGAAATTATTGGGCATCTTGTCGATAAAGTATGGGGCACCCTGGCGATGGATAGAAGTGCTCTCGATGAAGTCCGCGCCGAACTTGGCCAATTGATCCCCGGTGAGATCCCACAAATTGGCGGGGTAGAGCGTCTGGCCCGCTTTGCGACCGCGCAGATGGTGCGCAAGAGCCAGGATATTGGGAAGTTCGAGCGTGCCGTCGACTTGTGAATGGCTGGCGAGGATCTGTTCGAGCAGCGTTGACCCCGCTCTTGGCAATCCAAGAATGAAAATCGGGTCCGGTGCGGAATGCCCGATGCCTTGCTTCTTGTCGAAAAGCTCCGCCGTGCAGACCTCCTTCTGACGTTGCAGCTCCTCGCTCATCCGGTCCGCGCTGTAGCGGGTCTGCGCGCGCTTGAGGCGATTGCCTTCTTCGTAATGGGCAAAGCTGGCTTCATAGTCGCCCTGATCCTCGAGTGCTTTACCCAAAGCGAAGGAGAGATGCACCCGGTCCATAAAGGCCAGATCAGGCCGCGCGACCTGCTCTTGCATCCGGGCCAGTTCGGCATCGTCGAAGCGATAGGTCTTGAGATTGGCCAGCGCATAATAGGCGTCACCATGGTCAGGCTTGGTTGCGATCGCAGCGCGATAGCTCGCCACAGCCTCATCCTGAGCGCCAGTCGTCTTGAGCCCATGCCCCTTGCTGGTCAGCGTAGCATAGTCATTGGGGAGCTTTCCGAGCACTGCGTCGAACAGTTCAAAGGCACGCTCATACTGTCCCATCTGCACGCTCTCGATCGCAAGCCGCGATTGAAATAGCGGATTGTCAGGCTCCCGCTGGTGGAGCGCCTCTGCCTCTTCATACGCCTTTTCGAACTTCTGTTTGCGGCGCAGCGTATCAATAAAGTCGAGCCGCAATTGGAGATTGTCCGGCTCCAGCATGACGGCGGTTTCGAGCAGGAATTCGGCGTCGTCGAGAATGCCCAACTCGATCCCGATCTTGGCCAGCAATCGCATGCCTTCGACATTGCGTTGATTGCTGCGCAGGAAGTGGCGACAGATCTCTTCAGCGCGGACCAGCCGCCCTTCATGGAGATGATTGGTGACGGCCAGCAATTCACGCGGAAGCTTCTGCAGGCGGTCGAATTGCGCTTGCGCATTGGCCGCCTCTTCTTGTCGCCCTAGCAGCGCCGCCAAACGGGCTTGTTCGCGCCAACTGGCCTCCAATGCCGGGTTGAACCGTGTTGCGCGCGCGAAGGCGCTGAATGCAGCAGCGCTGTCGCCCCGCGCCAGCGCCAGATGACCTTCCTCCTGCCAGGCGCGGCCATATTCGGGCATAGAGCGATGCAATTGCTGAAGGTAGCCAGCCGCATCATCAAACTGCTTGAGGTAGCGCGCGGCGACTGCCGCCATATAGAGCGCCTCCCCGTCACCCGGGTCTTCCGCCAAGAGCGCTTCAAGATCTGCAAGACCGGCTTCGAATTCGCCAGCCTGCAGCCTGCCTTGGACAGTTTTGAGTGCCTCTTCGCGTGACATAATGCTCGCCATAACAGCAAAGCGGCGGGAGTGAACTATCTCACCCCCGCCGCTTTGATTGTTCGGTTTCGATTACAGGCTGTAAGAGACCCGCATGCCAATTGTCAGCGGACGATTGGTGATGATCCGCTCGCGGTCATTGCCAAACACGCCCGAGATTTCAGCACGCTCGTCGGTCAGGTTCTCACCGAACACTTCGAAGCGCCATTGGTCAGCAACGACACCCACCGACAGATCGAACAGGGTGTAGCTGTCAAGCTTGATCTTGTTGATCTCGATGATGTCGGTGAACTTCGATGCCGAATAGGTCATCTGCGGCTGGACAAAGGCCTGCAAACTATCCGACAGATCCCATTCATAACGAGCGCGGATATTGCCCTGGAAGCCCGGCGCATAGGCCAGCTCTTCGCCAGCAATCACGTCAGCCGTCGGGATCAGGACATTGGTGATCTCGGTATCGAGGATCGAGAAGGCACCGGCGACCGTAAAGCCTGGGGTTGAATAGGGCGCGATCACAAAATCCGATTCAATCCCGTAGATTTCAGCATCAGCTGCGTTCGACGAGAAGAACAGATTGGTGATCGAGGGGTCGAAAATCTGCGTCTGCAGGTTCGAGATGTCGACGAAGAAGGCGCTGCCGTTGAAGCGGAACTGACCTTCGAACAGATCGAGCTTCCAACCCAGTTCGTAGTTCTTCACCTCATCGGTTTCGAGCTCGAACGGCACCACAAAGCCATTGGGACCCAATGCTCCACCTGGCCGGTTGAGGAAGCCCGGACGGAAGCCTTCCGAATAGGTCACATAGAACAACGTGTCAGGACTTGGCGTCAACGTCACCGTGCCCTTGATGATCGCCCCTTTGGTGGAGGCGGTGTCAGGGGCGCGGATTGCATTGAAGACCTGCTGTGCCTGGGTGGCGCTCAAGCCGGCGGCCTGAATATCAGCCAGCGTGTCATTGATGTCGAAGGTCTGGCGCAGTGCGGCGTTACACGATCCGATGAAGGTAAACTGGCCGTCACCGTCATAGAGATCGCTGATATCGGTACCAAACGCATTGGCATCGGTGGCAGCCCCCGAGTTACAGAACGAGCCGTTGGCGCTTCCTTCAAAGTCGACCACGACGTCATAGTATCGCGCGCCGAAAGTTGCCGTCAGCAGATCAGGAACGATGTCAAAGCTGGCTTCGCCAAACACGCCCCATTGCTCATCGGTCCGGCGAATGTCGTTGCGGAAGATCGTATCCGCCGGGAATGGGCCCGGGTCAGAGAAGAAGCCCGACATTTGCGGGAAGTTGGTCGCGAACGGACCGAACGGTTGTGCGATTACATTGCCCGGATAGGCGAAGTCGACCCGCTCTTCGAGCGACAGGTCAGAATAGAAACCGCCGCCCTGGAAGCGAACACGCCAATCGTCCGGCGTGCTGAAGCGCAGCTCCTGCGTGAAAACCTCGGTCTTGCTGAACGAATTGATGTAGAGATTGGGAGCCTGGCAGACTCCGCTGGGATCAGCGGCACCAGGATAAGTGACCGAGCCATCGCAGATGTAATAGGGCAGATATTGCCCGGCGAAGAGATAGTCGGTGTAGTCGGCCCGCTGGGTGCTCTCACGATCTGTGTAGGCGCCGGTGTAGACCACGTCGAGCCAGGCGATCCGGCCTTCAACGGTCCAGCTGGTGTTCGAGAAATCGTCTTCCAGGCGATCGACTTCGAACCGCTCGATCTCAAGATCGTCCAAGCCGCCCAGCTCTGGGTCAGCGAAGAATACGCCATCGCTTTCAAGACTCTGGCGCTGATGCGAGACAGTGACGGTCCAATCGGGAGTGACTTCCCACAGGCCGGTGACCCGGAAGCCAGCGTACTGCGTGTCGTTGAAATCGTCTTCAGCCAGACCAGCATTGTCGGCCTGAAGGAAGGTGACATTCGACAGATCAGCGGTCGACTGGAAGCCTGCGCGGACAGCCGAAACCGGAACACCGTTTGCGCGAACAAAGCCCTCTGGGCGGAAGCGGGCGCTTTCGGTCAGATCGCGCGTGCCCGGGACGTTGTCGATATAGCCGCCCTGGTCATCGAGATAGGCGACACCGCGCAGAGCGAAGGTTTCAGTCACCGGCACGTTGATCATGCCCTCGGCCTGATAACTGCTCTCACCACCCTTGGTGAAGGAGACACCGGCCGAGAATTTCGCATCAAAACCCGACAGGTCGGGCTTGTTGGTGATCAGTCGAACAACACCGGCTTGCGAACTTGCGCCGAACAAAGTGCCTTGTGGTCCCGACAGAACTTCGATCCGCTCAAGGTCAGCGGCATAGACGTCAAGGTTACGACCGGGCTGAGACAGCGGCTGATCGTTGAGATAGAGCGCCACGTTCGGAGCGAGCCCTGCGACACCGGCCACAGTGATGTTTGGTGTGGTTGATGCGAGACCGCGGATATAGATCGTGCTCTGACCCGGACCATTGCCGCCTGCCGTCACACTGGGAAGCTGCTCAAGGTAATCCTCGAAGGTGTCGATGTTGAGCTCTTCAAGCTGCTGCTCGCCAATCGCGGCGACCGAAATCGGAACATCCTGCAGATCTTCCGAACGCTTTTGCGCCGTCACCACGATGGTCGGCACACCTCCGGCGCGTTGCTGCTCGTCCCCACCATTGGCGTCTTGCGCCACTGCAGGTGAAGCCATGGCAACAGCCAGCGCGCTCACGGACGCGCCGCTTACAAATTTCGACATTGAGTACCCCTCTATCGCTTGGGCGGATCGCGATGCAGAAGGCACCAGCGAGATCCAGTAATTGTTCACACGCGCAAAGCACAGCGCGCGTTCGAGGGCGAGGTAACAAGCAAATCCTCAGCTGGCCACAGCGCGACGGAAAGTTTCCACGATCGCCCGGATGCTTGTTGCAAAATAACAACAAAGCTCCAATTTGAAGAATATACGAAATAAATCTCAAGTCCAGATGATAGAACTCAAGTTATATGCAAACTATATTTTATCAATATTTATAGAGATTGTCGCATGGGGATGAATTATCAAATTGCGCAAATTCTATTCTTGTTCTTTAAATGGCCAGCTTGAACTCAGTTGCCAATGGATACTGTTCCATCCCATTCGGCGCAGGCTTCTGCGGTCGTCGGAACACCGTGCTTTTCCCTGCGCAGATCCGAAATCACTGCTTTCATGATCGAAAATGCCATGAGTGCGACCACGAATGAGAACGGCAATGCACCGATTATCATTGTGATGCGGATCGCCTCGATTCCGCCGAGGATCAGCATCGAACCAACCATAAATGCAAGCGCCGCGCCCCAGAACAGGATGTGGTATCGGCGCTGGCCCTCATTATCGCCGGCTCCGTTGATCGTATTGATGATCAAGATCGCGCTGTCAGCAGAGGTGACCAGGTAAGTCATCAGCAGGATCACAACCAGGCCAGACACCAGATTGGCCACGCCCGGGCTGAGCAAGATCTCGAGGGTCGCGAACAGCTGGTCAGAGATACCCGCATTCACAATCGCGCCTTGTGCAGCACCGCTCAATTCGAGATCAATCGCAGTCCCGCCCGCCAGCGCCATCCAGACAAAGCACATCAGAGACGGAACCAGCACGACGCCGAGAATATATTCACGGATAGTGCGCCCGCGCGAAATTCGCGCGATGAACATCCCTACAAAGGGCGCAAAGGCGATCCACCAAGCCCAATAGAACACCGACCAGTCAAGTTGCCATTGCACCAAGGCCGCACTGATCGGATCGCCGAAGTCTTCGAACAGCGAAAGCGTGTTGGCCGGGAGCGTGCGCAGATAGTCCCAAATGCCCACGCCCAGCAGTTCGAGCCCAAGCAGCCCGGACCCGACCACGGCAAACAGGGCAAGCAGCGCAAAGGACAAAACCATATTGATGTTCGAAAGCCATTTGATCCCGCGCCCGACGCCGGAAAGAGCGCTAATGGTGGAGGCTCCGACCAGTACCAGCAAGGCGACGATGATGGCAGCCGTGCTGGCAGATCCGTCACCCGCGACCAACCATTCACCCAGACCCACGCGATAGAGCCCGGCGACGAATTGCTCGACCCCCAGGCCCATCGTGACCGAGACCCCGAGGATCGTCGCAACCACAGCAACGATGTCGACCACATGGCCAGCGGTTCCCGAAAGAACCCGGCCAAACAAGGGGCACAGCGCCGAACGGATCGTCAGCGGCAGATTGCGTCGATAGGCGACATAACCAATTGCCAGTCCAACCAGGGCGTAGGTTCCCCAGGCGGCAAAGCCCCAATGCAGGAAAGTGTAAATATAGGCGGGGCGGACAGCCTCTTCGCTCAGCGGTTCGATCGTTCCGCGAATGATGTCGGGATTGCTGGCAAAGTGAGCCAGAGGCTCGCCGGTGGAATAGGTCAGCATGCCGATCCCGATTCCAGCGCCAAACAGCATGGCGAACCAGGAGAAGCGCCCAAATTCGGGCTTCTCATCGGGCGCTCCGATCCGCAGGCTCCCGGACTGGGGAACGATAGCAAGAGCCAGGCAGGCCAACATCAGAAAGGCAACCAGATAGACATACCACCCGCTGAAGCTCGCAATGATGGTGGAGTTCGCTGCCGAGAGTGTGTTGCTGGCGCTGACCGGGAAGAAGATCGCCCACATGATAATCACGGAGACGATGATCTTGGCCGGAATTGTGACTTCACGACTGAAGCCATCGTAGAAACCCTGGTCGTGGGTCTCGATCGGCAATTCGGTGATAGGCGGGGCGATAGGGGCGTCGTTTTGCTGCTGCATCAGGATTTTAGACTGTGTCGCGGCTGCGCGCGCCTTTTGCCCTCCAATATCGGAAATTGTGCCTGAACCGGCGGATGGTGTTGCCCCGTCTTACCCGGCACAGCCCAAGATGCAACCGAGCTGCCTCGCAGCGTCTGTTGTCAGGCACCTACGGCTTGGTCCACATCCGCAGCAGGTTCGCGATCGATTTGTCCAGCGTCAGCCGTTCAGGAGCGTCCTCTGGCATTTTGGCGCGCACGCCAACCCGCAAGTTCTCGAGATCAAACAACAGCTCGCGCTGGGTCGGATCAGGAATCAAACTCTCGATCCAGCCGACACACACAATCCGCGCGCCTTTGGTCACCGGACGGACTTCGTGAATGCTCGACGAGGGATAGAGGATCATCTGCCCGGGCTCGCCCTTGATCGTTTGCGAACCTGAGACCGAGTAGATCACCAGCTCGCCACCTTCATATTCCGAGGGCGGCGTGAGGAACAGAGTGAAGGATACATCAGTACGCAACCGGGTGCTTCCCTGAACCATCAGGGCATTGTCGACATGCTTGCCGTAATGGCCATTGTCCTGGGTCTTGCTGATCAGGAGATTGGAAATGCGCCGAGGTCTCGCGGCCGCCTGCACGACCGCATTGTCGCGCACAAAAGGCAAAAGACGATCGCGCAGCTTTTGGCCGGCTGGCGTGTTCATCTTTGCCTGCAGATTGTCTTTAACCGCTTTAGCTACGGCTCCGGCGGTCTCCTTGCCATCGCGCCATTCGACATCGGCCAGCAGCTCCTGGATCGAATCCAGATCGCTCTGCTGAGAGATTGCTGTGAGTGACAGTAACATGGTGTGACAGCGCTAGTTGGGAGCGGCGATGAGTTCAAGCTCGCTCGCAAGTCGGCAAGTGCAGAAAGGCTTGCAGGCTGGCGAGACCCGACTAAACGGGGCGCATGAAAAGCACTCCTTGGCACAGCCGCTTCGCCCTTGTCCTGGCTCTTTTGCTGCCGGTCTATTTCGCCATTGCCGCACTCGGCACAAAGTTCGGCTTGTGGCCTTGGCAGGTCGGTCTAGGGTCGCTGGTGATCGGCGCGGCGCCTTTCTTGCTTGGAGTGGTCGCGCTCGTTTCGCTGGTGTCGCTCATTCTCGTTGTCCGCAAAGCCCCCAGAACCGGCTGGTTGTTTTCATTGGTGGGATTGGTCCTACCAATCGGGATTTTCGTGATGCTGGCTGGCGTCGGCACCACCGCGGGCGAGAACCCGATCCACGATGTCGCGACTGACACCGCCAATCCACCGGTGTTCTCGGAAGCAACGATGGCGGCTCGGAGCGCGATCGAAGCCAATCCGGTGAGCGATTACGCCACACCTCTGGGTGAGATCGAATGGTGGGCGGACAAGACCAGCGACGAGCTCAAGGCCAAGACTCACGCGCAGATTGTCAGCGAGCTTTACCCCGATCTGGCCTCGCTACCGACTGGCTCAGCAGACCAAGCAGCGGCGATCGCAGCGGTTGAAGCCGGCATGGCAGATATCGGCCTGACCGCAATCACGGCAGATTCCGCAAGCGGGACTGTCGAAGGGGTCGCAGAGACCTTCTGGTTTGGCTTCAAGGATGATGTCGTTGCGCGAGTTGGCGACGGCGTAATCGATTTCCGCTCGGTCAGCCGGGTCGGCGTGAGCGATCTGGGCGCGAACTCCGCGCGCATTGAGGAGCTCCGTGCAGCGGTCGAAGCGCAACTCGCTCAGTAGCGCTTCAATCCTTGAACTGCGAAATCGCCAGCGCACTGCGCTGGAACACGGTCAGAACGCACAGCACCGCATAGCAATAGGCGATTGGCACAAACCAGGCTGGGAACAGCGCCATTGCGATGAACACCGCGATCGTTTCCGTACCTTCAGCGAGGCCGGTCGAATAGAAGAAGCTCTTTTTTCCATGCGCGCTGGTTTCCTCGCCGCGCTCGGCAGCGATCACAGCGAAAGCGAGAAAGCTCACGCCGGTTAGAACGAAGCTCGCGATCAGCACAGCCGCGACCAATGTGTTGGCTGGGTCAAAATAGCCAAAGCCCAGGGGAATTGAGACATAGAAGGCAAAATCGCCGACGATGTCGAAATAGCCGCCGAGCGTTGTGGGCCCTTTGACCCGCGCCACCGCACCGTCGAGCCCGTCACACAGGCGATTGGCGATGATCAGTGCGAGCCCCCAGCCAAATTCTCCGACCCCTATCGCGACCGCTCCTGCCAAGCCAAAGGCGAGGCCCGCGAAAGTCAGCATATTGGCGCTGATCCCGATCCCGGCGAGGACATGACCGATCCGATTGAGCGGCGGGTCGATCAGCGGGCGGAGCTTGGCATCAAGCATTGTGCCCTACCCTGCCCCGAATGAGCCGAAGGTGATTAATCCGGTCCAGGCTCCGGTCATGGCGGTCGCAATATTGCCTGCGATCCAGCTCTTGATACCCAGTCCGGCCACTTCGGCGCGCCGCTCCGGACACAGCGTGCCGATCGTTGAAACCAGCAGGCCAACGCTCGCCAGATTGGCGACCCCGCACAGGGCGTATGTCACGATCAGTAATGCGCGGGCATCGAATGTCCCCTCGGGCAATGCTGCCAGCTCGAGATAGGCGACATATTCATTGAGGATCGCCTTGGTCCCCATCAAGCCGCCCGCTGCCTGTGCCTGATCCCATGGCACGCCGATCAACCACATCAGCGGCGAAAATAGCCAGCCAAACACGCGCTTGAGAGTGATCGGCTCGTCTCCGACTAGCGGCAGGAGCGCCAGGATCTGATCGGTCAGCGAGACCAATGCGAAAACCACAATGATCACCGCGATCACCGCCAGGAACAGTTGCATCCCGTCCATTGTGCCCTTGATGATGGCATCAATGCTCGACTCATATTTGAGGCCGGGCTCTTCATCTTCATGCTGCTCGGTTCCAGCCTCGTCCTCTTTCGCAGGAACCATCAGCTTGGCGATCAACAGAGCCGCAGGCAGCGAGACCAGTGAGGCCGAGATCATGTGTCCGACTGCGTCAGGGACGGTCTGGGACAAAGTGGTGGCATAGAGGATCAGGATGGCTCCGCTGATCGTTGCCATCGCCAGCACCATGACCTGGAACAGTTCGGACCGGCTCATAGTCGCGAAATAGGCCCGCACGGCCAACGGGCTTTCGACCACGCCAAGGAACATATTGGCGCCTCCAGACAGGCCGACTACACCGCTTACTCTGAGCGTTTTCTGGAGCAGAATAGACAGACCATTGACCGCCCATCGCAGCACTCCCCAGTGCCAAAGCAGAGCAGCAAGAGCGGAAAAGACAATCACCAGGGGCAGGATCTGGAATGCGATGATCAGGGGAGGATCAACTCCGTCCTTGAGCTCGAACGGCAAAGGCGCGCCACCGAGATAGCCAAACATGTAGGATGAGCCGTCGAGCGTAGCCCGTTCGATCGCGGCGACCCCCTCGTTGGCGAGCGTCACCACATCCCATACGAACGGTACGCGGACAATCAGGATCGCCAACACGGCTTGCAGCGCCAAGGCGCCCGCGATCCATTGCCATGTCGGACGATTGGCGCGGTCCTCAGACAGGCCCCAGGCCAGCGCAACCAGCAGCGCGATGCCGACGACACCACGAAACTGGTCAAACATTTCCATCAGCGATTTCCCTCAAGCGACTGCATATCAGTCTTTGTCGCCGATCAAGCCTCGCAATACCAGCGCGGTCTTAGCCGCGCCGCCAATTGTGATACTTCTCGACATAGGACAGCAGCTTCTCGGGCTTGTTGGCCTTCTTCCATTCGCCGGCCGCAAATTTGTTGGCTTCCGCCATAGTCGGATAGGAGTGGATCGTACCGAGGATCTTGTTGAGACCGAGCTTGTGCTTCATCGCCAGAACATATTCGGCCAGGAGCTCACCGGCATTGGAACCGACGATAGTCGCACCGAGGATCGTGTCCTTGCCTTCGGCGACCAGGACTTTGACGAAGCCAGTGGTCTCGCTCTCTGCAATCGCACGGTCGAGCTGTGACAGCTCATAGCGCGCAATCTCATAGGCCACGCCCTGTTCCTTTGCTTCAGCCTCGTTCAGTCCAACCCTCGCAAACTCCGGATCCAGGAAAGTGACCGCGGGGATCACGCTGTAGTCAGCCTTGAACTTCTTGAACTGACCGAACAGCGCATTGACGCTCGCGAACCAGGCTTGGTGGCTCGCGGTGTGGGTGAATTGATAAGGTCCGGCAACATCACCGCAGGCGAAGATGTTGGGGAATTTGGTCGCAAGAAACTCGTCCGTCACAACGGTCTTGGCGGTATCAATCCCAAGCTCTTCAAGGCCATAGCCGGTCAGCCGCGCAGCCCGGCCAACCGCGACCAGCAGCGCATCGAACTCCACTCGTTTCTCGGCCCCATCGTGCTCGACGATGACAGCGCCCTGTTCCACCCGAACAGCGTTGTGATTGGTCAGAACGGTGACGCCAGAGGCTTCGAGCGCCTGTTTGGCCAGTTCCGAAACCTCAACATCTTCCCGGCCGAGCACCCGATCAGAGCGTTCAATCTGGGTCACGGTGGATCCAAGCCGCGAGAGTGCCTGGCTCAGCTCGCAGCCGATCGGTCCGCCGCCGAGGACAGCCACGCGCCTGGGAGCATTATCCATTTCGGCAAAGGCATCCCACATCGTGTCGCTGGTGACGAAATTGACGTCAGCCAGACCAGGGATTGGCGGCACAAAGGGTTCAGCGCCCGCGGCGATTACGATTGAGCGCGTGGTCAGACGCTGGGTCTCACCATCATGCCGAGCGATCTCGACGGTCCAGGGATCGATGATTTTGGCATAGCCCTCGACCACATCGACCCCGAGACCGGTGTAGCGTTCGACCGAGTCATGCGGTTCGATGGCTTTGATCGCCTCGAGCACGCGCGCCATGGTCTGCTTGAACGGCACCTCGGGCTCGCTCGCCCTGAGACCATATTTGTCGGCATGGCGAATTTGCGAAGCGACCTTGGCGCTTTTGATCAGGGCCTTGGACGGAACACAACCGGTGTTGAGACAATCGCCGCCCATCTTGTTGGCTTCGACCAATGTGACCTTGGCTTTGACGGTCGAAGCGATCAGCGAGGAAACCAGGCCGGCGGAGCCCGCTCCGATCACCACCATATTGCGATCAAACTTGCTTGGCTTTTTGAACCCGGCATAGACGCGGCGGCGCTGGATTGCGCCAACGATCCCCTTGGCGATCCAAGGGACTATGGCGAGCAAAAGGAAGCTACCGATCAGTACCGGTGACAAGAGCCCCGATGTACTCTCAATCTCGGCAAGGCGTGTTCCCAGATTAACAAAGACAATCGTGCCCAGCAGCATTCCAATCTGACTGACCACCACAAAGGTAAGCGTCTTGATACGGGTTAGACCCATGACAAGGTTGATGACGAAAAACGGTATCGCCGGAATCATGCGGAGGGTGAAAAGGTAAAACGCGCCGTCGCGCTCTATCCCTGAATTGATCGCTTTCAATCGATCGCCAAACCGCGATTCAATCGTGTCGCGCAGGACGTACCTCGAAGCGAGGAAGGCCAATGTCGCGCCTATTGTCGAAGCAAAGGAGACCAGAATTGTCCCGACCAACAGCCCAAACATTGCGCCTGCAGCCAATGTCATAACCAAGGCACCCGGAAGTGAGGCTGCCGTCACCGCAACATAGATCAGGAAGTATATCGCCAACACAAGGGCTTGGTTGTCGCCGTAGAATCCCTGCCATTGCTCGACGACCTGCTTGATCCCGTCGAGCGTCAGATAGCTCCCGAGATCAAAGATAAAGTAGGCAGCGATCAGCGCGACCAGCGCCAGGACAATGACAATCTTCTTCATGAAATCCCCTTTTGCCCAGACATTCGTACCAACATTGCTTGTGGTTACACCGCCCGTGCCAGATCGGAGTAGGTCGCGATCCAGCGTTTGTCGATCCAGCGTTTCAATTTCTGCACCCAGCGCCCCTGGAAAGCCAAAGGTCCATAGGTGCCGATTGACGAGCCATTGCCGGTCGCAATCAGATAAAGACTGGCGGGTCGTGGGCGATAGACCTGCTTTGCAGGGCTGCCGCTCAATACAGACCTGAGATTGGCCGCCAACACTGGCCCGGCATGGACGGCGTGCACCCCCGAATGAGGCACCGTTCGATCCTGCCGCGCGGCAACATCGCCGACCGCGAAGATTTCCGGATGCGAGGTCGAGCGCTGAAACTGATCGACCGCCACAAAGCCCTGCGGATCGACCGCGAGCCCACTCGTCCCGGGCCAGTCCGGTGCACCGCTTCCCACGGCGGCAATGATCAGTTCTACTGGTTCAATCTCCCTACCAGCCACCAGGAGTTTCCCGTCGCTCAGCCGCGCATCATCCTCCAGCAGTGCGATGCCCTGCCGATCAAGCTCGCTTCGGACCAGCCGCCTTGTTCGAGATCCGAACCCTGGCAACAAGCCAGCAGCGCCGGCAATCAAACTCACCTTGGCCGAAGAAGCATCGGCGCGATTGGCAATCGCAAACGCTAGCTCCACGCCGCCGGCGCCGGCTCCAATCACGGCGATGTGCCGCGGCTCGGCCTGACCATTGCCGAGCCATTCGTCCAATTGGTCTACGAAACCGTTGATTGGTCGAACATCCAGCAGGCGCGGGTCGCTCCCCAACAATGCTTTGGCCTGTCCCACTCCGCCCGCATTGATCGAGCACAGATCGTAGGGGATTTGCTCGCCACTTGCAGTTGTCACGCTCCGCGCAGCTGGATCGAGTGCAACAACCGCATCGCATACAAATCGAACTCGCGCTGCCTGGCAAAGTCGATCCAGCTCAACCACCCCTTCGTCGCGGGAATACTCGCCCACGATCCAGCCCGGCACCATCCCGGAATAGCGCAGCTGTGGTGATGGCGAGACCAGCGTGATGCGGCCGTGTGATAATGGATTGTGGATCTGCTCTGCCAGGACCGCGACATGCGCGTGACCGCCACCGATCAGGACCAGTTCTGACTCCGCATCGCTCATCGCAAGGATTGATTGCGGGACAGTGCCCTTCTGTCAATCGCGGCAAGCTGAGCGAGACCTAGGCAATGCCAAGGGGTTCAGAGTTCGGCGAGATCCGCCTCGCGCATGATCTGTTCGATCTTCTCCGCAAAGCGTTCGTCGCGGGCCGCGGTCGCAAGCTGGGCTCGGGCAATCTCGCGGTTGCCCAGCGCCAGATCGACCTGAGCGGACAGAATGATTGCCGGGGTATAGCGCTTGAGCGAACCCGCCAGCCGCTGAAGCAGGGCCGAGCTCTCGCGATACTCGCCTTTCTCATACAACAGGCGAGCTTCCTGGAACTTGAGCAGTGGAACGTCAGGATGGCGTGCCAAGGCCGCAGTCAGAGTTGTTTCTGCATCTTCGGTCTGTTTCAGATCGAGCTGCAACCCAACCACATTGACCTTGGGCAAAGCCTCGTCAGGATAGTCCTCAACCACAGCCTGATAGATCGGAAGGGCTCCTGCCAGATCCATCTGGCGAATGGCCAGTTCACCCGACAACAGCCGCGCATCGTAATGACTTGGATCAGATTCAAGCGTAAAGCCCACTGCGGCTTCGACCTTGTCCCATTCATTGGTCGTCTTGAAGAATTCAGCCGCACGGCCATTGACCGCTGCTGAATCCGGGAACCGATTGACCGCTTCAACCAGTTCACCCTCATTGGCTTCGAGCGTGTCAGCCGCAAGGTGCGCCCACAGCAGTGTGGAATAGGTTTGATCGGTCCAGCCAGCACGATCCCCCGCTTCAGTCATGCGCTCGATCGCCGCTTCAGGCTTGCCCTGGACGATCAGACTTTGCGCCATCAGTTCAAGCCGCCTAATGGGCTCAAGATCACTCTCTGCAATCTGATTGAGGTACCGTTCGGCGACATAGCCGTCCGACAGCTCGATCAATGTTTCCACCAGAAGAATTTTCGCAGCAGGGTCAGGCTCTTCCTGATCGATCAGGCTGTGCAGCATCACGCGGGATTTACCGAATTCATTGGCTGCAAAGGCAGCCTCGGCATCGGCCAGCGTTGCTTCGGACGCGGCTTCACAGCCACCCAAAACAAGGGCGGCACTCGCAAGTAGGGTTAATGCCTTTGTACGCATGCCCAGGGATATAGGCTGATTGGATTGGGATTTGGTTTACGCAAAAGGAATGGCCGGACCTGGATCATTATCCGGGCCCGGCCATCATTTGGTTAGATGTTAGTCAGAGAAGACTTAGGCGTCTTTCTTGTCACCTGACTTATCAAGCTTCTTAGCTAGCTTGCGACCACCCAGGACTCCGGCTGCACCGAGACCGAGGAACAACAGACCGCTTGGCTCCGGAACGGGGGTTCCGCCCGAGCTCGAAGACGAGCTGCCGCCTGACGAGCTTGAGCTGCTTGAAGAGCTCGAGCTGCTTGAGGAGCTTGAGGAGCTTGAGGAGCTCGAGCCGCTGCTGCCACCCGAGGTCGACGAGGTGCTCGAACCGCTGCTCGATGAAGAAGAAGAGCTGGACGAACCGCCGGTCGAGGTCGAGCTGTAGCCGCCGCTGGTGCTGGTGCTGCCAGTTCCTTTCTTGGAGCCCTTCTTGGACTTCTTCGACGACTTCTTCGCCTTGTTGTCGTCATCGTCGCCGTATTTGTCGCCGTAGTGACCGCCATTGTCAGAGCCCTTCTTGGAGCCCTTTTTCGACTTCTTCGAAGACTTTTTAGCCTTGTTATCATCGTCGTCAGCGCCGTAGCCGCCGCCGTATTTGTCGTTGTCGTCGTCGCCGTAATTACTGCCGTAATTGCCGCCGTTGTCAGAGCCCTTCTTGGAGCCCTTCTTCGACTTCTTCGACGATTTCTTGGCCTTGTTGTCGTCGTCGTCGGCGCCGTAACCTCCGTACTTGCCGCCGTCGTTGTCATCGTCGCCATAAGCCGTGTTCCAGGCGCCGTCCGTCTTACCGGAGCCCTTCTTCGATTTCTTCGACGACTTCTTGTTATACTCTGCAAGCGTTCCGGTAACATTGAGCGCGAGCGGACCATCCAGCTCGTCAAATGCGCCAATGCTGCTGGCAGGCGGAGTCGGCAGCTCGACTGCGCCAACCGGATTGGTTGAGCTCACAAAACTGACAGCAACCGCCGCTTGCAAGAACGCATTCTTGGACAATTTCTGCGACTTCATTTCACTTCCCCCGAGATGAGAAAACGGACAATCAAGCAGCGGGAATGCGTTTGTTTGCTGCTAACTAACTGGCTCACCTAAATCCGATTAATGGCCGTTCGCTCAATGGGCCTGTGCGCGGTGTCTCGCGATGGGACGCCGCCCGCCGATATGATTAATCGACGATTCTCTTGGAGAATTTGAACAGATGCCGATGGTGTTCGGGAATGTTCATTCGTTCCGCATCGGTCAGGCCCAGCGCCGCGTGGGAGTCAAACGCCAGTGTGTCGGTAAACCACGGCATACAATAGGTGTAGAACAAGACCGGTCGCCCATGCGTGGCGCGGCACGGCATGCCACCGTGATAGGTCCGATAGTCCAGCACCAGAGCGCTACCAGCCGGGGTGTAGACGACCTCGGATTCGCCTTCCCACTCCTTGTCCTCCGGGTATTTGTGGGTTCCTTCCCAGAACTGAGTACCCCCTGATTCCTCATCAAGGTCAACCAGCGGAACGAGCACGTTGACCGCATAAAGCGGCGCAGCTGCATTGGCTGCATCGCTGTTGAAGAGCATGGGATGCTCGCGGTGAACATGCTGCATGCGAGCGCCTTCATGCGTGACCACTCCGCCAAACGCATGGAGGGCCGGCTTCTGGCCAAACATGTTTCGCAGCAAGCCCGTTAATGCAGGATTGGCATAGATCGCCGGGTCATCGAACGGTGCACGAATACGGATCGGCACGGTGAAGCGTTTGTCGCCAACATTGTTGGGTTTCCCAAGACCGGAAGTCTGCCAGTTCCGAACTTGTTGCTGGAAGTCCTCGCGCAATTCCTCAACCAGCTCCGGACTGATGATCTGGTCGATCAGGACCGCCCCTTTGTCCTCAAGGATGACCCGCGACTTGGAAATCACATCGGGGTCACTGAAACCCACCCTCAGATGGGGATAAGCTACGTCAACGGCAGCGGCGTCTGCCTCCGCCTCATCCTCTTCTTGTGGTGCAAACTTGTCAGCGATCAGCCGCTGGGTCGGCGCAAAACTGCCGTCCATCTCAAGCGACATATGCGCCAGCTCTTGCGCCTCGTCCATTCGTCCGAGCCGGGTCAGTGCCAAAGCATGCACGAACAGACGCCGAGCAGTCGGGCCGAATTCAGCGATGGATTGCGCCATCAGATCGGCTGCCTGTTCGACGAAGCCGAGCCTCATGAAGAGATGCGCAATCCCGCAATCGAAGGGAAAATGCGTGCCGTCGGGAAGGTAAGCGCGATAGGCTTCCATAAACAGCTCATAGAGCTGATCAGGCTGGAACGGACTGTCGCCCTGTTCAATCTCTTTGAGCAAGGGTGGCAGCGCCAACTCCGCAATCGCAGGATCGCATTTTGAGAATCTCAGCCATGCCTCCACCTGTCGGCATGATGGTTCTTCAATCCCGATCTCGACCAGTTCATTAAGCTCATGCGCATCCAGCGGAGAGAATTCTCGCAAAAGACCGCGTGCTTCGCGCTTGCAGCCCTCCAGCGAGATCGCCTCCCATTCGCCTTTTCCAGGCAGGAAGAAGGCCCCGCTACAGAATGAGCTATCGAGGTGTCGTTGGAACTGGCTGCTGCCGCCGGACACCGCGAACAACCGCCGAAACAGATCGTAGTTGGTTCGGTGCGCGAAGTGATCTTCGAAAATGAACGGGCTTTTCAGATCGAAGTCTTCACTCGACGCGTAGCCTGGGCCTCCGCTGATCAGCATCATGGGTGTGTTGCGATCGAGGAACTTTTGCAGAAACGAGAAGCCAATCTCAGGGACGACGATATGGAAGTCATCACCATCCTCTGCTTCTTCGACGTAGGACTGGATGATACCGTTCAAAACAGCGTTCTTGCTCGGCTGCTTCTTGAGCGGCTTGGATCGAAACTGTTCGGTCACAGTCGAGAATGAGGAGAGATCGCGTTTCAGGAAGTCCGCTTCGGACGAGATCAGCGACATGGATACCTGCTCAAGTCGATGGTCCCGAACCCGCAAGAGGTTGGATGGGACAGAATCGAACAGAAAATTGGCGATAATGATAAGCGGCCGATTGGCCAGATCCTCGGGTCGCAGGTCGCCCTGGCTCGTTCTGACGATCGGATTCTTCTCGACCCTCATCTGTGCGAATTCCAACACACCGCTCTCAACCAAGGGGCCAAACCGGCTTTTCCCAGCCCAACTCGCGACATTGCGCTTGGCCGCATCGGTCAGCAGATAAGTGAATTGCGGGCACTCTTCGCCGTCAACGAAGTGGTAATTGAACAGCCGATTGAGAAATTGCCAGGCAAACCGCCCGGTGCCGCCGCCCAATTCCAGCACGATCGGCGGCTCACTGTTCCCCTCTTCCATCAAGTCGCGGAAGAACGCGGCGACAAGACCAGCATAGGTGTCGGCGGTGTAGCAATTTGAGGTAACTTCCTGGGGAACAATCCCCTTGGTCCAGGCTTGGGGGCCTTGGTCTTCGTAGAAACGCTCAAGAAGATCCCAAGCAAGCGACCTGCCTACCGGCGTGAATTGCTGAATCCGTCCCATTTACGGTGTCCCCTGCGGCGCTTGATCTGACTACGCGCCGGGGAATCTCGCGATACCAAGGCACTCGGGGGCCATAGCTTCACAAGGTAAATGAACTCGTAACCACGTGCGCGCCCGAAAGTGCGTTCCGGGGCTCGAACTCTTTGGTGCAATCGCTGGTCAGCGACAGGCTCTGCTCGATCGGGTTAGGCCCGAGTCCAAGCCCAATCCGATTTGGCTCCGCCAGTCGAGGTGAGAGCTTACTGGCCCAGTAGCCAGCAAGCCAGCAAGCCAGAATCAAGAGGATGCCCTGAAAGAGCAGCGAACAAACAGCGCCGATTGACTGGGCAAATCGCGGCATGGATCGCTTTGAAGCTGGTATAGGCGGGTCGCCTGTCTGGTTAAGCTTTCGCTGCCACCTGGTTCGGGTAGAAAACTCACCCGCGAAATCACACACTTGCGCGGATGGCCCGAAGTGATGTATCCCCTCGGGCAGCCATCAAGCCTGCTCCGAGGGCAGTCGAGCTAGCTGGGATGGTTGCAACGGCCCCGTTGCCTTTTGCGAGGCAAGCTGCGGGCCGTTTTCATTTCGCGATCCGCTGTACTGTTCTGATCCAATTGTGCCGGCCCCATCCATCTGAACGCGGTTGGACCGGGGCTCTGCTAACTTAGCGATCGTTGGGCGCGCCGTTTTCGGGACAGCACCACTCGTTTCTTACGGCCTACTTTTCGCGCGAGCTGAATCCTTGCAGACCGGCGCCGACCCGTTCCTTGCTTGGACAGCCTGCCATCATTCGCAATGACAAGCCGATACCGGGGACCATCGCGCCCACTCCGAGGGCAGTCGAGTCAGGCACGATGGCCCCGGTGCCAAGGACTAGCGACCGATCGCCCTTGGCAAGAGTGCAGACAGGTGGCGCCGTGGCTCCAGTGCCTGCACTCAAACTTGAATCTTGTTCGTTTCAGCATCGAACCGTTCTATCGGCTCCTCAATCATTCGACGGTAACGGCGATAGGTCTGCAACCAGATCCAGGTTCCATTGGTCATTCGCTTGGGCAGAAGGGCAAATCGCTGTTTTCCCTTGCGAACGCGCCGCCGGGGCGATTGGGTCTTGGGCCGAAAACGCATTTTTCTGTTGCTTTCCAAATCCTTGTTGCCGCCCTCTCTTTCGGTTCTGAGCCGCTCGTGTGTGCAATGGTCCAGAAAATCTTGAGGTTGAGCTCTGCCGTGCTCTGCTCGCTGGCTCTCGCTGGCTACCTTTGTCCTTTCGACTTCAGAATTCTCTCCCATCGCAATTCGTCGTCCGATCTCAGCAGAGGAGGCGGAGGTTTAAGATCAATGCTGCGCCGACTTTGCTCTGATCGGGCCTCGGTCCAAGCCCATTGACGCAAAATGAGTACCGGGAACCATCGTGCCCACTCCGAGGGCAGTCGAGTCAGACACGATGGTCCCGGCGCCAAGGACTAGCGACCGATCGCCCTTGGCAAGAGCGCGGATACGATGGCTGACGCCGCAATATCCCTGCTCAAATCTTGAATTTCGATGAGACAGACCTTTCCGATCAATCCCCTTACCCTTGGCCGCAGAGAGGCATCTCAGCACTTGCACAGACTTCTTGGCTTGGCCTTCAGAGCAGAGATGTAGCAACCGGTTTTGCTTCTCAGGCTCGCCAATCGGCGGATCGCATTTCTCTTCGCTCATATCTGCCCCGTTAGTCATTGCTGATCCTCTCCCTGACTGAAGCTCATGTGGTGAAAGCGCTCTGCCTGGACCGTTAAGACGCAGGCGTGAGCATGCCCCTCATGAAACACCGTAGTCGTGCGAGGCGAGAAAACTGTCGGTGGACGGGCCCGGAGCATTGAACTCGACATTTCCTAGTCCTTCCTCAGCCGTCTGAAGCACGGGCTTTACCCACGCACGCTTGGTCCGAGACAGTGAATGCTCATCGCGCTCACCCTTTCCTGATGGTCTGGTCATGATCCCTTTTCTCCGTCCTGTTGATTGTTGCTGCACGATCAGAATTCCCCAGCCACACCGGCTCGGACGCTGGTCGAATTCCCTCCGGCGTAGGTAACCCCCGCGGTGATTGCGAAGTCGCCCTCGAAGCGGTGCATCAGTCCAAGCGAGACCCCGACTTCGCCGCGATAGGTGGCGACATTGCTGGCGTAGCTGGTCTTGCCTGGCTCACTTGGAAAATGCGGATGCGCTTGCGCGGCGATCGAAGCGATCCCGCGTCGTGCGTCTCGATCGATCGTCTCGGTAAGATCAAACAGCGTATCGACCCTATTCTCGAGCGAGGTTACGCGGCTGTCGAGCGCGGTGACGCTCCCGGCGAGGGTGTTGAACTGCTCCTCGGTGACCGCGGCGATCAGGTCTGGATTGCCGGTTGCCGAGGTCGAGGCGAGGCGGGTGCCGGCGCCGGTGTCGGGATTGGTTGGCGGCTCGGGGACGTTCTGATCGGGATCGCTCTGGGCAAGCTCGCCTTCGAGCAGGTCTGATACATCTCCGTCCTGCTCCAACGCCACCTGCTCAGGCAGATTGCTGTCCTCGACGTCGCTGATCGAGCGGGTTGCGCTGGTTTCTGCACCGGTCTCTGCGCTGGCGATCCGCTCGCCAGACTGTGCAGCTGATGTCGGCCCGCCATCGGTGCTGGTGGAATCATAGGCCAAAGAAGGAGCCGAAGCTTCCGGGGGCGTGGTTGGGGTCGTCGATGTCGTCGACGTGCTCTGTGGTGCACTCTCCAGCTGATTGCTCGCCACTGCAGGAGCAGAAGCGGGAGCCGCTGCGATACTTGCCGGGGCCGTGTTCGTGCTGCTGGTGCTGGTGCTGCTGGGGATCGCAGCAAAGCCAATGTTCCCGTTGGCATCGGTGGTGAGGTAGAACAGCTCACCCGATTGCGCTGCATTGGAAGCGGCTTGCGCCACACCTGGCAGGGT
This sequence comes from Erythrobacter sp., assembly GCA_965249945.1. GTDB lineage: Bacteria > Pseudomonadota > Alphaproteobacteria > Sphingomonadales > Sphingomonadaceae > Erythrobacter. Next base: position 1,104,639 of record OZ252258.1, on the reverse strand, counting down.
GAGCGTGAGCGAAGAGGTGCCGATCACGATCTGATTGGCGCGGGTGGTGGCTGCGAGATAGCCAATCGCCATCGAGTAATCATGCGCTGCATTGGATTCCGGCCCCACAGCTGCAGACCGCAACCCGGTGGATTGCGCCAGAGTGCCCAGGGCCAGGGAATTGATCCCGCTGGCGACCGAACGGGTTCCGATCGCGGTGGCATTGGAAGCTGTGGCGCTGGATATGGGCCCCAGCGCAAAGGACAGGGCACCACTGGCCTCAGCATCGCCGCCCAGCGCCATCGAATAATGACCGGTCGCCTGAGCGCCAGTATCATCGAGATCAACACCGTCGACCGTATCACCACCAATCGCAATCGAGCTGATGCCCTGGGCCAAAGCACCATCACCCATCGCCAGGGCATTCTCACCCGTTGCCGAAGCGGATGCGCCGCTGATGTTGAGGCCAATATACTCGCTGCCAGAGCCGCTGCTGACATTGCTGATCGCTGTCTCCAGCGCAGCCACCTCGGTGCTGAGCTGACCCACGGTTGCAGCGTCGTGATCATCGACACCATCGGCGAGATAGGTCAGACGCCGGGTGATGCCGGTTTGGCTCTCATCCTCAGCCGTGCCCGGATCATCGGCAATCTCTGGCCGACCGAAGGAGACGGTCTGGCTCTCATCCGCCACCGAGAGCGAACCCAAAGCGAGCGATTGATAGGCATGTGCCTCTGCGCCATAGCCCAGCGCGACCGCATGATTGACCGTGGCCTGAGCGCTGTTGCCAATCGCAATCGCCAGATAGATCCCGCCGTCATTATAGACGCTGGCAGAATTGCCGATCGCGATATTGCCGCCACCTACGGCAGCGGTGTCAGTGGTGTAGACCGAGGCTCCCGAGCCAATCGCAATCGAATTGTTGATATTGGATGCAACCGAAGCGCCCGGCCCCAAGGCTATCCCGTTCGAGCCCAGCGCCGAGGCCGCACTCCCGGTTGAATTGACATCAAGATATTTGAGATCGGCAATCTGACCCACGGTCGCTGCGTCGTGATCATCCACACCGTCCGCAACATAGGTCAGACGGCGGGTGATCTCTTCATCGTCATCCGCGGTATCGGTCGTGCCTTTGTCATCAAACGGGCGACCGAGCGAGACGGTCAGCTCCTCCGCGGCAACCGAGCCTCGACCCAAGGCCACGCTGTCGGCACCGCTGGCACTGGCGTATCCGTAATTGGAGGAATTGTCATAGGCCAGCGGGGACAGCTGACCGAAGATCGTGGAGATATCGCTGGTGGCGACATTGATTTTCAGCAGGTTGCTGGCGATTGCCGTCGTGTTGCTACTGATGCTGTTTGACAGGCTGGTGCTCACGGAATCCAGCTGCCCCTTGGTCGCAGCGTGATGGTCCTCAGTCCCGTCTGCGACATAGGTCAGCTGACGGGTGATGCCGTCGCCCTCACCATCCGAGGTTTCGGCCCGGCCAAAGGAGACGGTGTCCGCCACATCCGCGACAGAGTTTGTCCCGATCGCCACCGCACCATCGGCGGTCGCCTGAGCGTCGACACCCAGAGCAATGGATTTTGTCCCTGTAGCGTCAGTGCCATTTCCCAGTGCCATCGCGTTACCGGCAGAAGCAGACGCTATCTCCCCCAGCGCAATAGCGTCAGTGTCGGTTGCCTCGGAATCTTCGCCAATCGCAATGGCTCTGGAGGCGCTGGCATCAGACCTAAGACCGATGGCTATGCTGGTATGGCCCAGCGCCTCAGCTTGGTAGCCCATTGCCACCGCACTGGAGTTTGCGATGGAATAGCCCCCGATAGAGACCACCCCGTCTTTGTTGCTGTAGCCTCTGTCGTTGGTAGTTCCACCCTCTTTGCCGACTCGATAGCCGATCACGACCGATTGCTGGCCCGTCTGCTGGGAACCCTCCCCAATCGTGGTTGTGTGCCAGCCCGCCTCTGCGCTCGCCCCGATGGCGATACCGCCAGTAGCTTTCTGGGTGGTTGAGTCGCCGGCGAATTCGACCTTGGCCCCGTTCCCGATGGCAACGGAATTGTTTGCCAGGGCCTGAGCTTGAAAGCCGAATGCAGTTGAACCATTGCCCGTAGCCTTGGCGCCGTACCCTACCGCAGCTGAGTTACCCCCTGCCTCAGTTAGAGCTCCAAGCGCGACCGATTGATTGCCAGCGTCAGCATCGTCACCGCAGGCCAGCGAATCCGAGGAGCCGTCGCCACGAGCGCCGTTGCGCCCGTCGGCATTATTATTGTCGTTTGTGTCCAGAATACATTCGTCCGCCCGCGCTTCCTCAACGGGAAGCAGCAGCGAACCCGCCAGAGCGGCACTGCCTGCGGTTGCCAGAAATGCGATGCGGAGCGGTTGTGCTGCCCTCGAGATCATAACAATTACCTTCTCAATTGCCCTTTCCGAGCATGCGGTTGATCCGCCGCATGGTGCTGCGGCTTTCGGCGTCGCCGACCTGGTCTTCGATCGACCATTCGCCTTCGCCGCGACCGAACGGCGTTCCGCCGACGGCCCAACCATCGGGGCTGACCTCATTCATCTTGACAAAGATCTGACTGCGCATCGCCTCTCCCTCCACTTCGACCGCAGCTTCGGTCACCCGGTGGATGAGATTGCGCTTCTGGCTTGGCGAGTAAGCGCCATGAATCAGATCAATCGTCACGATCAGCACCTCAAAAACCTTCCTCCCAAGAGAGGGGCGGAACGGACATCGGGGAAGACAGGTGACGCCCGTTCCTGATGCTGGCTTTTGGAGGATTTGAACCGCGCCTGCATGATCGTGGGCTGACAATTGCGTGACATTTTGCCCGCAGCAGAATGTTAGCTGGCGGTTATGTTGTGGCGATAAGTGACTGATTCTAAGGGATTGTGCGTAGGACGGTTTGATTGTTATACTGTATCACACTGGGCAGCAGCCTTGGGTTGCGCTTGCCGGTCCTCGCGGATTTGCCTAGGCAAATATCCGCCTGAGCGCGGTAAGATATGCAATGAATTAGGCGGCGGCTCAGGCGGTCGGTCCGCCCTCCTGAATGGGATCATTGGGAAGGCGGCATGCGGAAAAAGGCGTAGTGACCGGTCACGGCTAAGAATGCGCCCGTCGAAGCAACCGACCCAGGCCCGACTTGGGCCGAAGGACGGGTGAGATGAGGTATCGCTTTGCTGCGTTCGAATTTGACGCGGACGATCAGGAGCTGAGACGAGAAGGCCGGGTGGTTGAGGCCACTCCGCAGGTGCTCGCCATTCTCAGATTCCTGCTGGTTAGCCGCGATCGCCTGGTGACCAAGAAAGAGCTTATCGATGAGATCTGGGAGGGTCGCGCAATCAGCGATGCCGCGCTGACCGTGCGGATCCGCGCCTTGCGCCAGGCGCTCGGCGACAGCGGGGCCGAGCAACGCCTGATCAAGACAGTGCGCGGTCGTGGCTTTCGGTTTGTCGGTGAGGTGGCGCTGGAGCATGGCAAGGTGGCCGCAGTGCCAGCTCAGTCGCCCACTTCTTCCAGCCAAACGCCCGACACCACCGCCCCAGCCCAAGATCCTCTGTCGCAAATCCCGGAATCGCGCCCCAAAGTGGCGGTCCTGCCGTTTGAGCTGCTCGCCCCCGCCGGAGAGCTAGACCTGCTTGCGCGGGCGCTGCCCGATGAGATCCTGACTTCGCTGGCCAAGCTGCGGACGCTAGCGGTGATCGCGCGCGGATCGAGCTTCCAGCTCGCGTCCTTCTCGACCAGTCCCGGAGACGTGCGGCAGCAATTGGGGGCCGATTACTGCCTGTCGGGTCAGATGGAATTGCGCGGTGAGCGGCTGTCGCTTGCGCTGGAGCTGGCTGACACGCGGACCAATGGCGCGCTGTGGCGGGACAGTTACGAGCGGCCCCTGTCCGATGTCCTGTCGATCCGCGAGGACGTGGTCGATCAGGTCGCACGCGAAATTCAGGAGCGGATCAAGCAGAACGAACTGCTCCGTTCGCGGCTGTGCCTGCCGAGCGACATCAACGCATGGCAATATTTTCACCGCGGCTTCGAAGCGACCTTCGACATGTCGCAGCACGATCTGACCTATGCGTTTGATTGCTTCACCCGGGCCGCGGAGCTCGACCCAAGCTACGCCAGAGGCTTTGCCGGCCAGGCGTCGATCCTGGCGATGCAGGCGCAATATTCGGACCCGGGCGAGCGCTCCTCACTTTTGGGCAGAGCGTTCGAGCTGGGGCACCAGGCGGTGGCGCTCGACCCGCTCGATTCAATGTGTGACATGGCGCTGTTCTGGCCCGCCTTCGTGAGCGGCGACATCACCGCCACCCGCAGGGCGCTGCAACGCGGAGTCGATAACAGTCCCGGCAATTCGCCGGCGATGATGGAGCAAGCGCGGGTTGAGGCCTATCTCGGCAATGGAGAGACTGCGCTGCGCTTGGTCGAGCGCACCAATGCGCTGAACCCGTTGGAGCGCGAGCATCCCGTCACGCTGCAGATCCGGGTGCTGGCTCATATGGCGATGCAGGACTTCGCCGGAGCGCTGCCCGATGCTCAAGTGCTGCGGGCAAGGAAGCTGGCCGATCCGCAATCATTGATGGTGCTGATTGCGGCAATGTCGCTCAATGGAATGGATCAGGAGGCCGATCAGGCAGCGGCCGACTTGCGGACATTGCGATCGGGCATGACGGCCGACCAATGGATCGCGACCTGGCCAATGCTGTCCGACGGCATGCGCGCGATCTTGTGCGAAGGCCTGTACATGCGGGAATTGGCCTAGACGCGATGCGGTACAGCTTCGAGACCTGTGTCTTCGACACTGAAAGATTTGAGCTCCGCCGCGATGGCGCGCAGGTCGACGCGACCCCGCAGGTGCTCGCGATCCTCAAATTCCTGCTGGTCAGCCGTGATCGGCTGGTGACCAAGGACAAGCTGGTCGACGAGGTCTGGGGCGGTCGTGCGATCAGCGATGCGGCGATCACGGTGCGGATGCGCGCCTTGCGGCAAGCGCTGGGCGACACGGGCGAAGAGCAGCGGTTGATCAAGACCGTGCGCGGGCGCGGGTTTCGCTTTGTTGGCGAGGTTCGGCTTGAACAGGATGCCGAGCCGATCGTGATGTCCGGCCAAGCAGATGAGCGGCCAGGTTCGCAGCTCGACCCGCTACCGCAGATACCCGATTCAAAGCCCAAGATCGCGGTTCTGCCGTTTGATTTACTCAATCCGGCAGGGGAACTCGGCCTGTTGGCGCGGGCGCTTCCGGACGAGATCCTGACCTCGCTTTCCAAGCTGCGCTCGCTTGCAGTGATAGCGCGCGGATCCTCGTTTCAGTTCGGCTCATTCGCGGTGAGTCCGGGCGAGATAAGGCGGCAATTGGGGGCTGACTATTGCCTGTCAGGCCAGATGGAGCTGCGCGGCGAAAGCCTCTCACTGTCGCTCGAACTGGCCGACACCCGCAACAATGGGACGATCTGGCGCAATTCGCACACGGTCGAGATCGCCGAAGTCCATGAGCTGCGGCAGGACATCGTCCACTATATCGCGCATCAGGCTGAGGAGGAGATCACCCGCCACGAACTGGCTGCGGCCCGGCTGGGCGTGCCGTCCAATCTCAAGGCGTGGCAGCTCTATCACAAGGGCAATGAGGCGACCTATTTCCAGCACAAGATCGATCTGCACGCGGCGCTGGACTATTATCAGGCCTCGGTTGATCAGGACCCTCATTTCGCGCGGGCCCATTCGGGCAAAGCGATCGTCCATTCCGCAATGGCTCACATTCCCTGGATCGCCAGCAACCAGGATCACCAGAGACTGGCTGCGCAGGATATTGAGCGGGCGATGATGCTCGATCCGCTCGATCCGCAATCCTACGTCGCGATCGCCTATGACGCCTCGCAGCGGGGCGCGGCCAATGAGGCGCGATCGAGCTATCACCGCGCGATCGAGCTGAGCCCGAGCGGTGTTTCCGCCCCGACCCTGCTCGCGCGGATGGAGGCGTTTCAGGGGCAGTCGGGCAGCAGCCGCACAATGCTCAATCGGCTCGGCCTGCTCAGCCCGATCGAGGCTGGGCACGACTACAATTTCGGCACTCAGATTCTCAATCATTTGGGCGAAGGCGACAATGAACAGGCCGGGGAAATCGCGCGAATGCTGGAGGAGCGTCGAACTCAGACGCCGCATACTCTTGCTCTGGTGGTGGCCGGCCTGACCCACAGCGGAGCCGATGAACTGGCGATCCAATCCGCCACGCGATTGCGGGAGGTTGCGCCCGGCTTCACCGGCGAGAGCTTCGTCAATTCCCTGCCAGTCCTGGCGCCCGAGATGGCCGATCTTCTCAGGACCGGCCTCGACAAGCCCGAGGTGTTCTGACGGCGATGCGCTATTCGTTTGACACCAGCGAATTCGATGCCGAGCGGTTTGAACTGCGGCGCGATGGCAAAAGGGTCGAAACCACGCCGCAGGTCCTGTCGATCCTGCAGCATTTCCTGGTTAGCCGCGGTCGGTTGGTGACCAAGGACGAATTGGTCGATGCCGTTTGGGGTGGCCGCGCGATCAGCGATGCGGCGATCACGGTGCGGATCCGCGCGGTGCGGCAGGCGATCGGGGACAATGGGGTCGAGCAGGAGATGCTCAAGACCGTGCGCGGGCGCGGATTTCGGTTTGTCGCTGAAGTGGCGACGAGCAGCCATCCGCAGCTCAAACCATCCACCATTGCCGATCAGGTGCAAGAGACCATCCGGTTCCGCGACCAACCCTCTATCGCAGTCTTGCCCGCCAAATCGGTCGGCGCTCAGGAGATTGAGAATTTCCTCGACCGCGCATTGCCCGATGAGATTCTGACAGCACTGGCGCGGCTGCGCTCATTGTTCGTGATGGCGCGCGGCTCGACCGCTCGCCACATTTCCTTTGGCGAAGATCCTGCGGCGATCCGCGAGGCGCTTGGGGTTGATTATGTGCTTTCGAGTGAGATCGAGGTTCTGCTCGGGCGCATGCATTTGGTCTGTGAACTGTCCGACACGCGCAGCAATGGCTGCATCTGGCGCGACCGGTTCCAGATTAAGCTCAACGAAGTGCATGAGATGCGCGAGGAGATCGTCGGGCAGATTGCGCGCAAGGTGGAGCACAATGTTTCGCTCAACGAGCTCAAACGGGCGCGGATCCAACCGCCCTCCTCGCTCACGGCTTGGCAAAACTACTTCGTTGGCATGTCTCTGGCGGAGCGGATCGATCATGAGGGGTTGAGCGGCTCGGTCGAGCATTTCCAGCGTGCGATTGAGCAGGATCCGCATTTTGCCCGCGCCCAGGCAGGTCTGGGATTGACTGCCCACGCTCTATACTATCGCAACTGGGCCTACCAGTCGGGCGATGTGATTGGATCGGGTATGCGAGCGGCGCAGCGCGGGTTTGAGCTTGATCCGGACGATCCGCTGTGCGCGCTGGTGCTTGCGCGGCACTATTTCGCTCGTCAGCAGAACGACGTCGCAACCCCATTGATGAAGCGGGCGATCCAACTCTCCCCTTCAAACCACTTTGCTCAGGGCGATATTGCGAGGTTGTTGGCACAGACCGGCAAGCCCGATGATGCCGTCCCGCACCTCGACGTTGCAGTGGCGCTGTCGCCCGAGAGCGCCTCGAACATCTACAACACAGTTACCAAGGGTCTGATCACGCTCGGCCGGCGCGATCTGGATGGCTCGCTGGAAGTGGCGCGGCAGATCGAGGCAATCGGAGACAAGACGGTCTATTCGACGCTGATCCTGCTGACGACCTATCACCTCGCCGGGGAAACCAAACTTGCGCAGGAGACGGCGGCTCTGATCGCGGCCAAGTTTGAAGGGATCAATGGCTACAAATTGCTCTCCGCCAACCTCGGTTTTTCAGATGATCTGGCAGCGGTGATCGAGGAGGCCTATGGCGCGCATGGGCTGGCATAAGGCTGGCCCTTGGGGCTGGTCAGTTGCTAGCGCTTCTTGAGGCCGTGCTCGATAATTGAACGGGCGATGGCCGAGATGTCCCGATTGTCTTCGCCATTCGACCAGACCGCATAGCGCAGGCCGAGAAACACGTTCATTCCCATAACGGCCCAGGCGTGCGCCTCGGACAAATCGCCGCGCAACTCGCCCTTCGCAGCGCCCTCCGCGAGACGCTGGCGAATGCGCTCGGCGGTTCCAACATAATGGTCGCGATATGCGCGAGGATCGACAAATTCGGATTCGTCGATGATGCGATAGATTTCCTTATGTTCGCGCGCGAATTCGAGAAAGCTGCGCAGCGCCACTTCCTCGACATCGAACGCGGTGTGAGAACCCTGCTGCTTCAAGTCCTGAACGGCCGACCCGGCAGAGCGTTTCACTTGCGCGCTCATATCCTGGACCAGCGCCTGGAACAGCGCCTCCTTGCTCTCGAAATAGGTGTAGAAGGTTCCCAGCGCGACCTCAGCCCGGCGCGTAATCGAGCTCACCGAAGCTTCATGGAATCCCTTCTCGCCAAATTCGATCGCTGAAGCATCAAGCAGTTTGCGCAGAGTTTTGCGGCCGCGCTCGGTCCGCGGGGTCTTGCTGTCGCCCTTCGCGCTTGCTCCGACCTTTGTCTGACTTCCGCGAGGAGCGTCCATGCACCATCCTTTCAGCCCTAGGCCTAGGCTCAGAAAATCGGCCGCGCAAGACTTAAACTTGAAAGTTGGTTCAACTTTCAATATTGGTGATTCCCATAGTGACCCTGGGAGAGAATTCGAAATGAACGACAGAACCCTTCGCAATCGCGCAATGTGGCTTGCTGGATGCGGTGCTCTTGCCCTCGCGGCGACGCCCGCCGTCGCACAAGAAACCGCTGGTGCTGAAGACTCACAAACTGCCGAAACAGAGCAAAGCGGTGGCCTCATCGTTGTGACCGCTCGGCGCCGGGAAGAGCGACTGATCGACGTCCCACTGTCGGTAACCGCGGTCACCGGCGAACAGCTTGAGCAGCGCGGCGTTCAGGAGATCACCCAGGTTGCGCAGGAAGTGCCCAACATTACGCTCGAAGTGAGCCGCGGCACCAACACCACCCTCACTGCATTCATTCGTGGTGTTGGTCAGCAAGACCCGGTCGCGGGCTTTGAAGCCGGCGTCGGGCTCTATGTCGACGACGTATATCTCAACCGCCCCCAGGCGGCCGTACTCGATGTCTATGATGTCGAACGTATCGAAGTTTTGCGCGGGCCGCAGGGAACGCTCTATGGCCGCAACACGATAGGCGGCGCGATCAAATATGTGACTGCGGAACTGCCAGACGATCCCAGCCTCAAGATCCGCGGCACCTATGGGTCATATGACCAGGCCGATCTGATCATCACCGGCTCTACGCCAGTGACAGACAATCTGACGATCGGGGCCAGTGGCGCGCGGCTTTCACGCGGTGGCTTCGGTGACAACCTCAACCTCGGCACCGAGAATTACAACAAGGATGTCTGGGCGGCGCGCGGCACGATCGAGTTCGACAACGGCCCGGTCTTCATCCGCCTCTCAGGCGACTATGTCATCGACAATAGCGAGGCTCGCCAAGGCACACGTCTTATCCCTGGCTTGCTGAGCGGAGCCCCTGTGCTTGACGATGTGTTCGACACCAGGGCTGGCCTGAACATCGTTGATCAGGAGGTTGAGGCCTATGGCGGCGCGCTCAACATCGCAATCGAGCTATCGGACGAGCTGACGCTCAAATCCATCACTGGTTACCGCGAAGACAAGTCGACCACGCCGATCGATTTCGACAGCCTGCCATCAGGCGACCTCGATGTACCGGCGATCTATGAGAACGATCAGTTCAGCCAGGAAATCCAGCTGCTTTACGAGGGCGATTGGGTCTCCGGTGTGGTTGGCTTCTATTACCTCGACGCCAACGCCTTCACGGCCTTTGACGTGCTCCTTGAAAACACCGGTGCGCTGATCAGCCTGCCCGGGCTCAATGCCCAAACTCTGGGCGACGTTGGAACAGAGACATGGTCGGTCTTCGGCGACTTTACGTTCGATCTGAACGACCAGATCAGCGTTTCGCTTGGTGGTCGTTACACCCGTGACAAGCGGACTAGTCGGGTTCTGAGGACCACTTTCATCGGTGGATTCTCCGATCTGTTCATCCCCAACAGCACTGCGATTCCGATCGCTGTCACATCGGATTTCCAGGGCAGCGAGACATTTGAGGATTTCAATCCCCGCGCCTCGATCAGCTGGCAGCCCAATTCAGATCACAATATCTATTTCACCTACTCGCAAGGCTTTAAAGGCGGCGGCTTTGACCCGCGTGGCCAGACCAGCGCCGCACCGGATCTCGACGGAGATGGAGACATCGACTTCGATGATCAGTTTGAGTTCCTGCGGTTCGCGCCTGAGACGGTCGATAGTTATGAGCTCGGCTGGAAAGCCTCACTTCTGGATGGCCGCTTGAACATCAGCCTGGCCGGCTTCCTCAGTCAGTATAAGGACGTTCAGATCCCCGGATCGGTCGGCGTTGACACCAACAACGATGGCATCAATGACAGCTTCATCGGGATCACATCGAACGCCGCAAGCGCGGACGTGAATGGCCTCGAATTCGAAGGCAACGCCCTGGTGGGCGAAGACTTTGCGGGCCTTGGCAGCCGTTTCAATGTGAATTGGTCGCTGGGCTATCTCGACGCCAGCTTCAACACATTCATCAATGCCTTTGGCAATGATGTGGCGGACCAAAGGGTATTCCAGAATACGCCAGACTTCACCGCGCATATGGGGTTTGTCTTGGGAATTCCCGCCGCAGATGGGATGGTCGACTTCCTCGGCTCTGCCTCGCTCCGCTCCGACGCCAGTCAGTTTGAAACTCCCAATGCCTTCCTCGATCAGGATGGCTTTGTCCTGGTCGATGCCAGCATCGTTTACACCGACGATTCCGACCGCTTCTCGATTGGGGTGCACGGCAAGAACCTTTTCAACAAGGAGTACATAGTCGCGGGCTACAACTTTGTGGCGGGCGGCACTGGCGGTGCTCCCTTCGTACCGACACTGGGACTCGAAGGGACATTGACAGGCTTCTACGGCGATCCGCGGCGGTTCTTTGTGACCGGCGAGGTCCGCTTCTAGAGCGGGCTGATCGTGTCACTCTCACGGACCGTCACAGAGCGGTTCTATCCCAGCGCGGACGGGGAACTGACCCTTTTCGCGCGGGATTACGCCGCCACAGTCGAGAAGTCGGACAGGCTGCCGCTACTGATGATGCACGGCTTGACCCGAAACAGCGCCGACTTTGAGCCTTTGATCGCGCATCTGGATGATGATCGCCGATTGATCGTCCCGGATCAGCGTGGACGTGGCCGCTCAGGTTACGATCCCGAACCAATGCGTTACCGCCCCGACATCTATGTCGAGGATATGTGGGCCTTGTTCGACGCTCTCGAGATTGAACGCCTGATCTGCATCGGAACATCAATGGGCGGATTAATGTCGATGGTCATGGGTGCTCAGCAGCCTGATCGTATTGCGGCCATTGTCTTGAACGACATTGGTCCGGCAGTCAGCGCCGAAGGTCTTGATCGCATTCGCTCCTATGTCGGCGGTGGGGAGCCGATGGCAAATTGGGCCGAGGCAGCGGCACGCTGCGAAACGATCAATGGCGATGCTCTCGAAGGCCTTGATCATGATGGCTGGCTGGGCTTTGCCAAACGAACATGCTCCGAGGCGGCGGATGGGCAAATAGCCTTCGCCTATGACCCTGCGATCTCGCAGAGCGTCGGCGAGGAAGATCCGGCGACTATCCCACCCGATCTGTGGACCATGTGGGAGGCATTGAGCTCAATCCCGATCCTGACCATCAGGGGTGCAAAGAGCGATATCCTTACGTCGCAGACGCTAACCCAGATGGAAGAGCGGCACCCCGAGCAATTCCATAAGATCGTGGTTCCCGCGAGGGGGCATGCTCCGTTGCTGGACGAGCCAACTGCGGTTGCAGCAATCAAGGCGTTTCTCGCAGATCTCGCGTAAGTCCGGCTCACCAACCAGAATGAGACGAAGGTCCCATGGTGCAATCTGGCTGGAGCGACTATCATCGCTGGTATGACCAGCGAGATAAACGAGATTGCCCGCTTTCTGGAGCAGACTCCGCCCTTCCAATTTTTGGAGGAAGATCAGCTCGCCAAGCTGTCGCGACATATTGAGGTACGTTACGCCAAGGCTGGCAGCGGGATCATCGAGGCTGGCCAGAAGAACGACTGGCTCTTTGTCATACGTTCTGGCTCGGTCGAGCTTCGGTTGGCCGATGAGGAGTTAACTGCTCGACTGGGCGCGGGATCGACCTTCGCTTACCCCTCGCTGCTTCGCGGTGGAGAGGTGCGCAATTCGACATTCGCGATTGAGGACACGTTGCTCTACGCAATCCCGGGGCAGCAATTTCACGAACTCCGCAATAGCAGTCCGGCTTTCCGGGAGTTCTTCGCGGAAGATGAATCTGCGCGGATCAAACATGCCTTGGCCAAGCGGCGCGAGAACAGCAGCTTCGCCATGACCAGCAAGCCGGTTGGAAACTTGGTTGGCAGAGCCGCACCGATCGCTTGTGACGTTGGTTCAACCATTCGCAAAGCCGTGGCAATCATGGACGAACACAATGTCAGCACATTGGCGATCTGTGATGACGGCCAATTGCGCGGCATCTTTACAGATAAGGATCTGCGCAGCCGGGTCGTGGCAGCCAACCTTTCGTTAGATGCCCCGATCACCGAAGCGATGACTCAGGGGCCTCGCACGCTGACGACCAATTCGACGGTGGCAGAAGCTATGGCACTGATGGCCTCAGGTGGCTTCCGCCACATTCCCTTGATTGATCAGGCTGGCCAGCTGGCTGGGATATTGAGTGCGACCGACATTTTGTCAGCAATCGGGAATAATGCGATCGACACGGGCATGATGATCGCCAAGGCCCGCAATGAACGAGAGCTGGTCGAGGCTGCGCAAGGTATACCCGACGGATTCGCCAAAATGGTCGCATCGGGAGTCGATGCCAGCCACGTCATGCACTTCACCTCCGCCCTGGGTGAAGCGGTTCACCGCAAGGCAGCCGAATTGACAGAGCAGGAACTCGGTCCTCCGCCCTGCCGATACGCTTTCGTGGCGTTTGGTTCGCTCGCGCGTGAAGAACAATTGGTCGGCTCAGATCAGGACAATGGGTTGGTGATCGAAGACGGTGTCGACACCGCCGGTGAAGCCTATTTTGAAGCCTTTGGTGCCCGCGTTTCTGACATTCTGGATGCCAGTGGCTTTGTCTATTGCAAAGGCGGGATCATGGCCAAGAACGCCGATCAGCGCGGAACCCTCAAGGGCTGGTGTGACCGCTATGCTGATTGGATCAGTCGTCCCAACGAGGATCGGATCCTTCGGGTGACGATTTTCTTCGATATGCGCCACATCTTTGGCGATCCCAAGTTGACCAAAGCCTTGGATGACGAGACAGTCGCCTTGTTCAAGGACAGCCCACTGTTCGTTAGCTTTCTCGCCCGTGACGCATTGCGCAGCAGGGTGCCGCTTGGAATCTTCCGTAATCTTGTGCTGGAGAAATCAGACGACGGGCAGAAAGTCTTCAACTCGAAGCGGCAGGCGATCATGCCGATCATCGATATTGCGCGCACAAACGCCTTGGCTGCCGGGATTGGCGAAGTCGGCACCTTAGAGCGACTGCGGGCGTTGGCTGAAACGGGTAAGATGAACCGGGAAGACGCGCAAAGCCTCGAAGACGCGCTTTTGCTGGTTAATGAGATGCGGATCGAACACCAGGCTCGGCAGATTGAGTTGGGACAGGCGCCAGACAATCTGATCGCGCCAAGCGATCTTTCACCGCTGGAGCGCGACTATCTCAAGGATGCCTTTTCGGTGATTCGCGACGGGCTCGATTCGCTGCGACGCAATTTCGCTGGAGGCATCGCCTGAGATGCTGAACCGCTGGCGGTTCGAACGGCGGCTCAATTCGCTGGCAAACAACGATCACCCAGTCCTGCGCGACTATGCCTCAGCAGATTGGCCTGATCTGAGTATCGCCGCGTCCGAAGCGCGCTATTTGGCGTTGGACTTCGAGTTGGATGGGCTGCGCAAAGACGCGCATCTGCTGCAGGCAGGATGGGTCCCATTTGAGGGCCATTCGATCAGTCTCACAGATGCGCATTCGGTCGATATTCGAAGCACGGCAGATCTCGATGCTGAGGCCGTCACCATTCATGGAATAGGTGAGCAGCGCGCAGCAAAAGGAGAACCACTGGGCGAGGTCGTTTCCGACCTTATTCGGGCGCTGTCGGGGCGGGTATTGGTCGCACATGCGGCCGGGATTGAACGCACCGCACTACAACGCGCGACCCGCAAACTGCTCGGCGTCCATCTTCCGATCCGCTGTGCCTGCACCTTGACGCTCGAACGAGCGCTGCACCCAAATCAGGTTGGAAGCGAGCCATACCGCCTGGGCTCATGTCGGAAACGCTATGGACTGCCAGATTATCGCGCGCATGATGCCCTGACCGATGCATTGGCCGCCGCGGAGTTGTTCCAGGCCCAGCTCACTCGGCTTCCTGAAGATGCTTCGCTCAAGCGGGTCGTCCATGGATGAGCCTCAAGAAGCCTAAGACTAAAGTCTCTCTCGTTCTGCAAATCCACCCGACCTAGCCTGCAAGGGAAGCTCCGCAAGATTCTGTGCGGAACTCAGAAAAGGAAAGGGAGGGACATGGACGAAACAGTTTCAACCGCAGATCCCGGCGATATTGACGACACAACGGTGGATCATTTCGAATCCTCTACAGATTCGCCATCGGATGCTGCATCAGACGACACCAGCGAGACAGAGGGCGCTTATTGGCGCGAGAACCTGCGCTTGCTGATCAGCCTGATGACGATTTGGTTTGCGAGCTCGTTCGGAGCCGGAATTCTGTTCCGTGATTTCCTCGACCAGTTCAGCCTGGGCGGATACCCGCTCGGCTTCTGGTTCGCGCAGCAAGGCTCGATCTACATCTTCATCGCACTCATCTTCTTCTACGTTGTCCGTATGAAGCAGATCGAGCGCAAATACGATCTCGACGATTGAGGGGGCGGACATGGAAACGCAAACTCTGATCTATCTCTTCGTCGCAGCCAGCTTCGCGCTCTACATTGGCATCGCCATATGGAGCCGGGCCGGTTCGACCAAGGAATTCTATGTAGCCGGCGGCGGGGTGAACCCAGTCGTCAACGGCATGGCAACCGCCGCTGACTGGATGAGTGCAGCAAGCTTTCTTTCAATGGCCGGGCTCATCGCATTTATGGGCTATGACGCCTCAGTCTATCTGATGGGCTGGACTGGCGGATATGTGATGTTGGCCCTGTTGTTGGCCCCATATCTTCGCAAGTTTGGGCAATTTACCGTGCCTGATTTCATCGGGACGCGGTATTATTCCAAGGCGGCCCGCGTGGTCGCGGTGATCTGCCTGATCTTCATCAGCTTCACCTATATTGCCGGGCAAATGCGCGGTGTGGGCATTGTGTTCTCGCAATTCCTGCAGGTCGAGATCACCATGGGTGTGATCATCGGCATGGGCATCGTCTTCATCTACGCTGTGATGGGCGGAATGAAGGGCATCACCTACACGCAGGTTGCGCAATATTGCGTATTGATCTTCGCCTATCTGGTGCCGGCTTTCTTCATCAGCTTCATGCTCACCGACAACCCGATCCCGCAATTGGGCTTGGGCTCGGAGCTCAATGATGGTTCTGGCATGTCGGTGCTTCAGAAACTCGACAATGTGCTGGTTGAGCTTGGCTTCAACCAATACACCGCCGGTTCGAAGAGCATGATCGACATGTTCTGCATCACCATGGCGTTGATGGTCGGCACCGCCGGTCTGCCGCACGTCATCGTGCGCTTCTTCACCGTCCCCAAAGCATCGGACGCGCGGAAGTCAGCCGGTTGGGCGCTGGTGTTCATCGCTCTGCTCTACACCACCGCTCCGGCAGTGGGTGCGTTCGGCATGTACAATTTGCTGAACAAGGTCGACGATGTTGCCTATTCGGAGGTCGAGCCCTTCTTCACCAGTTGGGAGAATGCAGGTCTTTATGCATGGCAGGACAAGAATGGCGATGGTGTGATGCAATATCGCCCGGGTCAGGCCTTTGACGGCAAGCCGGAATTCACCGGCGAAACCGGGCCGTCTGGCGAGCGGGTTGTTGCCAACACGCCCAATGCGGACAGCGCAAACGAGGTCTATGTCGACCGTGACACCCTTGTTCTTGCCAATCCTGAGATCGCCAATCTGCCTGGATGGGTGATGGCCCTGATGGCGGCTGGCGGCCTGGCTGCGGCGCTTTCAACGGCGGCAGGCCTGTTGCTGGTGATCTCAAGCTCGGTCAGCCATGACTTGCTCAAGAGCACCTTCGCACCCAACATCTCTGCCAAAGGAGAGCTGTTGGCGGCGCGGCTTGCGGCGACTGCTGCAATCCTGGTGGCTGGCTATCTCGGGATCTATCCACCAGGATGGGTTGCGCAGGTGGTGGCCTTTGCCTTCGGCTTGGCTGCAGCCAGCCTGTTCCCGGCAATCTTCATGGGCATCTTCTTCAAGGGGATGAACAAGGAAGGCGCCATTGCAGGCATGGTCTCAGGCCTGGTCTTCACCTTCAGCTACATCTTCTACTTCAAGCTGGTGAACCCGGCAGCGAATGTAGCGGAAAACTGGCTCTTCGGGATCTCTCCCGAGGGGATCGGCGTGATCGGTATGCTGGTCAATTTCGGGGTGGCTATCGCTGTCGCGAGCATGACCAAGAGCACCCCGGCCGAGATCCGCAAACTGGTCGACTCGATCCGCGTACCGCGCGGTGCCGGGGAAGCCCACGCGCATTAAGCGGCGCCAATGAAAGCGACCAAGCATTGGTCGCAGCGAGGGGCGGGCCTTTGGGTTCCGCCCCTTTTGCTTGCACATTTTCCGCATTTGACTAGCCTCTTAAGTGGGAGAGGGATGGGATCATGTTGTTCGCTGCGGCTATTGCCGCCGCCACAATCTACTTGGGATTTCTGTTCTGGCTGGCTGCGCGCCGTGACCGCAAGGGGCCAGGCCTGCTCGCGCACCATAGCGGCCTAATCTATGGCCTTTCGCTGGCAGTCTATTGCACCAGCTGGACCTTCTTTGGAGGTGTTGGGACAGCCGCGACAGCCGGGCTAGACTTCTTGCCGATCTACTTGGGACCAATCCTCGTCTTTACACTGGGCTTTGGCCTGGTTCGTCGCATCCTTGGTCAAGCCAAGGCACAGCACGCAACCTCGATCGCCGATTTTCTATCAGCCCGATATGGCAAGAGCGCCAGTGTCGCAGCCCTGGTTACGATCATCGCCACACTCGGCTCGCTGCCCTATATGGCGCTGCAATTGCAATCGGTCGGCACGTCTCTGAATGCCCTCGACCCCTCGCTTAGCCGCCAGGTCGCAGCAGATGAGCTGGTGCTTCTGGTCGCCGGATTGATGGCTCTGTTTGCGATCCTGTTCGGCTCTGCGCGCGCTGACCGCCCGGGAGACAATGGCGGGCTGGTTCTGACTATCGCAGTTGAAGCCGTGGTAAAGCTGGTCGCGCTATTCGCAGTGGCGGCTCTAGCCTTGGTTTTGCTCCTAGAGACCGACGCGCCCGTACCGGTCGAGACCGTATTCACACCCCAGCAATTGGATGCACGTTTTGCTGTGCTGACGCTGATCGCTGCTTGCGCGGCCCTGTGCCTGCCTCGCCAGTTCCACATGACATTTGTGGAAGCGCAGGGTGAGCGAGCGAGCCCGGCCATGCGCTGGGTCTTTCCTGGTTACCTCGTACTCACTTCGCTGGTGATCGTCCCGATCGTCCTGGCCGGATTGAGCGCCTTGCCCGCTAGCACCGATCCCGACTCGATCGTGATGGCCTTGCCGCTCGCGACCGAGAACGAGGCGCTGGCGCTGCTGGTGTTTATCGGCGGCTTTTCGGCATCAGCCGGGATGATCGTGGTTGCCAGCGTGGCGCTTTCGACAATGATTACCAACGATCTGATCGCGCCGGTAGCATTCAGAAAGGCGCTGAGCGGCGGGGAAGGCCGTGGCCAGATTGCCAATCGGCTGCTGCGCGTCCGTCAGGTGGTGATCGCCGGCCTGCTGTTCTTGGCCTATCTCTTCTATCTTGGCTTTGGGTCGCTCACCAACCTTGCGGGGCTTGGCACGCTCGCATTTGCTGCGGCCGCGCAATTTGCCCCGGGCCTCGTGCTGGGGATGACCACCCGCGCAGGGAACAAGGTCGGGATGCTGGCGGGGCTCTCGGTTGGTTTTGTATTGTGGCTTGTCTTGCTGATCCTGCCAGCGGCCTCAGGAGCCGACCCCATCTTCGCCATCCACGGCGACACTTTGGTTTCCGGTGTGGTCTTGAGCTTGGGCGCAAACTGCGCAGCCTATTGGCTCGGTTCGGCCTTGACCCAGCCCAGTCTAGTCGACGCGGCCCAAGCCGCTGCTTTCGTTGGCACTCCAACACCCGGAGCAGCTCACACCCGGGTTTCTCGCCGCAGGGTCGCCGATGTCCGACTGCTGCTAACCCAATTCGTGGGAGAGGATCGCGCCCGGGCATCGCTAGCCGCCATGCCGCAGCTCTATCGCGACGGCGAGCTGGCAGACGGCGCTGTGCTGGAAATGGCGGAACGAACCATTTCGGGCGTAATCGGGACTTCTTCCGCGCGGATGCTGATCGGTTCCTGGTCTGAGGGCGATGCCGTTTCGCTTCCCGAAGTCGTCGCGATGTTCGATGAGACGAGCAAGCGGCTGTCGTTCAGCGGTGAGTTGCTGCAGATCGCCATTGAGAACATCGACCAGGGTGTCGCGGTGGTCGATGCCGAGATGAACCTGGTAGCCTGGAACAGTCGCTATCAGGAATTGTTCGAACTGCCTGATAGTCTCGTCTCTGTCGGCACTCCGATCGCCGAGCTTATCCGCTTCAATCTTCTGCGCAGCGACATGCCCGATGGGGATATCGAGCAGCAGGTCAAACGCCGTCTCGACTATATGCGCGCAGGTACAGAACATCGGATCGAGCGCGAGCAGCACGATGGGCGCATCATGCGGATTGTCGGCTCGCCAGCACCCGGCGGCGGATACGTCACCTCCTACACCGACATCACCGCGGATCGGCGTACGGAACAGGCGCTCGAAGACAAAGTCGCAGAACGGACTGAGCAATTGAGCGAAGCCAATGCGGCCTTGGAACAAGCGACGCGCTCGAAGACCCGTTTCCTCGCCGCGGCCAGCCATGACCTGATCCAACCGCTCAATGCCGCGCGACTGTTTGCCTCGGCTCTGGGAGAGGAAGTCGCTGGGCGGGAGCAATTGGAGCGCCTGGTCAAGGATCTCGACGGGTCAATCACTTCGGCTGATCGCTTGATCCGCGCGCTACTTGATATTTCGAAGCTCGACGGCGGCGGGATTGAGCCCAAGATTGAAACCGTTGCGATCGACAAGGTGTTCGACGAAATTGTCCGCGAATTCTCGGTCCAGGCGGAGGCGAAAGGCCTGTCCCTCAGGCGGGTACACACAAACGCCTGGGCACGGACCGACAGGGCGCTGTTGGCCAGTGTGGTACGCAATCTGGTCAGCAATGCGATCCGCTATACCGAGAAGGGCGGAGTCTTGCTTGGTGTGCGGCGGCATGGCGATGCAATGCAGCTCAAGGTCTACGACACGGGCCGCGGTATTGCGCCTGAAGACGTTGAGAAGATCTTCGACGAATTTCAACGCGCCTCCTCGAAGGATCGCGAAGGCTTGGGCCTCGGCCTGGCGATTGTTCGTCGGATCACGCAACTACTGGATGTTCACGTCGAGACCGAAAGCGAGGTTGGGCGGGGAAGCAGCTTTGCTCTGCATATGCCGCTCTTCAAATGGGAAAGATTAGCGCCGCGCGGTGTGAAGGCCAGTGCATCTACCCGCATCGCCAGTGCGAGGGTTTTGGTGGTCGACAACGATCCTTCGGCGCTCAGCGCGACCGCGGCTTTGCTCGAGAAATGGGGCCTGGATGTCGTCTGTGCGGGCTCGTGCAGCGAAGCGCTTTTGAACTGCCCCCAGCCTCCCGATATCGTCATCATGGATTATCGTCTCGACGGTGAAGAGCGCGGCGACATGGTGTTCCAAGTGCTTTGCGAACGTTGGAACGAGATTCCGCCTGCAATCTTGCTCACCGCTGAAGATAGCGAAGAGACTTCCTGGGCAGCCAACGCCATGGACGCCAACAGGCTACTGAAGCCATCATCACCTGCGGCCCTAAGGGCACTATTGTCGGATTGCCTTGCTCGTCGCCGGGCCGATGCAGCAGATCAGGAAGCCGGGTCAGCCGCTGGCTGATCGACATCGAGCTTGGCTGCCAACAGCACGGCCTGAGTCCGATTGTTAACTCCCAGTTTGCGGAAGATCGCTGTGATATGCGCTTTGACCGTCGCTTCACTGATATCCAACTCATAGGCGATCTGCTTGTTGAGCAGGCCCTGACGTATGGCGCCCAGGATACGCCGTTGAGCAGGTGTCAGAGTGGCCATCTTGGCCAAATCATCATCCTCGCCAACATCGCTTTGCGGAAACCAGCTCTCGCCCTCGCGAACGGCCGACAAAGCCTCGCGCATCTCGTCAAGCGCTGCGGACTTAGGGATAAATGCCGCCGCACCCAGTTGAGCTGCTGCGGAATAGACCCGTGGCTCTTCGCTCGCCGAGACGATAGCGATCGGCAGAGCCGGATAATCCTGCCGAAGATCCATCAACACCGACAGCCCGTTCGAGTCCTCCATGTGAAGATCCAACAGAAGAGCCTCTGCGCCGGCCTCCAATTCTTCGCGGGCGGCTCCGGCCGAATTGGCTTCCACCACTTCAGCCTCGGGCCAGACCTTGCCAACCGCGTGGCTCAGTGCTGTGCGGAACAGCGGGTGGTCGTCGGCGATGATGATACGCTGAGTCATATCCTCAGCGGTTTTGCCGACCTTCGATCAGACGATCAACCAGCGAGGGGTCGGCCAGTGTGGAAGTATCCCCAAGCGAGCCATAGTCGTTCTCGGCCACCTTGCGCAGGATTCGCCGCATGATCTTTCCAGAGCGAGTCTTGGGCAGGCCATCGGTGAACTGAATATGGTCGGGCGAAGCGATCGGGCCGATCTCCTTGCGAACATGAGTCCGCAATTCTTTGTAGAGAGCCTCGGAGCCTTCCTCGCCAGCGTTCAGCGTCACATAGCAATAGATGCCCTGCCCTTTGATGTCGTGCGGGTAACCCACGACGGCAGCTTCGGCTACGAGGTCGTGCAAGACCAGTGCGCTTTCGACTTCCGCAGTGCCCATCCGGTGGCCCGAGACATTGATAACATCATCAACCCGGCCAGTGATCCAGTAATAGCCATCCTCATCCCGGCGACAGCCATCGCCGGTGAAGTATTTGCCCCTATAGGTGCTGAAATAGGTCTGTTCGAACCGCTCATGGTCGCCATAGACCGAGCGCGCTTGGCCAGGCCAACTCGCGGTGATGCAGAGATTGCCTTCAATTGCGCCATCGAGCACTCCGCCCTCGTTGTCGACCAGCTCTGGCTTGATCCCAAAGAACGGAAGGCCCGCGCTGCCCGGCTTCATATCATGCGCAGCCGGCAGCGTGGTGATCATCACCCCGCCCGTTTCGGTCTGCCACCATGTGTCGACGATCGGACAACGCCCCTCACCAACCACGTCAAAATACCAGCGCCAGGCTTCGGGATTGATCGGCTCACCGACTGAGCCGAGCAGGCGCAGGGAAGAACGATCGCGGCTGGTCACGAAGTCATCGCCCTCGCGCATGAGCGCACGGATCGCCGTTGGCGCGGTGTACAGAATATTGACCTGATGCTTGTCGACTACATCCCAGAAGCGACCATGGTCGGGATAGTTCGGAACACCCTCGAACACTACGCTGGTGGCGCCGTTCATCAGCGGCCCATAGACGATGTAGCTGTGCCCGGTGACCCAACCGATATCAGCGGTACACCAATAGACTTCGCCGGGTTGGTAATCGAACACGTAGTTGAAGGTGCTTGCAGTCCACACGCCGTAGCCGCCGGTTGTGTGTAGAACGCCCTTCGGCTTGCCGGTCGAGCCCGAGGTGTAGAGGATGAACAGCGGATCTTCCGCCGCCATCACTTCGCACGGGCAGTCAGCATCCGACTTGAGGTCATCAAACCAATGGTCACGGCCGTCGGTCATTTCGACCTCACCGCCAGTGTGCTTGACCACCAGGACGCCATCGACCTCCGCTCCCTCAAGCTCAAGGGCGGCATCGACATTGGCTTTTAGCGGCACGACTTTGCTTCCGCGCAGACCCTGATCTGCGGTGATGACAAAACGGCTGCCGCAATCCTCGATCCGACCGGCCAGCGCTTCCGGCGAAAAGCCGCCAAAGACCACCGAGTGGATCGCGCCAATCCGAGCGCAAGCCAGCATCGCGGTAAAGCCCTCAACCACCATGGGCATGTAGAGGGTGACGCGATCGCCCCTGGTGACGCCCATGGCCTTCAGTGCATTCGCCATTTGCACCACCTCGCGATGGAGATCAGCATAGCTCAGCTTGCGCCCCGGCGTTTGCGGATCATCAGGCTCGAAAATCAAGGCTGTCTGATCGCCGCGCTCAGCCAGATGCCGGTCGACGGCGTTATAGCAGAGATTGAGCGCGCCATCTGCAAACCACTCGATATTGACCGGGTCATATGACCACTCTCCGCCCTTGGTTGGCGCAGTGAACCACTCCAGTCTCTGCGCCTGCTCGAGCCAGAACTCATCGGGCTGCTCGACCGATTTGCGATAGAGCTCTTGATACTGCTCAGCCACACAATGGGTGGCACGGTCGGCTTGTGGACGTTGAACGGCCTGGATCATGTCGAGTCTCCCTTTTCCGTTCTCAACATTACCGCGTTCGGCACCCACTCCGCTGTCAGACAAAGGTCTTACGACGTTCCGCTAACTGTTCTCTCCCGACAGGATCGGCATTTTCCTCAGTCATAAAAGTGATGGGAGGGAAATCGATGTCACAGAAACACCTGCGTAATGGTGCCCGCGCGGTTCTGCTCGCGGCCACATGCCTGACTGCCAGCCCGGTTTTCGCCCAAGCGACCAGCGTTGAAGATCGGCTCGACCGGCTTGAAGCTCTGGTCGAAGGCCTGATCAGTAGGCTCGATGCGCAATCAGGAATGATGGACCAACAGACTGCGGAGGCTGCGGCGGCGACCGAGGCAGCCGAAGCGGCAATGGCGGAGACCAAGGCGCTGCAGGCCCGTCAGGCTGAGTTGGCCGCGCAAATTGCTGAACCCAAGAAGCAGGAAGACAAGGGCTTCAAGGTAGGCAACACCACTGTTTCCTACGCCGGCTACGTTAAACTCGATGCGATTACCCAGCGCACCAGCGGCGGCCAGGTTGGCACAGGCAGTATTGTCCGAGACTTTCTGATCCCCGGCGCCATTCCCGTTGGCGGAGCAGCCTCAGGCTGGGACACCGATTTCAGCGCACGACAATCGCGCTTCATCCTCAAGACCGCCACCGACGTGGGTGCGGAGCACAAGCTCAATTCCCAGATCGAGCTCGATTTCATGGTCACGAGCGGCGGCGATGAGCGGATTTCAAACAGCTATACACCGCGTCTGCGGCAGGCCTTTATCACCTATGACAATTGGCTGTTCGGTCAGGCGTGGTCGACATTCCAGAATGTCGGCGCTCTACCCGACAGCCTCGACTTTATCGGCACCACGCCAGGCACGGTGTTCGATCGCCAACCCATGATCCGCTACACCAAAGGCGGCTTGATGCTGGCGGTCGAGCAGCCGGAGACCACGGTGACCTCTCCCTCCGGAGCGCGGGTGCTGGCGGGCGACGATACCATCCCGGATATTGTGGCCCGCTATAACTTTGCTGGCGACTGGGGTTCGTTCACCGCTGCCGGCATCGTCCGCAATCTGCGGATCACCAACAATGACTTTGGGACAGGCAGCGACAGCGCGCTCGGCTATGGACTGAGCCTGTCAGGCAAGGTCAAAGTGGGAGGGAAGGACGACTTCCGCTTTATGGCCACCGCTGGCGATGGACTGGGCCGTTATATCGGGCTTAACATCGTCAACGATGCTGCGCTCGATACGGCCGGCAACCTCGACCCGATCTTCACTTATTCGGGTTTCGCTGCGTATCGCCATGTCTGGAACGACAAGGTCCGCTCGACCATCGCAGGGTCCTACTTCAAGGCTGATAACCCGGTGGCGCTGACGACCAATCAGGTAACCGACGAAAGCTGGAATGCCTTTGCTAATATCATCTGGGCGCCTGTGCCACCGCTGAGCATCGGGCTTGAATACATGTATGCTGAGCGGACGCTGGAGGATGGCCAATCAGGCGACCTCCAGAAGCTCAAGGTCTCGACCAAATACAGCTTCTGATCCTAACGGCGTCGCGCACAAGAAAGGCCCCGTCGGTTGCACACCGGCGGGGCCTTTGCTTTGCCTTCAGTGAGGCGATCAGAAAGTCAGGCCAAGCCCAGCGCTGATCACCCAAGGGTCCAGCTTGTGCTCAGTCTCGATTGCGAGCGTATTGCCGGCAAACCACCGCGCGGTTGTGTCTACAAAGTAACGCTTGGCATCGACGCTCAGAGCCAAGCCCTGGTCGTTCAATGCGACATCAAATCCCGCTTGCAGCGCAAAGCCGAATTCATCCGATAGATCTGTCTCGGTCACACCCAGCGGGATAGTGGCCGCGCCAGGATCATCCTGAATCCAGAGAAAATAGGTCGGCCCGGCCCCGACGTAGGGCTTGAAATTGCCAGCATCGAAATGAAGCTTGGCGGTAACGGTTGCCGGAATGACGCGGGCGTTTGAGACAAGCTCCGCACCCGGGAGACCAGAGACTGCATCAACATCGTGCTGCGTGACGCAACAGATCGTCTCGATCGAGAAATTGTTCGAGACGAAATACTCAATTGAGACCGTCGGCACATAATTGTCATTGGCTTCGGTCTGGGTGTTTGCAGGCAGACCAACCGTGTCGACATTGACGGCGGTGATTTCGCCATCGGGCAAAACGCCGGTTGCCAACAATTTGACCTGCACGTCCCCTGCCCGATCCTCTGCAACTGCGGGTGTCGCAAGGCATGCGAGGGCGGCGCCGGCAAGAATTAAACTCTTCTTCATTTTCCCATCCTGAAGACAACAGTGGCCGCCCCATGCGGCCCAGGATTGTTGCTGTCTTGAGTGGGCGAATGTCGCAAAAAGAGTTCGCGTTCATTGATCCTGATCAAAGACCGATCATTTGGCATGCGTCAAATCGCAGTTCCATGACGGTCACTGCAAAACTCTCGCCTGAGCCAAGCTCAATGGCTTCCTTTCGGGGAGCGATACTGCTGAACCGGGCTTCGCCGCAGGTCGCGGATCGCCTCTGCGCCCTGGGACAGCCGATGGCGCTATCCAAGGGAGAAGAGCTGCCCTCGGACGCCGATGATGACCGCTTGGTTTTCGTTTCAGCCGGTTCTGCCAAGCTGACCGCGCAAGCTGAGCCGGAGCA
Source organism: Erythrobacter sp. (assembly GCA_965249945.1). Lineage (GTDB taxonomy): Bacteria > Pseudomonadota > Alphaproteobacteria > Sphingomonadales > Sphingomonadaceae > Erythrobacter. Next base: position 1,079,144 of record OZ252258.1, on the reverse strand, counting down.
GAACCATATTCTGGCATTTCATTTTCCGGGCGACTTCGTCTCTGTGTTGCGCCGCTGTGACGGATACTTCCGACTGATCGCGCTGACCGACGTGGAGTTGGTGGTTTTTCAGGCCAGTAGCTTTCTCGATTTGGCGCAAGAAGAGCCGGCGGTGCTGCGCTCGGTTCTGGCTCGGTCGATCCAGGCTTTGCACCGCAGCCGCACCAAGATGATGCGCTTGGGCCACAAGTCTGCCCGTCAAAGGATCGCCGATTTTCTGGTCTCGATGGCGGAGCGAATCTGCGGTTGCACTTGCGGCTCGTGCGAGATCAGCCTGCCTATGAGCCGCCGCGATATCGGCGACAGCCTGGGCCTCAAGATTGAAACCGTCAGCCGCCAGTTCACCGACCTACGCGACGAAGGTCTAATAGAAACAAAGGGTCGGTCGCTGGTAAAGTTCAACGATCTGGAGGCGCTTGCGGCCGAAGCCGGGCACGCCCTCTCAAGCGAAATTCAACCTCAAAATTGATCTGGATCAAATACCACAGACTGACCGGTGGCTAGACCACCGGTAACGAAGGGGATCAACACCATGGAAGCTACACTCGGCCGAATTGGCATTTGGACGCTGGTTCTACTCGCGTCACTTGCCGCTTTCCTTGGCGCGCAGGATGCGGGCTTCGCCGTGCATATGGCGATCGTCGGCATTGTCGCGCTGATACTGATCATCGTGACTGCCAACAGCCACGACCCGATGTCCAAGGCGCAGAGCAACTTCAAGATGCCGCCCGGACCATCGCGCTATGACGATGACGTGGTCCGCTGGGGCGTGATCGCGACCATGTTCTGGGGCGTGGCCGGCTTGCTGGCCGGTGTCTTCATCGCGCTGCAGATGGCCTATCCGGCGCTCAATATTGAGCCCTATCTCAATTTCGGCCGGGTTCGCCCGCTGCACACTTCGGCGGTGATCTTCGCCTTCGGTGGCAACGCGCTGCTCGCCACCAGCTTCTACGTGGTTCAGCGCACTTGCCGCGTTCCTCTGGCCTTCCCGGGGATGGCGCGGTTCGTGTTCTGGGGATACCAGTTGTTCATCGTGTTGGCGGCAACGGGCTATCTGCTCGGCGTCACCCAGTCGAAGGAATATGCTGAGCCCGAATGGTATGTTGACCTGTGGTTGACTGTTGTCTGGCTGGCCTATCTCGCAGTCTTTGTGGGCACGCTGCTGCGCCGCCGTGAACCGCATATCTATGTCGCCAACTGGTTCTTCCTGGCCTTCATCATCACCGTGGCCATGCTGCATGTGGTCAACAATCTGTCGCTGCCGGTCAGCCTGCTCGGCTCGCGCAGCTACAGCGCCTTTGCCGGAGTTCAGGATGCGCTGACCCAATGGTGGTACGGCCACAACGCTGTCGGCTTCTTCCTGACCGCGGGCTTTCTGGCGATGATGTATTACTTCGTTCCGAAGCAAGCCAATCGACCGGTCTATTCCTACCGCCTGTCGATCATCCACTTCTGGTCGCTGATCTTCCTCTACATCTGGGCAGGTCCTCACCACCTTCACTACACCGCGCTGCCTGACTGGGCACAAACGCTCGGCATGGTGTTCTCGGTGATGCTGTGGATGCCTAGCTGGGGCGGCATGATCAATGGTCTGATGACGCTCAACGGCGCATGGGACAAGATCCGGACCGACCCGATCATCCGGATGATGGTGCTGGCACTTGCCTTCTACGGCATGAGCACATTTGAAGGGCCGATGCTGTCGATCAAGGCGGTCAACAGCCTGTCGCACTACACCGACTGGACGATCGGCCATGTTCACTCCGGCGCATTGGGCTGGAACGGCATGATCACCTTCGCCTGCGTTTACTTCCTGGTGCCGCGTCTGTGGCAACGTGAACGGCTGTATTCGCTGCGGATGATCAACTGGCACTTCTGGCTCGCGACGCTTGGCATCGTTTTCTACGCCGCCAGCATGTGGGTTGCAGGGATCACCCAGGGCCTGATGTGGCGCGAATATGCCGATGGCTTCCTGGTCAACAGCTTCGTCGACACGGTCGAGGCGTTGCACCCGATGTATCTGATGCGGGCTGCTGGTGGCGCTCTCTACCTCACCGGCGCGCTGATCATGGTCTTCAACATCTGGATGACGATCGCAGGCAGACTGCGTGACGAAGCACCGATGGGCGAGACTCACTACGACGAAGAGGCTGACCGTCCGCTTCAACCTGAACCGGCCGAATAGGGATCTGAAACGATGAGCACGACAAAAGAACCGTTTTCCGGTCACAAAAAGCTGGAAAAGAATGTCACACTGCTGGCAGCCGCAACCCTGGTTACGGTGGCTATCGGAGGGATTGTCGAGATCGCCCCGCTGTTCTGGATCGACAACACGATCGAGGAAGTCGAGGGGATGCGGCCTTACACTCCGCTCGAGCAAGCGGGCCGCGACATCTACATTCGTGAAGGGTGCTACACCTGTCACAGCCAGATGATCCGCCCGTTCCGCGACGAGGTTGAGCGCTATGGCCATCACAGCCTCGCCGCCGAGAGCATGTATGACCACCCGTTCCAATGGGGATCCAAACGGACCGGACCCGATCTCGCAAGGGTCGGAGGCCGCTATTCCGACGAATGGCACGTCCAGCACCTGATCGATCCGCAGAGTGTGGTGCCGGAGAGCATTATGCCGAGCTACAGCTTCCTCGCCGATGCCAAGCTCAATGTTCCGGATGCGCAGGGCATGTTGAGCACGCTCAGCACACTGGGGGTTCCCTATAGCGAGACCGATATCGAGCAGGCTGAGACCGACCTGATGGCGCAAGCCGATCCGGATATCAGCGTAGGCGATCTCGAGGAGCGCTATCCCAAGGCGCAAGTACGCGATTTCGACGGTGATCCTGATCGCGTGACCGAAATGGATGCGCTGGTTGCCTATCTGCAAATGCTGGGCACGCTGGTCGATGTGAACAGCGCTGCGGCGCAGGCGGAACTCGCAGAGGAGCTCGGCCGATGAGTTTCTACGAGATCTTCCGGCACTTTGCCGACAGCTACGGACTTGTCCTGATCTTTGGCCTCTATCTGCTGCTGTGCCTGTGGCATTTCCGCCCCGGCGCTCAGCGGCACGTCGACATGGCCAAGCACTCGATTTTCAAGGAAGACGATGATGGCGAATTCTGAAGAAAAGCGCATCGACACCCCCACCGGCACTGAGTTTGTCGGGCACGAATGGGACGGGATCGAAGAACTCAACACGCCGCTGCCGCGGTGGTGGCTGTGGACCTTCTACGCCACGATCGCCTGGAGCCTGGTCTATGTCGTGCTCTACCCGGCCTGGCCGCTGGTATCGCAGGCGACCGAAGGCACGCTGGGTTGGTCAAGCCGCGGGCAATTGGCCGAGGAAACCGCGTCAGCAGAGGCTGCAAGGGCTGATCTAATTGCACAGATCGAAGCCACTCCAGTCGAAGAACTGGCCAACGATCCCGAGCTGATGCAGCAAGCCATTCTCGGCGGAGCAGCGGCATTCAAAGTCAATTGCGTGCAATGCCACGGCGCAGGCGCAGCAGGCTATGAGGAATATGGCTATCCCAACCTCAACGACAATGACTGGCTGTGGGGCGGTCAACTCAGCGAGATTGAATACACGCTGATCCATGGCATCCGCTGGGAGGGGTCTGACGACACCCGCTTCACCCTGATGCCCGGCTTCGACGGGATCTTCGACGCCGGCCAGGTCGATGCTCTGGTTGGACATGTCCTGTCACTGTCAGGCGATGGCCAATCGTCGGCGGTTGGAGCAGAACTGTACGACACCAATTGTGCCGCCTGTCACCAGCCAAGCGGCGCAGGCGACCATTTCCAGGGCGCTCCCGCACTCAATGACGCAATCTGGCTCTATGGCGGCGATGCCGACGATGTGCGCAAGCAGATCCTGGCCCCGAGCCACGGCGTGATGCCGGGCTGGAAGGACCGCTTGGACGCTGCGACGATCAAGATGCTGGCAGCCTATGTCCATTCACGCGGTGGTGGTGAAGCAGCCGAGACCGAGGGTGATGCCGAGGAGATCGCTCCATCGCCTGAAGCGGAACAAGTCGCGATGCTGGATGGAGGCGATGAATAGTCCCTCCCCCAGCCCCGCCGTATCCCAGGACCGTGACTGGGCTGGAGCTCTAGCCGGGAGCAAAGGGGCTTCGTCGCACAAATCGGCCAAACCCTCCGGCGGGGGCTCGGGCACGCCACCCCCATCCCATTCGGACCTCTATGAGAAGCGCAAATCGGTCCACAATCAGCGGATCGATGGTCCGTTCCGGCGCTTCAAATGGTTCGTCATGGTCGTCACTCTGGCGATTTACTATGTGACGCCATGGATCCGCTGGGATCGCGGACCCTTCGCGCCCGATCAGGCGGTGCTGGTCGATCTCGCCGACCGCCGATTCTACATGTTCGATATTGAGATCTGGCCGCACGAATTCTACTTCGTGGCGGGCATGCTGATCATGGCCGGCATCGGTCTGTTTCTGGTCACCAGCGCGGTTGGCAGGGCATGGTGCGGCTATGCTTGCCCGCAGACGGTCTGGACCGATCTGTTCCAACACGTTGACCGCTTCTTCGATGGGGATCGAAACGCCCGTTGGAGGCTCGACAAAGCGCCCTGGGGACCATCCAAGATCGCTCGACGTGGCGCAAAATGGAGCGTCTATCTGCTGATCAGCCTGGTTACCGGGGGGGCGTGGATTCTCTATTTCGCTGATGCGCCGACCCTGTTCGTCGATTTCTTCACCGGTGAGGCTTCGACAGTCGCCTATTCGACGGTGGCAATCCTGACCTTCACGACCTTCTGGCTGGGCGGCTTCATGCGCGAGCAGGTCTGCATCTACATGTGCCCTTGGCCGCGCATTCAGGCAGCGATGACTGACGAAAAGTCGCTGATGGTCACCTATAAGGACTGGCGCGGGGAGCAGCGCGGCAGCCTCAAGAAAGCCAAGAAGAACCCCGATGCCTACGGCGACTGCATTGACTGCATGCAATGCGTCAATGTCTGCCCGACCGGGATCGATATTCGCGAAGGCCAGCAGATCGGCTGCATCACTTGTGCGCTGTGCATCGATGCCTGCGATCGGGTGATGAAGGACATTGGCCGCCCCCGCGGTCTGATCGACTACGCCACCCTGGAACAATGCGAGAAGGAAGCCGCTGGCGAGCCCCCGCAACCCGCCTGGAAAGCGCTGCTGCGCCCACGCACCTTCGTCTATTTCGCGGTGTGGGGCTCGATCGGACTGGCGCTGCTGTTCGCGCTCGGAACCCGGACTCACACCGATCTGACCGTATCGCCAGACCGCAATCCGCCCTTCATGCTGATGAAGGATGGCTCGGTTCGCAATGCCTACACTTTGCGGTTGCGCAATATGGAGGCTCGTCCCCGGGATATGGAAATCGCGCTCGTCGGACTGCCGGGAGCCGTGATGTGGACCGATCGGATCGGCCTGGAGGATGCTGCGCCAACGCAAGTGGTATCAGTCGATGCTGACGAAACACGAACAGTGCGCGCCTATGTGATCGTGCCGAGCGGTGCGGCAGCACAAGAATTTCGGTTCCAGCTGACCTCGCTCGATGAGCAGCGTGAGCAGGATATCGAAACAACCAGCTTCACCGCACCAGGAGGCAATTGATGTCCAAGCCAGCAGTCAAAGGCGAATTCACCGGCAAGCACATGGCGATGATCCTGATCGGCGGATTTGGGATCGTGGCCGCGGTCAATTTCTACATGGCCAGCCTCGCCACCGGCGGCTTCCACGGGATCGTGGTCGAAAATTCCTATGTCGCCAGCCAGAAGTTCAACTCCTGGTTGGAAGAAGCCCGCAAGGACGAGGCATTGGGCTGGTCCGCTGATGTGTCGCGTGACAGCTCGGACCACGTGATCGTCGCAACAAATGGTGTCCCGGCGGGTGCCATTGTGACCGCCGAGCTTCGCCGTCCGATCGGAACCAAGGAATTCGCCAGCCTGACTTTTGTCCCAGCCGGGAACGGTCAGTTCCGTTCGACCGAAGCCATTGGCTTGGGCCGCTGGACCGCGAGGCTGTCGATTGAGACGGGCGGAGAACGCTGGGACAGCGAGAGCACCATCCGTTGAACGCCAGCACCGCCATTACTCTCCCGCAGGAGCTGACCGACACGCGCTTTACCTTGCCAGGGATCCGCTGCGCAGGTTGTATCGCCAAGATTGAGCGCGAGCTGCCGACTCTTGAGGGGGTCGACAGCGCGCGGGTTAACTTCTCGGCTAAACGGGTCGCTATCCGACACAGCGCCGCGATGGACGAAGAGGCTCTCAGCGAAGCGCTGCGCCAGCTTGGGTTTGAGGCTCAGGCGATTGCTGACAATCCGCTGGCGCTTGATGACGGCGAAACCAAAAGGTTGAACCGAGCGCTTGGGGTCGCCGGCTTCGGCATGATGAACATCATGCTGCTCTCAGTCAGTGTCTGGGCTGGCGCTGAAGGTGCGACCAAGGAATTGTTTCATTGGCTCTCGCTACTGATCGCGCTGCCGGTCATCGCCTATTCCGGTCAACCGTTCTTCTCTTCCGCGCTGATGGCCTTGCGCCACCGCCGAACCAATATGGACGTGCCGATCGCAATCGGGGTGATCCTGGCCACTGCGCTCAGCGTCTATGAGACCGCGACCGGCGGCGAGCATGCCTATTTCGAAAGCGCGGTGATGCTGCTGTTTTTCCTGCTGTGCGGACGGGCGCTGGACGCAGCCATGCGGACACGCACCCGCGCTGGGATTGGCGCATTGCTGAGCCGCATGGGCAAGAGCGCGAGCGTTATTGCGCCTGACGGCAGCACTCAGCGGGTTGTTGCTGACAGGCTCGAACCGGGCATGCTGGTGCTGGTCGCGGCCGGTGAAGCGCTCGCAGCGGACGGCGAAGTCGAGGATGGCACTAGCGCAATCGACAATTCAATGCTGACAGGTGAAAGCGCAGCCGAGCCGGTTGCACCGGGGCAATTGGTCCATGCCGGGGCGATCAATCTGACTGCTCCCTTACGGATCCGCCTGACCGCTGTGGCTGACGAAACGGCGATCGCGGAAATCGCACGCTTGATGGACGAGGCCGGGCAGTCGCGCAGCCGCTATGTCCGGATCGCAGACCGCGCCTCCCGCGCCTATGCGCCAATGGTGCATTCGCTGGCGGCGCTGGCTTTCGTCGGATGGATGCTGGCCGGAGCGGGCTGGCATCAGTCGCTGGTGATCGCCATTGCCGTCCTGATCATCACCTGCCCCTGTGCGATGGGTTTGGCGGTCCCGACCGCACAGGTTGTTGCCACGGGAGCCCTGCTCAAGCGTGGACTGCTGGTCAAAGATGGCAGCGCGCTTGAACGGCTTGCCGAGACTGACATTGCGCTGTTCGACAAGACCGGAACGCTGACTTTGGGCCAGCCCCGCCCCAACATCTCTCAACTGGTCGAGCAACAGCGCTCGATCGCTCTTGCCCTTGCGCAATCGAGTAGACATCCGCTGAGCCAGGGCCTCGCCGCCGAGTTGCGGGCTGCAGAGGTCAAGCCCGCCGAAGTCGAGGATATCAGCGAAGGCGCCGGGCAAGGGTTGGTCGGGCGATGGCGCGATCAGCAAGTTGCATTGGAACGGCCGCAAGACCCATCCGCACAACTGGCAACGAGAATTCGGATTGGTGAATGGTCAGCGGATCTGGCCTTCACTGATCCAATCCGCGAAGATGCGGCACAGACCCTTGCCGAGATGGAGAGAATGGGCCTGCAAAGCCAGATCGTATCGGGTGATCGCAGCGAAGCGGTCCGAAGCGCTGCCGATGCTCTTGGCATTGCCGCGCATTCGGAGGTGACCCCGCAAGGCAAGCTGGAACTGCTTGAGCAGCTCAAACAGCAAGGCGCGCATCCCCTGATGGTCGGCGATGGCCTCAACGATGGACCAGCCCTTGCTGCCGCGCATGCTTCAATCGCTCCGGGCACCGCCAGCGATGTCAGCCAACAGGCTGCGGATGCTGTCTTTGTTGGCGACAGACTCATGCCGGTCTCTCTGGCAATTCGGGTCGCCCGCTCGACTATGCGGGTCGTTCGCCAGAACTTCGTCTTCGCAATCGGCTATAATGTGCTGGCCATACCCTTGGCGCTGTTTGGCTATGTCACGCCACTGATCGCCGCCATTGCCATGTCGCTCAGCTCGATTGTAGTCGTCGCCAACTCCCTGCGTCTTGCTGGCGCCACCAAATGAACGGTCTCGCCTTCTTGATCCCGATCGCTCTTGGCATGGGCGCCTTTGGCCTTTTGATGTTCCTTTGGGCCATGCGCGATGGTCAGTATGACGACATGGACGGCGCAGCCAATCGCATCCTGATCGATGATGACGAACTGGAAGGAGACCGCTGATGCGCCCCGCCTCCCTACTCGCTGGCCTCGCGGTCTTGAATTTTTCCGGTGCTCCGTTGGTCGCGGAGACTACCGTCAAGGAAGACAGGGTCCTTATCTCCCAGCTCTCTGGTGGCGGGGAGATCCGCATTCCGATTGGGCAGTCCGAGGAAGAACCTGAACCCCATTGCCCCGATGGCAAAGCTTGCCATGCAGGGTCCTGCCGCAAGCAATTTGATCCCGGTCAAAGACTTGGAGGCGGCACGGACTAGATCGGTCCGCATGTGGCCTTATCATCCAGACCTGCTCGAAACGCCGGTGCCTCGCTACACCAGCTATCCCACCGCTGCTGACTTTGAAGCGATTGAGCCAGACGACCTCCGCCGTTCCATCGAGAGCGCCAGCGGAGATGTCTCGCTCTACCTACACATACCGTTCTGCGAGAAGATATGTTTCTACTGCGGGTGCAACACCGGAGCGTCAGGCAAACGGCACCGCCTGGAGGCCTATCTTGCGGCGCTTCACGCGGAGATCAGGACAGTCGCTGCTCTGCTGCCATCGTCCGCGCGAGTGAAGCGGATCGCCTTCGGCGGTGGCAGTCCCAACGCGATTGAGACTGCCGAGTTTCTGGAGATCGTCGGGGCGATTCATCGCAACTTTCGTCTGGATGGCGCCGAATGGTCAATTGAGCTCGATCCCAGGACCATGGGCTACGCTTGGGGCGACACCATTGCAGTAGCCGGAATCACCCGCGCCAGCATGGGTGTCCAGACCTTCGCGCATCATTGCCAAGTGGCGATTGGCCGTGAGCAAAGCGATGCCCTGATCTGCCGCAGCATCGACTGGTTGCGAGGGGCTGGAGTGACCTCGCTCAATTTCGATCTCATGTACGGACTTCCCGAGCAATCGTTGGAGGATTTGGCAGACAGCCTGCAATACACCAAGCTGCTCGGTGCCGATCGTATCGCCTTGTTCGGCTATGCCCACGTGCCTCAGATTGTGAAACGCCAACGCGCCATCGATGCGACCAATCTGCCCGACAAAGAAACCCGTTTCGCTATGGCTGAGTTCGGCCACGAATATCTGACGCATGAGGGCTACAGACAGATTGGCTTCGACCATTTTGCCTTGCCTTCAGATCCGTTGGCCGTCGCCGCGAGGACCGGAAAGCTCGGGCGAAACTTCCAGGGCTTTACTGACGACCCCTCAGACACTGTGATCGGCCTCGGCAGCTCCGCCATCAGCGTGTTCCCCGAACTGCTCGCACAGAACGAAAAGAACAACGGCCGATATCGCTCGCTCGCCAGCCAGGGAGAGCTGACAGCCAATCATGGCAAACAGCGATCGGCTGAGGATCAATTGCGAGGCGACGTTATTCGGGACTTGCTGTGCCGCGGCTTCGCGGAGCTCACGCCGTGCATGCTTCAACGGACGAGTGAGCAATTGCGGCCATTCATCGACCGCGAATTGGCGCTTGTCTCTGGCCTCGAGCTGACCATCCTGCCCGCTGGCTTGCCTTATGCACGAGCGATTGCAGCCCAATTTGATCCCTATCGCGCGCAGCAAGCGCGGCAATTCAGCTCGGCGATCTGATAACGCTCAGTTCTTGCCCTGGGCAAACTTGATGAAGCGCGAGGCGGAAATTGATCGGCCCATGCCTAGCATCGCAATGCCAAGTTCAGGGTGATCTTCCAGACTGAGTGGAGTCTTTTCGGGCCATGTCTCAATGACCTTGCGCATCCGTTCGACATCAAATCTCTTCGCGAGGTCCGGATCATCAGCAATTCGGTCAATCTCAGCTCGGTAGCGCGGTAGGTCACGAGTCATACGCAAGTGCCAATCCGCTGCCTGTCGCCCACGCGGTGCCGTGAGTATCTCTTCGGGCAAACGCCCCTTCATCATGCGCTTGATCAGCCAACGATCCTGACCTTTGCTCATGAACTGCTCTTGTGGGATCGAAGCGCAGAACTCACTCAAGCGGCGATAACCGAGCGGGTCGCGGCTCTCAATCTTGAAGACGGATTGATAGGCCTGGACAACATGCGAACCCATTTCCCGCGTTCCGCCAAACACCATTTGGTGAAGCTGCTCTTGAGGGCTCGTCAGATTGAAACCATCATCCCAGCCAAACTCTTTCATCCTCTCGTCCACCTGCATGTCGCGAGCATAGTCTGGATGAATAGCCGAGTATCCTAGCCACCCAGTTTTGGTGGCATGCCCTCGGTAACGCGCCCACTTCTTGAGCAGAGACGGAGGCAGAAGCGGTCGAGCCGCGAGCCCCCAGTACTTTCTGATCAGGCTTTGATCAGGCTGGTATCCGACCATGTGCCGGTGCAGCTCCCTCAGCCGGCTCTGTTTGAGCAATGCGGGGAAGATCAGGCGGTTGGAGAACGAAAGCGTCCGGTTCCCGCTCTGCCCCCCCAACATCACGTTACGCCCCAAAGCCTGTGCTCGCCGATTGATTGCGACAGTCCAGTAGTTGTTATTCCAGCCAAACGGGGGGATTTCGGCGATACGTATGATGTCGTCCAACCCCTCATCTATCGAGAAGCCGGGGCTGTCGACGAATTCAATCTCCAGTTCGGGATAGGCCGCAGCCAATGCCCGTACGGGACCCGATTCATCCCCTGCCCGCCCCGCTCCAATAGCTCGTCCATCCCACCCCTGTTCAGGAACGTGAGTGAAACCGAGTACGGGCGGCCTGTGCGCTATTCTCCCATCGCGCATAGCTTCGATGGCGGTGACGACCACGCTGGATGAATCAAGACCCGAACTGACCATGTAAGATGGAGCAATATTGGCGCAGGCAGCATCTTCGACACATCTGCTAAAGATCTCATTCGCGGCGTCGACATAATCGCTATCTGAAGCGAGGCGCACCGGAGCTAGGGCATCGAGGTCATAGTATCGGGCAATTGTTAGCTTGCCCTCCGTAACCTCGAGCCAATGTCCTGCAGGTAGATTTCCAATACCTTTGAAGAAGCCGCGTTCAAGATCCTGATTGTTCAGAACAAGCGCATCGGCTATCCGCTGATCATCCAGCTTCTTGGGAATATCGTGGAGCGCAAACAGACCTTTTGGCGCACTCGCAATCGCGAAGCGATCTGGCCGTTCATGATAGACCAGTGGAGGTGCGGAATAGGGAGTACGTGCGGCGGTAAGCGACTGGCGAGCATGATCAACAACGATGATCGCAAAGACCCCTTCCAACCGGTCAAGCGATGCCTTGCCCCATTCTCTCCAGGCGGTCGCAGCCAGCGCGCTGTCCGCCATTGCAGATGCTCGCTTGGGTTCGATCCCGAGGGCGGCCGCAAGATCCGCTCGGAAATGCAGTCTGCCGGCAAAGCAGATTGCAATTTCGCCCTTCATCACTGGTTGATGGTCATGCCGATCTTCCGGATTGAAGTCGTCCAGATGGGTCCAGCACATCGAAAAATTTTCGAACCGCCGATGTTGGTGTCGGCGCGGTCCATGAACGCGCAGAATTGACTCCATGCGAGCTATGTCTTCGACTGAGCTTGGCCGCCTGTCGCGGTGAAAGATTGCGCCAATTGCACTCATCGGGTCGCGATAAACCAGCAATTCTCGTTCAATTCAATCGGTTCCTCGACTCAGGAGTAAGTGACCAAGAGTGCTGGCAATTCATTCATTGGCTAGATGGGAACGACTTGGTCGTGTCAGTCGTCAGGTTATGGACAGATTGACATACGAACCCTAGGCGCAGCCCCATGACCATCACGAGCGACAGCAGAATAGAGCGCACGGACCAGTGTATACTCGCCGAAACCGATGAAGGCCTGGTGCTACTGAGCCTGAGTGACGGACGGTTCTATTCGCTACAGGATACAGGCCGCAGAATTTGGGAATTGCTCGAGCACAACCCGCTTGTCGCAGAACTGGTATCGGCCCTCCAGGAAGAGTTTGAGATAGACCATGCCACCTGCACCAGCGAGGTGATCGACCTCCTGAGTGCGCTCAAGCGGCGCAACTTTGTTCGCATGAACAACTAGGCTGGCGCATGAGTCGAGCGGCCCAAAATTGATCGCTCGACCCGTGTCTCACGCGCGCCATCAAGAGAGCGCGATGTGCCTCTTCATGTGGTGATCGACATTGCCGAACTCGGAGTCAAATATTGTCAGGCGCTTGAAATAATGACCAATCGCATATTCATCGGTCATGCCATTGCCACCGTGGATCTGGATTGCTTCCTGACCAATGTGATGAGCAGCCTGGCCAATCCGAACCTTGGCGGTTGAAACGGCGAGCTTACGTTCGCGTTCTTCCGCATCGAGCTTCAGTGTCGCGAAATAGGTCAGTGAAACCGCCTGTTCATACTCCGTGTACATGTCGACCATGCGGTGCTGAAGCACCTGAAATGAGCCAATCGGCACGCCGAACTGCTTGCGCTGCTTCGAATATTCAAGCGTCATCGCATGGGCGATTTTCATCGCGCCACAAGCCTCGGCACATTGGGCCGCGATGGCCTCATCAGTGACACGCTCAATCAGAGGCAGAGCTGCGCCCTCTTCGCCAATCAGTGCGTCGGCGGGGATCCTGGCATTCTCAAAATAGACTTCCGAAGCCCGGCGGCCATCCACCGTTACATAATCGCGAGTGACGACCCCGCTGGCTGATTTGTCGACGATGAAGACCGAGATGCCCTCTGCATCTCGCCGCTCTCCAGCGGTGCGTGCGGTCACAATCAGATGGCTTGCCCACGGTGCTCCGATAACGACAGCCTTGTGACCGTTGAGAACATAGCCATCGCCGTCTTTCTTGGCAGTGGTTCGAAGATCAGAGAGGTTATAACGCCCTGTCGGCTCCGCATAAGCGAAGGCGAAAACCTGACTACCGTCGACGATCCCGCCAATGTGTTCTTCTTTCTGAGCGGCTGTGCCAGCGTGCTTGAGGAAGCCACCGGCACACACGACAGTCGGAACGAACGGCTCAACCACCAAGCCTTTGCCGAATTCTTCCATGACGACCATGGCGTCGATTGGACCGCCGCCAAAGCCGCCATCGTCTTCGCTGAATGGCATGCCGAGGATCCCGAGCTCGGCCAATTGCGCCCAAATCTCTGGGCGCCAACCGGCTTCGCTGGCGACCACTTCGCGCCGCGCTTCGGCGCCATATTGCTCACGCACTAGCCTTGAAAGGCCGTCGCGCACCATGTCTTGCTCTTCGGTGAAATTGAAGTCCACGATACCCCTCCGTGATCTCTCGCAGCCTTAAAGGCCGAGGATCATCTTTGTGATGATGTTGCGCTGGATCTCGTTGGATCCGCCATAGATCGAAGTCTTGCGCATGTTGAAGTAAGTTGATGCAGCGTGCTGCGCGTAGTCAGGGCCAATCGGATATTGGTTCGAACCGACATCCGCAATTGAGCCATACATCGGAGTGCCATAGCTTCCGACCGCTTCGAGGGTGAGCTCAGTCAGGCGCTGTTGGATCTCCGTTCCCTTGATCTTGAGGATCGAGCTCTCCGGCCCCGGCCCCTTGCCAGCCTGCTCGCCGGCGAGCGTGCGCAGTTCGGTGTATTCGAGCGCAGCCAGGTCGATCTCCAACTGGCTCACCTTACGAGCAAAGTCGAAGTCACTCATCAGCGGTTCGCCGTCGATGGTCTCATTGCCCGCGATCTCACGCAGCTTCTCGACGCCACGCTTCGACCGCGCAACGCCAGCAATCCCGCTGCGTTCGTGCGCGAGCAGGAACTTGGCGTAGGTCCAGCCCATATTCTCCTGACCGACCAGGTTCTCAACCGGCACTCGAACGTCGGTGAGCCAGGTCTCATTGACCTCATATCCGCCGTCGATGAGCTTGATCGGCTTCACCTCGATGCCAGGGGTCTTCATGTCGACCAGGATGAAGCTGATGCCCTCTTGCGGTTTCGCCGCATCCGGATCGGTGCGGCAAAGGAAGAAACCCCAATCGGCATATTGCGCCAGGGTGGTCCAGGTCTTCTGGCCATTAATCACATAGTGATCGCCATCGCGCACGGCGGTCGTCTTGAGAGAGGCAAGGTCAGAACCAGCGCCTGGCTCCGAATAGCCCTGACACCACCACACGTTGCCACTGCGGATCCCGGGAAGATGCTGTGCCTTCTGCTCCTCATTGCCAAAGGTGTAGATCACGGGACCCACCATCGAAACGCCAAACGGCAGCGGCATCAGCGCGTTGATGCGCGCGTTTTCCTCTGACCAGATATAGCGCTGAGTCGGGCTCCAGCCGGTGCCGCCATATTCAGTAGGCCAGGCCGGAACCGACCAGCCCTTGTCACCCAACACCTTGTGCCAAGCGACGAAATCTTCGCGTGCCAGATCTTCGCGCAAGCCCGTGTCACCAAGATGCTTGGGATAGTTGGCCTCAATAAAGCTGCGCACCTCTTCCCGAAATGCGATTTCCTCAGCGTTGAATTCCAAATTCATCTGAATCTCTCCCAGAAACTCTTCGTTCGCGCTCACTGTCTGCAGGAGCAAATGCGACAACAGGTACGCGATCTGCTACCTACTAGACGCAGAACGGGGGCGATAGGCAAGCTCTTTTCCAGTCGGCCGCACTAGCATTTTTCGACGGCAAATCGCCAGTCTCGCTGGGATTGAGCGAAGCATTGAGTGAGGTCACTTTGGAAAAGCCCGCATGCCGTAAAGTCAATTCGAGCGATTGATCCTTCGTTGTAGAAAGCGCGGCGTTCGGACTGCAGAGATCGTACGATGCAATTCTACCTTGCTCCAATCGAACTTTCCATTGTGGCTTGGACACAAACCACAATGTAGGTTCACCGCAACACCTGATTCGCAAACACCACCTACGTGGCAGTTCCTAGCGTCCCGCAATCACTCAATTGTCGAGCAATGCGCTCAGCAGATGATTGCCAAGTGTGCGATGATAGGCCACCAATCGCTGACTCAGGAAATCACCAGATAGATCCGGATTCCAGCATGTTCGCCCTACGAATCGAGAGAAACAAACAGCTGGACTCGAAATGGTGCAAGCGAGTGTTGTCACACTCGATCTTTCCTCACCGCTTGTTGGAGCGACAGCGCAGCTGGTCAGATGAAACGGCGTTGATTGTCTCATCCGACGATCCAGCCGATGGTGGCATCGCCCGCTTGGCCCAATGTCGGGAGAGCGGTGCCGTCGCAGTTGTTTGGGGTACAATTCTCGATCGCCAATCGCTGCAAGCCAAGCTCGGGCGCCTACCGAATTCTCAGCCTGAAATGGCCCTTGCCGCTTGGAGAAAATGGGGTCCTGAATGTTGCGATCACCTGATCGGTGAGTTCTCATTGGCGATCTATGATCCCAATTCGCGAAGTCTCTTCGCTTTGCGAGATGCAATGGGCATCCGGCCGCTATATTTTGCCGATCTCGGCTCGCAGCTGCTGATATCTACATCGATCCCGCCGCTGCAGGCTTTGGCGGATCGGCCCTTCGATATATCCGATTCTTGGTTGGCCGAATTCATCTCCGGAATCAGTATGAGCACGGAGCGTACTCCTTTTGCCGAGATATCCAAGATCCCGCCCGGCCACTATCTGCTCAGCAGTGGCAGCGGCCTGACACTCAAGCGATACCACCAGTTCGATGTCAGTTCTCTGGCCAGCCATCACAGAAACCCTAAGGTAGTGGCGGAATATCGTGCTGTTCTGGAGCAAGTTGTTGCAGAGAGGTTTGGGCGGCCTGATCCCATCGGTGTGGAGATCAGCGGAGGCATCGACTCCTCGACAATCGCCGGTTTTGCGCCGCGATTGACACCCGATCCCGACACCATGTTGCACGGGTTTGGCTATGTAACGAGCGAAGATGAGCCAGCCGCTATCTTAGGCGTTAGCCGGCATGCCGGACTGAGGAACAACCACCTATTCACCCTCGGTGACGGCGGTAGAGCGTCGACCCAGAGGGGCATTGAGGTGCTTGGTCATCCGGCGGAGCATGGCAATGCTGTGGGCCATATTCCATTTTTCGGGCTTGCCAAAACGCTGGGGATCAGAACACTGTTCTCAGGATTTGGCGGCGATGAAGGGGTCACTAATTATGCGAGCAATCACCGCAGGGACCTGCTCCACACTCGGCAATACAGGGCGCTTTGGAATGTCCTGCCCGGCAATCCGGTAACAAAGGCGCTACGGTTCGGAAAGGCCGTCTATACAAACAGAAAGAAGCGCGAGTTTGTTGACCGGTTTTTGACGGGCGCGCGCCGGCGCCTGCAAGATTCCCTTCTACTTCAAGATGTGAAACAAGATATCAATCTCGAACCCCGTATTTTGGAAGGTGCCCAATGGGATGCTCCCTTCGACACGCTCAATGAGTTTGCGATCGGCATGCTCGAAAAGGCTTTCGTCTCCACCCGAACGGAGAGTTGCAGCCTTGTGTCCGCAAGCTATGGCATTGAATATTCATGGCCATTGCTAGACCCAAGGCTGATTCAGCAATGGCTAGCCGCTCCGACGATAGAAAAGGTAAGTCCAACAATGGGTCGATACCTGCATCGAAGAGCGATCGATGGCATAGTCTTGGATAGAGTTCGGATGCAGCCAAGCAAATACATGGGCAGTGCCTTACCAAACTCTGGAGGACAGCAAGTCGTGGCCGGGCAGATGGGGAGCGTGGAGGAGCTAAAAGACGGATTGTCTTCGCGCTTGGCAAGCCTGATCAATAGAGAACGTTTAGAGGCTGCAGTTGAGCGGTGCTTAAGCGAACAGGCCACTGTAGGAGGCGCTCCAGCCGAAGCTCGGACGCTGCACAATCTAGCGGCGGCACAGCAGTGGCTTACCCACGAAACTTCAGAGGGACTCAAGTGAAAGATCCGAACACAATTGAAGATTTGGATTTCAGCTACATGGCTTGCGGATTGGAACTGGTCAGCGACATCAAACTGCCAGGCTTGATACCCTCTGAGAAGCGATCGGGGTCGCCGGAAGTTCAGATTGTTCAGGGTGACGTGCCAACCGAGCTAGATCGACCATTGGAGAACAGTGGCCCAAACTGGCAGCTCTCTGAAAATGTCTTTCTTCTCCGCGCACCAGGCGTAGGAAGATTCCTAATAAAGGACGCAAGGGAGATTGTGTTTCAGCCGGAAGGCGACCTGCCACCTGAAGAACTGACTGCCTTTCTGACAGGCAGTGTGATGGGACTGCTGCAGCACTTGCGCGGTAGGGTGGTCCTGCATGCCAGCGCGATGCTTGTGAACGGCAAGGCGGTACTCTTTTGCGGACAGTCTGGCGCCGGAAAGTCGACAATGGCAGCAGCTTTGGGGCGACGAAACTACACGATGTTAAGTGACGATCTGTGTGCCTTGGACTACGGTCGTGACGGCCCCCCATTAGTCTTTCCAGACGGCAGGAAGCACAAACTCTGGGAGAAGGCCATCGACAAGTTGAACCTTAAGGAAAGGCAAGGGGACGGTGTTCGCCATCAAATCCACAAGTTCTATGTCGAACCCAGCAGTGCGCAGATCGAGCCCGCTCCAATCGCAGCTGTCTATGACCTGCGGGAAGCTCGCGCCAAGGATGCTTTCGAAATTGAACAGCCAAATCTAGCTGACGCGGCCATGATCATTCGGCGCAATGCCTTTCGACCGAGGATTATGTGGCAGCTCGGGCAGAAAGTCGATTATTTCCAGGCTACTACCAAGATCGCGTCCAACGGAGGCGTGTTCATTCTCAAGCGCCCATTGAACTTCAAACAGATCGACGAGACCGTCGATAAGTTGGAGCAGCATTGGCAAGAAATTGGATTGGGTGAGCAGTAATGCCTGGGTTCACTTGGCTCGCTTCATACCCCAAGTCAGGAAACACCTGGTTTCGCATGGTGACTGCGAATCTTTATGCCGAAGACAATGAGCCGGTGGACATCAATGACCTGCCCGAGCGGGGCGGCATTGCCAGCGCCCGTGCTCCATTCGACAATATCCTTCTACTTGAATCCGGTATTCTGACGCACGAGGAATGCGATCGAATGCGACCAATGCTTTACCAAGCAATGGCACAAGAAGACGAAGCAGATTTCGATGACCCCATGCAAAAGGCGGAAGACGAAGATCGGATCGACTCGAAGACCAGGCTGATCAAGTGCCATGACGCCTGGACCTATACGGATCGCAATGAGCCACTGCTTGGCGGCGCAAATGCTGCCAACAGCGCTATTCTGATCGTCAGGGATCCACGCGATGTCGCCCCTTCCCTGGCCAATCACCTGGGATCCGATATCGATAGCGCAATCGCGTTCATGGGGAAGAACGCCTCACCATTCTGTGGCAGCCTCAATTCGCAGCCCAATCAGCTTCGCCAACAGATGCTCGGATGGAGTGGGCATGCAACGAGCTGGCTTGATCAAAGGGATATCCCGGTTCATCTGATTCGATACGAGCAATTGAAGGCAGATCCAGTCGGGACCATCCATGGTGCTTTGAGCTTTGCTGGAAGGACGCATTCGATGGATGATGTCGCCAACGCTGTTGAATTGGCCAGCTTTGAACGACTGCAAGCTCAGGAAGCCGCGTCCAAGTTTAGAGAGGCGCCAAAGGGCAGGACCTTCTTCAGGCGCGGAGAAAGCGGCGCGTGGCGCGATGAACTCACCCCAGAGCAGATTGCGCAAGTGGAAAGAGATCACGCTGTTATGATGAAGAGGATGGGCTATGAGCCTAGCTAAGCAATCCCTGCAGAAACTTTGAGAGAAATGGATTCATGAGCCGCTTTCGCAGATCAGACGAATGGTTTGATACCCGGGTCAAGGACGAAGTCCTGATGATGCATGGCGAGAGCGGACGCTTCATCTCGCTCAACGAGAGTGCCGCAGCAATTTGGGCTGCTCTCGAAGCTCCAAGGAACCAAGAAGAACTTGTCGAGGAGCTGATGAATATCTTCGAGGTCGACGAGGCAACCGTGCGAAATGACATAGCTGAATGCCTGTCAGAGCTTGAGAAGGAAGGTGCCATCCTTGCCGAAGAAGGCTGACCAGATCTCCAATCCGATGCTGCGACTTGGCCATCGCTTAATGGTTGTGGTTCGCATGGATCCCGCTTTGCGGAATCTGGTCATTGAAGCGGGATGGCGCTTGCTCGCACTCAAGGCGCTGTTCACGCTCCTGCCTTTCAAACACCAAGGTCGCTTCTTTGGCCGAGCAGTTAGGCCAAACGAGGGCAATGCCCATAATTTGTCGATCGCCCTCAGCGAACAACAGCAGCGGCTTGCTCGCCAGGTGGGCTGGGCAGTCTGGAAGGTCGAACGGCATCTGCCGGTAGAGGTCGTCTGTCTGCCCATGGCGCTGGTCGCCCGAAGAATGCTGTCAAAGCGCGGGATTGAAAGCGTGATGACCTTCGGTGCAGAGCAGGACAAGCCGGCAGAAGAGGTCGGAACCCATGCGTGGCTTGATGCGGGAAGTGTCAAGGTGAGTGGTTACCCGCTGGCGCTAACCCATTCGCCTTTTGTGGCCTATCTTCTGCCATAGCTAATCATGCCGAATTCGATCGCCCAAGCCCTGAGAAGCCTTCGCCGATCATGGTCCTCAGCGACAATCAGCAGCTTGGCATCGCGAACCAAATCTCCTTTGGGGCGATTGCAGGCGGAGCTATGGTTCTGGCGCTCCGCGGCTCCAGCTTTTCGCGATTCTAAAAGGTTGTGGGATGTTCGAACCCACTTGCTGCGCGATCGTATCCATCCGTTCGAGGTCAGACTGTTCAAGGATCATCTTGCTGAGGTGATTGCCCTTCGCGATTCTCTGCTCCTTCAATTCGACCTTCAGGTGTTGCAGCAAGACCTGGAGTGCCTCCCGCTGACTGCGAAATCGCATTTTGCGGACGCCTGCGAACGGCACGCGCTGCCACATATTCCTACAAAGCTCATGAGGCTTGACCGCGCCCAACCGCGGGAAATGGATCTCCCGATGTTCATAAAGCCCGACCGCGCCCATCAAGCGCGCGGTTGTGCAATTATAGAGCGGAAGGGTTCCGAAATGCTCATTCTCATCTCACGCCGGGGCGAGAAAACTGGAAGCTGGCCGAGCATCCTGGACTCTCATTGCCCTGGCGAACCGCTGGTGATGCAGCCCGTCTTGCAGAACCTTGCGGAGCTAAGAGATCTGGTCGGAACCACCCCACTGACAATCAGGGTCGTGACCGCGTGTCAGGGAAACAATACTGAATGCCTGTCGGCCCTCGCCGAAATTCCTTTGGACGAATCTCTGCCCATCGCGAGAAACTGGGCGATCGTCCCAATCGAACAAGAAACCGGGCGAATTGCGCCATTCAGCCATCGATCTGCCGCCAAAACTGATTGCCACCCCACAACAGGTGCAAAACTCTCCGGTGTTGTGATCCCACACTGGCAATCGCTAATCGAACTGAGCCAGAACGCGCATAAGTTGATTGCCCCCAAGGTCCCGATGGTCGGGTGGGATTTAGCAGTTACCGAGACCGGACCGGTTCTGATCGAAGCTAACAGGGGCTGGGCCGTCGCCACCCATTGCGCAAATTCGAGCGGTTTTGATCTCGCTCCCGCTCGCCGCTTCAAGCGTTTTGCCGATCAACTCTCTGCAGTTGACTAGCGCTCCAGAGCCTCAATCGTCTCGGCCAAGGATACGACGTCGCCATATTTGGCGTTCATGTCGAACAGATTGGCGCGATGGGGGTTATCGTGGCGATCCCCGACAGCCTCTTCTACGACCAAGGGTATGAAGCCGTGCTGACACGCATCAACGCAAGTTGCGCGGATACATCCACTGGTTGTCAGACCCGAGATGATCAGGCTGTCATGACCTCCAGCCGTCAAGGTCGAGGCGAGCGAAGTTCCAAAGAATGCGCTGGCATATTGTTTGGAGATGATCAGTTCGTCGTCGGCGGGGTCGAGCCCTTCCGCCCATTCACCAAAGCGGTGTCCCTTGGCAAAGCCGGCAAGTGGCGCGACCTTCTGAGCAAATCGGCCCCCATCCTTGAGCGAAGGGTGATAGACAACATTGGTGTAGATCACCGTGATCCCAGCCGCTCGCGCCGCCGCGCGCAATTCAATCGCGGCCGCGAGTGTGCCGCTGAAATCGGCATAGAGCGGGCTAGCAGGATCAAAATAGGCCTGCACAAAGTCGATAAGGATGAGGGCCGGCCGTTGGCCGAACCCTATCCTGTTGTCATAGACGCCTGCGTAATTGTCTTGTGCGTCAACAGTCATGCGACCCTTTTGGGCTCTATTGATCAGAATTCATAGCCAACTTCGAACCCGAAGCGCTGCAGACCGCCCGGTGAAAGAAACGATCCGCCGAATTCAATCGCCGGGATGACCTCGTTGAGATACCGCTCGTTGGTAAGGTTCTCGGCGAAAGCGACGATTGAGAAATCATCTATCTCCACTCCAACACGGACGTCCAAAATGCCGAATTCGTCGCGTTGGGTGATCGAGTAATCCGCATCGCCAACGAAAGCCGGCAGCATCAAAGCTGAGCCCGGCAGCAAGCCGCTGAACAGCGTTGGCGAAGTGTTGTTCTGGACCGTGTGGAACCAGGTCGGGCCGGTGATGCGGTAATCCGCGCGTGCGATGAAATCGATCTGATCGTTCAGTGGCACATCCACCTGCGACCCAATGTTGATCGTGTATTCCGCTGTATAAGGCGATTCATTGCCGACCGTGTTCGGCCGCGAGGCATTGGCCTTAATCTCGCTCTCGGTGACATTGGCGGAACCATAGATGTCCCAACCCGGCAAAATTTCCGCGGTCAGATTGAGTTCAGCCCCATAGACTTCGACTTCGTCGATGTTCGAAACCACACGCAGCAGACCGAACGCCCCGACGAAGAACTCGAAGAACTGCATGTCGTCGATCTCAGTGTAATAGCCAGCGAGATCAAAGGTAACGGCACCGTCGAGCAATTCGCCCTTGATACCAACCTCAAAGGCGGAGGATTTTTCCTTGCGGAAGAGATCATTGATCAGGACGTTGGTTCCTATGAACTGATTGAACGCTTGATCGACGATCGCTGCCGAGCCCTGGTTGTTGAAGCCGCCCGATTTGAAGCCGATGCCCCAGTTGGCATAAAGGTTCACATCATCGCCAACTTCATAGCGCAGCGAGATTTTGGGCTGGAATTGGCGGAACGTCGCTTGTTGATCCGCGATAGGACCAAAGGCCTGACCAGGATTGATTGGTCCGCCACCGAAGGGGTCGGTGGCAGTGGGAACGAGGTTAGTGACGTTCCGGTCTTCAATATCGTAGCGGCCGGCCACCCCGATCACCAAGCGATCGGTCGCCTCCCAGTCGACCGAGCCGAACACGGCGAAGACGTCGGTCGAGAAGTCATCGTTGTAAAGCTGGGTCGTGGGATTGGCTGACCCTGCCGGATTGAACAGATCACGCGAAACGCCATTGCCGAGATCAGCACCAAGGCTGACACCCACTTCACGGTCGATGTGCAGGTAATAGGCGCCCAGCTGCCAATCGAGCGGACCATCGCCATTCGAAGCCAGGCGGACCTCGGCGCTGAAATCGCTTTGCTGGCGGATCTGCAACTGTGTTCCGTCACAGGTTGTCGGGCTGTAGGGGCCGAACGTTGAACCGGTGACCGGGTCGAAAATGAAAGGCACCGGGGTCTGACCAATAAAGGTTGGAGGATTGGTCGGGAAACCGGTCAGCGCCGCGGTTGTGGCGAAGCAAGAGTTTGACGCTGCAACCGAGTCTGGGGTCGCCCCCGGGAATGTGAAGCGCGCAAAGTCAGCCGAGGTGCCGTCTGCGGTCAGCAGCTGGTCGACATCGCTGTACAGCGCCCAGGCAGTCAACGTCATGTTCTCGAACTGATGTTCGATCTTGGCCGACATCTCGAAGGTCTGCTGCTCGTTGATCGGATCGATGTTCGAGTAGAAATCAAACGGGTGGTCGTTCACATCTTCGAAGAAAGTCGGGTCAACGCCGGCGAAATTCGGGAGATGGAACGAAGCGTTGAAGTTAATCGACGCCCCGGTCACCTTGGCATAGCGGGCCTTGATGTCGATTTCAGTATCCGGACCGGCATCGGCGATGAAGCGGCCGTCAACTGACCATGATTCCTGATCATCAACCGAACGGTTGTTGAGGAAGCGGTTGAAGTAGGAACCGTCGGTGACGAAGTAGCTTCCCGACAGAACAACGCCAGCGTTCTCACCCACCGGCGTCGCGATGTAGGCATTCGCTGAATAGGTCGCGTCTTCGGCCGCCGAGACGAGGAAGCCACCTTCCAGCACATCCGAGGGCTTGAGGGTCTGGATCACGATCGCGCCAGCGGCCGCATTGCGACCGTAGAGCGCGCCTTGCGGACCCTTGAGGATCTCCACCTGCCGCAGCGTGCCCTGGCGTTGGTTGAGCTGCGCGGTGTTGGTCTTGAGAATTCCGTCCACCACCAGCGCGACCGAGCTCTCGGCATCACGAGCGCCGTTGATACCACGGATGTTGATTTGCGTGTCGCCGGCTTCTGCGGTTCCTGTGACGATCGTCACACCAGGAGTGAGCTGTACAAAGTCGTCAGCGCTTTCGATGCCCGCCGATTTCAGTGCATCGGCGGTAAAGACGGTAATCGCGGTCGGGACCTCGGCAAGTGTCTCAGACTGCCGACGCGCGGTAACAATGATCGCATTGCCATCATTTTCGCTGGCGGCGTCTCCGCCTGCATCCTGCGCAACAGCCGGGGCGGCCAGAGCCATTCCACCAAAAGCGACTCCACAGGCGAGGCTGGCTTTAAACATCTTCATTTGCTGGTTCTCCCTGAACCGAATGTATCGGAACCACTTGGCCCTCAGGCCTTTGGCTCCCCCAAAGTGGCCGCTCAAGCCGAGCGGCACCGCAATTTTGTCCCCTGGTCGACCGCTTGTTCCGCCGTTCCCATAGCGGTGATCCGAATCAGCCTGAGAGGCCAGCGGAGCGCAACAAACAGAATGGACGCCACCATCCGAGCGCCCCATATTGTATACAATTTGCCCTCGTCAAGAAAAATTGCTAGCCCAATCCCCTGTCGGAATTGCCAAGGGACAAAAATGTGACACGTGCTTCCGACAATGCTTACGACAAGATCCGCAGCTATTTGCTGGACGGCAATCTGGAGCCCGGCCAGCAGCTCACAGAGGAACGCCTGACCCAGATCACCGGCGTCAGCCGAACCCCAGTGCGTGAAGCTGTCAGGCGGCTCGAGCGCGAACTCTTGCTAGTCCGAAATGAGTCAAACCGCATCTTCGTCGCTGAGTGGTCACGCGACGAAGTGGACGAGATGTTCACTCTAAGGCAGATGCTCGAAGGGCACGCCGCTGAACGCGCGGCCGGTCGGCTTTCGCTCGAACAGATCGAGCAACTGGTAACGATCAACCAGAAGCTTCACGAGGCGGTCAAGCAAAGCCCGCCCGATGTTGAGAGCTTTCTCGACGCCAACAGGGTCTTCCACGAACTGATCACGGATGCGGCTCATTCACCACGGCTCGCTGAAGTGCTAGCGATGCTGGTCGAGCAGCCCGTGGTGCTACGGACTGCGCGCAAATATTCTGTCGAGGATTTGAAACAGTCGGCGCGCGATCATGATGAGCTGATTGCTGCCTTCACCGCGCGCGATCCGAGCTGGGCGCGGGCCGTGATGGGAAGTCATCTGCGGCGCGCCTTCCACGCATTTTCACAGGCCGTGGAGGACGATCGCGCCCACAGCACGACGCGCGCCGGCAACGATCCTTAGAGCCCTTAAAGCTTAGATAATCCCGCGCTGTTCAAGGTCAGCCATGGTCGAGCTGTCCATACCAAGCAGCTCGCCATAGATCATCTCATTGTGCTCCCCGAGCTCCGGCCCGACCCAGTCGACATTGCCTGGAGTGGCGGAAAGTTTGGGCGCGACATTCTGCATCTTGAAATTGTCGTGCTTGGGGTGATGGCGCTCGATGATCGCATCGCGCGCCTCAAAATGAGGGTCAGCCAGCATCTCTGGAGCGCGGAAGATATTGCCGGCAGGAACCGCAAACTCTTCGCATTTTTCAAGCACTTCAATACTGGTGAGCTGCTTGGTCCATTCGCCGATCATGTCGTCGAGTTCGGTCTGACGCTCTCCACGCGCCACATGGCTGTTGTAGCGCGGATCATCGCCCAGCTCTGGCACACCCATCATCGCGGCCATCCGCTTCCAGACACTGTCCTGATTGCCCGCGACCAGCACACTGCCGTCCTTGGTAGGATAGACATTCGAGGGCGCGATCTTGGGCAGGATCGAGCCAGTCCGCTCCCGAATATGGCCCGTCACGGTGTATTCCGGCACCGTTGATTCCATCATCGCTAAAACCGCTTCGTAGATCGCGGAATCGACCACTTGGCCTTCGCCAGTCCGGTGCCGATGGTTGAGCGCCATCAGCGCGCCGAGGCAGGCATAGGTAGCGGCGAGCGAGTCGCCGATCGATAGCCCTGCCCTGCTCGGCGGGCGGTCGGGTTCACCGGCAACATAGCGCATTCCACCCATTGCCTCACCGATCCCGCCATAGCCAGCACGGCTCGAATAGGGCCCGCTCTGACCATAACCCGAGACGCGGATCATGATCAGCGCCTTGTTGATCGCGGACAATTCTTCCCAGCCGAGATTCCAGCGCTCGAGCGTACCCGGGCGGAAGTTCTCGAGCAGGAAGTCGGCCTTTTCGACAAGCTGGCGGACGATCGCCTGGCCTTCTTTCTCCCGCAGATTGAGCGTGATCGACTTCTTGTTGCGCGCGACCACAGAGAACCACAAAGGGATCCCCTGCCCCCAATTGCGCATGGCGTCGCCAACTTTTGGCGGTTCAATCTTGATCACCTCAGCACCGTGATCTGCCATCAATTGGCCACAGAAGGGGCCAGCGATCAGCTGTCCCATTTCGATCAGCCGCAATCCGTCGAGTGCACCCTGCGCCATTTCTTGCCTTTCACTTTACCGATTCGGTTGGCGGCACGCTCAAGCGCATAGAGGGAACGGAACGCCATGAACGGGGTTCTATCAGCACAATGCGGGCCGCAACGGGGACCGCGCCTATAAACGCAAGATTTGCTTTTGTATACAATTTGCGTATCAGGCACCTCATTCCACCCCGGACCAAAGCGATTCCCATGACACCCAATTTTGCAGATTCCGCGATTGAACTGGTCGAAGTCGGCCCGCGCGACGGGCTGCAGAATGAACCGGAGATTGTGTCGACCGAGACCAAGCTGGCGATGATCACACGGATGCTGGATTACGGTGTGCGTCGTCTAGAGGTGGCTAGCTTTGTTCATCCCAAGAGAGTGCCGCAGATGGCCGATGCGGAGGCAGTGATCGCCGGGCTGCCCGATCGCGACGACACGACTTACATCGGCCTGACGTTGAACAAGCGTGGCGTGATGCGGGCTCTGGCCACGCGCGAAACCGGCCCACAGGATGGCAAGGGCCGCGGGATCGACCAGGCGGGTTGTGTTCTCGTGGCGAGCGACACCTTTGGGCAGAAGAACCAGGGTCAGACCATCGCTGAAGGCATCGCCGAAAACCGCGATATGCTGCGCTTTGCGAAGGCTGAGGGCATGTCGGCCCAAGTCACCATATCTGCAGCCTTTGGGTGCCCATTCGAGGGCGAGGTCAAAGCTGACACAGTCCTTGCGATTGCGGAAGAGATGGCGGCCGAAGCGCCGGCCGAGATTGCCTTGGCCGACACAATCGGCGTCGGCGTCCCGTCACAGGTAGAGGATCTCTTCGCTCGCCTGGGTGAGCTGCTTGATGGCAAAATCCCGATGCGATGCCACCTTCACAACACGCGCGGGACCGGCATCGCCAATGCATGGGCTGCCTACCAGGCGGGCGTCCGGGTGTTCGACGCTTCGCTCGGCGGACTCGGCGGCTGTCCCTTCGCGCCCAAGGCGACCGGGAACATTGCGACCGAAGACCTGATTTATCTGATGCAGAATTCTGGCGTTGAGGCAGGCATCGATCTGGATGCAGCCATCGCCGCCAATCACTGGTTCGCGGACTCTTTGGGCCGCGAACTGCCCTCTTTGGTCGCGCGCGCGGCCTGACCATTCTACCCAAGCGGGGAGAGAACATGACATATAGGCTGGGTGTCGACGTAGGCGGCACATTCACCGATCTGCTACTGTTTGATGAGGACACCGGCAATTTCTGGCGGCACAAAACACCGTCGACCCCGCACGACAGCTCCGAGGGTATCCTCAATGGTGTGAAGGCGATCACCGCCGAAGCGGGAGTCTCGGCCAGCGATATTGCCTACTTCCTTCATGGGACGACCGTTGCGACCAATGCCGTTCTGGAGGGCAAGGGTGCCAAGGTCGGATTGATCACCACCGAAGGCTATCGCGATATCATGCAGATCGCGCGGAGCTTCGTTCCGGGTGGTCTCGCCGCATGGATCGTATGGCCCAAGCCGCAGCCGCTCGCCGCGCTAGAGAACACGATTGACGTCCCGGGCCGGATGGGCGCGAATGGCGAAGAGGTTCGCCCGCTCGACGAAGACGCGGTCCGTGCAGCTTTGCAGAAGCTTAAAGCCAATGGCGTCGAAGCGCTGACGGTCAGCCTGATCAATGCCTATGTTAACGGCGCGCACGAAGCGCGGATTGGGGAGTTCGCAGCGGAAGAATTGCCCGGCATACCGGTCTCGCTCAGCCACGAAGTGCTGCCCGAGATGCAGGAATATGAGCGCACGCTCTCGACGGTCGCCAATGCGGCGGTGCGCCCCGTGGTCGGCAATTATGTCTCGAACCTGCGCGACAAGCTTGAAGCGGAAGAGCTCAAAGGTCGGCTCTCGCTTCTGCGATCAGACGGCGGCTTGATGAGTTCGCAAAAGGCCGAGGAGCAACCGGTCAACATATTGATGTCAGGCCCCGCTGGAGGAGTGACCGGCGCGCTGTGGGTCGCCAAGAATGCAGGTCTCAAGAATATTCTGACCCTCGATGTCGGCGGCACCTCGACCGACGTCGCGCTGATCGAAGGGCTGGAGCCGCGGCGCCAGCGTACCACCGAAGTCGGTCACCTTTCGGTCCGTGCTTCGGCTCTCGACGTGAAGACCGTTGGCGCCGGCGGCGGCTCAATCGCGCATGTGCCTGAGTTGACCGGCGCCTTGCGGGTCGGACCCGAGAGCGCTGGCGCAGTCCCGGGCCCCGTCGCTTATGGCAAGGGGGGCGAAGTTCCAACCGTCACCGATGCCAATGTCGTTCTGGGCTATCTCCCTGAAGATCTGCTCGGCGGTTCGTTCCAGCTCGACCGCGAAGGCGCCAAGGCAGCGGTCCAGACCGTGGCCGATGCGCTCGGCGTCAGCCTGATGGAGGCCGCGCGCGGGATCATCGATATCGTCAATGAGAACATGTTCGGCGCGCTGCGGATGATCTCGGTCCAGCAAGGCTATGACCCGCGGGAGTTCGCGGTCATGGGCTTCGGTGGAGCCGGTCCTCTGCATGTCAACGCCGTGGCCAAGCTGATGGGATCCTGGCCGGCTGTCTCTCCGGTCTCGCCTGGTGTGCTGTGTGCGCTCGGTGATGCCACCACGCGGATGCGGACAGAGACTGCGCGGAGTTTCTCCAAACTCGCCAAGGACACCTCGGTCGATGACCTCGTGCAGGTGCTGCGCGAGATGGCGACGCAGACGCGCGAAGAGCTGCTGGCCGATGGCGTGGCAGAAGATCAGATCACGGCCGAGTTCGAAGTCGATATTCGCTATGCCGGCCAAGCCTTTGAAGTTCCGCTGACAATCGATGAGGCGATCCTCGAGGCCGATGGGATCGAAGGCATTCTTGCTCGGTTCGACGATGAGCACCGCCGCTTGTTCACCTTCAACATGGATACGCCGCACGAGATCGTGAACCTGCGCGCCGTGGCCTTGGGTCAGGCTCCAGCGCTCCCGGCAGCCGAGCTCGCCAAGGGCAATGGCGATCCTTCCGCTGCCAAGATCCGCGACCACACTCTATGGATGGATGGCCGCGAGCAAGCAGCGGTGATCTACGACCGTTCGAAACTGCTGCAGGGCGACATAATCCCCGGCCCGGCGATCATCACCGAGATGGACTCCACCACATTGGTCGAAAGCGGCTGCGTTGCGACTGTCGATGCCGCCGGCAATATTCTCATCAACCCGGAAAGCGAGGGCTGATCCGATGCCAGCACAGATCATTGAAACGAACCCCAAGGCTTTCGAAACCGTATCGATCGATCCGGTAACGCTCGACATTATCGAGAATGCTTTGCGCAACGCGCGGATCGAGATGGACGCGACGCTCGTCCGCACCGCAATGTCACCTGGCATTCGCGAACAGGGCGACGCCTTCCCGCTGATCGCCGATCCCGCGGGCAAGATGATCGTCGGCCAGTTCGGCAGCTTCATCGACGGCTTCCTCAAAGGCTTTGAGGGCACGATCGAAGATGGCGACATGATCTTCCTGTCTGATCCCTATTCCTGCGAAGGCGCGATCAGCCACTCGAACGACTGGTTGGTGCTGCTGCCGGTGTTCAAGGATGGCCGATTGATCGCCTACACCGCGATGTTCGGCCACCAGTCGGACATTGGCGGCAGCGTCCCGGGATCGATGCCGATCGGCGCCAGCTCAATCTTCGAAGAGGGTGTGCGGATTCCGCCGGTCAAGATTTGGAAAAAGGGCGAATACAACGACGATCTGATGAAGCTCGTCATGCACCAAACCCGCAAACCCGACTGGTGCCAGGCCGATTTGAACGCCCTGATCGCGAGCTGCCGGGTGGCTGCTCGCCGCGTGGTGGAAATGGCAGAGCGCTTTGGCGACGATGTCTATATCTCGGCAACGCAGGAATTGCTGGCGCGCAACCATCGCGCGATGAAGGCACTGATCGCCATGGCCGTGGCGGAAGAGCCGGTCAGCTTCTCCGACTATATCTGCGACGATGGCAAGGGCTTTGGCCCCTACAAGATCCAATGCACCATGCGCCGCGAAGGCGACAAGGTGATCCTGGATTTCGAGGGCACCGACCCGCAATCTGCCGCGTCGATCAACTTCTATCTCAATGAGAACATGTTCAAGATGTTTTTCGGGATCTACATGATCATGGTGTTTGATCCGCAGATCCTGTTCAATGACGGGTTCTACGATTTGATCGAAGTCCGCATTCCCGAAGGGTCGTTGCTGAAGCCGAAATTCCCGGCTGCGCTGTCTGGTCGGACTCACGCTTTGGGCCGGATATTCGACATTCTCGGCGGCCTGCTCGGGCAGAAGACTCCTGAATTCCTCAACGCTGCCGGGTTCAGCTCATCGCCGCACCTATTTTATTCGGGCTGGGACAACCGCTCGGGCAAGGAAGGCGAATGGTTCCAGCTGTTCCAGATCGGCTTCGGCGGCATCCCGGGACGTCCGCTTGGCGATGGTCCGGATGGTCACTCGCTGTGGCCGGGCTTCACCAACGTCCCGAACGAATTCCTTGAGCGCTACTTCCCGATGCGGATCGAGCGCTATTCGACCGAGCCTGACAGCGGCGGTCCCGGCCTTCACCGTGGGGGCAATGGCATCCACATGACCTATCGCTTCCTCGCGGATGGCGAGATCGCGATCCATGATGACAGATGGTTCGTTCCGCCATGGGGCGTGAATGGCGGCCATCCTGGTGCACGCGCGACCAAGCTGCTCGAGCGGGCCGATGGCACGCGCGAAGTGGTTGGCAACAAAGTCGAGGATGTTTCGGTCAAGCAAGGCGATCTACTGCACTTCATCACCTGGGGTGGTGGCGGTTGGGGCGACCCGCTTGAGCGCGATCCCGAACTAGTCGGGCTGGAGATCCGTCAGGGCCTTGTGACTGCCGAGGGCGCACGCGACTATGGCGTGGTCGTGGACGCCGACGGCGTTGCCGACGCGGCGGGTACCGAAGCTCTCCGTACCGAAATGCGAGCCTCCCGTGGGGATCTACCACTGTTCGACTACGGTCCGAACCTCGATGATCTGCGCGCCTCGTGCGAGACGCAGACCGGGCTTCCCGCGCCTAAGCAACCGCAGTGGAAGGCCGCTGCTGCCTAACAGGATCGGAACCGCAAATGCAGGCTGGCAAGGCCGGACCTGCATGAGCTCTAGGGTGAACTTGCCCTCTGGATTCTAAGCGCTTGTTTCTCGCCCGGAAAAGGCGGATAACCCTCTCCTGAGAACAAATCAGGCTGGTCGCGCTAATCTTGGGGGAGAGAGAGCATGGCAGTATCCGATCACGTGGACTTCAATGGTTTCATGGAGGGCGTGAAGAAGCGCAATCCGGGCCAGCCGGAGTTCGTTCAAGCCGTCCAGGAAGTCGCTCAGGACATCTTCGATTTCATCGACGACAAGGAAGAATATCACTCCGCCCAGATCCTTCGCCGGATTGCCGAACCTGATCGCGTCGTAAGCTTTCGCGTTTGTTGGGAGGACGACAATCACAACATCCGTGTTCAACGCGGCTTTCGCGTTCAGAACAACAATGCAATCGGCCCTTACAAGGGGGGCATCCGATTCCATCCGAGCGTCAATGAGAGCGTGTTGAAGTTCCTTGCCTTTGAGCAGACATTCAAGAATTCGCTGACAGGTCTGCCAATGGGCGGTGGCAAGGGCGGCGCCAACTTCAACCCGCGCGGCAAATCCGATGCAGAGGTGATGCGGTTCTGCCAGAGCTTCATGACCGAACTCTATCGACATATCGGCCCGGACACTGATGTTCCTGCGGGCGATATCGGCGTGGGAGCGCGCGAGATCGGCTACATGTTTGGCCAGTACAAGCGCATCACCAACCGCTGGGAAGGGGTACTGACCGGCAAGGCAACAGAGTATGGCGGCTCGCAGATGCGGCCCGAGGCGACCGGCTATGGCGCGGTGTACTTCATGCAGAACATGCTCAAGCATGCTGGACAGGATGTCGAGGGCAAGACCGCTGTGATCTCTGGATCAGGCAATGTCGCCACTCATGCAGCGGAGAAGATCACGCAATTGGGCGGCAAGGTGCTGACTTTGTCGGACAGCAGTGGCTTCATCCACGATCCCGACGGGATCACCCAAGAGAAGATCGATTGGGTCAAGGCCCTCAAGACCGTCCGCCGTGGTCGGATATCTGAATATGCCGATGAGTTTGGTGGAGCGACCTTCCACGAAGGACAGCGTCCTTGGGGAGTCGCGGCCGATCTGGCACTGCCTTGCGCGACCCAGAATGAGCTCAATGAGGATGAGGCCAAGAGCTTGGTCGCCAATGGTGTCACCGCGGTTTCCGAAGGCGCTAACATGCCGACCACGCTCGAGGGCGTGCACGTCTTCCATGATGCCAAGATCATGTATGGGCCGGGCAAGGCTGCCAATGCTGGCGGTGTGGCCGTGTCCGGCCTTGAGATGAGCCAGAATTCCGAGCGGATCGCCTGGAATCATGAACGGCTTGGCGAAATGTTGACCGAACTGATGGAAGGCATTCATGAGAAATGCGTCACCTATGGCGACCAGGGCGATGGCTATGTCGACTACGTGAAGGGCGCGAACATCGCCGGTTTCAAGAAGGTCGCTGACGCGATGCTCGCGTTCGGCGTGGTCTAAAACACTGCGACAAACAGCTTAGCGGATCCCGAGTTGCTGCGCCTGCGTGCGCAGTCCGGGCTCCGCAGCGGGGTTGGCGGCGATCGCAGCATCCAAAGCGTCGCGGGCCTTTTCGGGTTCACCCAGCGTCATGCGGCTGCGCATCAGCATTACCCAGCCGTCAAGATTGCTCGGATCACCTGCGAGGCGCTGCTCCAGCTGTTCAACCATGCCAACGGCCATCTGGCGTTGATCATCGGCTGACATCGAACCAGCAGCAGCGATTTGCTCCTGCGTCGGCCCGCGCACGTCAGGCGCTGCCATGGCCTGGGCTGGCAGACGATCCTGGACCACTGCTGCCAAACGATCCGCCACATCAATATTATTGATCCGCCCAACCTGATCGATCGTGCGGGCAAGATCTTCCTCCCAAGGGGCACCGACCGGCGTGTCTTTGAGCAAGTCCAACCATGACTGGATCGCACCTTCGTGATCTCCATCGAGATCCTGCTTAACCGCCAGGAAATAGCGGGAACGCGGATCGCTCGGCTCTATCGCATTCGCCCTTTGAAAGGCCTCGAGAGCCTCAGGCGGCATCGGATCGCGGGCACTCGCCATGACCCGTGCTTCGCCCAATGCTGACCACAGCACCGCCTGCGTATCGTCGATCTGGACCGCGCGCTCATAGGCGCTCACGGCATCATTGAACTCGCCACCCTGGAACTGGGCAAAACCAAGCTCCTGCCACGCCAGCGCGTTATCGGGGGATGCCTCAGCTCGCTCCTGCAATTGCTCCAGCGTCATCTGCACACCCTCTGCAACCGGCTCCGGTGCAGAACCTGATTCAGAGCCCAAAACGTTGTAAGCGATCGACGCCGCCGCCAGCACCACGGCAATGCCCAGAATGATAAATGCGGATTTAGAGGTTCCGGCGCTTTCCACCGCTGTGTCTTGCTGATCTGCCATGGCTGCGAACTAGCAGCCCGACCGTGGGTGGGCAATCGACAGCGCTATACTCCGCGCTTGGTTTTTGGTAGTCAAATCAACAGTCCATCGGTTTGGGGGGAGATGGGGCTTGTCGGACGCTTATCGTGTGGCCATCGTGGGCTCTGGTCCAGCGGGTTTGAGCGCTGCCGCACGCGCCGCTTCACTGGGTATGAAGCACGTCCTCCTCGAGAAGACTGACCACCTCTCAGACACCATCTACAAATACCAGAAGGGCAAGCACGTTATGGCGACGCCCTCTAATCTGGTGCTGCGCAGCGATCTGGAGTTTGACGCCGGCAAACGTGAGACGATCCTCGGGACATGGGATCGTGAATCATCCGAGCAGAAGATCAATGTCCAGTACAATGCCGAGGTCGTGGGGATCGAAGGCGAGCAAGGCAATTTTGCGATCAAGCTCAAAAGCGGAGAGAGCGTAACCGCCGCTGCAATCGTTCTAGCAATTGGCACGCAGGGCAATCCCAATAAGCTCCGTACGCCTGGTGCTGACATGCCGCATATTCAATATCAGCTGGACGATCCGGGCGAGTATTTTGACGAGCACATCACGGTCGTCGGATCCGGCGATGCTGGGATCGAAAATGCGCTGGGCCTGGCCGCGGATGGCGCCCAGCGCAATGTCGTCACCATTCTCAACCGCCGCGCTGAATTTGCACGAGCAAAACCCGCCAACGTTGCTTTGCTGGAGGAAGCCGAGCGTGACGGCCGGATCAGCGTCCGCCGCGAGACCAGTCCAGCCGAGGTGCGCGAGACCGAGATGGTACTGGAAACCCGCGACGGTGAGGAGACGATCCGCTGCGATCGAATCATCGCCCGTACCGGATCGCAACCGCCGCGCAAATTCGTCGAGGCGATCGGGATCGAATTCACCAGCGAGGATCGCAGCGCCTTTCCCAAGCTCTCGCCAGCGTTTGAAACGACCAAGCCCGGCATTCACGTGATCGGCGCCCTCGCCGGCTATCCGCTGATCAAGCACTGCATGAACCAGGGCTATGACGTTATCGAGTTCCTCAATGGCAATTCGGAGCTCAAGCCGGCTGACGAGCCGATCCTGGCCAAGAATTTTGCAGAGCTCCCGGGCAATCGCAGCGTCGATGAATGGCTCGCAATATTTGGATCGAACGTGGAGATCCTCAACGATCTTTCGCCGCTGCAATTGCGTGAATTGATGCTTGATAGCGAAGCGCGTGCCTTTGCGCCGGGCGAAGCTGTGTTCCAGCGCAATGAGCCAGGCTCTTCGATGTTTGCAATCGCCGAAGGTTCGGTGGCGGTCGAAGTCAGCCCGAACGACCCGTCGATCACCGTCCCGATTGAGCAGGGTTCAATCTTTGGTGAGGTTGGCCTGATCTCGGGCCGTCGACGCGGCGCGACTATCCGCGCGGCCGAACCTTTGGTGGCGATCGAGTTGTCACGGACCGCGGCGCTCAAACTGCTAGCCACATCGCCTGGGGCCGCCAAGGTGGTCAACCGGATTTCGATCGAACGGCAATTGCTGCAAATGTTCGGCTCGGGTCTGACCAAGCAGGATGTTGCCTCGCTGGTTGATAACGCCGAAGTGATGGAAGTTCGCGCGGGCGAAACAGTCATCGAGGAAGGCGCCGACGACAAGGACGTCTTCATAGTCCGTCGGGGATCGATGATCGTTGAAAAGGAGATCGGCGGCCGACCAGTGTTCCTGTCTTACCTTCCCGCCGGAAGCTACTTTGGCGAGATGGCGATTGTTGACGGGCAGCCCCGCTCGGCATCGATCAAGGCATCGATCAAATCGGAAGTCATTCGGCTGCCCGGCGAAGGTTTTCTCGCGCTGCTCGACAAGAACCCGGAACTTCGCCAGCGCGCGCTTGGCGACATGAAGAACCGGCGCGAGGTCAACGCCTTTGTCGAGAGCCGCAAGGACAGTTTCGGCAGCGCAGTTGATATGTATTCGGAAACCGCGCAATTCCTGGTCGACAACGGGATCGGGGAAGCGACCGATGTGCTGCTGATCGACGAGAAGCTCTGCATTGGCTGTGACAATTGTGAGAAGGCCTGCGCTGACAGCCATGAAGGCCTGTCGCGGCTCGATCGAGAGGCGGGGCGCACCTACGCGCATCTCCATGTTCCGACGTCATGCCGCCACTGCGAGCATCCGCATTGCATGGCCGATTGCCCGCCCAATGCGATCCAACGCGGCCCTGATGGCGAGGTGTTCATCGATGAGACCTGCATTGGTTGCGGCAATTGCGTGCGCAACTGCCCCTATGACGTGATCCGGCTCGACGCGAAGCCGCCAAAGAAACCCTCCCTTTTGCAATGGATGCTGCTTGGCCTGGGGCCGGGACCCGGCGAAGCTCCCTATTCCTGGCGCAAGAAGGAAAGCGACAAACAGCAAACCGAACAGGCCAAGCTCGCGATCAAATGCGATATGTGCGCTGGGATCGACGGCGGACCAGCCTGCGTCCGGGCTTGCCCGACCGGAGCGGCAATCCGGGTGGCGCCAGAGAAATTCTTGTCGGTCGCACGGTTGGAGGATGCAGACTAATGGCCAGCGCAGCAGACCAGGATCTTGCCTTCCACGAAGAACGGCGCAGCTCCGACCATGAGAGCTTTCTCGTCCACAAGGGCATGCGCTGGGCCAAAATCGCGACGATGTTGTGTATCGCTGCGCTGGTTGGATACTTCCTGATCGATCAAGAGCCGCGCCCCAATGGGGGGAGCTGGTACGGCTATACCCTTGGCTCGATCGGGCTGTTGCAGATCATCTGGCTCTCCCTGCTCGGGATCCGCAAGCGCAAGATGACCGAGGGCAAATGGAGCCTCAAGGCGTGGACCAGCGCGCATGTCTATCTGGGACTTTCGGTGGTGGTGATCGGCACGCTTCACACTGGATTCCAGCTCGGGTGGAATGTCCACACACTCGCCTGGGCACTTATGCTGCTAGTGGTGTTCTCCGGGATCTACGGTGTGGCGGTTTATGCGGTCCTCCCGAGCCAGTTGAGCTCCAACCGCAAGGAAATGACTCGTGCCGAGATGCTGGAGTCGCTCGCTGCAATTGATCGTCAGCTGGACCAGGCTGCCCAGCCGCTCGATCGCGCTCAGGCCGATCTGATCATCGCGGCTTTGGAGCAAGATACTTTCGGCGGCGGCGCCTGGGCTCGTCTGACCGGACGCTACCCTCGCTGCGCGACCAAGAAGGCGCTCGACGGCTTCCCCGACGATTACACCACCATGGATGACAATGTCGGACCAGAGGAGCGCGTGCGCTCACTGCTTCGTCGGCGCGCTGCGCAATTGGGCCAGATCCGGCGTCACTTGCGGATCAAAGCTCAGCTCGAAGTCTGGCTGTTCATCCATATCCCGGCAACAATCGCTCTGCTCGCCGCGCTGTTCGCGCATGTGGTGAGCGTATTCTATTATTGGTGAGGCTGCAGACGCGATGGCTTTCCTGATCCGCACCATTGATTTCACCTCAGCCGGGCGAGAAATCGTGCGCGAGCGCTGCGTCGATACGACCGAGCTCGGAATAGGCCGCGCGACCGAAAACGAGATCCATCTGCCCGATCTGGCGGTCGAACAAAATCATGTCCGGATTCTCAGCCAGCCGACGGGAAGCCTCGCTATCGAAGCGGTCGGCACGCTTGGATTTGTGCTCGACGGGCGCACAGTCAATGAGGGGGTTATCGATCCCCGCGCGGGTGGCGAGATCGGACTGGGATCTTCGATCCTAGCCGTCGCTTCCGAAAATGACGGGACGATCGGAATCACCATTCGCAAGGCTGAAGGCGAGGAAGGGAAAGCCGACATCCTGCGCGGCTTCGCCTTGGCCAGCGCGCTTCCGAGCAAGCGCGCCATGTCGTGGGTATTCTCGCTAGCAATTGTCGCCGCGCTGCTGGCCCTGCCAGTCTATTCTCATCTCACTCGCGATCGGGTCGAGCCCGATGCCGATGAGCCAGGCCAGGTGATGTTCGATTCCGCCTGGAGCACAGGCAAGCTCAGCCTCGCTCACCACGGCTTGGAGGACAATTGCGAAGCGTGCCACGTGGATGCCTTCGTTTCGGTTCGCGACAGCACCTGCCTGACCTGTCACGAAGACCTCGGCGATCACGCCGCTGCTCCACGCCTTGCAGATGGCCGAGCCCCGCATAGCTTCGGCGATGCCCTGCAATGGCAGGTCGCCGAAGCCTTCGGAAAAGAGGGTCCCGGCGCCTGCACCACCTGCCATACCGAGCACGAAGGCCCAACGCGGATGGAGCCTGCAAGTCAAGCGTTCTGTGCGGATTGCCATGACACGCTCGATACGCGGTTGACCGACACCGGTCTTGGCAATGCCAGCGATTTCGGGCTCAAGCACCCGCAATTCCAGCCGACCTTCTTCACCGCACACAATCAACTCAAGCCGGTTCGGGTCTCGCTTGATGACGATCCCAAAGAGATGAGCGGGCTCAAGTTCCCGCATGACATTCACATGGATCCCACCGGCGGTGTCGCGCGGATGGCGATGCGGCTCGGCGTACAGCAAGGGTATGGCGAGGCGCTACAGTGCAGCTCCTGCCACAGCGAAGATGCCAATCGGATCGGCTTTGAGCCGGTCGAGATGGAAAGCGCCTGTGAGAGCTGCCACAGCCTGGTGTTTGACCAGGTCGGCGGAATCTATCGTCGGCTTCCGCACGGTGATATCGAGCAAATGCGCGCCAATCTGCTGGCGATGGATCGTACTCCGCGACGGCCGATCGTTTCTGGCCGCAAGCGCCCGGGTCAGTTTGCACGGGGCTCTCAATACTATGCCAATTTCGGCCGCCCGCTGCCTTCACTGGTCGGGGTTGATCGAGCGCTCGCTCCAGGTGGGGTTTGCGGCGAATGCCACCTGCCGGGCACAACCAATGGCCGCGTCGACGTGGTCCCGGTCAATCTGCCCGATCGTTTCATGATGCATGGCTATTTCGATCATGCGGCACATGATCAGGAAGAGTGTTCGACCTGCCACGCAGCGGAGACATCGGAGAGCGCCACCGATCTGCTGCTGCCCGATCTCGCGATCTGTCGTGATTGCCACAGGGGCGAGGAAGCCATCGAAGCGGAAGTTCCATCGAGCTGCGCTATGTGCCATTCCTATCACGTGCCGACTGGGCCTGCTCCGCTTGACCATCCCAGCGAGCGCCAGAATGTCGCAGCTCTGATGAAGAGACTGGGGGTTACCAAATGACCGACCCGCCCCAACCTGTTGTAATCGCGCAGATGACCGATATTCACATCGGGTTCGAACCGACGGCCAAGCCGGAAGAGCTCAACCGGGTGCGGTTCCGGCAAACGCTGGCACGCCTGCTTGAACAGCCCAATCCGATCGACTTTCTGGTGTTGACCGGTGACCTGACCGACCGTGGCGACCGCGAAAGCTACGAGAAGACCGTCGAGGAGCTGGAACAATGTCCGTTCCCGGTCCATCCACTGGTTGGCAATCACGACAGCCGCGAAGAATTGCTCCACGTGTTTCCCGATTGTCCGACTGTCGATGGCTTCATCCAATACGCTGTCGACACAGGTGGTCTGCGCGTTTTGATGCTCGACACGTTTGAGCCCGGGCGACATGGCGGTGCCTTCTGCGAAAAGCGCGCGACCTGGCTGTCAGACCAGCTCAACCAGCACAAAGACACGCAGACTCTGATCTTCATGCACCATCCCCCAATCCTTTCAGGGATCGACTGGATGGATCCAGGCCCGGAAGAAGGCTGGATGACACGGCTTGCTGAGGCGATGGCAGGGCATGAGCAGATTCAGGCGCTGCATTGTGGGCATTTGCACCGTCCGGTGACCGCCAGGTTCCATGGTATTCCTCTGGGCATCACACCATCCGTCGCGCCACCAGTGTCCTTGGACCTACGCCTGATCTCACCCGACACGCCGGACAGCCGAGCGCTGATCACGACCGAACCGCCGGTCTATGCCCTTCACCGCTGGGACGGTGCAAACCTGGTCACTCATTACGAAACCGTAAGCGATTGGGATGTGCTGGCCTGGTACGGTCCGCACCTGCAGCCAATGATCCGCGAGCTGACCGGCGAGAAAGAGTAAGCGAGTCTAGCGGGTCTTCCGCAGCAGCTCTCCGCTGGCAATCCAGGCATCCAGATCGGGCTCATCCGAAACGCGCCAAGGCAGGCCCGAGCGGGTGAGGAACAATTTCTCCATCTCAGGCCGAGTGAACGGACGCGAGCCTAGCCGCCCGAACACCGCCATTTGTCCACCTGTCTCGTCGACAGCGCGGTCACGATCGAGGCCTTTGCTGAGCGCGATCGCTGGCGATGGCGTCTTGGCCCAGGCGATCAGTTCTGGCACCGGCTTGGGGCTGAAGCCATAGAAATTGCGCTGGCTGTCCGGGCTGGTCAGCTGCAGGACTTTCATTCCGTTGCGACCATCAGCGACATAGGCAAACAGCGAGGCATTGGTAGACGCCAAAATCACATCTTCGGCATCGTTGAGCTGGCCGCCGAAGGTCTCTTTGACCACCAGCTTGGGCTTCATTGGCTGCTTGATATCGACGATCACCAGCCCGTCTTGCTTGGCCGCGATATAGGCAAAGGTCCGCGCCAGATAGATCCGCCGGGCATCGGCAAGTTTGATTGTGCCAGCCGGACGCGCAACCGGATTGCGCAGATTGGTCACGTCGAACAGTTTCACACCGTCGGCATCGCTGACCCACAGATAACGGAACTGGATTGCACTGGCCCGTGCATCATTCAGCTCTCGCACCGCGGCAATCTGCGGATTGGCCGGATCAGCCAGATCAACCACCACCAAGCCTCGCTTGGCGGTGATATAGGCGATCTCACCGGCCAGATGGATATGGTTGGCGCCGTCGAGGATCCCATCCGGGTTCCACGCCTTGGCACCATCAGCGAAGCGCATCCGCTTGAGCTTGTTGTTGCGGAATTCGCCGTCAGCCATGGTATTTATGTCAACCAGCACCAGCCCTTCGACCGCATCGCTGATCACCGCGTAATTGTAGATCGGCAGGAACGGCTGCTCCTGATTGATCTCGCGCATTTCCGGCGTGTTGCGGAGCGGATTGATTGGCTGATTGGTCGCAAGCGCCATACAGGTTGCATTTTCGGTCTTCACATGAGTGTCATGCCCCAGCGAAGAGAATGGCGCAGTGATGATCCGCTCTGAAAAGCCCTTATTAGCGATCGAAGCGACGTCGTAGACGCGGAAACCGCCCTTGCCTTCGGCAACGAACATATATTCGCCGCGCAGCTGGAGACAGCCGACCCGATCCTTGGTGCCTTCGTGGACATTGGCGAACTCTTCAAACGGCTTGGTCTCGCCGCTGAAATTGGCATCGAAGGTCTTGCCGCGAACCCAATTGCGCAATTCGCGGTCATTGTCCTCGACATGCATCCGCCAGTAGTCGGGATAAGCGTATTTGTGCAGATAGGAGCCCAGCACCGCCTGGGGCTCGTCAAATTCCGTTACTCGAATGGCGGAGAAGCCACCTTCGAGGCCGGTCCAGGCATTGAGACCAACGAAATTGACGTAATTGGTTCCGAGCAGGAGCAACTGCGCCATGATCGCATTGTTGTCCTCATTGACCGAGAGGTGACAATCCGAGCAGGTCTTGGTTTCAGTCTTGCGCACCGTGTGCGGGAAGTGCGGCGCGAAGGCCTGGCTTGAGAAGCCTATCGACGAGATCGGTGGCTGCTGTACATAGATCCGCTCGCGGTTGATATTGGTCGAAGTCAGCACCAACGCGCTCGATGAGCGCACGGGCGCGGTCTGATTGCCCTTGGTCGTCTGGTGCACCCCGATCTGGAACATCTGATCGCGCGCAACCTGCGGATTGTAGGTGGCGAAGTTGCGGGTGCTTTCGCCCTCGTAACGGTGGACCTTGGTCTTCCAGTTCGCCTCGATCGGCAGGTGGCAACCACCGCATGAAGTTGTCCAGGACAGGTGGCATGTGAAACACGCCATCTCTGGGTCCTGATGCGCGCGGTCATCCTCCGCCACGCCGGTGCCAAATTCGAAATTGCCGGTCTCCGCGCCGTATTTGCTCATCAGCTTGGCGCGAGCCGCCTTGGCGTTGAAATGCGGATAGGCCGGATCGACGCTGTCTTTGACCAGGCTGACTTCCCATTCGAGTTTGGGATCGACGATGGACCGCTGGATCAGCGTGCGTTTGCCGTATTCATTCTCCACCCATTCGAAACGGCGCTGACCATCTGGGTTGCGCAGCAGTGCGAGGTCATTGCCTTTGGGCGGAGCAGCCGGTCCACTGGTTCTCAAGGTCGGATAGGCATCGGCAGTACCGTGGCAGTCCTTGCAGCCGATCTCGATCGCATTGGCGACTTCACCATAGATCAACCCATTGCCATGGCTGTCCTGGGCGTAGTGGCAATCGGCGCATTGCATGCCCTTTTCAGCATGGATGCTCATCAAATGGACGGTCTTGCCGGGATTTATGCCGGGCTCGACGAACTTGCCCTCGCCTTCCTTGCGCCATTTCTCTGGGTCATTCGGATCGACGATATTGCCATCGGCGTCGAGCAGATTGCCATCGCGGTCACGCTTGAGGATCGCGCGGAAGTTCCAGCCATGGCCATGATAGTCCGCGAACTGGGTATCCTTCAGCTTGGGATTGAGATCATAGACATTGCGCAGGAAATCAAGATCAGCCCATTTGCCGCGCGGGGCCGCGCCTTCCGGGTTGCGATCAAGCACTTTGCGAACTTCGGCCGCGGTCGGATAGGCCTGCTGCTCGGGCCACATGAAGGGCGCATCGCTTTCGTAATCCCACATCGTGTAGCCGAGGTAGGAGTTCAGGAAGATGTTGGGCTGGTGCATGTGGCAATTCATGCATTGCGCGGTCGGTATCGCCCGGGTGAAAACATGCTGCAGCGGATGCCCCTTCTCTTTCGGGAGTTCCTTTTCCGCACCGTAACTGGCGTGTTTGAGGCCGCCGTGGCCTTCACCAAGTTCGCGCTTATTTGCGATGGTGGGATCAACCGTGATCGTCTGCCCATCGCGGCCATATTGAGCGTAGATCAGCGAATGCCGCGGCTCGCGGTCATTGGCGTAGATGACGTGGCAGCTGGCACAGCCCGAGTGGCGATAATCGCCCGGCTGATCATTGGTCCCCATGAACCAGGTGAAGGGATCGTTGAGCCGCGTCTTGTGGATATTGAGCGCCGGAATCGCAACCCTTAGTCCCGTCGCCGGACCGCGGTTGGATTGCTTGAGGTCAGGCCGCCCCGGCTCCTCCAGCCGCTGGATCTGACCTGTAGGATTGGGGATCGCAATCTCGGGGAATTGCGAGTTGATCGTCCGCCCACCGCGCTCAAACACACGGAACACGTCGCCCGGCGGAATGACGTGCCAGGTCGGCAGCGGATAGAGCTCGGCCAAGGCGCCGCGTGCGCGCTGTTTTTCGGTCAAAGTACCGGGAGGATCACCGGGCGTGGTGATCTTCGCCGCCTTGCCATCGCGCGTATAGGCCTCGCCCAGGACATAATTCTTATAGGGCAGGATGCCGTTGTTATACGAAGCGCCACCCCACAGCATCGCGCCCGAAGCCATGATCGACCTTTCA
This sequence comes from Erythrobacter sp., assembly GCA_965249945.1. Lineage (GTDB taxonomy): Bacteria > Pseudomonadota > Alphaproteobacteria > Sphingomonadales > Sphingomonadaceae > Erythrobacter. The sequence goes on along the minus strand of OZ252258.1, from coordinate 1,035,771 downwards.
GCCGCTTCGATCACCTGGATATGACAGGCGCCGCAGGCTTCGCGCGCCACCCGATAATCGCTCGGATTGACAAACTTCACGAACTCCGGAGCTTCCTTGTTGAGCAGCGCATAGGTCCGTTCCGGATTGGCTGAGGAAGGATAGTGCCAACTGTCAGGATATTTAGGCAGGACATGAGCACGGTCGCGCGCCGCGACATAATCGGGATGATCATGTGGCAGCTCCGGATTGCCGCGCACGCTGGTGTCGCCGCCATGGCAATCGGTGCAACCCAGCCGAACTGCGGGCGTGACATGCATGGTCGGCGCGTCGGTCTTGACGTGACAGGTCAGACAGCCTTCCGACTTGGCATCCATCTCCGCGATCGACTGGCGCGCCGGAGCGGGCGGTACAATCACCCGGCTGTAATCGCGATCGACCGCTTTTTCCTTGTCCGCTGCGATCGTCTGCGTAACCGCAACTGAACCGGCGAGGACAATGGCTGACAGCAGCAGGAGGAGTTGGCGTAGCATCGGCATCAGTAAGTCAGCACCACATTGCCGAGGATCGAAAGAAACTTGTTCGAATCCCCGAGATTGTCGAACAAATCACGGAAGCCATCGCCCGCCACCAGAGTGGCAGCGGAGAGACGGAAGACGATATTCTGAGTGGCCTTGGGCCGCCAGATAGCCGCCATTGAAAGGTCCCAGCCGATCTCCTTGGGGATCGAGCCCTCATTGCGCAAAGTCTCGATCGTTGCGGTGTTTTCGTACCACAGGTGATTGGCATTGGCGGAAATGCGGAACTCCGGCGTCAGGTCAAAATCAGCCCCAGCGCCCAGCAGGATCAGGCCCGGATTGTTGAAGTTCGATTGACCCTGCTCCTTCGAGCTGCGCAGCGAGTTGAGCAGACCGTTGCGGCCATTGACCGAGATCGCGCGCCCGCCGCCAGCAAAGGGGATGGTCTGGCGGATCCAGTAGGAGGTGTCGGCTCCGGCAAAGACCGGGTTTTCAAAGATCGCGTCAAACCCGGTCTCTTTGTTATCGAACGGATCATCATCGCCGCTGGCATAGGCGGCCGAGAGGCGGAAGCGGGTCCAGTCGCGGTCATAGCTCAGCTCAAGCGCGCCGAACTGCGCGTTGATCTCTGCCGGACGGTCGGTGAAGATGCTGTTGCGATCCTCACCCAGCGCCCAATAGGCGCTCGCCGTGACATTGATCCGACCAACCCGGCCATCGGCATTGTAGCCGAGATAGACCACGTCGTAATCGCGGCCGCGCAAATTGCCAAGCAGCGCCGGACGAACCGGGAAGCCATTGTCGTCAATCTCGATATCATTGGCTTCGCGATTGCGATTGTAGACCACTGTGAACTGGCTGGTCAGCGCCGGGATCAGGAAGTCCTGGCGATAAGCATTGGCGACAAACACAAAGTCATCGCGCGGGGTTTGGACGATCGAATTGAGGCCGCTGTTGGTGTCCTTCTCCAACCGCCAGAACGCCCCGAGATTGAACTGGAAGCGGTTGTTGTCGCGCGAGCCGAACAACCGCACGCCCAATTGCTGATCGTTGAACAGGAACCCGCGGAAGTCCGACTGGAACGGCTGAATGCCGGCCCGGATCGAGATGAAGTCGAACCGCTCATTGTCGAACTGCGTGAAGTGGTAATCGACAAAGGCTTCCTGCACGCCGAGGAAATGATCGAGCCGCTCACTGTCCTTGGTCGGCTCAACGAACAGCACGCGGCGTTCGGGCACATCGACATAATTGACATTGTAAGCCAGCGTGACGCGATATTCGACTGAGGGCGGCTTGAACGCGGTGCTGCCTTTGATCAATGCAGCCCCGACAATGAAAGTCTGCGACAGCACGGTAGAGAGATCATCTCCAAACACGTCGAGCCGGTCGGGATCCTCAGTGGTCTGGATCCCGACCGGGATCGGGAAAGTCCGGGGCTCGATAACCGTGTCGCTCACCGCGTTGACGACAAAGAACCAATCCTTGCCGGTGATCGGCAGCCACGGCACCTTGTCCGGATTGATCGGACGATCGCCCTTATAGGTGTTCTGATTGTAGGGATCCCACCAGCGCTCCTGCACCAGACCGAGCGATTGGATCAGCCGCCACCGGTCAGGGATCGGGAATTGATCTTGCGAGAAGGCCTCTGGCGGAGGAGCGCGCACAGCACCTGGCTTGTCCTGCGTAATAGCATCGGGCAGCGGCCCGGTGTAATCGGGCCTGCGCCGACCATCGATCAGTTCCGGATCAACCGGCGGCGGGGCTGTCTCCCACTCAGGCTCCGCAGGCTCACTCGTTTGCTCCACGACCTCTTCGACCGCAGGCTCTTCCACCACCGGCTCGGGCGGGACATCGGCCTGCATCATCGCGGCCAGAGGGACGAGATAGACTGCCATCGCTACAGCCCCTCGCAGACGTTGTTTTCGGGCGTGTCGAGGAATGGCGCAAACGGGCAGGTGATATAGCGCAGCCGAACCTGCTGCCCACCGACCTGAACCACAATCCGGTCGGCGCGAATATCATTGGGCGCATTGCCCACACCGCCGACCCGCAATCCGGCATTGTGCAGGCCGAGGAAGCTGATCATGTCATCCTGATCGATCCCGTCGCCCGATACGCCAATCCCGCCGACCAGCGTCCCGCCGCGATAGATAGGGACCGAGCCGGGGAAGATCTGAATGCCATTATCGAGCCTGGTGTTGCCCGGCGTAATCTGAGGCAGCGCCGTGCAGCGGCGCGGCGTATCATTCGCATTTTGGCCGCCGACAAAGCCGATATGCTGCGCGACATTGCCGATGATCAGTGAGGATTGCAGCCCGGTCGAGAAGGGATTGAATTCGCTGATAGGGCGCGACAGCGGTCCGTGCGGTTGTCCCACCTCCCCATCGGGGAAGAACGGGCGTGAGAGATTGCCGCCCGACCGATCCGCAAAGGCAAACCCGCCGGTCAGCGCATTGGCATCCGCCAGAAACGCCCTCAAGGCCGTGACGAATTGCGGGATTTCACCCGGTGTCGCGAGGAAGTCTGCTGCGGCGAAGGAGCCTGAGAAGAAATTGGCGGTCCGCGCCTTTTGCAGGCTGACATCAATCCCGAAGATCGGCGCATCGGGCGAGCGGACAATGCCGAGCACTTCGCCTCTGGTGTCGACCAGCGAGATGGTCACCTGGGCCCTGCTGTCGAGCGGCTGGCGGATCTGAGCGCGAGCGCGTCTCATGATCGTAAACGCCTCTTCTAGAATGGCCTGGGCCTCACCGGCGCTGATCGGCCCGGCAATATCGGCTCCGTCGGTGCCCGCGCGGACCGGGAAGCGATTGGTCCCTGCCCCATCGCTCAAAACGAAAGCATCCTGGTTCGCAAATTCGGCAGCGGTGGAGGCGCGAATACCCGAATTCTCCGCGCCATAGGCTGCGCCAGCGCGGAGTGCATTGCCTTGGTAATAGCCGGTAACAGCCAACAGATTGCCCGCAGTCCCGGCAAAAGTCGCACCGCTGACATTGGTCAATGCGCCATACTGCGCGTCGCTGAATCGCAGCGCGGTCCCGTCAACAAATATCCGATCAGCCCGAATACTCACCGGTGCCTCAAACCCTATGGTCCCGGCCAGAGCAATCGCTTCGTCGACGTCATTGTCAGTGTCGAGCACATTGGTGTCGAAACCATATTCGCCGTCGGCGATCACGCCGACACCGCCGACCACAACTCCGTTCTTGTAGAGCGGGAAGCCGCCCGGATCGGCAGCCAGGCCCAGCGGCGCGCGCTTGGGCCCGATCATCCCATCAGAGGCTCTCGCGGACAGGTCGGAACAGGGCAATTGGCTGAACTGCACGCCGAACAAGGGACCACTCTCGAGGCCGACAGTGGTCGGCGCCGGCGGGAAATGCTCTTGCACGATCATGCTGGCGGTTCGGCTGGAGAAGGCATTGCCGCCGCTCGAGAGATAGGCGCCGGTCAGAGCCTTGGAAATCGCCGCGAGCGTCGAGGGAACATTGATCCCTTGCGCATCGCGCTGGCTGCCATCTGGCGCGGTCGGGATCGACGCGCTGGGTGCCGCTCCGGGCATTCTGAAGACGGCGAGTACATTGCCGACCCGATCAACCACAGCGATCGTTCCGGCTGCTCCCAAGGACTGCGCCTGCGTGGCGGCGCGGGCGATGATATCGCCCACGTCTGCCGCTGTAAGCGCCTCCTGCGGCGGGACCGAATAGACTCCTCCGACCGGTGGAGGCGGCGGAGGTGGCGGAGGAGCGACACCGACATTGCCGCCACCGGGCGCAGCGCCATCGCCGCCGCAAGCAGCCAGGATCAGGGCTGGAGCCGCGGCCAATGCTGTCCACCCCCGCCTTTTGCTCATCTCAAGGCACCGATCGCGCTTGCAGCGCCATTCAATGCCGAGCGGAACTGCGCGGGTTGATAGCTGTTGGGCTCACTCACCGCCGAATAGGCCCGGTTGAGATTGGCGCGAATGCCGGCTGCCGCGGCGATTGTGACGCGATTGTCGCGGACCAAAGCGTTGAGCAGCGTATCAACCGCCATCACCGCTTGAACCGATCCGGCATAGTCGGTGAAGCGCGCCGAGGTCGCCCGCGCGGCGATCTTCTCAATCACCATAAAGGCATCAGACCCGCCGTAGTTGCGCGCGGCCAAAGCATCCGACAAAGCATCGGCGCGCTGCCCCAGCTCACCTGCTGCCTTGGCGGCCTGGTCGCGGCCCTTGCCCATCGCTCCATGAAAATCGCGGCTGGCCGAGGTGAAAGCTTCGGCCTGCGCCGGCGCCAGCACGCCTGCGACCGCCGACAGCATGATGATATTCTCATCGTTGAACGGCGGATTGCCGAACGGGATCGGCCGGTCCGGATTGGTTTCGAAAGTCAGCTTGCGCTGCGAAGCGTCGGTGATCGTGCGGTGGCAGCTGTGACAATCGTAGAAGTAGAACTCAGGGAACATGCCGCGCATGCCGAACTTTGGCTGGGCAAACAGGCCGGTCGAGCGTTTGACGGCTTCTGCCTGGCCGACCGCCCACAGCCTGACGCTGTCCATATAGCCTTTGCGCTCGACATAATCGGCGTCGACATCGTGATGCTGTTGCAAGGCGCTAAACAGGTCGAGTTCGAACGAGATCCGCGGATGGCCCGCCGCCATCATCGAGTGAGTGACAAACTGTCCCTTCTTGCTCGATCCATAATGGCAATCGAGGCACACACCGGCGCGAACCTGAGGGTTCTCGAGCGGGATCAGACCCGAGGCGACGTTTGAAGCGTGCGTGGCAGGGACGGCATAATGTTCGGCCAGCCAATTGCCCGAAGCTCCATGGCAGCTTTCGCAACCAACGCCATCGGACAGCAAGAAGCGAAACCCGCGCCGTGCCGCAGGCGCATAGGTCGAATGGCAACCCAGGCACATCGGCGCAGACGTCGCCGGACCAATTCCAAGGCTCTGCGCAATCTGTTGGCTCCGACGGTTGCCCAGCACGGCATAGGCCCGGCTGTGCGCTCCGCTGGCCGAAGATGGCTCCTGCCAGGTGGCGATCTCATCCTGCCTGACAACAGCCCCATTGCCTTCGGCCCGACCGTGGCAGGTCGATCCAGCGCAAGTCGCAACCCCCTCGAACCGGGCATTCCCGCTAACTTGTGATGGTGGAAAGGTCAGCACCAACAGCGCGCAGGCCAATAGCCGCACGAGCCCGTTCCAGCTGGGCACCAATCGGTTCGTCATCCCCACCCCCGAAAATTGCAGTCTCTGGCTAGCACAACATCCTACACTGCAACAGGGGTGATTGAGCGACATCTCCTTGAATTTGCTTTGCCGCAGCGGGCGCAATAGTCTGGCCGCCGAAAGCGGGGGATTCCGGTCTATGATGGGTCTGTTTGGAAAGCTGCGCGGGCTTGGCGTTGGCCTTCTTGGGCTCGCCGCCATGGCGCTGATCCTGTTGATCCAGTCGGCTGATCCTGCACCGGTCGAGCGGATTCGGATGCTGGTGTTCGATTCCTACCAAGCGCTGGCGCCACGCGTGGCCGAGAGTGAGAACAAGGTCGCCATAATCGACATTGACGAGCGATCGATTGAGCAACTCGGACAATGGCCATGGCCGCGGTCTGATCTGGCCACGCTGACCGAGCGGCTCGGGCAAGCCGGAGCGCAATCGGTTGTGTTCGACATCGTCTTTTCGGAAAGCGACCGGACTTCGCCCGAGGAAGTGGCGGCCCGGCTCGCAGCAACGGGCACAGGTCAGGACATTATCGGTCAGCTGGAGCGTCTGCCCAGCAATGACGATTTGCTGGCCGAGAGTTTCGCCAGTGTTCCGGTGGTGACGGCGTACTTCCTGGATCAGCGGGAGCGCCCGCGCCCGGTCGAGCCCAAAGCCAATTTCACGATCAGCGGAAGCCTCCCTGACCGTGACGTCGCTGGCTATCTTGGAGCATTGCAGCCGCTGCAGGAACTCGAACAGGCGGCCAGCGGCAATGGGTTTGTCAGCCTGGAAAGCGATTCTGACGGAATCGTCCGGCGGGTCCCGCTGGTCGCGCTGTTTGGCGATACGCCGATCCCCAGCCTTTCGCTCGAAGCTCTGCGGATCAGCTTGGACGCGGGCTCACCCAATCTGCTGACCAGCGATGGCAGCGGCGAGACACTCTCCAGCCCCGGAGCGGCTGTGGCGATCCGCTTGGCTGGGTTGGAGATACCGGTGAACGATGCAGGTGAGATGTGGGTGCACTTCCCCCCGCCGAGCAGCGACCAGATGATCCCGGCCGCTCCGATCATCACCGGACAGCAGAGCGACGCGGATTTGGCGAGCCGGGTGGCTGGCAAGATTGTCCTGGTCGGAGGCAGTGCGACCGGCCTCCAGGATCTGGTCTCGACCCCGTTGAGCGATCGGATCGCCGGGGTCACCGTGCATGCGGCGGCGCTTGAGCAGATGGTGAGCGGCGATTTCCTGCAGCGGCCGGACTGGGCCTATGGCCTGGAGCTGGTCTCGGTTTTCCTGCTGGGGCTTGCCGCATCCCTGTTGCTGCCGAGGATGGGAGCCTTGCTCGGCGCGCTGCTGGCGGTCGGCGCGATGACCGCTGTCGTGGCCGCGAGCTGGATCGGATTTGTCCAGTTCGATTTCCTGCTCGACCCGACCTATCCGGTGCTGGTCATTGCGGTGATCTACTCGGTCCAGACGGTCGCGGTCTATTATCGTGAGGAGCAGCAGCGCAGCTATATCCGCTCGGCCTTTGACCGCTACCTCTCACCCGAGATGGTGCGGCAGATCGCGCATGATCCGAGCAAGCTGGAGCTCGGCGGCGAAGAACGCGAGATGAGCGTGATGATGTGCGATATCCGCGGGTTCTCACGCATCTCAGAGCAATATGAGCCGCGCGAGGTGATCGACTTCCTGATCGAGTTTCTCACTCCGATGAGCACGATCCTGCTCGACCATAAGGCGACCCTCGACAAATATATTGGCGATGCCATCCTAGCCTTTTGGAACGCTCCGCTCGACGACCCTGACCACCACCGGAATGCCGCGCGCGCTGCGCTGGCAATGACCCGCAGGCTGACCGAGCTCAACGCCAGCATGCCGCTTAAGAAGAACCACCCCTGGCCGGGCAAAGTGAAGATCGGGATCGGGCTCAACTCCGGCCTGTGCTGCGTCGGCAATATGGGATCGAGGCAGCGGCTCAATTACTCGCTGATCGGCGACACGGTGAACGTCGCCGCTCGGCTTGAGGGCCTGACCAAGCAATATGGCGTCAAGATCATGGTCGGAGAGGATATGGCGGCCGAGCTGGAGGGATTTGCCCTGCTCGAGGTCGATCGGGTGCGGGTGGTTGGGCGCGAAGGCGCCGAGACCATCTTCACTTTGCTGGGCGATGAGGAGCTCGCAGCGGACGACGATTTCGCGACTCTCGCGCAGGCTCACACCGAAATGCTGACCGCCTATCGGGCGCAAGAATGGGAACGCGTGACCAGCACCCTCGCCGCGTCTCACGAGCGCTACGAAACTGCCGGGATTGCCGGGCTCGCGGATCTCATGCAGCAACGCGGGAATACCCTGCGGGCCAGCCCACCGGGGCCGGATTGGGACGGGGTCTATCAGGCGACGCAGAAGTAGCGACTGCCTGAAGCAGCTCAGTTCCGGCTGTTGCCATTGGGATCGTAGGGATCGATCGTCGTGTTGTTGTTGGGATTGACCGTAGTCGAGTTGTTGCCGTCGTCCCCATCCCCGTCGAGCTCCGTTATCAGCACGCCCAGCGCAACCGCACCCAGCGCGGCAGGAAGCAGAGTGTCGAGGACAGAACCGCTATTCGCCCGCGCCACTTCCGGAGCCATCCGGTTCTGGACCCGCGCAAGACCCTTGTTCGAGATCCGGAACGGGCCGATCGGCGCTGCCCCGGCTCGAGGAATATAGGCCGCCAGCCCTGGCTCATCCAATGTGACGGTCACACCGCCGCCTTCGACCTCGACCAGCCCCGGGGTCAGCCCGCCGAGCGTTTGCGCTCCTGGCCCACGCAGAACGACGAACGTCGCCTCATCTTCATTGCTCGGCACCTTGCCAACGAAGTCTTCCTTCTCGGCGATCTTCTCGGCCCTCTCGCCGACCAGCATGTCGACCGCTGTACCGCGGATCCCGATCCTGCCTGCCGGCGTGTTCACCTCACCGGAATTGTCGCCATCATTCCTGCCTGAGAAGAACCGCAAAGCGCCCTTGATGAAGGTGATGATCGAGGATCGCCCCTCATTGGGATCATAGACGAAGCGATCGATCCGCAATTGCGTGCGCGCACCGACACCATAGGTCGAACGGTCAAGCAAGAGGATTTGCAGCTGAGACTTCTTGGCGGTCGAGATCAGATCGCCCCATGCGAACCTCTGTTTGCGAGCAACTTTGACACCCTCGCCAGCCCCATCGGGCTTCATGGTGACCTTGCCAACCACGCTTGCAGCATTGCCGACCTCGGTGCGCTGCTGAGCGGCGGCCGAAGTCGCCGCGATCGGTGACAGCGCAAGAGCGACCGCAGCAGTCAGAGCCGTGGTCGAGAAGAGCGGGTTGCGGATCATGATCCCCCTCCCTGCGTGCAGCTCGCCTTGGCCTGTTCAAGCACATCCTTGCCGTAGTGCTTTTCCTTCAACTGATCGATTTCGACCAAACCGCCTTGCTGATCATGCACGCGGCACAGAAAGATCGCATGGATCAGGCGGGCTTCGCGGGATTTGGGGTTCTCTGCCAGGACGCGCTCCAATGTGGCAAGCGCCTCCAGATACTCGCCACGGGTCGCCTGCTCGCGAGCCAAAGCGATTCCGGTGGCTTCGTCAGCCGAGGCATCCGAAAGGGCATCCAACACTTCAAAAGTGTCAGCCTGCACGGGAGCAGCGGCCAGCGATAGACCGACGGCCAAAGCGCCTGCTCGGAACAAAGATAATTGCATGAAACCCTCCCAAGACTGGTTCATACCACAGGGCCAACGAGCCTCAAACCAGGCTTGCCGGGCGAGCCATTAGGCCTCCGGTCAGGTCGGGCCACCCAAGCGATCGGCAAGAACCTCAACCTGCGCTGTGCAGCCCTTTGCCAGCAGCGCTTCCGCCAGCTGATCAGCCCGCTCATAGTCTTCCGACAAAACCGCAAAGGTCACGCTGGCTTCACTCGATCCTTCGGGACCGGTGATGGAGTAGGTCGCGCCCTCCTCAATCTGGAGCCGAGCCGGATCGATGGCAGCAACAACAACGGTGTCGTCAAAGGTGATGTCGATCTTCGCCTGGGCTTCGGCAGGTGCGATCGAATAGGTCGCCAGCCCCTCGCCATTCGACCGCCACAAGCGGACCGATTCAAGGCTGTACAGACACATTGTGCCCGAGCGCGAGACATCGACGTACCAGAGATTGGGGACTGCGGGTGGAGCGCCAATCGTATCGCCCCGAATGGCCCCGGTCCGCACCCGCCGCGCATTGCGCTTGCGCGTCAAACTCGAAAATCGAGCATTGGTGACCCGGGCTCGCTCACCGACCCGGAAGGTTCCTGCACCACGCATGACCTGAGTTCCGTCAGAGGTCAGCACCGTGATCACATCGCCGGCTTGCAGGGTAACGCTGGCATTATCGTCCAGCTTGGTCCCGACCGGATATTGACTGGCGGAGGGGCCGCTGGACTTCACCACAACGCCTGCCATGGCCGCGCCAGGCACCGCCAGAGCGGCTCCGGCCATAGCAAGGCCAATCAGACGGCTCTTCATCTTACCCGAGAACATACGCTCCCCCTTCGTCCAGTTTTCCGATCCTTTGATGCAAGTTACGCAACGCAAGGTCGTCCGGATGCCTATCAATCACTTCCTGAACCAATCCGGAAGCGCCCACAGCATCGCTATGCGCCAGTTTCGCAGCCTGATCCAGCTTGGCCCGATCTTCGGCAGGAAAATCAGGCGCTGGTTCAAAGATATCGACCGGTTTCGCCCTTCCGCGCAATTGAACCGTGCCCATGGCGCGCCACCAGCCCAAATCCGATTGTTCGACGAATTCGCGGCTCGCCATAACGCTCGATTGCAGCGGCTTATTGGCGGCTTCCAGCCTAGCCGCCGTGTTCATGCTGTCGCCCAAGGCGGTGTATTGAATCCGCGTGTCGCCGCCAAAATTGCCAATCACCGCCTCGCCAAAGTGCAGCCCGACGCGGGTTTTCCCGATCTTGGGCAGATCCGGATCCATCGCGGCAACTTCCTCGCGAAACCGCTCCCCTGCCTGCCAGATCGCATAGCCCGCCTGGGCCGCCCGGGTCGCGTCATCCGACCGGGCAATCGGAGCTCCCCAGAAAGCAACCACCGCATCGCCAACAAATTTGTCGATGATCCCGCCATGGTCCAGCACCACCTGGCTGAGCATTGCAAGATAGCGGTTGAGCAATTTCGCGACCATCTCTGGCTCGATCGCATGGCTCATCTTGGTGAAGCCTTCGAGGTCACTGAACAGGACGTAGATTTCGCGCTTCTCACCGCCGAGCGACAGCAATTCGGGCTGATCGATGATTTGCCGGGCGATATCGCGCGGAATGTACTTACCCAAGGCGCTATGCGCGAAATTGCGCTGCGCCGCGCCGGCGGTCCGTGCGGCGGCTGTGACTGCCGTGAAAGCAATGATCCAGCCAACCAGCCAGCCGACTGCCGGAAGACCGTAGGTGTCGACATCGCGGAAATGGAGCACGAAGGGGATCCCGACGAACAGCACCGCCAACCCCAACATCAGCGGCACGAGCTTGGGCGCGGACCATTCGAGCAAGCCTGCCAGCACCGCTGTCGCAACCACAAGCAAAGCCATCGCCCACAGCACGGAGCTCGGAACGCCTGGCAATCTCTTGCCATCGAGCATTTGGGCGACAATCTCGCCATGGACCGACAGCCCCGAAGGCTCAAACCCGGTCCAGGATGTGAACGGTGTTTCGACCCTGTCATAATCCAGGATATCACCGCCAATCAGGACGTATTTGCCTTCAATTTGCTGTGCAACAAACTCCGCCACCGCCGGATCAAGATCGAGAAACAGCTCAATCGAGAGCGTTTGAAACAAGGGCTCTTCGACCCAGACTTCGGCACCTCCCTCGCCTTCGTCGCTCTGTTCGAAATCGGCCTTGAGCGCGCGGCGATACTCAATCGCTCCGGTATAGCCCTCAAACCGCTCATACGGGCCCCCGGCATCGGCCAACATCGAACGACCAAGCAAGGGCGGCAATTCCGCTTCGATTGAGGGCCAGACGCGCGTCCCGCCATATTGTTCATCCAGGCGGATACTGGCGGGCTTTGCGTTGCTGCCTTCAAGCGCGGCCATGAATTCTTCGAGGAAAATCTGCTGCTCGTATCCGATGTCATTGGCGTTGGTCGCGACATTGGCATAGGCGACCGAGGTCGGGGTCTGCATCGCGCGCAGCGTATCGACCAGCAGCTGATCTTCGGCCTGAGGCTGGTCGAACAGGACATCAATCCCGATTGCTTTCGGGCCCATCTGATCGAGATTGGCGAGCGCTTCGGCCAAGGCATCACGCGGCAGCGGGGACCGTTTTTCGAGATTGATCAGCGCCTGATCATCATAGACGACAAGCACGATCCGATCATCCTGCTCGACCATGTCAGCCGCCAGCCATGCGCGCATATCGTAGAGCGCGACCTCGGCGGCATTGGTCAGCGGGGTGGGCTCATCGCCTTCGCCTGGGAGCTCCCAGCTGTAGCGCGCGATCATCAAGGCCAGCACAACGATCAGGCAGGTCATGACAAGCTGGATTGGTCCAGCCTCGCGAACATTGCGCCAGCCGCGCTGGATCAGGCTAGTTGACCTCTGGCTGGTGGCGGTTCCCGATCCCATATTATCGCGTCCTCAGGACTCCCCTACTGCGACAGACGGATGGTTCCGTCTCCGACGACAGCAAAGGCCGACCAATAGAACGGGTGCGAGGTCAGCGGATCATCCATCAAGGCCAATTGCGACTTGCGGAGCGCATCCGCGGTGGCCGCTTGCTGCTCTTCAAACAGGCCAGAGATCAATCTTTCGGTCGCGTTGAAATCATCCGGCACCGGCCAATGGCTGGCAAGCACCGTGCGCCCCCCGGCACCGACCAATGCGCGGACCAAGCCATCCAGGGCGAAGTCACCCCCAGAGGTCAGTCCGGCCTCTCTGGTGGCGCCGATCGTCGCGCTTCCGGCCGTGTCGCAAGCCGACAGAATGACCAGGTCGGCATCAATCTGGAGCGAGAAGATTTCGGCAAAGCTCAGCATGCCGTCGGATTCTTCATCGCCGAACGAGGTCAGCAAAGCGGGACGCGGTGGACAGCCGGGCTGCGGAGCGGTGACCAAACCGTGGGTTGCGAAATGCAGGATGCGATATTCGCTCAGATCGTCACGCTGCTTGATCGCTGTGTCGCTAAACCCGCCCTGGGTGATCACCGCGGCAGAGCGCTCCGAACCCAATCGGTCGGCCGCAACGAACAATTCGCGCGGAGAAATCGGGCGCGACCAGATCGCCGGCGACCAATCGCAATTCTCTCCGCCCATTCCGACCGATCGGGTCGTGCCCAGTGGCGCCGCTTCGTCCGATATCGGTAGGTTCTGACCCAGGCCGAGATAGGCTCTATTGGCTTGTGAGGGGCGGGAGGCCCGGACGTCTCGGAACGCAGCGGGCGAGACCGATGTGCTGATCTGCGCATTGCGCCCGAGCCAGGCGGTGCCCCTGAAATCATACTCATCCGCATCAGGCGATGCAGCCAGACGGGCCTGATATTCTTCCACGCTACGGTCATCGGTCACCAGCAGGTTGATCGGAAGCTTGAGCAGCGCCCCATCGGGCTCAAACACGATATGGCTTTGGTCTGCGAGCTGATCCGAAATCGGTCCGAACAGACGAACATAGAGTTCGCGCGCCGCGACTATATCGAACGGGAAGGTCAGGATCTGGCCACCCTCGGCAAAGGCAATGCTGGCACGAACCTGCCCCACCAGACCTTCCAGCTGTTCCGACGTGGCATCGGCCCGGTAGGCCATGGCCGTCGAGTCCGTGGCATAGATAACGAAAGCCTCGTTCTCGAGCGTCACCAGCTTCACATAGGCCTCACCGGCCCGCAGCTCTTGTTGGAACTCGGGCAGATCAAGCTTGCTGTCCGACACCGCGCGGAAACGCGGATAGGCCGCCAATTGCTGCAAGATGTCCGCCTGCTGCTCTTGCAGCGCCGCCAATTGCTGTTGTCGCTCGACCAGGATCGGGTTGGGCTCGCTCTCAACCGACGGCACCAGCTCCGCCAATCGGACCTCCTCACGCTTTTGCTCAATGGCGCGGGTAAGATTGACCGTTCGGCGGAACAATTGAGCGGCCTCGTCACTGCCGCCAGACAATTCGCGCGCCAGCACCGCTTGTGTTTGCGCCAGTCCTGGTCGTTGGAGCAACTGACTGGCACCGAACATGTCGGCGGCTGCATCCTCTCCGCCACCGCCCTCGAGCAGAAGCGCAAAAAAGGGCGACAGCAGGTCACGCAGGGCCGGGGCTGAACGACCCTCGGCGCTCGCAATGATCTCGCGGTAGAGGTCCAATGCGCGCTGGCGTTGCCCATTGCGGGCATAATATCCTGCCAATTGCGCGCGGGCACTCTGGAACGCAGGGGTATCGGGATGACGCTGAGCCAAGAGCGCAATGCTCTCCTGATGCAGCAGTTCGGATTGCTCAAGCTGGCCATTGAGCTCCGACAATGAGGCCAGCTCGCTCAAGACCTGCGCGCGCAACCAGATGATCGAGTTTACCCGCCCCTCACGGACAGCGATGAGCAGATCGTTCGCGCGCTCCAGCTCGCTCGCTGCGGTCTGGTTGTCGCCTAGCAGTCGCATGGCCGATGCGCGCAAAAATGCCGCTTGCCCGTCGAGCAATTGTGCCCGCTCAAGCGTGGTCAGACTGTTGGCGAATTCCGAGCCTGCCGCCTGCTCATTCTCGGCTGCCAGACGGTTGGCCAGTGCCCCATCGATCCGCAGATCCGCTCGGCTCGCCTGCCCCGCATCGACGGTATTGATGGCGACTTCCAAACGCGTCAGCGCGAGTCTGGGATCGTCGCGATTGAGCGCGTCGATCGCCTGGTAATTGCGCTGTAGCCGCGCGAGAACAGGGCTGGTTCTACTGGCTGCGCGTGTCAGAGCAAATATCTGATCCGCCTCGGAGAAATTGCCAAGATTGGACTGCAGCAGGGCTTGATTGAGGCGGGCCTCGGTGCTGCTGTCGCCTGACAATGCGCCGGCGGAGGCCGCGAAGAATTCTGCCGCTTCGGCATATTGCCCGCTGTTGCTCCGCCGATAAGCTTCAACCAATGCCTGATCGGCAGCGATCGCATCGGCCTGTTGCCGCGCAAAGGCGACCGCGTCGGTCGTCTGCGTGAGCGGAATATCAACCGAACCGGCCACTTCGCGATCCTCGATAAGCGATTCAATCCCCAGCCGCAGCGCCTTCGAATAGACCGGCAGACCTACCGCCGCATAGGTTCTGTTACCATGCTCGCTGACCAGCAATTGGCGCCGAATGATGCTGCCTTGCTCGCTGCAGATGAGTGATCTTGACGATTGTCCGGAAAGATAGCCGGGGGCCACTTCCTGCTCGGTGCAGCTCGCGTCAGCCAGCGCAAAACTGGGCTGGGCCTGATCCGCCAAGCGGCCGCGTTTCACCCACAGAGTGCCAATCGGGGCCGCCGCATCTCGGCACAGCAGCGCGTATTTTCGATCGAACAATCCGGCGTTCGGCTCAGGTGGAAGGATTTGCGCCTCGCACAAAGCGTTGGAGCCGACCGGGAAGGTGTCGCGCAGGCTGATCGGCGTGCTGTCAGAGGACTGCGCCAGCACCCAATCCTGTGACGTCGCCACGATGCTCGACAGAGCGAGCGCGCCAAAGATCAGGAAGGACTTGGAGAATTGCCGGATCATCTCAGTTTCCTCCCTCGCCGGTGCTGGGAGCAAATTGGCTGGCATCACCACCGCTGGTCACCGGATCATCCAGTTCGGGTTCCTCGGACAGCAAGGGAGCTTCGACCAAGCCAGGGAAGTCGACCCCGAATTCCTCGTCCGACTGCGATTCAACCTGGGTGATCACCTCGGTGCCGGAGACCGGCGCCTCGAACACTTGGGGGTTGGTTACCGGGGGTACCGGGACAATAGTCGGAGTCACCGGCGTGGTTACGGTCGGGCAGACTGCAGTATTGATGACGCAGTCGTTGAACTCGGCGGCGGCATCATAAGCGGTCGGATTTTGCCCGGCATTGTTGAAATTGACTTCGTTGAAGAAGTTCTCGCCGGTGATGAAATTGCCCTGCGCGTCCTGCCGTCGGCCATAGGCAAACACGTCAAGCTGGGGCGCGCCAGTGGCCGAGCTCAGGATCGACAGGCCTCCCGCTCCGACCAGGATTCCGCCCTGCTCGGTGGTGCTACCGGTGTTGCGAACCAGCAGCGAAGCGCCGACATCGATCGTCACCCCGCCCGCTTGGATATAGCCAAGCGGATCGTCGCTGCCGGTGACCGAGCTGGCCAATTGGTCATCCCGGCCGGTGAAGCCAATGTCACCCTGCAATTGGGTGATCGTGGCATCGTCGGCGACCCAGATATTGTTGCCCGTCAGCGAGAGTGAGCCGATCGGCGCACCATTGGCATCGAGCACGGCAATCCGCCCTGGCGTGACCACCTCGAGCCGATCTCCGGCGCGAAGGGTCAGCGTGTCCTGCCCCGCCGCATTGGCGAAAGTCAGATCGCCCTCGACCCGAATGATCCCGGCCAGCGGATCCGCGAGGATCGACAGGTTTGTCAGCGTGCCGCCTGCTGATCCGATTGCGGTTAGATCGCGCACGAGCAGGTCTGGGTCATTCGCACCTGCACCGGTCAGCTCCGGCGCATTGATGAACAGATTGAAGACGTCCAACCGGTCGAATTCATCCTGCGTCAGCGTGAAGCCTGTCCCGTCGGTGGTTCCGCCCAGGATCATCAGATTGTCGGTATCGAGCGAGGTCAGATTGATATCGATCGCATTGATCCGGGCACCATTTTCAATATTCAGATTGCCTGCAGCCAGATCTAGGGCCGAGGCGCCAAAGCCCGGGGTCGTGTCGTCATCCCCCTGAATCTCGAGCAGTCCCTGCGCGGTGACTGAGATCGTGCTAGTCGAGAATGCCTGGTCCGGATCACCGATGGTTCCACTCTGGCCTGTGCGCAGGGTCAGAATATTGGTCGAACTGATCGTTCCCGTGAGCGAGATCAGCAGACTACCGCCATCGGCGATGATGGTGGACGGGCCAAAATTGTCATTGACCACCTCGCCGCCTGCCCGCGCTTCGAGATTGGCAACATCGACCTGGCCGCCGGTGATATTGATCACGAATTGGCCCGCGCTGTTGGTGAGGTCCGCCGGATCCGCGCCGCTGCCAGTGCCAGAGATCTTCAGTGTCGTCAGATTGACCTGCTCATTGCCAGTGCCGCCGACATTCAGCGTGGCTCCGCCCGCCAAGGCCGATCCCCCGCTGTTGGTGAAAGCATCGGCTGAGATGGACAGGTCATTCGCGTCGATCAGGGAATCGCCCTGAACCGTGACAATCGCCAGGCCTGCCGCAGCGTTTCCGCCGATGTCAGTCGTGATATTGGAGTCAGATGACGCGCGCGATTCGACATTAAGCTCGGGTGTCGTGATGCTTGAATTGAGCAGCAGCAGGCTGGCATTGCCCGCGGTTGAATCGCCACGCGTGGTCGCGATTCCGCCGGTCGCCACGCTCTGCACGTCAAACGTCCCGGTATTGTTTCCGAGTGGACCAACCGTGATGGTGCTGTCGGTCAGATTGACCAGGGCCGTTCCGGCCAGAGCCGCTCCGCCGACATTGTTGCCGTTGACCGCTCTCCCGCCAAAGCCATTGGCCTGAACATCATTATTGCCAAGCAGACCCAGTGTTGACTGCGTCACCGTCAGGGTCGCGTCTCCGCCTGTGCCGGTCCCGGCAGTGCCCCCAACGGCAGTGGCCTCTCCGCCGCGTCCATCTGCGAGCATGCGCAGATTACCGCCGGAGATATCGCTCTGGTTGATTGTCGCGGTGACAGTCCCGGCGATTCCGTCCCCGCCCTGGTTGGTCCCAGTTACCCCCTGCCCTGCCGCGGTGAGCAGCAGGCCAGAAGCGCCATTGGCGTTGGGCGTGAACGCAACTGTGGCGCCATTGGCATCGAAAATGGCTTGCCCGCCAGTGGCATTGCCAGCGGTGAGGCCAGCCCCTGAAACCGCATTGCCATTGGCCTGCAGTTGGCCGGTGATGTTCACAGCGCTGTTGGTGAAAGTCACCACGGCATTGCCACCCGTGCCATCGCCGCCAGAGCCGATCCCTGTCCCGTTGCGGCCACTACCCTGCGCACTCAGACTTATATCATCACCGGTAAAGGAGCCGCCATTGATCACAGCGAGTGCAATGTCACCGCCAGTCCCGTCGCCACCGGTCGTGTCGGTGGTCCCATTTATTGAGCTGCCCCCGCTACCGCTTGTCGAGAGTCCGTTCTGGCCGGTGGAGAAAGCTCCGTTATCGACAATCAGATTGATCGCCCCGCCCGTGCCTGAACCAGCGATCACGCCATCACCACCGGCATTGCCACCTTGGCCTTGAGCCTGAATCCGAATGGCAGACAGACTGTTTGGATCAGCTCCAGGATCGGCAGGAAAGGCAATTGAACCCATATTGGTCGCGGCGATGTTCACGGTTCCACCGATCCCATCCCCGGCCGTGCCACCGCCATTCGATTGCCCACCATATCCATTGGCACTGGCGATTGCACCGTTGTTTAGGATGCTGCTGATGGCGAGAGGCACATTGCGCAAGATGGTCAGCGTACTGCCCGCGCCATCGCTGGTGATCGAAGCGATGCCTCCAGTGCTGTTTCCGCCATTACCATTGTTAGAAAGGCCGCCAATACCGCTTGCGTTGACCTGCAGCGAACCGATCGTGAGCGTGCTTCCTGCCTGAACAGCCACGCTGGCCGCACCCCCAAGGGCGTCACCAGCGGTGCCCCCGCTGTTGACGCCGAAGCCTTGGCCAATCGCGTCAACAATCGCGTTGCCGGATATCGTGGCATTCCCAACATTCGTGGTAGAGAATCCCATCTGAGCGGCTCCTCCAGTGCCGGTGCCGCTATCGCCCCCCACTGAACCACCGGCCAGGCCCCGAGCGAGCAGTTCAACATCGCCATTCACATTGGTGGTGCCAGCGGAGAAATCCATAAAGGCCAGCCCGCCAGTGCCATCTCCGCCTCGGCCTACTTGCGCCTGACCTCCGGCCCCGAACGCGTTGACCGAAAAGGAATCCAAAATCAGGGTGCCTCCCTGGCCGGTCTGTGCGCCAGCGCGGAGCGCTCCCAAGCCATTTCCGCCTGTTCCGCCTTGTCCGCCATTGCCTCTGGCAGTGAACTGCACAGCCCCTGCAGTGACTGAGCCTGCGATCGCATTGAGCACGGCCTCTCCGGCCTGGCCGAAGCCGCCGGTCCCGCCGCGCTGCAGAGTGGTGCCATCAAGCCCCCCATTCCCGCCTAGCGCGCTGGCGTCAGCATCAAGATCGGCGAAGGTCGCACTACCATTCCCGACCCCGCCGGTGCCACCCAGAAGCGTCAGACCGATGCTGATGCTGCCGCCCAGTGCGTCACCGCCATTGCCGCCATCTTGACCGGTCAGCCCATCGCCACCGACTCCGCCAACGCCGCGTGCGCTGAGCGTTGCATTGCCGCCGACGCTGATCGTGCCATTGTCGCCGTCAGCCTGCAGGAACACGCCGTTGTTGATGGTTGGATCGGCTTGGTTGGGCGCGGTCGACAGACCGCCCGTCCCGGTTCCCCCGGTGCCGGGCGCGATGGTTGAGCCATCGCCCAGGCCTCCTGCGCCGCCAAACCCGTCGGCAATCAGGCTCGCATTCAAACCGATCGAGATTGTCGCAGGAGCGCCCTGCCCGGCGACAGCCTGGAACAGCGCCGTACCGCCAAAGCCATCGCCACCATTGCCGCCTATTCCAAGATTGGAATCGCCGCCCGTGCCTGAGGCATCCGCCGAAGCCGCTCCCTGGATATCGATGATCCCGGAATCAGCCAGGGCGCCAGAGATACCGCCGATGCCATTTCCGCCACCATTGCCATCACCGCCAATTGCGGTGGCAGAGGCGATCAGGTCGCTCAGGAATGTGATCGAGCCACCGCCGACTACGGTCGCTCCAGCAATGCCGCCAAGCGCTATTCCGCCCAAGCCAATCCCGCTGTTGTTATTGGCTCCGATCGCATCCGCGCTGAGTGTCGTGACATCGCCGAGCAGGACACCGCCTGGCCCGGCTACCGAGATCGTCGCATCGCCCGCATCCGCCACCGCCGCCTGCGCGGACTCACTCGATGAGCCGGCGCGCGCATTGGCCGACATATTGACCGTGCCTTCAATATTGATGTTCGAATTGTCTTCGACCCCGATCAGCGTGTTGCCACCAAAGGCATTCGAACCGGTGGAGGGATTGATCAAATCGCTGTCGGTTGCGATCGCATCGGCGTTGGTAATGACATTGCCGTTGATCGTGACATCGCCCCCAGTTGACGCCAAGATGTCAGCTCTTCCCCCACGGATATCCGCCCCGAACAAGATCCCGGGCTGACTGGTGCCCATGGCCTGCGCCGACACCTCGGCATTGCCGCTGATCCTGACCGTGCCGCCCATGGCGATCACGCTGGCCTCGCCCGCTTCAGCGGTCCCGGCCTGCAAGATGACGGTTTCCGCACCCGCTTGCGCGTCCGCTGTGACCAGCGCGCTGCCGCCAATATCGATCTCCGCTCCGTTGAGCGCTTCGATGATTGCCAAGCCGCCCATCGCATTGATCGAGTTGGGATCGTTGAGGCTGCTCCCAACGACGCCAAATGCGCGCGAAGAGACCAGGGCATCGCCTGCAATGGTAAACAGATGGCCATTCTCTGCGATGATCTGGCCTTCCTCGCGCCCGACCACCAAGAGATTTCCGTCAACCGAGCTCGGGCCATTGAACGCCTCAACCCGCGCGATCGCGGTGGTGATCGCCAGCAGGCTGGAAGTCGCGGTGAAATTGTCGACGAAGATATCAGCGACCTGACTGTTTGGCGACGAAGTGCCGTCAAACACGGCGTTGATCCCGTCGGAGATTGAACCGCCATCTACGGTCCGACCAAACACGTCGTAATTGGCCGCAAGGATAATCTCGCCATTGACGACACCAGCGCTCACAGCAGGATCAAACCCAAGATTGCCGCTGAACAGCAAATTGATCGGGTTGGTGCTGGCCCGGGCGACCGCATAGATCATGTGATTGTCGCCGGCGCCTGTGCTCGATGGACCGCCGACATTGCCATTGATGTTGATTGCGTTGGCAACCGAAGTGCCAAGCGGAACCTGAATGTCAAACAGACCATTGGTGTAGGTCAGATTGACGATCTCACCAGCGACATAGGCATGCGAACCATTGATCCGGGCCGTTCCCTGCATCTGGATCTCGGCAGCAGCGACGGCGAAGAAGGAATTCTCGGGACTAGCTTGAATCTGCGCGCCAGGCGCGATTGAGATCAGCGCGGTGGTGGCCGTGTTGCCGATCAGATTGAGGGTGCCGCCCGCAGTGGCGAAATTGTTGAAACTGGTCTGGTCAGGATCGAGCGTCGTCAGAAGCAGGCTGCCAACGTCGAACACGGCGCTGCTGCCGACCATAATCCCATTGGGCGAATGGAAGGCGACCGTGCCCCCGGGAGTCAAGCCACCTGCAACGTCCTGCAAGCGCGACAGAACCGTGCCGTCGAACACCACCACATTGTTGTTGGTCGAGGGCAGGATGCGATTGAGCGCGGCAAAACCCCCCTGTGCCGGCGCGTCCTGGAAGGTCGCTATATGGCCGTCGGGCAAGAAGTCGAGCGCATTGCCAAAGGCATCCTCCAGCGGCGTCCAATTGATCACCACCGTGGGCGATGTGACTTCGATCGTTTCGATTCCGTCGACTGTACGATCGAGCGTTGCGGTGCCCGACACAATCGTCGGGGTCGCCTGGAAGGCTTGCGCCTGAGCTTGTTCGGGAAGCGCCAAGAGGCCCGCTGCAAGCGCAATGGCACCACTCCCGAGGAACAGCTTGGTGCGGGTGGTTTGGACAAACATCATGTCAGTCTCCCCATGGTAACAGGCGGGCAGTCAGCGAGAACATCAGCCGGATGTCGCCAACTTCGGTTTGCAGATTGGTTCGCGCGAGCGGGATCGCCAGAATCACATCACCTTGCAGGCGCGAGCCCCAGGCCGCGCGCACGCCGCCACCGGTTGACCATAAATGATCAGGATTGAGCCCCCGAAGGCTCGGATCCTTGTTCCAGGCATAGGCAATGTCGGTGAAGATATAGGGCTGCAGCGCCAAGGCTTTCGTGTCCTTGGGAGCGAGTGAGCCGAACCGCAGCTCAAATGCGCCGGCGATGCCATTGTCCCCCAGTACTGAGCCGGGATCATAGCCCCGCCCGATCGAGAAGCTTCCAGCAGCGAATTCCTCAAACGCTGGCAGAGGTCCGCTCGCCACCTGGCCCGATGCTTCGAGCGAAAAGGTGAACAAGGGTTCGGGCCGGTATTCTGCTCCCGCGTCGAGCCGCACAACGAAGGGCGTCGGATCGGCTTCGACCCGGCTGGGCGGCGGGCTCGTCCCGATCAGGCAGGTCAGGAGATTGCTGCGGCAGTCGGGGCTGGCACCGAAAACATCCAATCCCTGGCGCGCTTCGACCGAGGCAAAGGCTCTGAAGCGCGGCTCGAACGGGGTAAAGCCGTTCAGTCGGCGAATACTGTCCTGATCGGTCCACTCGCCCGACAGGCGCGCGAACACCATCCGCGTGCGATCCCGCGTCAGCCCGATCGCGTTGACCTCGACATCCTGATCGATCAGCTCAAACCCGACGTCCGCAAACAGCGAAGATCGCCGCGACCGTTTAAGCGGATAGCTCGCATGCACGCTGGCCAGAATGGTTTCGGACTCAATATCGAACCCAGCCAATTGCGTAGCCGGATCGGTGATATTGTAAGTGAATTGGCCGCCCAGCCGCAGCCCCTCGCTGCCAATCCGGAATTCATGGCCGAGCTGAAACGTCTGCTGCTCTTCAAATTCGAGTGTGCTGAATGCTGCAACGGTGGTGCGATCGCCAAGGCCGGTAAGGTCATACAGCTCACCCCGTATCAAGCCGCCATAGCGCCCGAGCGCCTTGGAGCCGAAATTCTGGACATTGACATCCAGCGAGCCTGAACGTTGCAAGACCGCGATCTCTCCCGCGAGATCTCCCGGCTGACCGCCGACGGCGGGGCGCAAGGACAATCGAACATCCAGTCCTGGCAGGTCATCGGCCAGGAGCAGATAACGCTCGGCATCGAACGAGTTGAAAACATCCTGCTCGGTGAGCTTCTCAAGATAGCTGGCCACCAGGCCTTCGGAAGGCCCGGCCTCACCGCGCACCCGCAGCGAGGTCAATCGGCCAAAGACTACCCGGAAATCGGGCACGCCATCGGCAAGGCTTTGTTCGGGAATCTCGACTGTCGCCAGATAGCCCTGCGAACGCAGAATGGTGTTGGCCTGGGCGCGAATATCGCACAGCACCGAGAGCGGCAATTCGCGGCCGACATAGCCTTCGTAGGCCGCGTCGAGTGACACTCCGGGAACTCGGTCCAGTCCGATAAACTCGGCTCCGGCCAGGGTCAGCTTGAGATCGGAATACTCCGGCCGATCGAGCGCGCAGGGCGCGCGTTCCATATCACCGTCTATGGTCAGCGTGAGCTGCGAAGTCTCGGCCTGCCGCGAAGGCGGCAACAGCTCCCCGCGGGTTGGAGGCGAAGCAACGATCTGAGCGGAAAGGGGGGCAGCGGTCAGCGCAAATGCCGAAGAAGCTGAAACAATCAGAGTCGCAGCAATTGCGCGAGCGGATAGCTTCGGACGAGCCGGTTCACGGCATCCGCCAGAGCTGAAACATGATCCAGCGCTTCCCAAATTGTCCCCCCGCATCCTTTCGCAACACACCGAGGTGTGTCGCTCCAAATGCGACCCATTGACCAGCTGGCCGCGCAGCGGTCTACGCCGCGTTTGAGACAAGCAGATGTCAAGCGGGAAGTCCTAGTCCTGCTAAGCGCATGATTGCAAGGCTGAATGCGGCCAAATTGCGGGTCAATCCGCTGACCTGAGTGGGTAAGTCTATCACGGCGACGAACCTGCACCTGTTGCGGGCAATTGTTTGAGGGCTCGGAGCGAGCGCAATAAACGCTCCAACTTTCGCCCTGAACCCCTTGGCGCTGACGGCTGGCAAGTGCAGATCGCCTCCCCGAAGGACGGCCAGTCGGAGGGTTTGGCACGTGGAGATGATCAACAGAAGAAGCGCCCTGGGTGCAGGGCTGTCTGCGGCGTTGGTCGGCTGCACCAATCCGCAACTCGCGCTGACATCACTCTCCTACTCGGCGCAAAGACTTGACCTTGGATCGCTCAAGCCGCTCGACCTCTCAATTGACAGGCTGACGCAGCTGACCGTTTGCACCCGCCCGTTCCGCCCCGCTGGTCCGCGGCTTGAGGCAGAAATGAGTGCCAATCGACCGCTGGTCCACAATTACGGTCACGGCGGATCCGGTTGGTCGCTCGCCTGGGGTTATGCCGAAGCCGCGCGCGCGCTGATCCGCCCCACCGGCGCCAAATCTGTGTCGGTCCTTGGCGCTGGCGCGATCGGTCTGACAAGCGGCATCGTCCTCGCTGAGACCGGCGTGAAGGTGACAATCTTTGCACGCGAAATGCCGATGGAAAGCCGCTCGGCTCGCGCGACCGGTGTATGGTCTCCCTCAAGCCGAATTGCGCTGAGCAATGCTGCGGGTCCTGACTTTCCCACGCGTTGGGAGGCCTTGGCGCGCCGTTCTTACGCGCGCCATCTGCAATATGTCGGGCGTGCCGGTGATCCGGTCGAATTCACCCCGCGCTTCTACATCAGGACGATGGCGCCCGAGCCGGTGCTCGCCTCGCGTCCCGAAGGCGCAGACAGCTTCCTTCATCTCGATCGCAGAATCCGCGCGATCACTCCTCCGTGGAGCGAGCAGACCGGTACTCCCTTTCCTGCCCCCAATGGGGTCAGAGGGGGCCTCGTGATGACCTTCAACATCGCCGAATACACAAGGCAATTGGTGCAAGACTTCCAGGCGATGGGCGGTCGGATCGTCCGGGCTGACATAGGTTCTTTGGACGAACTTCCCGGAGACGCTGTCATCAACTGCGCTGGCCACGACGCCAAGCCCCTGGTCGACGACCCATCGCTGGTTCCGGTCCGCGGACAAATCGCCTGGTTGGCCGCGCAGACCGATCGCCTTTACGGGATCATCCATCGCAATGTCATGGCCTTGTCGCGTCGCGATGGCCTGCTGATCCAGGAAACCGGGGGCAGCGACTATTTTGGCTTGGGCAACGACAGCGAGACGCCAGACCGGGACGAATTTCTCGCAGCGCAAGCCAAGCTGGCGCCGATGTTCGACTGGGGCTGAGCTGGCTGGGACTTAACGCGAGACTTCGCGCCACAGGCTCGGGTCATTGCTCTGCAACAGGCAAGTCCCGAGAAAGCCTGACCACTCGGTTTCCGAACCAAAGACATCCTGCCATTGCCACAGCCGCCGGGTGAACTCGCCAAGCTTGTATTCGCGGGTGAACCCGATCGCGCCATTGGCTTGATGCGAAGCGGCTGAGACCCGCGCGGCAGCCTGGCCGCAGCGCGACTTGGCGATCGCGATATCCTGCAGGGTCTCGAGCTTGCATTGTGGATCGTCCGCCAGCGCGTCGCTGGCCAAGCCGACCGCCGCGGCCGAAGCTGCGGCTTCGGAGGCGATATCGCTTAGATGGTGCTGGATCGCCTGAAACTTGGAGAGCGGCCTGCCAAACTGCTCGCGCGTGGAAGTGTGCTCAAGCGTTATCTCAAGAATGCTCTGCGCCGCGCCCGACATGGCTGCAGCCCGCATCAGCGCTCCGAGCGCTCTAAGAATCTCGGGCGAGAGCCAGCCGGGCGCGCGCGCCTCAGACAAGCTCTCTGCCGCATCCAGCCCAATAACGCTCAAGCCATCTTCCGCACGGGCCTTGGGCTGCAGTTCGGCTGTTGCTCTCGATATCAGCCGCAGCGTCTCCTGATCCAGCAGCAGTGCGGCATCCACCCGATCAGCGCATTCGAGCATCAGCGTGCCAGACCGATTGTCGATCAATCCGATGGTACCCGCATAAGGCTCCAGCCCAGCCGCCGAGAGCAAGCTATTGCACAGCATTGTGTCGATCAATGGCAAGGGCAGCGCGAAGCGACCAGCGATAGCCGCGAGCGGAACCACATCGGCAATCGATCCGCCGAGCCCGCCTGCATCTTCGGCAACCGCCAGCAGCGGAAACCCGTTTTCTTCGAGGTCCTGCCACAGGGCGATGGCCTCAGTGCCTTTGACCGGGTCCTTGCGCACCTGGTCCATCGGCGCATCCTGCAGAATGCGAGTGAGGCCATCGCCGATGGCGAGGATATCATCGCGATCCATCACCGAACCCCCAACTGGCGGGCAATGATCCCACGTAGGATCTCGGTTGTCCCACCGCGCAAAGTGTTGGACGGCAGGCACAATTGTGAGGACCACATCAGATCATTGAAGCCTTCAGGAAGCTCGTCCATCGGAATTGTGGCGACCAGCGAGCGCAGTCGGGCAATCACTTCGGTCTCCAATTGATTGCCCATGCCCTTGACCATGGCCGCCTCGGTCGCCGGGTCACTGCCTTCCTCCAGCAATCTGGAAATGCCGAGCGACATCCGGCGCAGGACCCGCATCTCGGACAGGACCCGGCCAAGTTCGCCTGCACTGTGGCTGTTGGAATGCCGTGCGATCGCCGGAAGCGCCTCTTCGACCACCGCGAGCGAGGTCAGGAAACGCTCGGGACCCGAACGCTCGAGAGTCAGCTCACGCATGCATTGCGCCCAACCATTGCCCTCTTCACCCAACAGAGCATCTGCCGGTAGTTCGACATCTTCAAACAGAGTCTCGTTGAAATGGGTTTTGCCGCCCAAATCCTGAATGCCCGAAATATCGATTCCGGGCAGCGAGAGATCGACTAGGAATTGCGACAGACCGGCTTGACGATTGCGCCCTTCAGGCGGCGAGGTCCGCGCCAGAACGATCATGTAATGGCAGAAATGTGCTCCGGTGGACCAAATCTTGCGACCGCTCAGCGTCCAGCCTGTGTCGGTGCATTCGGCACGGGTCTTGACCGCTGCCAGGTCGGAGCCTGCCTGCGGCTCACTCATGCCAATCGCGGTGTAGCATTCCCCGGCAACGATACGCGGCAGTATCTCTTGGCGCTGCTGTTCCGTGCCAAAGTTCAGGATTTGGCTGCCGGTCTGTCTATCCGCCACCCAATGCGCCGCCACCGGCGCTCCAGCAGCAAGCAATTCCTCGGTGACGACATAGCGATGGAGCTGAGGACGCTCCTGGCCGCCATATTGTTTGGGCCAGGTCATCCCCAGCCAGCCCTGCTTGCCGAGCTTTCTGCTGAATTCAGGATCGGGCGCCGACACCCAGCAATCGGCCGAGGGCACAAACCCGCCACTGGCCCGCTCCTCAGCGAGGAATGCCTTCACATCCGCGCGCAGCGCAGAGGCGGCCTGGTCGAAATGGACGGGCGGGAAAGAGAACATCAAGAAACCTCAGCGCAATTCTGTTGTTGGCCCTGCTGCCGCATTGGGCCACGCTCTTCTAGAGCGGCTGCAGCGCAAAACTTCTGGCAAAACAATCAGGGCGCCTGGTCACTCTCTTCGTATTCCCCACGCGGTTGGTCGATCAGTCCAGAGAAGAAGATCGCATTCATCAGCAGTTTTTCGGTCCCGGGATAGGTCCCGCGGAACACTGGATTATCCGCCATCAGGATCACCGCTCCTTCGTCCTTCCGCTCGGCCACAACCGAGGGTGTTCCCGCGATTTCCTCTTGCCGCATTTCCGAGGCATAGCCGCTCAGCAGCGGATCATCGGTGTATTCCACCGGAACGGCATAAGGATTGTCATCCGGGCGAATAAGCGTGAAGCTGCGGTTGCGATGAACCGGAAGGTCGCGATCGGAATAGCCGAAGCCGAGCGGATGAGATGTGTCGAGATCCGCTGCAAAGATCGCACCGCCAATGACATGTTCCGCATCTCGCAGATTCATTTCTACGAAGTCGAGGCGCTCGGGACCTTGCTCACTTTCAGCGTTGTCGTCCTCTCGTTCGTCCTCGCCGGGCCCTTCGTCGCTCTCTTCTCTTCCAAGGATCTCTTTCTGCGCCCACAGAGCGGCATCCCGTGTCGCGATCAAAGTGCCGCCTTCCTCGATCCACTCTTGGACTGTCTCAGTCTGTGAGGAATTGAGAGCAGCCCTGCCGCCGACCAGAATCAAATGGGTGTATTCATCCCAATCGAGCGAACCGAGGTCCTGCTTGTGCACTAGGGTCACTGGCACCCGATGGCGATAATCGAGGGTCCACCAGACCTCGCCAACATCATAGCGTGACAAGCCGCCGTCATACGCCAGCACTACGCGAGGCGGCTCAAGCACACGGAAAACATTGCTTGCTCCAAGATCCCTGCCTGTCACCGGAGTAAGACCGGAGGTTGCGGCGTAAACCGGTACCCCGTCTTCGGCCGCGATGGTCTCCATAATCGCGTGGATCTCTTCCGCTGTGGCGTCCTGTCGCGCAAACGGAACAAAGATTGACCCGCGCCCCAGCTGAACATCGCCCGATGTGGTCGTGACGATCGTCTCTTCCATCGCCGCGCGCGCCATCAAATCCTCTGCCAGGATCCGGTTGAGCGCCTTGGGAGCAAAGCTGTGTGACCAGTCAAATACATAGCCATAGGGTGCTCGGTCCGGCGCCGGGGCGCTCTGGAATGTCCCCTCGGCGCGTTCGCCCAGGGAAGCACCACGCCGCACTTGGGCATATTCGAGATCATAGGTCAGCGGCAGCGTCCAGCCCGAAACATCGTAGAAGATATTCTCCTCGAATTCGGTGAAGCGTTCAAAGATGCCGCGGATCATCCGATTGTTGCTTTGCGCGTTCGAAACGTAATAGCTGCTGGCTGCGGGAAAGGTGCGGCCGTCGACGCTCAGATCCGAGGCAAGGCGGTTGACTTCAATATCATGCATGTTGAGCAGGCGGACGAAGCGCGCCGCTCGCTCAGGGTCGCCCTTGGCGGTAAACACCCAGCCTGCCTGGCCGCTCGCTTGCGCTTGCCGGGCGTTCTCAGCAAAGAAGTCACGCTGATAGGCGGTGATCTCCTGGCGCAGGTCGAGCGCACCCTGAATGCTCGTCAGCGCGGTGCGGAACTGCGTGCGGACATTGTCGGCATTCTCGACCAGACCTCTCTCGGTCTCGACAGTGCCGCCGCGAGCCGTCCCCGCCTCAAACAGGATCCCGAGCGAACCATTGATCTGAGGATAGGTAGAGCCCTTGCCGATGTAGAAATTATCGAACCGTTCCTCGGTGGTGTAGAGCCGAGCCTCGCTATCCAGAAACGCAGCATGCCGCCGGGCAATGCCCATGGTCAGCTCGCGCGCGCGCTCAGGGATCAGCGGATTGCGCCGCAATTCCTCTCCCGGATGGAAATAGTAAGGCGCCGCCGATCCCATCTCGTGATAATCGACCGATAGCATCGGTTTCCATTTGTGCCATTGGCGAATCCACGCCTGGCTCTCAGGCTGGGTCAGCAGCAACCACTGGCGATTGAGGTCAAACCAGTAATGATTGGTGCGGGCCTCCACCCACAAATCATGAGCAGCGTCATTGGGATCCGTGTTCTCGGCATAGGACCAGAAGGTCTCGACATGATTGATCCGCCGGGCGTGGCCATCCGGATTGAAGATGACCGTGAAGATCATCACCGCATTGTCGAGCTGGGCTTCGACTGCTGGCCCTTGCGCCGCTGCGAAATGATAGAGAACCGGGATCGCCGCATCCATGCCCGAGGTCTCTGCACCGTGAACCCCGAAGTTGATCCACAGTACCATTGGCGCGGCATCGGCAGCGGCCTGCCCTTTCATGCGTGCGAGATGGGCTTGTCGAATGCTCTCGAGATTGGCGTGATTCCCTGGGCTGGTGACCACAAAGGTCAGAATGGGTCGGCGCTCATGCGAATAGCCGATCGTCTCAACGCTGATCCGGTCTGAACGCTCGGCAAGCCCATTAAGATAGGCGATCATATCGCCGAACCTCACTGGGCGCTCACCAATCTCGTAACCCGCTTGATCCTCGAACGCCGGAACGCCAGGGTCGTAGGTCACGCCATCGACCTGAAAATACTCGATTGGCTTGGCGTGAGTGGGCGCGGCAATCGCGGTTAGAGACAAAGCAATGAATGCGGCGAAAGCGCGTTGCAGCATGGGAGCTCCCCGTAAAATCGTCTTCCCGAGCGCACTATAGAAGGAAAGCCAAGGCTTCCAACACTTGCCAAACCAGCAGCTGAATTTTGTCGCACCGGCAGCCGATCTCAAGCTGGGCCAGCTGTCATTATCGCAATGCGACCCGGTGGATTAGTCCCGACCGAGGCTTCGACGCCAAAGATGGTTCGGGAAACCACCAGACGTGGTCCATCAACAACTATTCAGCGCCAGGCTCGGCATTGGGACTTACCCGCAAGATCCTGCTCTCCGAACCGGGTTCTTCGGTCAGCAGATAGAGCAGACCGTCAGGGCCAGAGCGGACATCCCGAAACCGCACCTCGAGTTCGCCGAACAATTCTTGCTGTTGGCCGAGCGAACCATCAGGATTCATATCGATATGTCGAACATGCTGCAGCGCCAGAGCCGAAACGAACAGGTCGCCCTGCCAATCGGGAAAGGCCTCACCCGAGTACTGCGCGAAACCTGAGGGAGCGATCGACGGGGTAAAGTGCACCAGAGATTGTTCAGTGCCATCAAGCGCCTCATAGGGCGACACGCGCCCACCCGAGTAATCGAGTGCATAGGTCACGGTCGGCCAGCCGTAATTGGCGCCGCGTTTAATCTCGTTGATCTCATCCCCGCCAGCCGGGCCGTGCTCATTCTCAAGCACCCGGCCATCCTCGGCCAGGATGATGCCCTGCGGGTTGCGATGACCGTAAGACCAGATCTCGGGAAGCGCGTCAGGCTGTTCAGCAAAGGGATTGTCGGCGGGGGCCGAACCATCCTGGTTGAGGCGGACGATCTTGCCAAAGTGATTGTCGAGGGTCTGGGCTTCTTCGCGGAAGTGGAAGGCATCCCCGACCGGCATCATCACAGTGCCATCCGGTAAGAAGATGAAGCGACCGCCATAGTGATTGCCCTGAACTCTGCTGGGTGAGGCAGCAAACAATTGCTCGCCCTCAACCAATTGAGGACCAGCCACTCCCTCTATGTACCGAAATCGCATGAGGAAGAGCGTGTTCTCTCCGTCATCCTTAATGCCGGCATATGAGACGTAGACTTGGGAATTCTCCGCGAACTCGGGATGCAGCACGACGTCAAACACACCCGCCTGCATGCCATCTCCGAAATGCACCTTGGGGAAGTCGCCATTGTCATTGAAGTCGTGAACGACCTGCTTTGAGCCGTCCTGGTCGACCAATAGGACAGCACCGGTCCGTTGCGTCACCAGCATGCCTCCGTCGGGCAGGAAGGCGAGCGACCAGGGATGGTCGAGCCCCTCGGCCAGCGTCTCGATCTGATAGGTGATCGGTGCGGCCTCCACCCGACCGGACAACTGGCTGGTTTTGTCGCCTGCGTCCGATGCGCCTTGATTGGAACAGGAGGCTGTCAGCAATCCAGCTGCCACTGTCGTTAAAGCAATTGAAGAAATCCGCATCGCATGTCCTCTGTTTGGCCGGCTGTGCCCGGCTCGCCAGAGCGCTAACAGCATTTGGCGATCGCATCCACTAGGCTTGATCACACGATCGAACCGACTAGTTTGGCGCGCCACAGGAGATTGAGTGATGAAGATCGTGCGTTGGATTGTCGCTTTGCCGGTTGCGGCCTTGGGAACCTATATCCTGGCGGTGGTCGTGAACTCGCAATTCGTGATGAACGCACACAATGTCCCGATCAGCCTGGGCGATCGGCTCAACATGACCGCCTTTGATGTATCGAATATGGGTCTCTATTTCGTGATCATCCTGATCGCGCTCCTGCTCGGTTTCCTCATTGCAGCTTTGGTCAAGAGGTTGCTCCCAGGCCTGTCGCGGTTCGCTTACCCCGTGGCTGGCGCAGCGGCCATCGCTGCCACCCTTGGGGCGATGTATCTTGTGTTCCAGACCGTGCCGATCAGCGGTGCGCGCTCGACGCTGGGCTTTCTCTCGCAGGTCATCGCTGGCGGTTTTGGCGGGTGGATTTTCGCCAAGCTCGCCACCACCACTACACCTTCAGCGACTGCCTAGCTGCCGAGCCATCAGCTGACCGTCACCAGATTGTCGTCCGAATTGCGATCGACATATTTATTGTAGGGATCGATCCCGACCCATTCCGGGCGGGTGTCAGTGATCACAACGATCTCCTGCTCGCCTGAGCGAACCGCTCTACGCTCCATCATGATGACGTTTTCTGCCGCGAAGGCCTCGCCGCCGGGACGATCCGTGAACAGCCCAACTTCGATCTGATCGGCCAGATCGGATTCGGTCTCGCGTCCTTCACCATCGGCATAGTATTTCGCCGCGGCGATGGTGATCGTGGTTTCGAACCGACCGTCATCAAGCTCGCGGACAACCGCTTCCTCAGCCTTGAGATCGTAGACCGTGATCCGCTGCAACAGGTCACGCACCAGATCACGTTCTTCATCGTTGCGAGCGAGCGAGTAATAGCCGTCAATCAGATCTGTTGAGCTGGCGTAGGGTTGGCTCTGGAAGCGATAACGGTCAAGCAGTCCCGCGAGCATGGCGTTGACGCGATCTTCACCGAGCCGCTCCTGCAGCAGATACATCACGACCGAACCCTTGCGGTAATGGATATAGCCCTGGTTCTCGACTCGCTCGAGCGGCAGTTCTTCAATCGCTTCACTACCGCGCGAGGAGAGGTAATTGTCGAGCTCAAACTTGAGGAATCGACGCATTTGATCCTCGCCATACAGCTCCTTCATCACCATCAGGGCGGAGTGCTGGGCCAGGGTTTCGACCAGCATGGTCCCGCCTTGCATGTCCGCGCTAATCAATTGGTGCGCCCAATATTGGTGCGCGACCTCATGCGCAGTGATGTATGAGACGTAGTCGATCTCCCCCGGATCGGCGAGATTGGCGAGGAAACCAATGCTCTCAGAATAGGGCATGGTTCCAGCAAAGGCCTGGGCGAAGCTGGCGTAGCCGGGGAATTCGATGATCCGCGCGTGATCGAATTGATAGGGCCCGAAGTTCTCGCGGTAATAGGCGAGCGATCGCTCCATCGCATCGAGCATCCGTTCGACATTGTAGGGATGCTGCGCGTCATAATAGACCTGCAGCTCGACCCCATCGGCCATTCGCGTCTCGATCTCATACCGAGCCGACTGGATCGAGAAGAAGCCGAGGATCGGTGCGGTCGATTGGAACCGCGCAATCCGCCGGTCCCCATCGATCTCATCAGACACTTTGGATCCAGGTGCAATCGGGACCTGATCGGCCGAGGTTGTGATCGTGATGTCCGAATTCACCCAGTCGACATTGCCGACATAATTGCGTTCGCGCGCGCTCTCGTCCTCAAGCTTTGCTGGGCGCAGTTCAGGCTCCAAGCCATAGCGCCGGCGGGTTGCCCGGTCGGTCAGCAAGCCCGAACGGTCCATCCCCAGTTGCGGGGCGAATTCGCCATTGTTGAGGAAGGTCCCGTTTTCCACCAGCCGCGTGCCGTATCCGGTCGTGGTCAGCGCGCGGTGCCACCTCTGCGTGGTGAAGGTCAGACTTGCAGTCGCATCGGGGGCAAGCGGCGTGTCGAAACGATAGATCCGGTGCTGATACCGCTCATCATTGTTCTCAAGCCTTGCGCCGGGAATATCGACTTCGAGCAGCCTGGTATCGGGATCCGCCAGTCGGACATGCAGCACCTCGACCGGAGCGCCGGTGTCATTGACCATTTGATAGGTACCGCGCGCCTCCAAGCGTCGTTCTTCCGGGAAGATATCGACCGCCAGCGTCACATCGGTCAGCGAAGGCTGCTTAAGCGAGGCGTATTGCAGATATTCTTTCTCATAATCGGCCAGCAGTTCCTCAGCCGCATCCGCGTTACGATAGGTGTTCTGCACATTCATCTGATTGAACAGGAAGGCTCCGGTCGCACCGGCCACCACGATCCCTGCAGCGCCAAGCACGCCGGCGGGAGAGACGATTTGGTGCGGCACGCGCTTCAGCCTGGGCATCAAGCGCGTTTCCGCGCCGCGGCGCCAGAGCATATGCGCAAGCACCGCAAGCAAAAGCGCCACTCCGCCCCAATAGAGCAACAGCCACCAGCCGAGAGCTCCGGCCACGGCATCTCCATTCATGTCGGAGACGGGGTTGGCGACGCCGCTGCCATAGAGCAGCAAAGGATGGTCATAGCCCATATTGGCGAAGGTGATCGTGGCGACGACATAGAGCACCATGATACCCCAGCCGACGAACTTGTTAGGGCTGAGCGCCTGCACGAACACCGAGAGCACGGCGAGCAGCAGCATGCTGAAAGTATACGGCAAAATGTACCACATCAGGAACTTCTCGAACTCGAAGTTGAGATAGCCACGGATTGCTTGAACCACCATTGCGGCGAGCACCGAGATCAGCAGGGTCGAGAGCAAGACAAACGTCACCGCGATCGTCTTGGGCACCATATAGGCCCAGCCGGGCAGCGAAGTGCTGTCGATCACTTCATGGAACTTGCGGTCGCGATCGCGCCAAACCAGTTCACCGCCGTAATAGATCGCAATGATGATCGGGATGATCGTAAAGGTCCCAGCGAGCAGCGGGATCAGAGCAAATGTCGCCGGCACCGGCGGGGTTCCATAGACCTCATTACCGAATGCAAGCGCGGTAACCGAGTTGAACAGTCCCATAATCATCAAGACCAGGAATGCCGGGCTGCGGAAAACTTGGCCGATCTCAAATTTTGTGGTCTTGAGCAGTCGAGCCAGGTCAGCACTTTCGGGTTCCGCAGCGGGCAGGACCGCAACCGTCTGAGGCTGCGTCTTCGCCAGCTTCTCCGCCTTCTTGGCGAGTTTCTTGGCCTTGCGCGCGCTAACGCCCTTCTCCGCGAAGCTGAAGCGCCAAAAGGCAAGCACCAATGCCAGCACCGCAATGCCAAGCGCCATCAGGCGGTTGAGCATTATTGCCCCGGCAAAGGCAGGCAGCTGGCTGTTGGATTCAGCCGCGGTCCAATAGCGTGTTTCGTTCGAGACAGCGCCAAAGCCAAGCGGATCGAACAGCGCGGCAGTGTCGCGATATTCCGGCTCACCGCCGACAATCGCATTGAACGCGACGTAGAGTACCAGGAACCCGACCACGGCTACGTAAGAATAGATCATCGACCGGGTCATGGTCGCGACCGCAAAGAAGATCGCGCTCAACAGGACCACCGTCGGAGCAGCGAACAGAGCGTAGCTCAAGGCATAATGCGAGAAACTGTTGGGTCCGACAGTCTCCGGATCGAGCCACGGCATCAGCGAACCGAGGAAGATCGCAAATGGGACAACCAGATAGGCCAGCAGCGCGGCCAGCAGCGCACCAGTGAAACGGCCGATCAGATAGGCAAATTTACTAACCTGCGTGGAGCGGACCATCGGACCGAACCCGCTCTCGTCATCCCGGACCACCACATTGGCGACGAATGCTGTCGTCACGAACATGTAGAACAGGGTCAGCACCATCTGCGTCTGCAGGATCGCGAAGGGCGAGTTCACATTGACATTGCCTCCGCTCCCGATCTGAATGTTCTCGCTTACCGTCGCTCCAAAAGTGAGCAGGAAGAAGATCACCAAGGCGACCCAGAAGACAGGATTGCGAAGCTGGTAACGCAGCTCAAATTGCGCGATTTGTGCGAACACGGTCTGGTCCCCCCGCCTCTTACGCCGCTTGCGCGGCTGCAGTGGTGGGACGGCGGGTCGCCGCGAGCGTCGAGAAATAGACATCCTCCAACCCGCCATCGACCGATTCAAAGCCCTTTCCGGGATCGCTTTCGGACAGAATGTGAATGATCGTATTCCCGGCAAACAGGCGGGTCGAAATCACTTCGTGCTGAGCGCGATAATCATCAAGCTCAGCGCGCTCAATCGTCTTCGCCCAGATCGTGCCGCGCGCCTTCTCGATCAGATCGGCGGGCGCGCCTTCAAGCCGGATTTGCCCGCCGACCAGCACCGCCATCTTGGGGCATAGGTCAGAGACATCCTCGACAATATGGGTCGAAAGGATCACCACCACATTCTCGCCGATCTCGGCCAGCAGATTGAGGAAACGATTGCGCTCTTCAGGATCGAGCCCGGCGGTGGGCTCATCTACGATAATCAGGTCAGGATTGCCGATCAGGGCCTGCGCAATTCCGAAGCGTTGGCGCATCCCGCCTGAGAAGCCGGCGATGGCCTTCTTGCGCACGTCCCACAGATTGACTTGGTTGAGCAGGGTCTCGACCGTGTCCTTGCGCGCGCCCTTCGAGCCAATGCCCTTCAGCACGGCCATGTGATCCAGCATGTCATAGGCGGAAACCCGCGGGTAAACTCCAAAGTCCTGCGGCAGATAGCCCAGCCGTTTCCTTAGGGCTTCCGGGTCCTGCAGGATATCAATGCCATCAAATTGGATGCTGCCCGAGGTCGGCGTCTGGAGTGTGGCGACCGTCCGCATCAAGGTCGATTTGCCCGCACCGTTAGGACCAAGAAGTCCAAACATTCCCTTGGGAATAGAGAGAGTTACATCATCAAGAGCGCGCACGCCATTGGAGTAGACGTGGCTGACATTGTTCAATTCTAGCATAGTACCAATCCCTGTTATGGGATCTAGCTAGGACGGTGTATTATTGATGTAAAGCGCCCCTCCCCAAACATCTGCGGGCCGATGATCCGGATCGACCAACGGCAAGAACTGCTTGCGGCCAGCGGCCCGGGAAGAGGGCCCCACCAAACAGGAGTAACTCAGTCGTCTACGCGAGGATTTCCGCAACCGGCAGATAGTCATACCCCAGCTCTTGAGCCACGGCTTGGTAGCAGACTGAGCCAGCGTGAACATTGAGTCCTTCAGCAAGATGAGGATCAGTCCGCATGGCATCCTTCCAGCCCAAATTGGCAATCCGCAAGGCATGCGGAAGAGTGACGTTGTTGAGCGCGTAAGTGCTCGTCCTTGCGACCGCGCCAGGCATGTTGGCGACACAATAATGCACCACGTCATCGATCACATAGGTCGGCTCAGCATGGGTTGTCGGCTTGGAGGTTTCGAAGCACCCGCCCTGATCGATCGCGACATCGACGAGGACTGCACCAGTCTGCATCTCCTTGAGCATCGCGCGGGACACCAGCTTGGGAGCCGCAGCCCCAGGGATCAGCACAGCGCCGATGACCAGGTCAGCCTCGCAGACGGCCTCATGAAGGTTGGAGAGGTTTGAGAAGCGCGTCTTCGCGCGGCTTTCGAAATGAATGCCGACCTTCTCAAGCACTTCGGGATTGCGATCCAGAATGGTAACATCAGCCCCCAGTCCAGCGGCCATCTGAGCGGCATTGAACCCTACAACGCCGCCGCCGATAACAGTTACTTTGCCTGGCAAAACGCCGGGCACACCGCCTAGCAGCACGCCGCGTCCGCCATGGGCCTTTTCCAAGGCCGTCGCGCCAGCTTGAACGCTCATGCGACCGGCGACCTGGCTCATCGGTTTGAGCAGGGGCAGCGAGCCCTCATTGCCTGTCACGGTCTCATAGGCGATCGTGGTCACGCCCGACTTCACCAGATCGGCTGTCTGCTCCGGATCAGGCGCAAGATGCAGATAGGTATAGAGGACCTGGCCTTCGCGCAGCTTGGCACGCTCGACCGCCTGCGGCTCCTTGACCTTCACAACCATTTCACACTCGTCGAAGATCGGGTCCGGCCCGTCGACGATCTTGGCTCCCGCGGTGATGTAGCTTTCGTCGGAAGCACCGATGCCCAAGCCAGCTCCGCTCTCAATCCAGACCTCGTGACCATTGGTGACCAGCTCCCGCGCGCTCTCTGGCGTGAGGCCGACGCGGTATTCGTGATTCTTGATTTCCTTGGGGCAGCCGACACGCATGACTCTCTCCTCTCAAAACTGAATGAAGAATATCACGGTTGTCCCGAAAAGAATTCTCTGATCGGCTACACAATCGACGAATAGTGGGATATCTACCCGATCCTGACATAAGTGAGGGAAATTATGCCAAGCCCGGATGATCGACTTCTGCGCGAGCTTCAAAGGGATTCGGGGCGATCAATCGCCGAATTGGCCGACGCGGTTGGCATGTCCAGCTCGGCCGTGCATCGCAGAATGCGTAGTCTCGAAAGCGCCGGCGCGATACGAGGCTACGCCGCGCGGCTTGATCCCCGTGCGCTAGGATTGAACATGCAGGTGTTTGTCGAGATTAGCCTGTCCAATCAAAGCCAGGATGCCATGGAGCGATTCGAAGAGGCTGCCCTGCAGTTCGAAGAGATTCTGTCCTGCCACCTGCTTTCCGGTGATGCAGACTATATGCTCCGGATTGCTGCCAAGGACCTTGACCATTTCGACCGCATTCACCGCAATGCTTTGGCCAAGCTCCCTGGCGTGGCTTCGATGAAGAGCAGCTTCTCCATCCGCGAAGTGAAATCGTGGTCTGGCTATCCGGTAAGGAGCGAGTAGGTCTTGATCTAGGCTTAGCTAAGTGACTGCCGCCCGCTCGCGGTATTCTGGCCGATCCCATTCGCGCTCAACACAAATAATCCGAAGACGCTCGACGGCTTCGGCGATGTCCGCGTAGCTGAGATAGAGCGGCGTCAGGCCAAATCGCATGATGTCAGGCGCGCGGAAGTCGCCGATCACCTCACGAGCCTTGAGTGCCTGCATGATCTCATAGGCCTGGGGGTGGGCGAAGGCGACCTGGCTCCCCCGATCCTCGCTGCGCCTGGGGCAGACAAACTCGAAGCCGAACTCACCACAGCGTTGCTCGACCAGTTCAACAAACAGCTCTGAAAGCGCGACCGACTTCTTGCGGATTTCGGCCATTTCGGCCTCGAGCATAAGGTCTACGCCCTCTTCGAGCGCGCTCATCCCCAGAACGGGAGGAGTGCCACACTGGAATCGATCAATGCCGACAGCGGGCTCAAACTGCCCGTCGAAATCAAATGGGCGGGCATGCCCAAACCACCCTGACAGCACCGGCTGAGCGTGGTGATGCCGCTTGGCCGCGTACAGATAGGCCGGCGCGCCTGGCCCACCGTTGAGGAACTTGTAGCCGCAACCCACCGCGAAATCGGCATTGGCTCCGTTAAGATCCACCTCTATCGCTCCGGCGGAGTGGCTCAAGTCCCACACCACCAGCGCGCCGGCCGCGTGAGCTCTGCG
This sequence comes from Erythrobacter sp., assembly GCA_965249945.1. Taxonomy (GTDB): domain Bacteria; phylum Pseudomonadota; class Alphaproteobacteria; order Sphingomonadales; family Sphingomonadaceae; genus Erythrobacter. The sequence goes on along the minus strand of OZ252258.1, from coordinate 996,807 downwards.
AGTGACCTCAGCCATATCGCGGATCCGAGCGGTCTTGTAGTGGACCTGTGTAAGCAACAGCACCGCGACATTCTCATCGAGTGCATCGAGCACGTCTTCCGGGGCAACCTCGCGGCATTCGAGCGCGCCCGCGCTGAACCGGGCCAGTCCCTGCATCATGTAATTGTCGGTCGGGAAATTGCTCGTTTCGGTCAGGAGGACATTGCGTCCTTCCTGTGGAGACAGCGCCGCGGTCAGCGCTTTGAAGATGTTGATTGAGGTGCTTTCACCGGCGATCACTTCGCCCGGCTCGGCGCCGATCAGCCGCCCGATCTTGTCACCGACCCTGCGCGGTGAGTTGACCCAATCCGCGCCGAGCCAGCTGGTGATCAAGCCCTCGGCCCATTCCTGGCCTACCGTATGGCTCATCCGTTCGACGGTCCGCTTGGGCAGCATCCCCAGTGAATTGCCATCAAGGTAGATCAGGCCTTCACGAATCTGAAACTCTTCACGAAAACTGCGCAACGGATCTTCGGCATCGAGCAGCGCAATTCTGTCGAGTGGCGCGTTCATTCCACGATCTCCCGAAGGATTGCGCGAACCGGACTTGCGTCGGCGCCTTCTATCGCTAGCGGAAGCGCGATCAGCTCGTAAGTGCCCGGCGCGACGTCATCAAGCACAAGGCCCTCCAGAATACGCATATCACCGGCGAGAACCTCGTGATGGGCATCCATTGTCTTTGAATTCTGCGGATCCAGCGATGGCGTATCCACTCCGATCAGCACAGCCCCGCCCTCCCTCAGGCGCGCAACCACCTCGGGAGCAATCGCTTTGAAGCTCTCATCCCACTCATCGTGCGGGAAGCTCTCATAGGTACGAAAAAGAACGCGAGCCGCTCCCTCGATTACATCCCAGTCACAATCGGCGAGTTCCACCCGCTCGCGCGCATGACGTACATCTGCCACCACACAGGGGCCGATATAGGCGTCGAGCGAAGAACCAGCGCTGTCGACGCCATCACTCGAATAGTGCAGCGGGGAGTCCGCGTGAGTGCCCGCGTGGAGCGGCGTGCTCAGCTCACCGATATTGACCGGGCATTCGGGGCCGAGCTCAACATTGCGTTTCACTACCAGATCGGGCTCTCCCGGCCACAACGGCGTCTTGGCACTGAGGCGCTGAGAGATATCCCAAAGCTTAGTGGCCATGGGGGCAGCCCTCATCCTCTTCGGCGTAATTGCCGCCTTCCTTGGGGGCATTCATCCGCGTGCGCATCGCCCAGAGTTCGGGGAAGAACCGGAGATCAAGCGCCTTGACCAGATAGGTCACACCTGACGAGCCGCCCGTGCCAGGCTTGTGCCCGATCACGCGGCTGACGGTCTTCATATGTTTGAAGCGCCATTCCTGGAAGTAATATTCAACTGCGGTAACCTTCTCCGCCAGACTGTAGAGATCCCAGTGCTGATCGACCTTGGTATAGATTTCAAGCCAGGCATCTTCGACCGCATCATGCGGCTCGTATGCTTGTGTGAAATCCCGCTTCAATCGATCAGACGGAATTTCGAACCCGCGCCGTGCCAGCAGCCGCAGCATCTCGTCATAGAGCGAGGGCGCAAGAAGAGCTGCTTCCAACCGAGCGCGTTTCGCTTCATCGTCATTGTGGATCAGGACAAGGTCTGGCCGTTTGAGGCCCAGGCAGAACTCGAGCTCACGATATTGATGCGACTGGAACCCCGAAGCCTTGCGCAGGAAACCGCGGAAGGTCAGGAAATCGTGAGGGCTCAAGGTCGCCAGAACCTCCCATGAATGGATCATGTGGCGAAGAACCGTCGCCATCCGATCGAGCGTCTTCTCGGCCTTGCCCAGTTGGTCCGTTTTGATCTGCTCCATCGCCACTTCGGCCTCATGCAACATCAGCTTGATCCACAGCTCCATCGTCTGATGCATAATGATGAACAGCATCTCATCGGGTTTGTCCGAAACCGGAATCTGACTGCTGAGCAGCTGATCGGTTTGCAGGTGCCGGGCGTAGCTCAGTCCGCGATCCCATTGGATGGTTTCACCATCGATCTCTGCTTCGAAAGCCTCGACTCCGTCTTCGATTGTCTTTCTGATCGTCACGCCAAGCGCTCCTGGATCACTGTTCACGTAGCCGCGACAGCATAGGGTTGATCGGTCGGCGAAGCTTCGCCGATCGGAATGAGCGGCAAGTCACGCACTTCATCATAAACGTGCTTGAGGCTGGTGGTTTCCATCTCTTCCAGAAGGGATTCAAAGCTCTCAATCACGAAATAGGTCGGCTGAAAACTATCGAACGGCCATTCTGTCCTCATGAGACGCGGCAATTCAAACCGAAGGCGCCGTGGCTGATCCGAGCATACAGCGTGAACGGCTTCGGCATGGCTCGACATCAGTCCTGCACCATAGGCTCGAAGCCCGATACCTTCGCGAATGAGGCCAAACTCGACAGTGTGCAGGTAAAGGCGGCCCAGCCATTCCGACATCCCCATCTTTTCGGCGCGAATGCCAGCGCGACCATAGGCTGTCATGAATTCACCAAAGGTCGGATCGATGAACATCGGCATATGGCCGTAGACATCGTGAAACATGTCAGGCTCATCATTGTACGCGAACGACGGCCCGCTGCGGAGGAAGTTGGCAACGGGGAAGCGTCGCTCCGCGAGCATCTTGAAGAATGGCTCGTTGGGGATGACGCCCGGTACGGCAACCACTTCCCATCCGGTCAATTCGCGCAAGCGTTCATTCCAGATCTCGAATTCTGGTACTCCCAGTCTGTCGAGTTCAAGCGCCCGCACACCCTCAAGGAATGTGTCGGACGCAAGGCCCTCAAGCGCTTTGGTTTGCTTGCCTGCAAAATCGCGCCAGCGCGCGTGGTCTGTGGCGGAGAATTGCTCCCAATTCTGGGGCATGCTCCAATCCTCGGACACTCCGTCAGGTGGCGTGTCAAAGACATGTTCTGAACCCAAGTCTCTAGCCCTTTCAAGACACCAATTGCATTGCCTTCCTTAGCGGATTCCAACTCGACCATTGTTTCGTTTTTTGACCCGCGAGCGCAAGTATTCAGTACATATCCTCTGATATGAAGTGTTTTACAGATCATCGTTCTGCGATTATGATCAAGAGCCAGCCAAATTTCCCTCGGATCAGACAGGACAGATGAAAATGGACCGATTGGATCTGAAGATTGTCAGTCTGCTTGAAAGCGATGGCCGTATCTCCTTCGCCGAACTCGCGGAGCGTGTCGGCCTCTCCAAGTCGCCGTGTTGGAACCGGGTGCAGAAATTGCGCGATGATGGCGTCATCAAGGGCTTTGCCGCGCTGCTGGATCCGCCCGCACTGGGCCTCGGGGTTCAATGCTATATCTCGATTACGATCGGGTTTGGGACCCACAACGACTTTGAAGCAGCGGTGTGCAATCACCCCGCCATCATGGAGTGTCATACGACGGCGGGTGACAGCGATTATCTGCTGCGGGTCTACGCGCAGTCTGTTGAGCACCTAGACGAATTGCTTCGCCACGAAATCTCCAAGCTACCAGGGGTTCAGAGCAGCTCGACAACAATCTGCCTCAAGACCATCAAGAACGGCGGTTCATTGGTCGAGCTCTCAAAGAGTTTGCCCGAGACCTAGAGGATGGGAGCCTGAACTGGGTGCACGTTGCCTTAGCTTACCCAGCGCCAATCTTTTCAGGATGATAGTGCTCTTTTTTGCTCCTTTTCGGCGAGCTTTGCTTGATCGCGAGCGGATACCGGCATAGAACCACAAGTGGTTCATTGAACCGGTCGCACTTCAGCCCTTGCTGGTAGCAAGATCGCATGCGGTTGCCTTTATGGACACCGTTGCGCACGCTCGTCTCAGGGGCGGAAAAAAGCTAACTCTAGTGTTCGAGCATTGGCAATTTCCGTCCTGTGAAAGCGGGTTGCCTGGTTCGATCCAATGAATCTTCATCAAGGGTCGCATGAAGAACATTTTGGTAACCGGCGGCAGAGGAATGCTCGGCCGTGACTTTGCCTTTGCCCTTTCCTCTATCGACGGATTGGCGGTTCATGCGCCGGGGCGGAATGAACTGGACGTTCGCGATGCCAAGGCCATGCAAGAGGCCGCTCGTTCAGCGCAGAATGGCTGGGTCGTGCACTGCGCCGCTACGGTCAATGTCGAGGAATGCGCCCGCAAACCGGAGGCCGCACGGGAGACGATAGTCGAAGGAACCAGGCACGCGATTGCCTTGGCGAAGGCCGCCGATGCGCGGGTTAGTCGCACCGACGCAACTGCCGTCGAAATCTTGTCTAATTCTCTCGCAGCTGTACGCTTCCGGGATGCGCCTGCGTCATATCGAAGTGTTCTATCAGGTCTATCGGGAGGGCTCGATAAGCGCCGCTGCGCGAAATCTGCACGTCTCGCAGCCGTCGGTCAGCAAGGTTTTGCGCCACGCCGAAGACCAGCTTGGCTTTGCCCTCTTTGATCGCCGCAAAGGCAGGTTGTATCCAACCAAGGCGGCGGAAGAACTCTACGGCGAAGTGAGCGAGATCTATGATCGCGTGGCTTCGCTAAACCGCACAGCCGGCAACATTCGCAACAGGCGCGGCGGCCACATCCGTTTGGGCGCACTGCCGTCATTGGGGTTCTCCGTCCTGCCCCGCCTGGTCGCGGAAATGCAGAGCGTCAATCCCGATATGAGTTTCGATTTGGCAACCTTGCATAGCGATGAAATGACCGCGGCTTTACTCGAAAAACGGTTTGATCTTTGTGTCGGCTTCGACGCCGAGTTTGATAAGCGGATACGCTGCCAGGCGATCAATTCTGTCGGCCTGTCTTTGCTGGTCCCCCAGGGACATTTCGCCAGCGAATTGACCGAGGCCCAGCCTGCCAGCGTGGACGGTCAGAATTTGATCGGCTTGCGGGACAGTGGGCCCGTGGCCGACCGGATCGAAGATTATCTCGATGTCCATCAAATCGAAGCATCAATCACTGTTACGGTGCAAACCTATTACCTCGCTGCCGAATTGGTAGAGCTTGGAGCTGGTATTGCCATCGTGGATGGTTTCACGGCTGAGCACTTTTCCGGGCGGGCCATTCAAGGCGTACCGCTGGCCGACTCGCCCACTCTGCCTTTCGCGGCCATGACCTTGGTCGAACAAGCCGACGAGCCCCTGGTCAACGACTGTCTGGGTGCCCTTCACCGATTGTTCGGTTAGCAGTCGATCGGGACAAGTCCGCTCTTGGTCAAACAAGTGTGGCCATAACGCACGGTTATAACATTATTGGCTCTTATTGCGACGCAAGTGTTGCGCACGATACGCATTTAACGTTTAGTCGTTACACAGGGAGGCGCGGACCGACGCGCCATAGGAATGATCTGGGGGCCAAAAATGAAGAAATCAGGATTTCGGCTGAGCGCTGTTTTGGGGGCATCGACTCTCGCCTTTGCTGCAGCGAGTGTGAGTGCACAGGATACGAGCGGTGGCACCGCAGATGTCACAAACAATGCGGACACCACCGAAGAACCTGTGATCATTGTTACCGGCACGCAGATTCAAGGCGCACAGGTCGACGATGTTTTGCCAGTTACAGTCGTTGGCGAAGAGCTGATCGATGCGGTCGATCCAGCATCTGGTGACGAGATATTTCGGGCGATCCCACAGGCTGGCGCGGTGAATTTCAACGAGCAGAGCACTTCCGGCGGTGTCAACGGTGCTCGCGGCGATATCGCTTCGATCAACCTCCGCGGCTTGGGCACGGGTAACACGCTGTTGCTGATGAATGGCCGTCGCATGCTGTTGAACCCAGGTTTCCAGACCGAGCTGTTTGTTCCTGTTGTGTCGCCAGACACCAACACGATTGCGCCCGGCAGTGTTCGGCGTGTCGAGGTTCTGCGCGATGGCGCATCTGCCGTTTACGGCGCTGACGCAGTGGCCGGTGTCGTAAACACGATCCTGCGCGGTGATCGCAATGGAGGCTTCCTCCGCGGAAACTATCGTGCATCCGACGGTACCAGTCTGTTCAGCTATCGGATCAATGGCGGCTATGGTTTCGACTTCGCAGAGGGACGCGCCAACCTGACGATCTATGGCGGCTATTTCCACGAGAATGGAATGCGTGCAACAGAGCGCCCCTATTCTACCAGCAGCGACCTGCGCCCTTTCCTGGTCGGAACCGACTTTGAAGGCGATACCCAGTTCGACAACCGCTCGATCAACTCTCCATGGGGTGCCTTCGACATCCAAGGGTCGAGCGCAACATCGTCAAACACGACAGTTTTGCGCGACGATGATTTCCATCTCCAACCCTGTTCCCTGTTCGGAGCCTCGGGCGAACCAAGTGATGGCCGATTCCTGAACTTGGGCAATGGGATTTGCGCAGACAATGGCGGGACAATCGATCGTGCCATCCGCTACGACATCGGCCGCGATCGCCAGCTATTTTCGCGCAAGGACCGCTACAATGTTCAGGCGCTCTTCAATTATGAGATCAGCAACGCTGTAGAGGCCTATTTTGAAGGCCTTTATTACCGCTCCGAGAGCTTCCGGGTGCGTGAGCAGAACACCATGCTGAGCGCGGTCCCGCTTGGGATCGAGGCATCGGCCTATTGGAACCCGCTTGGCCCGACCACCCTGGCTGACGGCTCCCCGAACCCCAATCGAATTTCCGTTGGTCTCGGTCCGAACGTGAGCGATGACGGACGTGCTCTGCTATTGGAAGACTATCGCTTCATCGATGCCGGACCACGTCGCGGCTTCGTGACCAAGGACCAATTCCGTCTGGTCACAGGCTTGCGCGGGAATATCGGACCGTGGGATTTCGACGCTGGCTTGCTCTATGCTCAGGCCAATACGACTGACCTGACCGAGAACCGGATCTCAAGCAGTCTAGCTCAGGCAGCGATCAACCGGACCGATCCGACCGCTTACAACCCCTTCAACGGCGGGTGTTTCCCGGACGCCGGGCTTGGCGCAAACACTGGGGATTGTACTCCGAACCCGCAGAGCGTGATCGATGACATAACAATCGATGTCTTCCGCAAGGGTGAAACAACCTTGGCGCTGGCCGACTTCAAGGTCTCGCGCCCTGACCTGTTCGAGATGCCCGCAGGCGGTGTCGGTATCGCAGCTGGTATCGAGTTCCGTCGTGAAACATTTGAAGATGATCGCGACCCTCGGCTCGATGGCACCATTACATTCACCAACGCCGTGAATGGCGATTTCTTTGGAAGTGATGTTCTCGGATCAAGCCCATCGCCTGATACCAATGGCAATCGTGAGGTCTATTCAGCGTTCGCCGAGGCGCTCGTCCCGCTTGTTTCGCCGGACATGGAAATCCCGCTCATCAATGAGTTGGAACTCCAACTGGCCGCGCGGTTCGAGGATTTCTCGGACTCATCGAGCGCATTTGTCCCGCGTGCAGCACTGGCGTGGAGGCCATTCGGCGATCTCCTGCTCAGGGGTGCTTGGTCGCAAGGCTTCCGCGCTCCCAACCTGATCCAGATCAACGACCAGGGTACCACTCGCTCGAACTCGGTGGTTCGCGCAGTTGAGTGTGTGGCCGAGATCATCAAAGGCGACGAAGATGATGTCCCAGATTGCGGGACCCGAGGCACGATCGATTTCCGCTCTGGTGCCGCTAACTTGGATCCAGAGGATACCGAAAGCGTCAACCTCGGTGTTGTCTTCGAGCCCAGCTTCATTCCGGGCCTTACGATCACCGCCGATTATTGGCGGGTCAAGCAGGACGGTATCATCGGGATCTTCGGCAATCGCAACGCGCTGTTGCTGGATCTGGTGCTGCGGCTGCAGGGCAGCTTCAACCCGAACGTGGTTCGCGATGCACCTGATTCCGACCAACTCGATCTCTATTCTGGCACCGGCATCAATCCCGCAGGCGACATCCAGCAGATCCTGAACCCCTACCGGAACCTCGACCAACGAACCTCCGAGGGCCTGGATTTCAGCATCTTCTACAATTTCGACACCAGCTTTGGTGAGTTCGACATTCAGCTTAACGCGGCGCGCTTGCTTGGCTTCGAGCAAACCGCTGGTCCAGACGCGGAACCGTTGTTCACCGAGTTGAACGGCCTGCTTCAGGGCATTCCTGAGCTTTCGGTCAGCGATATCGCAGCACTCCAGCCAATTGGGTTCGGCGAATTGCTCGAGATCGACGGGCGCCCGAAATGGCGTTTCTCGGGTTCACTTACCTATGAGAGTGGGCCTGTTCGCGTGAACTTCTTTGGCCGTTATGTCGGGAGCTTCTTCGACGACAGCGCTCAGCAGAACCAAACCGCAGCGCTGTTCCCGGTCGACGATTGGTTCACCTTGAACACATCGATCAGTTACACGATCGAAAACGACACTGCGCTTGACGGCACGCGGTTGCGCTTCGGGATCAACAACATCCTCAACGAAGCACCCCCGTTGGCCGATGAAAGCTACGGTTTCTATGGCGCCTTCCACAGTGCCAGAGGTCGGCAGTTCTCAATCGATCTGCGCAAGAATTTCTAATGGCTTCGGATCGGGGTGACTTTTGGTTGCTCCGATCCCCAAACAGCGGCTAAAAACAACGGAGCAAATAAATGCGTGGTTTCGCATGGCCCTTTGTCGTGGCCGGATCCCTTCTCCTTGCCGGGCCGCTTGAGCCCGTCGCTGCACCAGCTAGCGCACAGAGCATGGATACTCCATCCTGTTCGAATGAGGCCGCAACGATCGACAAGGACTTCGTAACAGGAGCTTTTCAAAGCTGCGCCGCCGATGGAGCCAAACGCTTTACGCTGACCATGGCTCCGGAAGATGCCGGACCAATCAATTGCAGCGCATGGTATGCCTTCCGTGTGACCCCCAAGGTGAAGGGGCAGGTCACGATCAATCTCGACTACACCAAATGCGGACATCGCTATTGGCCCAAGACCAGCACTGATGGGGTCAATTGGGAGTATATGCGGGTACGAAATGTCGAGGTTGAGGGGGAGCGCGGAGCGAAGACTGCACGCTTGACCCTGACACTGAAGGACAAGCCCGTGTTTGTCGCTGCTCAGGAGATCTTGCCGCCGTCTGTCTATGACGCCTGGATGGATCAGCACGAGGCCAAGCCATTTGTTGATCGACGATTGCTTGGGAAGTCTGCCGAGCAACGGGACATTGAAGTGCTAACGCTGGCCGACGCCGCTGAAGAGCAGCGCGAAACCATATTGCTCATCGGACGACAGCACCCGCCGGAAGTAACCGGGGCGTTGGCGATGTTTCCCTTCATGGAAACACTGATGGGCGATAGCGATCTGGCGAAAGCATACCGCGCTCGGTTTGAGACAATTGCTGTGCCCCTGCTCAATCCCGACGGGGTCGTCCGAGGCCATTGGAGACACAACACGGGTGGTGTTGATCTCAACCGCGACTGGGGTCCTTTCACTGAGCCCGAAACCTATTTGATGAAGGGCCTTCTGGACCAGATCGATGGTGATCCAGCGAGACAGCTAAGGTTGGTATTGGACTTTCATTCGACCAATCGCGACGTTTTCTACACCATCCCTGACGAGCTCCCGACCAATCCGCAGCTGTTCACCAAGAATTGGCTGGAGCGATATCAGGATCGCATGCCAGGCTATGAGGTTGATCGCGACGCCCGGCACACAATCGGGCGCCCGATATCCAAGGCCTATTCCTTCGATACCTACGGTGTGCCGGCGATTACCTTTGAGATTGGTGACGAAACCGACCGCAAGCTGATCCGACGCATCGGTCAGGAATCCGCCATCGCAATGATGGAGGAATTGCTCGAGACACCGCCACCGGAGCCTGTCGTCCAGCAAGAGCAGGCTGAAGCGGTCACTATCCTAACTGGAGGCCAGGTCTTCGACGGAAGCGGGTCCGCCGCTGTCACAACCGATGTCGCCATAGTAGGCGATAGCATCGCGCATATCGGGTCTGATGCAAAAGAGCGGTTCCCCGATGCAAAGATTATCGATGTCGCGGGCCTGATCGTCGCGCCCGGCTTTATCGATCCGCACACCCATGCGGTGAACGATCTGGCATCCGACAAGGCCGACCGGCGAGCCAATCTGCCCTTCGCATTCCAGGGCGTAACCACCGTGGTGACCGGCAATGACGGTTTTGGTTTCCCCGGGATCTACGAGATGGCCGCTGCCGCGAAAGCTATCGGGATTGGCACCAATGTCGCTTTTCTCGCAGGATTTGGGCCGATCCGCGAAACAGTGCTCGAGCGCGAGAACCGGGCTCCCACTGCGCTCGAGCTAAGGCGAATGAGGCAGATGACGCGGCGGGCCATGTGCCAAGGTGCCTGGGGTTTCTCGACCGGGCTCTATTATGTTCCGCAAAACTATGCTCGCACCGATGAGGTGATCGCCCTTGCCCGCGAAGCGGCAGTCTTGGGAGGCTATTATGACACCCATATGCGTGATGAGAGCACTTACAATGTTACCGTCACGGGCGCGCTTGCCGAGACGCTTCGGATTGGGCGCGAAGCCGATATTCCGGTCCATATCGCCCATATCAAAGCACTCGGACCAGCGGTCTGGGGCCACAGCGCCCAGATGATCGCAATGATTGAGGAAGCCCGCGCAGCAGGGCAGCGAGTGACCGCCGATCAATATCCCTGGAACGCCTCGGGCACGCGGATCTCCAATGCTCTGGTGCCGCGTTGGGCGCTGGAAGGAGGACTGGAAGATCTTCGCACTCGCCTGACGGATTCAGAGCTGCGCGCGCGCATTCGCGAAGGAATGATCGAATCCCTCGAACGCAGAGGCGGCGCCGAGCGCTTGCTCATCACTGGCAGGCTTGGCGCTTCCAGCGCGCCGGTCGGAAAGACCCTGGCGGAGTTTGCGGATGCTCAGGAGATGGAAGCGGTCGACGCGGCTTTGGCCATTCTGGAAGAGGCCGATGCGCGGCTCGCTTCCTTCAACATGAGTGACGAGGATATTGAACGCTTCGCATATAGAGACTGGGTCGTCACAGGATCAGACGGATCAACCGGACACCCGCGCAAATATGCCAGCTTCCCCAAGGCCTATCGCGATCTCGTCATGGGCGAAGGCTCGATGTCGCTAGCCCGTTTCATCCGACGCAGCTCTGGTCAGACCGCCGACATCATCGGTATAGCTGATCGGGGCTATCTCAAGCCGGATTACAAAGCGGACATTGTGGTGTTCGATCCCAGTGCATTCGCACCCAATGCGACGTTTCAAAGCCCTCGTGAACTTTCTTCCGGGGTCATACACCTGTTCGTGAACGGCGTGGCTCTGATCCGCGATGGTCAGGCCACCCAAGAGCTACCCGGCGAAGTCCTGCTCAAGGAAACCAGCTGCCATTGATCATTGGTCGAGTGTTTGCGCGAGGCGCTCGCCTGAACCCATAGCCAGCGTCCAACCGAGGGAGCCGTGCCCCGTGTTCACTGCTAGCCCGGGCGACAAGCACTTGATGATCGGCTGCGAGTTGGGCGTTACCGGCCGCAGGCCAGCCCAATAGTGGTCCGCCTCCTCATAGCACCCGGCTTCAGGCAGGCAGTCTCTGGCCTCGCGCTTGAGCTTTTCAATCCGATCAATCTCGATCGTCGGATCACCATTCCCGAGTTCCGCAAAGCCAGCAACCCGGATACGGTCTCCCAGATTGGTGAACACCAATCGGCGGCTCGCATCCGTGACGGAAACAATCGGCGAGCCCGGTGACAGCGGCATTTCGAAGGAATAGCCCTTCATCGGTTGCACGGGCAGAGCGTGGCCAAGTGGGCGGAGCAGTTGACCGCAAGCGTGACCAGCACAGATTATGACCTGATCGGCCACTAATCGCTCGCCACGGTCAAGTATGACGTCAAAACCCGAAGCACTCTGGGCGATCGAATGCACAGGTTCACCCAAGCGCGAAACAACCCCGTACTCTTCGGTCATCACCCTTTGCAGAGCATCGCTGAACATTCGCGGATCACCCACTTCCTCAGACGGGGTCGACACCGCCGCGATCACATTCTGGTCAACACCGTGCAGGGCCGGATCGAGATCCGAAAGGCGATCCCGTTCGACCAATGACTGCTCGAAACCCGCCGCCCGCTTCAATTCCTGAGAAGCCTTGGCGCGATCATATTCAGCCTTGGAGTAGAGCAATTGAATCTTGCCGGGCGCATGATGCCGAAATTGCATCGGTTGCTCAGCCAACAGACTCTGCATGGCTGCTCTCGACTTCACGGCCAATTCAAGTACCGCTCTGGTGTTGGTCTGGAATTTCCCCGAGGAGCAATTGCAGGCAAATTGAGCAAGCCACAGCATGTAGTCCAGCGGCCCGGTCAACCGCATCGTGACCCCGCCCTGCTTGCTCAAGAAATTCGGGAATGATGCCAAGGTGGCCGGGCTGCCCAATGCATCGGCATAGCCATAGCTAAGCTGGGCTCCGTTGGCATGGGAAGCCCCCGCAGCCGGCGCATCGGCCTGATCCACCAGTGTTACCTGCCAACCCCGCTTTGCCAAGGCATAGGCCGAGCAAACACCGATCACGCCGGCTCCGATAACGGTTGCGCTGCGCAAAGTCCTGCAGTCCCCCTTTTGCGAGTACAACTCCTGCACCGCTGGCGTTTTGGAGACCATGAGCGATTGACGAGCTCCTTATAAATGCGGTCTATGGTCCGATGGATTTGGCAACGACCGCTAAGGACCGATTTGGCTGGGTAAGGGTTCTGACCTTGATCCTGATGGGATCGATCTTGGTCCCTTCCCAAACCTTGGCCTGCAGCACGACAAAGGTTCGAGACCTGTTCGGCTATGAGGCCCGCACTCAGGCTTTGCTTGATATCGAAGCAGCGATGGCACGCGCGCAAGCCGAGCACGGGGTGATCCCTCAAGAGGCAGCCGACGAGATCACATCCAAGGCCGATGTCCAACTGGTGCAGGAGGCGGATTTTGACGAGGAATATGCGCAGGTAAGACATCGCATGGTCGCCCTGCTCAATGTTTGGCGGCGCAGCCTTGACGATGCGGGTGATCAATATGTTCACTTCGGGGCGACCACTGTCGACATTTATGGCACGCTGACCGTGGTGCAGGCTGACAGGGTTCTAGGAGAGATGGATTCGTGCCTGGCTTCCAGCCTTACGATTATGTCCGAGCTGGCCAATACCCATGTGCGCACGCCGATGATCGGTCGTACTCTGGGACAGCACGCCCAACCAATCACATTTGGCAAGAAAGTCAGCGCATGGATCGGCGAGTACTCACGCCATCGCGAAAGACTAGCTGAGCTGCGCGAACGGCTCGACCGGTCAGCTATCTTGAAGGGCGCAGTGGGCAATTATTCCGGCCTCGGCAGCGAAGCGATTGCGGTCGAAAAAGGCTTCGCCGACGAACTCGGCTTTGGCACTCCCTATCCGGCGGATTGGAATGGCACGCGCGACGTGCTGGCAGAATATGGCCTGGTCCTGGCTTTAATTGCAAAGTCCAATCAGCGGATCGGACAAGAGCTTTTCCTCTTGCAAGGCACGGACATTGGTGAGGTGCGAGAGAGGCTTCTCTCAGGCACAGTCGGGAGTTCCTCCATGCCGCACAAGCGCAACCCGCGCCTGCCCGAGCGACTGGTTCACTCAGGCAGAACAATTCCTCGACTGGCTGAGGTCCTGGCGGACGATGTCGTCAATCTGTTCGAACGAGACAACACCTCTCGCCTGTCGCCAGTGTTTGAGCAGATCTCGATCGATTCTGTAATCGCATTGCGGACACTCAATTCGCTTTTAGGAGGCTTGGAAATCGATAAAGATCGGATGCGCGAGAACATCCAGCTGACTCGCGGCTTCGCCATGTCACAGCGTGTCGCATTTGCTCTGGCGGACCATATGGATCGCACCGCTGCAGAAGCCCTGGTCAAACAGGTCATTCAGTCAGCGATTGATGCGGATATGAATTTTGCCGATGCGCTTGTAGCCGAGCCCAGCGTAAGCAAGCATCTTTCGACCGAAGAGATCGAAGCCTTGTTGGACCCTGAAGTTCTGGGTGCCCCGCAGATTGAGCAGGTCGAACGTACAATCGCAGAGATCCCGACAGCCGGCGAGGAAAGCCAATGACAGCTCCTAGTGAACGTTCAGCAAGTGCGATTTGGAGCTTTCGCCTTGGCGGACTGGGCGGGGCAGTCTTGATCTACGCCTTGCTTGGAGGCGCAGAGATTTCCGCAGACGCGCGGATTGTCGCCGCCATTGCCACGCTGATGGCGGTGTGGTGGATGACCGAAGCGATCCCTCTGGCCGCGACCAGCCTGCTTCCGATCGTGTTGATCCCGGCACTCACCGAACGCAGCGTAGGAGAGACCACGGCCTCCTATGCGAGCCCGATCGTGTTTCTGTTCCTGGGAGGGTTTTTGATCGCGATTGCCATGGAGAAGTGGGGGCTGCACCGCCGAATTGCATTGCTCACCCTCCGCCAGGTTGGTGTGACTCCGCGGCGAATAGTGCTCGGTATGATGTTGGCGACCGGGTTCCTGTCGATGTGGGTCTCCAACACCGCCACAACTCTGATGATGCTGCCGATCGGATTTTCGGTGCTCGCACTGGTCTCGGGACAAGGCATGGCGCAGGGCTCGGCAAGCGCTACCAGTGAGCTGGCTGCTGACCCGAACGTAGCGCAATTCGGTACATGCTTGGTCTTGGCGATCGCCTGGTCGGCCAGCATGGGAGGCTTGGGCACTCTGCTTGGAAGCCCGCCCAACGCAATCATCGCAGGCTATGCCGCCGATGAGCTCTCGATCGACATCGGATTTCTCGATTGGATGCTCTTGGGAGTGCCGCTTGCGCTTACGTTTATCCTGATCGGCTGGGCTCTGATGACGCGGGTGCTCTATAGCTTCGAGCTCGAAGAAATCCCTGGTGGCGCGCGCTTGATCGCCGATGAGATCAACAAGCTCGGCACGATGAGCCAGGGCGAGAAGATGGTCGCGACGGTGTTTGCTGGCGCCGCCTTTCTCTGGATCGTACCGGGCTTGCTGTCCGAGTTCGCCGCGATCAACGCGGCCCTTCCCTGGCTCGGCAATCTGAGCGATTCAGCCATTGCCATTGCCGCCGGGCTGGCGCTGTTCCTGTTGCCGGGAAAGGGTCGAGCGCAAATGGTGCTCGACTGGAAAGACGCAGAAAGCGGACTGCCTTGGGGAGTTTTGTTGCTGTTCGGCGGTGGATTGAGCCTGGCAGGCGCCGTTGCAGGCACGGGCCTGGACGATTTGTTCGGGCAACAGGTCAGCGGACTGGGAGCGCTTCCGACCGTGGTGCTGATCGGCTGCGTTGTCGCGATTGTCCTGTTCCTCACCGAAGTGACGAGCAACACCGCGACAGCCGCGACCTTCATCCCGGTTCTGGGCGGCGTAGCGATCGGGATCGGGATCGATCCGATGGGCCTGCTCGTACCCGCAGCGTTCGCCGCGACCTGCGCCTTCATGTTGCCGGTTGGGACTCCGCCCAACGCTATTGCCTTCAGCACCGGAGCGGTGACCATCGCTCAGATGGCTCGAGGCGGGGTCGTCCTCAATTGTATCGGCATCGCGCTGATTACCGGCTTTGTCTATTTCCTTGGCTCCGCCACCATGGGCTTGGTATTGAACTGACCGCCGCGCTTAGTCGACCAGATCGAACGAGCCCTCCGCGATACCTCGATTGCTGTGAGCGACGCCTGGAATCACCCGCAGCGACCAACCGAACTCCCAGCCATTTCGTTGGGCAAGTGATCGCGCTTCGCTAAAAAAGGCTTGGCCGCGCGCGAACCGATGGGGTCCCTGTCGCATTGCTCCTTCAGTGCGATTGAGCGACTCATGATTGGGGTCAGAATCTTGATCGCCCAGCAGGATCACGACATCCTTAGACAGCGCCTTGCGCAGATCACCCTCTCCCGCTGGCGCACCCGCCAATCCGAACGGCCAGGTGATGGTGGGATCAGCGAAGGTGTACCAGCCAGCATTGGCAGCCAGGAAGCGCTTCACCCGCGCATCGGGCTTTAGCATTAGGAAACGGTGCACGAATTGGGAGCCGGCTGAATGTCCGTAGAGTGTGTAGTGAGTCTGCTTGCCTTCCAGCCGCTCCACAACCTCGTCGAACAGGGGCTCGATCGCGCTAAAGGCCCATTGCGCTTCCGGCCGCGCAATCTCCGAGCCTCGATCAAACACGCCGCCCAGATTGTAATATCGAGAAGACGAAAACTGCGCGCGACTGAATTCGGGTGCAATGATAACAAAGCCACCCTGCTCTGCGCCCTTGATCCAATCCGAAAGATATCTTTGCGGCTCTCGTTTCGCTCCGTGCATCACGAACAAGATTGGAGCAACCTTCTGGTCGGCTCCCGCCGGCACATAGGTCCAGACCGGTATGGCCGGGCCAGCCCAGTCGGAAAAAACGATCCGGTCCTTTCCAACTGACAGGTCAGGTGCCGCGTCATGGTCCTCTTCAGCAAGTGCCGTTGACACGCGTTGTTGGTCTGAAGCCAATAGCGCGCTGAATGCGACAAAGATCAGGCCGAGTAGGCCTGCAGTTACCGCGCGTTTAGAAGCCCGCCACCAATCAATCAGAAACACCTCGGCCATAGTTCCCAAACCTGAGAGACGGGCGCTGATCATGCAACCCAATTCTACGTCTCCGCACCTTTCGCAATCTCACCGAAAGACCGGAATCGCTGGAAGAGGAGGCTGCAGCTTGCGTTACCGCCGCGTTAAGCTGAGTGAATGAATCGTAAACCCGCATTCGGACCGACAGCAGCGACCTCAATCATTCTCGCCTTACAACGTTGATTCAGTGGAATTTTCTCCCGGCTTGTAACGCAATCCCCAAAATGCCCTTGGCCAGTTTCCAATCGGCGACGTGACAATCACCGTGCAAAACTGATCAAGCCGCTATCTAATCCGTACAAAATGGCGGATGTCGAACAGACTCGCTCATTTACTGGCAGCAACCGCCGTCTTCGCACTGTCTACCCCTGCGCAGGGCGGCGAGAATCCTTCCAAGCAGGTAACTCCAGTAGCGCAGGCAGTCCAAACGACGGTCACGGTTCTCCCGGGCGTGAGGCTAACTTGGTCTTCGCCCACGCCCGGGGCAATCGTCTCATCGCGGGAGGACCAACGCGCAGATGTTTCCAGATCCCGCATAGTTTCAAGAAGCACAGCAGAAGTCGTCTACTATGTCGACTTCAGCTAAACGTGCTTGCGACCCGATA
Source organism: Erythrobacter sp. (assembly GCA_965249945.1). Lineage (GTDB taxonomy): Bacteria > Pseudomonadota > Alphaproteobacteria > Sphingomonadales > Sphingomonadaceae > Erythrobacter. The sequence goes on along the minus strand of OZ252258.1, from coordinate 979,652 downwards.
TCGTCGCGTCATTCCGAGACTGAACGGCGCAAATCTTCGCGTCATCGAGCCGCCTTTCGGCGCTGTTGCGTGGTCGTCGATGGGGTTCCCACGCAGGGCGTAATGCGGAATTTCTCGGCCAACGGCGCGCAGATCGAGGTTCACTTTGCTGCGACAATTGGCCAGGAGATTAGCTATTTTTGGGAAGTTCGTTCGTGCATGCGAGCGCGAGTCGTGTGGACCGACGGGTGCTCGGTCGGACTCGAGCATCTTCCGCTCAATACAATTGAGAGCCAATCACATCTGCCCAACAGAGACTTGAGGATTGAGTGCACCGCTTCGGTCAAGTGCTTGCTTGCCGGCGGATCTGTAGAGGCCAAGGTCAAAAATATCTCGGCACAAGGAATTTGCCTAGAGGACCTCCCAGTTCTTGGCCGCAATTCGAGCTTGGTTGTCGAGCTTTGTGGACGTGAGTTGCCCGTTGCCAAATTGCGCTGGCAGGATCACCGAACGGCTGGACTCAGCCTGGCAGAAAGGATGACTGACAAGGAACTGGCGCGTCTGTTGACAGATCATCGACTTAGGCCACTCTCTCAGAATACAGATTGATCACATCAGCGCCCCTAAATCCCCTCGCGTCGCCGCCGTTATAGAGGTTCTAGCGCCCGAACTAACGGTTCTTTGGTTGCGGCCTGTTCGACCGAACAAAAAATATACCTCTGAAAATCAACCTGAAATTAACCAATTTCCTGTAGCCTCGCCTACATGGAAAAACTGTACGATCATAAAATCTTACGGCTGATTGTAGTCGCAACGGTAATGATACTTGGTATCTCATCTTCGGCACTGTTCGTTGTCGATGATAACTTATCGACCACTGCACGCAGGTGGTTCGTACTCTTGACGATCAGCTCCGCAACCTTGCTGGTCATGAGCATTCTATATGCCAAGTTACAGCGCCTCTACGCTGCAAAGACCGAGAATGAGCTGAAGGCGCAACAAGATGCCCGGGTCGATAGTCTCACCGGGATCGGCAACCGAAAATTCATTTCGGAGAAGATCGACGAAGCCTGCTCCTTGGCCACAGCTGAGCCAAAGCACGGCCTGCTGCTGATCGATCTGAACGGATTCAAGCAAGTCAACGATACTCTTGGGCATCAATTCGGCGATGATCTGATCACGGCGGTCGCCCGCCGCCTGGATGGGTGGGTCCCCGCATCCGAGGTCGGTCGCCTTGGAGGAGATGAATTCGCTATCCTTGTCGAGGCGACAGGACAGGAAGAGCTTACCGAGATCTGCCAGCATGTCAGTACGGTCTTCCAAAAGCCCTTCAAACTGCCCGCTGGCAATCATAGTTCCGGTGGCGGAGTGGGAGCATGTCTTATCACAAACAGGGAGAGCGCTTCCGACGCCCTGTGGCACGCCGACTTGGCACTTTATGATGCCAAGGAATCGAAACGACCTTATCGGATTTTTGATGAGCAAATGAGCAAGCTCGAGGATCGTACAAAACGATTGCGAGCGGACTTGGAGCAAAGCCTCAAGACCGGTGCTGGACTGTTCGTCGAGTACCAACCGATATTGTCGGTAACGGGTCGGGTCGAAGCGCTGGAGGCCTATCTGCGCTGGAAGCATCCTGAGCTTGGATTGATCCGGCCACTCGAAATCGTCGCCATCGCGGAGAAATCCCAACTGATTGGCGCAAGCGAGCGTTTCGTTGCGCGCCAAGTGATCGACGCAGCCAAACTCCATACCAATCTCAAATTCTGTCTGAACGTCAGCGGTTTGCAATTGCTGGATGATCAATTCGCCAAATGGATCGACACGACTGCCCGCGCCAATGGCGTTTCACCCAGGCAGTTTGTGATCGAAGTTCGGGAAACCGCGGTCGCAGAGCGCCTGCCGCAATTTGCTGCAGCCTTCGCCTATTTTGGACGAATGGGTTGCAGGATCGCCGTCGACAACTTCGAACGCGGCCACGCCTCTATCGCCGAGCTTGGGCGTAAGGGCGTCACGATCGTGAAGATTGACCGCATGGGACTACTTTCCGCTCAAGAAGAGCGCAATATCTCTATCCTGAGAGCTTCGGTCCAATTGGCTAAGACGCTCAACATGACGGTTGTGGCGACGGGCGTCGATACCGATGAACTTGATGCCATTGCCAGACAGGCAGGCTTTGACTGGATTGAAGGCTTTCACTTGGGCAAACCAGGGGAGCTGCCTTCACTCACAAGTTTGAAAGCAGCTGCCTGATTGCGGGCAGAGCCCATTCGCCGGTGATACCAGTGAAAAGCGCGTGCCGCGCTTGCGATGGGGCATGAGCCAGGGTCATTGAACCTTCGAGTTCATTAGGCGAAATCATCATTCAAATATCTAACTTAAACTAAGCAATCTATTGTCGTTTTCAGAATCGGCGAAATTTTTTTCGATTTATTCTTCTTAAATCAGATCGCTGTATTTGCAGGAACAATAATAGTGAGAACTTAAGTGCTCGATTTTGTCACTTCCAAAGGCGGATTGGATGCAATTCCAGGCAGTCGGCTGTCGCAAGTGCCTTTTTGGCATAGTCGCCGTTCCCCCTACAAAACCAATCTTCGCAAGGCCTGGCATCATTTCTTCGAGTTTCGAAAAGACAAGGAGAACACCCGCGAGGTCTTTCGTTTCTTTGACCATTTGCCATGGACCGATGTCTCAGAGCGCGTGCGGTGGTTTCTGAGCACAGACCGGGGAAAGAGGGTTTTCCAGTCCGAGCCGTTCCTTCCGGACTTGCTGGACAATTACGAGCTTCTGCGCACCAAATACAACCGAGGGTCATTGGCCTACGATTACTGTGACTACATGGAGAGGGAAGGTCTTAGCGCCCAGGGCCTGGTCGACGAGTTCAACGCCTTTCGCGGAGAGCAAGGCCGCATTGACGATCAGATTGAATGGTACAACGATCGACTGCGAGACACCCATGACTTGCTCCATATCTTGACCGGAATCGGTCGAGATACGCTGGGTGAGGCCGTCCTTGGGGCCTATGTCTTCGATCAACGACCAAGCCGTGGCCATTTGGTCCTCGGTATCGCCGGCTCGATGATGATCAAGTCTCAGATGAAGACCAAAGCGCCAGTCTTGCGGGCGGTCTGGAATGCAAAAGGCGCGGGCAAAGGGTGCAAGCCGATCGCCGAAGAACCGATCAGGCAATTGCTTGCGCTCACCGCTGACGAAGCTCGAGCCTATCTCAACATCAGGCCCGCCAAAGTCTATCAGGAATGCATCAGGATATGGCGGGAGGAGGAATTGGTCGACCCAAACCAGATCCTGGCCAACGAGACTCTCGCAATCTGATCTGCAGGTACCTTGGGCGTATCTGCGTCACCGCGGGCAACACGCGGAGGCTGCGCTAGGTCAGCTTTGCAGAACATTTGCATCCTGCTCAATCCGCCCGAAGAATGCTTACATTGGCCATTCGACGTGCATTATCCCTAAGCCCTGTCTGAGCGTTCTCTGATCAAGGCAGCATGCTCAATAAGAGGGGGCAGCGACTTTGAGTAAGCTCTGCAATAAGCCCGTCTCACGCCCAAGCTGAACTAAAGCGATTGATGACCTTGGGCGACCTCTTCCGACAGTACTGCGACCGGTCGCAATGGACGATCCTCCAAAGCCTCCATGATGGCGGACGTCGCGCGCTCACTCCAAACGAAAGTGTAGATGGACCGCTCCAATTCCGTGCGATTGTCTGTCGCTACAGAAGGATCTGTGAAAGCGCGTTTGAGCAAATCAACGGTTTCTTCAATTGCACCATTAGGATTCGCTAGCATTGTCCGCTGCGCAACTTCTTCTGCCTGTTCTCTGTCACCAGCTGCGAGCGACCCCACGATCATATACAGGCGCAGCATCGGATCTGGATTGGGGTTGAATTCAGTCAGCGCACGAACTCGCTCCGCAACATATTTGCTGGTCCGAGGGTCGAATGCGCAAGACGCCGCATTGGTTTCAACAGCAGCGATCAGAGCCGGATAAGAGCCTCCACGCCCTAAGGCTCGATTGACATATGATTGCGCGCCTTCGCAGTTGCCATGCGCCAATTCGACTTTTGCAGCAACAAAATTGGCAAACACATTGAACTGATCCGCATCCAAGGCGGCCTGTAAATCTCGCCATGCATTGCCGGACTTTTCAACTGGCCGCCCCAATTCGACAACGTCCTGGTAAGTCGCAAGTGATCGGCGTGCGAGCCAGAACGAAAGGTATTCGCTGTTCGGAAACCGGTCGATGCAACCGTCAACCAATTGTGCGGCTCTTTCGTTCTGGGAGAGCTGTCCTTCTACAGCCAGAAAGCAAGCATAATCAGTCGATCCTGCAAGCTCCAGATCTGGCAATTCCGCTTCCGCGATAACCCCAGTTGGCGAAGTCACCGAGACCAGAGAAGATTCGATTTCACGGCCAAATGCCGAGGGTCGATCCGAGTCATAGGGGATCGAGTTTGAGTAGAGCACGTCTCCGTCGCGATTGGCCATCGACAGAAACAAGGTGGTTGTACCGTCCTGCTCGGTCCCAAAACTGAACCTCAACGTGTAATCAGCCCGATCAGCGCTCATCCTGACGGGAAGCGGTTTCGACACAAAAGAATTGCTCAATTGGACCGTTGCAAGCCATCGGGCTGTCTCGATCGCGCCGGCACTCCCCAAACTGCTCGCTTGCGCATTGGTAGTGTCAAACACGACGGCGGTTGAGGGCTTTTCCGGCGCCAAAGAAACTACAGCTGGCTCATCCTCTCCTGCAAAATACGCCAACGAACCCAAACCAGCCAAGACACCGAGAGCAAGGCCGCCTCGGACGAGAAGCCCATTCCCCCGCGACGACGATGCATCGCCCGCATTGGATTGTGCGGCAGTGATTGTTTCAGTCACAGGCTCATCTTCAACTTGCTCCAAGGCAAGACGATAGTGTCCTGGTTCAAGCCTGATCCGAAAACCGTTCTCTGGGAGATTGCGACTATAATAGTTTTCGAGATTGCGCCTGAGTCTCGAAATCTGGACCCGCGGATAGCTGTCGCCATCGACTAGATAGTCTTCTGGCTTGCCAAGACCGTCCACTGCAATCTCATACTGCGTGATTGGCCCAGAGCCCGAAATTGCACGGTTTACCAGGAATTTAAGCAAGCGGGTTTGGATCGGCGCGCGAACGAAGATCAGATCAGTCAGTACTCGATCTGCCTCACGGCTTAACTGCTCGTTGAACTTCACGGTCGGACATTGCGAATGCGACATCTCTCTTGTCCTCCTGTGATCGCCGCCGAACACTTGGCGCAGTTACCCCCTTGGCAAGTGCCTTTTTAGAAACGGACGAGCTGACCGAGAATTAAGGTGTACTCAGGGTAACCACTCTGTCCCCAGCCTCAACCTGTGAAACCTTGCGCAGGATCGACTTCTAACTGCTCGGCAGATCAAAGGATGACCCGATGATCAGACTCCCAGCAACGCACCACTGCATTTTTATGTAGTGTTGCAAAGCAACCTTTCTCTAGTTGAATCTCGGCCGCCCCCAGTGTAAAGCAATACTCCTTTGAAAGATTGCTAAAGTAGGGGTCTTGATCATGGCCGAAGGCATTTCATGGACGTTTGGAGAACTCGAGGCTGCCTTGGCGAGTGTTCATTCAATCGCTCCGACCAAGCGTACGGCGTTTCAGTCTCGCCTCAAGAACTTCCATCGGCTTGGATATCCGCTGGGTTTCAAAGGAGCCAAAGGCAAGGCAGCAAAATATTCCCCGCTGCAGATCATCGAGTTGGCATTGGCGATGGAAATGACTCAGCTCGGTATGCCACCGGAACGCTCCAGCGACCTGCTGATTAGCAATCGTTGGCCAATCCTAATGGCAACCGAATTGGTCGCTCGTGAACTCCATGCCGCGCCAGCGGCTTGGAGCATGGCTGCGGGGCTTGCTGACAATACGCTTTCGATGTTTTTGTACTTCGATCCCGCCGCCCTACAGCCGCTTATGTCGCAAAGCGACATCAAGCCTCAGGCTGAATCTGGAGAACCCAGCTCATCGGTATTTTACGTCGGGACTGGAACAGAAAGTGAGGGCATAGCTGGCTGGGCAAGCAGCGGATCTGCGAGAATGTCGATCATCAATCTGACAGTGATGACCGCGAGCGTCGTGTCCAACTTCTACCATGCCGGCAAGGAAAATGGATTAGAGAATCGCCGCGCATTCTTTCACGCTTTGGAATCTGCAGCAGCCAAGGAACGCGCGAATTCAAAGGCCGCGCAGACATAGAGTCCGCGCAGCCCAATCCTGTCAGAACCCAGTCTTACCGCTCCAAGTTAATCGATATCCGACGATTTCTTGGGTCTGTAGGATCATCTCCGATCAACGGTTCGGTGTCAGCGACACCTTCAATCCTCCGAAACCTGCCAGGCGCAATACCTTTTCGGATCAAGCTTTGTCGGGTGCTTTCCGCGCGTCCGGCCGATAGCGACCAGTTGTTCACGCTGGTGGGGTCGCGAAAGGCCAAGGCATCGGTATGCCCTCTGACCGTAATCATCCCACTTTCCGGACCAATGGCTTCACCAATCAGCTTCAGCAGTTGCTGGGCTTCAGTTGTCAGGACAGTGGTGCCCAGGGCGAACATCGAGAAGTCCGCATCGTCCACCAGGTCGATCCGAATGCCTGTTGTGGTGTTGATCATTCGCACCTGGCGCACGAGCCGTTTCAGTTTGGCCTCACCATCAACAGCCTGATCAACACGTTCCGAGATCCGACGCATCGCGGCAAATCCCTCCTTCGGACCACCGGTCGTATCTCGAGGAATAGTCAGAGCATCCGTACCCGTCTGCTTGGCTCCATGAGGGTAGTTGTCCGGATCAACCAGCGATGAGCCGCCAAACATTCCGTCCGAACCCGCGCTTTGTTGCTTGGTCTTGACCAAAGTCGGAGTGAAGTAGTCGGCAAGGCCCTTGCGCTGGTCCTCGTCAGTCGCCCCGAGCAACCAGAGCATCAGGAAGAACGCCATCATTGCTGTCACAAAGTCAGCATAGGCAACCTTCCACGCTCCTCCATGGTGACCGCCTTCTACGACAGTCACTTTCTTGACGATGATCGGAGCTGGCGGCTCGTTCTTGCCTGCTGTCTTGCTGGCCATCTTACCGCCCTCTCAGTGAATCGAGCAGCTCATTCAGGCCTGGCCGTACTTCATGGCCCAGTCCCGAACGGGCGCTCTCGACAACCAGGGGCTGCGGATGGCCATGCAGTGACGCGATGATGACTTGTTTGACCGCGTGGAAGATCTGCTCGTCCTGCTCAAGCACCTGCTTGAGCCGACCAGCCAACGGTCCAACCACACCGTAGGCAAGCAAAACCCCGAGGAATGTGCCGACCAGAGCGGCGCCAATCATCTTACCCAGGACTTCGGGTGGCTCGTTGATCGAGCTCATGGTTTTCACGATCCCCAAGACCGCGGCCACAATCCCCAAGGCTGGCAGCGAATCCGCCAGGGTCTGAAGGTTGTGCTGCGGCTCATGCAGCTCATGGAAATGCGTCTTCATGGCGTTATCCATGACTTCTTCAACTGCATGGGTTTCCAGTGTCCCCGAAGACACGACCAACAAGGTCAAAGTGTCTGTGATCAGAGCGATCAGCGCCTCATTCTCGAGCAAGGCCGGATATTCGCTGAAGATGGTCGAATTGGCTGGATCCTCGATGTGACTCTCAAGCGCAACTGGGCCCTCATTCTTCAGCATCCGCATCAGATTTGAGGTCAGAGCGATCGCATCAATGTGATCTTGCTTGGTGTGTTTCGGACCCTTGAAGATCTTGCCAACTCCGCCGCCCAAGGCTTTAAGGTTGTGCAAAGAGTTGCCAGCAATCGTTGCACCGATTGCCGCACCACCAATGATCAGCATCTCAAACGGGAGGGCTGCCAGAACGGGCCCCATAGCGCCGCCACTCAGCACAAATCCGCCGAATACCATGACCATCAAAACTACCAGGCCGATCGCCGCATACATAGTTGAATTCCTTCAATTAGGCGCGATCAGCGCAACAGTGAAAAGAGTGAAAGGTTAGACAGCCGAACGAAGCTCGCTTGGCTGGCCTCAAGCACGGTTAGCGTCTCTTGCAGGCGGCTCATGGTCAGTGCGATATCCGCTCCGCCCACATCTGCGCGCTCTTGAGCGATCTGTTCCGCACTGGACTCGCGCCTTTCCGACACTAGATCGACCCAATTCAGTCTTGAGCCGACGACGGATTGCGTGGTCGTGACTCTTTCCAGACCGGCCTCCAGATCTGCAAGCGCGGCTGAGCTGGCGTCTGCCGAGGCTGCGCCGCCGGCGGCAAGCACGGCAGCAAGATTGCCGAGCACAGCAAACAAATCAGTCTGGCCGTCGGATGTCTCGAATTCGAAGACTTCAGGACCGGTGACACCAGGGACAACCGATTGGCCTCTGCCAATCTCGATCGGAGTGATGTCAGTGGTACCAATGAAACTCACATTGGTCCCGTTGTCGACATAAGCCTGGCCGACGGCCTGCCCACCGAGCAACGCATGCCCAGCAGAGTTCCGGCTATTGGCGAGCGAGATGAGGCTATCTCTCAAAGTCTCGATTTCGACCGCGATCCCCGTACGCTGGTCGTCAGTCAGAGTGTCGTTTGACGCTCGAACGGCAAGCTCTCGAGCGCGCGCCAAGACGTCGGTAATCGAGGTCAATGCCTGATCTGTCAGCGCGAGATCGGTCTCGGCGATAAGGGAGTTCCGCTCGTCAATCTCTGCCAGCCGCTCGCTGCGATCAAGCTGCCGCAGCCGGGCCGCGGCCACGGGATCGTCCGAGGAACGCTCGAGACGTTCACCCGTGCTGATTTGCTGTTGCAGCGATTCCGCTTGCGTGCGTAAGCCGCCTATTTGACTGCTTGAGCGATCAAAGAACGCGCCTGTGCTAAGGTTTATCATCAGCGGATCCCCAAAAGAGTATCAAAGATGTCGCTCGCAACCTGCATTGCGCGCCCGGAGGCCTGGAATGCTTGCTGATAGCGAATGAGGTTGGCGGCCTCCTGATCGAGATCGACCCCGGTTTGCTCTTCCATTGCGGTTCGGGCCGAAGACGCGATCGTTTCCAATGCGCTCTGCGTGATGCTGCGCCCCGCCACCTTGCTTGATACGTCGAGCAACAAATTGTTCGCACCCTGGGCCGGGTCAAGCGAGCTCAACGCCTGGCGCAAAGCTGCCAAATTGGAACCGTCGCGGCTGCCTGGCCCTGCTCCTGTTGGGGCAGTGGCGATGGCATCTCCGCTGGAAGCTACCACGCTGAGAGTTGCTATCGTCGATCCTGCAAAGATCGGCTGCCCCTGCGATCCATCGAGCGCTACGCCAGCCGCCTGGGCATTGTTGACCGCGTCAGCCAGTCCGGACGCCAGCGAGTCGAGCTGACCACGGGTATTTGCCAATTCGGTCAATGCCAAGGAGGCGCCGGCCAAGCCACCGGAACTGGGGTCGGTCGCAGCCCCATCAACAGCAAAGCTCAATGTCCCGTCACTGGCTACGCTGAGTGAGAGGGTTCCAACAGTGGTCCCTTGAACAAAGCTGCGCGCCGGGTTTGTCCCGAGCGTCACATTGACGGTGCCATTCTCCTGGAACTGGGTCGTGATTGAACTGATGCCGGACAGTCGCTCAAGCAATAGATCACGCTGATCGAGCAGAATGGCTCGATTGATGTCATTGCTCCCGGTTCTGACCAGTTTCTCATTGAGACGAGCGAGCTCAGTTGCGATGGTATTGGCTTCACTTGTCTGAGCGTCAGCTTCCAACCGCAGGCCCTGACCGATCGTATTCAGATTGGCGTCCGCAATGTTGAAACTGCTTGCAAGTGTTTCAGCCGCAGTGATCACCTCAGTTCGCCGCGCCGGATCAACCACGTCGCCCGACAGCTGCTGCAGTCCCGCTTCGAAATCAACAATCGCCCCGAACAAACCTGACTGCTCGACAGCCGCTTCAATGTCTCGCAGTCCGGACAGCTCAACGTTTGCGCGCTCGAGATCGCCCGAAGTGCGGCGCACCTCGGCTTGCCGGAAAGAGTCCACATTGCGCTTGAGACCGTCGACCCAGGCTCCAGCGAGATTAAGATCAGTCGCGCGATTTGGGCCGCCGGTCGATGCGACTTCAGCGGTCTGCAAACTGCGCCGGACGTAGCCCTCGGTGGATGCGTTGGCGATATTCTGCGCTGTCACATCTAGGGCCGCGCGCGCCACCCGGGCTCCGCTACTGGCGATCGAGAGAAGATCAGAGGCCATTAATCATCGCCCTGTGGAAGGAACCGCGCCAACTGGCTCTCGATCGTGTCTGCAAAGCCAATCTGTCCCGATTTCGCAGCCAGTTCGGCGAACTGGGAATCGCGCATTTCGACAAATGTGTCCTGTCCCTGGCCGCCAAACAGATCGTTGTCGCCAAAGGATGTGTTCCGCGCGCTCGAGAGCATCTGACGCAGCAAGATTGCCTCAAACTGAGCGGCGGCTTCCCGCAACTCCATTCGTTCAGGCGAAACCTCGCGCTCCAGTTTGGGCACAACGCCAAGAGAGTGGATCGGTACCGGTGTCATATGATCACCAATTCGGCCGTTAGCGACCCAGCTTGTTTCAGCCCTTCAAGGATCGCGACCAGATCTGCAGGGCTCGCGCCCAGCATGTTGAGTGCGTCCACAACCTCGGCCAAGGACGCTCCTGGTCCGATCCGGGATACGGCATTGAATTGCTGGCTTGCTGAGATCGTGCTGTTCGGCTCCAACGCGGTCTGCCCGTCGGAAAACGGAGCCGGCTGCACAATTGCAGGATTCTCATCCACGCGAACAACCAAGCTACCATGGCTAATCGCAGCAGGAGCCAACCTCACAGCGCTGGAAATCACGATTGTCCCGGTGCGGCTGTTGATCACGACCTTTGCCGCGCGTTCAGCCGGTTCAATATCCAGCATTTCGATCCGAGCCATGATCTCTGCACGCGTATTGGCACCTGGCGGAAGCATGAGCGCCAAGGTTACGGCATCTTCAATCCGGGCCAGTCCCGGATAGATCGAGTTGATGGCATCGCGAACGCGCGAAATCGTGAGAAAGTCAGCGTAAAAGAGGTTCCAGCGCAGCACTTCGCTGAAGTCGAAATTGCTCGCTACGGCCTGCTCGACCGAAGCGCCATCAGCGATCCTGCCGACTGTCGGGACATTAACCGTTAGCTTCGATCCATCTTTGCCCGATACTCCCAGGCCACCTACAGCGAGATTGCCTTGCGCCATCGCGTAGATCTGGCCGTCTGCACCATAGAGCGGCGTCATGATCAGCGCGCCACCGCGCAGAGACTTCGCGCGCCCCATAGTAGAGACTGTTACGTCAATCCGCTGACCAGGCTTAGCAAAAGCTGGTAACTCAGCCGTGATGATCACCGCGGCGGCGTTCTTCAGTGCGGGATTGACGCCAGGCGGTAATTGCAAACCAAACCGCCCCGAAACGCCACGCATCGCTTCGGTGAGGTAAGCGAAGTTGTCATCGCCCGATCCATCAAGACCAACGACGATGCCATAGCCTGTAAGCTGGTTCGAACGAACCGATTGGAATTCGCCCAGATCGCGCACACGCTCAGCGGCTGCCGGCGTGGCCAGCGACGCGAACAATGCGGCAAATGCGAGAGTAAGGAGTCTGATCATAGCTATCACTCTCAGAAAGGCGAAATCATGTTGAAGAAGCGCTGCAGCCAACCTTCGCGGCTGGCCCGCTGAACCGAACCTGCGCCAGAATAGGCGATGTTCGCATCAGCGACGCGGATTGACGGGACGCGATTGTCCTGATCGATATCGGCGAGGCGGATAATCCCGGACAACTGCACCCATTCTTCGCCTTGGCTCAGTTTCATGACCTTTTCCCCGCGTATCAACGCTGTTCCGTTCGGACGAATTTCGACAATGGTCACGGTCAGATCAGCCCTGATTGAACTGGATTGCGAAGCGTCGCCCGATCCATTGAACGACGATCCACCAGACGCATTAAGGTCGCTATCCTGGATCCCAATGAACTGGGGCAGCGAGAGGCCGACACTACCATTCCGAGTGGTGGAACCGCTCGACGATTTGGACGTCTGCGTTCGTTCGACCAGCGCGATGGTAACGACATCGCCAACCTTGGCGGCGCGCGTCCCATAGTGGAGCGGCGCGTAGCCTTGGCTCGCCTGATAGATTGCACCATCAGAATGGCGCGCCTTTTCAACCGGCGGAGCAGGCGGCAGAGCGGCTGTGAATCCGACCGGTCGCGCCGAGCCACCACCGCCACAGGCAGTGAGCACAAGCGCCAATGGAAGCATATAGAAGGCAGGTTTCATTGCGGAAATCCTCACAGAGTTTGATTGGCATTGCGCAGCATTTCATCGACCGCGGACACCATCTTTGAATTGATTTCGTAAGCGCGCTGGGCTTCGATCATCTCGACTAATTCCTGAACGATATTGACGTTCGAGCCTTCGAGCATGCCTTGTCGGATTCCGCCGCGACCATCCTCACCTCCTGCGGCGAGTTCGGCGGCTCCACTTGCCGCAGTCTCGACCAGGAAATTGTCTCCGATCGCCTGCAGGCCGGAAGGGTTGGTGAAGCGAGCAACTTGTAGCTGACCCAGTTCTGCTGGTTCGGCTTGGTTCGGAAGCTTCGCGGACACAGTGCCATCGGGAGAGACCGAGATCGCAGTCGCGCCTGGCTCAACAGTGATCGCCGGCTGTACCGGATATCCTTGCTGCGTTACCAATTGGCCTTCCGATGAGAGGGTGAAGTTGCCTGCCCGCGTATAGGCAAGCTGCCCGCCGGGCATTTCAATCTGGAAATAGCCATCGCCATCAAGCGCCAGATCAAACGCGTTGGCTGTGTTGCTAAGGGCGCCCTGCGTCATGACCTGACTGGTCGACTGAACCGCCACACCAGTTCCGAGGTTCAGACCGGTAGCATAGGCGGTTTCGCCGGATGAGCGTTGCCCGGCAACCCGGGCATCTTGATATGCAAGCGACGCAAAGTTTGCGCGATCACGTTTGAAACCGGTGGTGCCGACATTGGCCAGGTTGTTGGCGATTACGCGCATGCGCGCATCCTGCGCCTCGAGCCCAGTGCTGGCGACTTGGAGTGCTGAAGTAGGCATTGCGAGTATTCCTTTTCTTCAATTAGCTGAGACGCATGAGCTGCGCGCCGCTCTCGTCGATCTCACGCGCAGTGGTGATCATTTTGCTGCGCATGGCGAACAGCCGCTGCGCATCAATCATGTCGACCAACACTTCTGTGGTTTTGACATTGGACTGCTCAAGCGCACCGACCTTTACGGTGGCGGCTTCGTCCGTTGGCAAAATGCCTCCGCCTTCAACGCGGAATAGTCCGTCCAGCCCTTTGCTGACCGGGGAGCCTCCCCATGACGCCAGCTTAATTCGACCGATTTCTGCTGGTGGCTGGTCCGGCGCTGCCGGATCAGCGATCGTAATCGCTCCATTGGGCGCAATCTTTGGGACGCCCGTAGGCGGGATCGTGATCGTGCCCGTGTCTCCCAGGACTGGTAGACCCTCGCCATTGATCAGCAATCCATTGGCCGAAACCGAGAGATCTCCTCGGCTCGTATAGGCCTCGGTACCGTCGGTCGCTTGGACAGCGATTAGCGCCTTAGAGTCGACCGCGATATCGAGCATGCGCCCGGTCTCGACGACTTCTCCGCCTGCCATATCCGCACCTCGGACGCTGCCGGTTTGCATCGCGCGAGCCTCGTAGGCTTGCCCCTCGATGGTCACCGCGCGCTGGTCGAACAATTCTGCCCGAAAGCCAAGAGTGTTGGCGTTCGCCATATTGTTCGCGACAGCGCGTTGGCGATCCATCGACGCCTGCATGCCCGAAAGCGCGGTATAGATTAGGCGGTCCATGGCGATTAGCTCCGCAGGTTAATAACCGTCTGAGAAATCTGCGTGGCGGTATCGATGGCCTTGGCGTTCGCCTGAAAATTCCGCTGTGCGGTGATCAGACCGACCAATTCCTCTGCGATATCCACATTGGACCGCTCAAGCGCACCAGACAGCAAAGAGCCGTAGGCACCCTGACCCGGTGAGCCGTAAGTTGCAGCACCCGAAAGGCCTGTCGCCTCCCACCGTGCATCACCAACTTTCTTGAGGCCGGTAGGCGCGATAAAGCTGGCAAGGGCGATCGCTCCGATCGGCTCAACACCGCCATCAGCATAGGCGGCTTCAACCAGTCCGGCAGCAGACACCGTAACGCCAGCCAAAGCTGCACCTGCGGCGTTAACCGACGGGACTTGTGCATCCTGAAGGGTCGTACCGGCTGGCTGGCCGGTGGCATCGACTGGGAAAACCTGGACCCTATTGCCGTCAATATCGGCGATATGGCCGGTCTCCGTCAACGAGAATGAGCCTGCACGAGTATAGTTCGTGGCACCATCAATTGCCGAACGGACGGTGAAGAAGCCGTCGGCAGTGATAGCCAGATCCAGCGCCGATCCAGTCCGCTCGACCGGACCAATGGTAAAGTTCTGCGTGATCGATTTGACCGAAGAACCGACGCCCTGGATCAATCGCGGATTGGTCAACGCCGTGCCCCCGACAATTTCGGAGAACTCAGTCCGGCTGCGTTTGAACCCGTGTGTTTCTGAGTTCGAGATATTGTGCGCAATGACATCGAGCGAGGTCTGCGCGTTCTTCATGCCGTTAAGCGAGGTGTAGAAGGACATCGATGGTCTCCCTAGTTAGGTTCTTGGACGGACTGAGTGTTGTCGATTACCTGGTCGAGCTTGTCCGCAATCTGCCCGAGCATGTCGTTGGTTTCGGCAACCCCGGCGAGCGAAGAGAACTGGGCCATTTGAGCCAGCATCTCTGTGTTATCGACTGGGTTGAATGGGTCTTGTTGCTGCATCTGGACTGTCAGCAGCCGCAGAAAGTCAGCCTGGCCAAGTGAGTCCATGCCGCGGCCCGCAACTGGGACCTGCGACGTGCTGAAGTCAGCCGCCACATTGGTAATTGTAGTCATTATTTCATCCTCATCGTTTCAAGCATGAGTTGCTTTGCGGTGGACATGGCCTCGACCATGTTTCGGTACTGGCGAGACGCTTCGAGCATCTCGACCATCTCTGCACTCTCATCGACTGGGGCCTCCCAGACATATCCGTTCTCATCAGCAAGGGGGTGGCCCGGGTCGTGGCGGCGGGTTGGTGCGACATCCTCGCGAACCACCGCCCCGACCCGGACCGAAGAAAGACCGGAGGCACGGTCTAACTCTTGCTCAAACACTGCGCGCATCGGCCGATAAGCCTCTTGCTCGCTTCCTGCGATCGAGCCGGCATTGGCCAAGTTCGAAGCTGCAGTGTTCATGCGCACAAGCTGCGCCGACATGGCGCGATGCCCAATGTCAAAGAATGAAGCTGGTCCGGTCATCTCTATTCACCTTTCAGCGCTCGCTTAACGGTCGACACTCGTCCGCTAAGGAAATTGAGGGTGGCGGTGTAAGCGACGGCGTTCTCAGCGAAGGCCGCTTGCTCAGTCGACATCTCGACGGTGTTGCCGTCGAGGCTGGCCATGGTTGGAATGCGGTATTTGATTGCGCTGTCGGCTGCTCGCGCAGCATCGGAACCAGCGAGGCGTGATTGCAACGCAGCTGCGAAGTCCACGTCGCGAGCTTTGTATCCGGGCGTCGCTGCATTGGCGATGTTCGAACCGAGCACCCCCATGCGTTGCGAACGGATTTCGAGCGCCGCTCCATGAATTCCAAACAATCTGTCGCTCATTTAAGCCTCCGCAGAAATTGACGAACCGAACTCAGCAAAGAGCGTGCCAAAAGCTGAGTTAGCGCGTCGACGCCCGGGGGATTTGATGAATGCGGCAAGGGTTTGCAGGATCGCGGCAAAGTTCATCCGGCGGATAAATCTCACCGGATTGTCGCCGTTCTTGTTCGCGAAGGAGGAGCACACCCATGTTGGAAACCTGGTTTGATCCGGTTGCGATCGCGATTGTCCTAGTAGGCTCTGTCGCCGCAACTCTGCTGCGCTGCGGATGGCGCGATTGCCGCATTGCTCTATCTTCGCTCCGGGGCTTGCTGGACGAGCCCTTCAAGGTAAGCAAAGCAAAGGCGAGCCTGTCAGTGCAGATCCGTGACATCGCCGACCAGGGCTTTGTCAGAGCGGAGCCACTTCACTTTGGCGACAGTGAGTTTGACAGCCTGTCAGATCTCATGATCACCCAACGGTCGATCGAGTCCCTGCATAGCGAACACTTCAAATTCAAAGAGGCTCGCCTGGCCAAGGCGCAGACCGCAATCAATGTTCTCGATCGTGCTGCCGAACTGGCTCCGGTGCTTGGTCTCGCGGGCACCCTGATCGCTCTGGCTCATGCGCAGACGGTGGCAGCCGAGACTGGTGGGGTGGTTGAGGCCATCTCAATGGCAGTCATTACCACGCTCTATGGTTTGATCGCGGCCAACTTCCTGTTCTCACCGTTGAGCAGCGCCGTTTCGCGCCGGTGGGTAAGAGAAGAACGTATGCGCGATGAAGTCCTGGAATGGCTCGCCTTCAAGATACAGAAGAGCAATACACGTACGCGCGCACCCCATAGAGAGGTGCAGGCGGCATGATCATTCGTTCGCCATCGAGTTGGCAGACTTTGACAGCTGATCTTGCCTTGATCCTGTTTCTGGTCACCGCGCAAGCGCTATCCGACAACGCTGAGCGGGATCAACCGACCGAAGATGCTCGGTCAGAAGGTGATGAAGCGATCGTGGAGCCGAACACTTCGTCAGCGCTGGCGGTGCATCGCCCGCGTCGGGGTGAGGACATCAGTCAATGGCTTGCTGCCACAGTAACCGATCAGCGTCAGGTGGCGACAATTTCGGTCAGCTATGCTGAAGATGATCTTGCGCAGGTCCTGGCTGAGGGACAGAGACTGATAAGTGAAGCCGAAGCGCTGGGCGTTTCGGCAAGTCTCATTGCAAGACCCGGCATCACTTCCACAATTATCGTGACGGTCGACTACCGCCGCGACCCGACGAATGGCACGATTGTTGCTTGGTAGGCTCCGATACCCCTTATTGGTTGGGGTGAGACACTTGAACTGGAGCGCCCAAACTATGCGTAGTCAGATTTTTGCATCACTTGCCGCGGCCGCACTGGCAGCACCAGCTATTGCTGCATCGCCAATGGATCTTGCCGCGATCGATCGCGCTGTTGCGCAGTTTACTGGTGCCCAAGTGGGGCAGCCCGGTGGAGCGAAGCTTCCGGTCGATCGTCGTCTGCGGCTTGCCGCCTGTCGTTCGCCGCTCGATCTGAAGTGGTTCGGACGCAACCAACGCTCTGTACAGGTTTCCTGCCCAAGTGCGGGTTGGCGGATCTTCGTGGCTGTCGATGCCGCCCCAACTGTTGCTGGACGCCTTTCGCCGCAGGCTGAAGCGCCAATCGTCAAACGCGGTGAGAGTGTCAGCATTCTCGTTCGCGGCAAGGGATTTACGTTGACCCGGCAAGGGTCTGCCTTGGAGGAGGGTGCAGAAGGTCAATGGATCGAAGTTCGACCGGTGGGAGAAAAGCGGAAAACGCTCCGTGCGATCGTGCTTCGTCCCGGTCGTGTTGGCATCGAATTGCCGTAATCGACAAAAAATTGCCACCCGGGAGTTAATAACTCGAGACCTTCGCCGTTCTGATGACAAACAGTCTATGGAGCGCGAAAAATGCGTATCGTCGGATTACCAGAGTTTCAGAGCTCAGCGCTGCGTCCCAATGCAGCTAGTTCGCCTGTGGGGCCGGTCCTTCCCTCGCAGCGGGCTGCCGCCGAAACACGCGATGCCGAAAAACCCGTGACGGTATCGCTTGTTTCGGCGGGCGCTTCCGCGCCGGTTGATAAGGAGCGCGTAGCGGAGATCCGCAAAGCCCTCGAAAATGACTCATATCCGTTGGTTCCAGCACAGATCGCCGATGCGATCATTGCTGCCGGGCTCTATGGAAAGGTCGGGACATGACCCAGAAGCAAGATACTTTGGCTACCCTCCAACAAATGCTCGCACTCCTGCAGGGTGAGCGGCAGGCTCTTGCTACTCTTGATCTTGACCGGGTTGTAACATGCACCAACGGCAAGATGGATCTCTGCGCCAAGCTGGAAGCGGTTGAGACCTCAACCCTCGACGAGGAATGTCTCGGTGTTCTTGATGCCGTGCGTCGTCTTAATGAGATAAACCGCCGGCTTCGTAACCTCATTGCCAACAATGTTCAGAACCGGTTGGGAGCGCTAACCGGCAATGATAAGCCGTATGCTGCATTGCCCCGGCAAAATTTGAACATCTCACTGGCATAAACCAGCTAAGCGCCGTTGATAGGCGCATTTGGCACATCTCTTGCTGGAGCACGGGAAGACAAAGTTTCCCGGAGGTTCCGTGCCTACAATCAATCCAGTACAATCCGCCGAGGTGAAGGCCGCGATTTCGCGCGCCGCCGAGCGGACAGGCGTCGATTTCGACTACCTGCTGGCCCAGGCCAAGCTGGAATCGAACCTGGACCCCGAAGCGAAGGCAAAGACTTCCACCGCCACCGGCCTCTACCAATTCATTGAATCCACCTGGCTGAGGACGGTTGACCAACACGGCGTCAAGCACGGGCTGGATTGGGCCGATGCCGCGATCAATGCCTATGGGCGGGTCTCCGATCCAGCCACTCGCGCCGAGCTGCTTTCTTTGCGGAACGATGCGGGCATCTCATCCATGATGGCGGCCGAGCTTGCGCGCGACAATGCGGCAGGCTTGCGCTCAAGCCTGGGCCGCGAACCCGAGCCAGTGGAGCTTTATCTGGCCCACTTCCTTGGGCTCGGCGGGGCCAAGAATTTCCTCGGGGCACTCGATTCCAACCCTGATCAATCGGCGGTTGCTCTCTTGCCGCAAGCAGCGAAGGCGAACCGCGCAATCTTCTACGATGGCTCCACGCCTCGCACAGTTGGCGAGGTTATGTCGGTCATGCGCGGCAAGGTCGATGCAGCCTATCATGAGTTGCCGTCTCCAAAAGTTGAGGCGAGCCCCATTGCTCGGATCGCGGAAAATACTCCGAAACCGGCCACACGGCCTGATCCCATTGCACCGAGCATCTACCGCCAAACGGGACCGTCGTTTAGTGGCTTCGTGCCCCCCGACTTTGGTCCGGTTCGAAGTTCGCAACCTTCGATGGCAGAAACGCTGCAAAACACATTTGGCAGCGGTGACACCAACAGCAGCGGAGCCAGTCAGCACATCGCGGCTGCCTACAACAAATTCAGGGCATTCGGGCTATGAGTGCGCGGGCGTTCTTTAACCCGGGGCTAGCTCTGCCGGTCGGCATCCTGACTGTCATTCTGCTGATGGTCATGCCGATACCGGCGACATTGCTCGACGTTCTGTTCGTTCTCAATATCGCATTGTCGGTATCGATTCTGATGGCGGCGATGAATGCGCAGAAACCGCTCGACTTTTCTTCATTCCCCTCCGTCCTATTGTTCGCCACTCTGATGCGGCTCGCATTGAATGTCGCCTCGACCCGGATCGTGCTGCTCAACGGGCACAATGGAGGCGACTCCGCCGGTAAGGTGATCGAGGCCTTCGGCGCTTTCCTGATCGGCGGAAACTTTGCCGTTGGCCTGTTTGTCTTCATGATCCTGATGATCATCAATTTGATGGTCGTTACCAAGGGCGCAGGCCGCGTTTCAGAGGTCTCAGCCAGGTTTACCCTTGATGCATTGCCTGGAAAGCAGATGGCGATCGACGCTGATCTCGCCGCAGGCCTGCTGACCTCTGACGAAGCAAAAGCGCGGCGCCGCGAAATCTCGACCGAAGCGGACTTCTACGGCTCGATGGACGGTGCGAGTAAATTCGTAAAGGGCGATGCCATCGCGGCCCTGTTGATCCTGCTGATCAATGTCATCGCCGGGTTGATCCTTGGCGTCACCACTCATGATCTTTCCGCCGGCGACGCAGCCGGGCTTTATGTAACTCTGGCAGTGGGTGACGCGCTGGTTGCCTCTGTTCCGGCGCTCCTGCTTTCGATCGCGGCTGCGGTGATTGTGACCCGTGTCGCCGATGCGCGTGATCTGACCGGACAGATCGGGGGGCAACTGGCCGATCCGAAGATCTGGCTCCCGGTTGCCTGTATCTTGCTGGTGCTGGGTTGTATTCCGGCCATGCCGCAGTCGATCATATTGCCTCTGTCCGCCGGAGCATTTGCCCTCTGGTTTGGACTGAATAAACGACAAAAGGCAGAGGAGGAGGCGCCCGAACCAATCGTCGAGCCGGATCCCGCGCAAATCTCGATCGACGAAGTGTCCGATCAAACCTTGGTCACGGTTCAGCTTGGTTACGGGCTTGTTCATCTCACCGACGAAAAGCGCGGTGCGACCTTGGTCGCGCGGTTGACCGGATTGCGGAAGCAGATGTGTCAGACGTTTGGCTTCATTATCCCGCAGTTTCGTATCGAGGACAGTTTTGAGGTCGAAACCGATGCCTATCGCATCATGCTCGGCGGGGCTGTGATTGGCAGCGGCAAAATCAAGCCGGACCATCTGTTGGCAATAGATACCGGCGACGTGATTCACGCCCAGAATGTTCCAGGCGAAGCCACGGTTGACCCGAGCTTTGGCTGCCCAGCTCTGTGGATCGAAACCGGCTCGCGCGATCTTGCGGTGGCAGAAGGATATCTAGCAGTCGATCCTGAGAGCGTTATTGCTACTCAGATCCATCAATTGCTGGCCGCCCGCGCTCAAGATCTGCTTGGCCCGGACCAGGTTCGCGATCTCATCGATTTCCTCAAGATTCGGCACAGCCAGCTGATCGAGTCGATCTCACCGCAACCCTTGTCGCTTGCGGCGGTAACGCGCTTGCTCAAATCGCTGCTCGCCGACGGTATCTCCCTGCGGCATTCCCTCCGCGTCTTTTCCAGCATCTCGCTCGCGGCGCAGCAGACCACCGAGCATGACCATTTGGTCGATCTCATCCGCTCTGACCTCGGTGCCATGATCGTGGCCGAAGCATGCTCACCGGATGAAAAACTACCGGTGATCACCTTGGCTGCGAGCCTGGAAGAGATGGTCGTGGGCGGCCTGCAAGACCCGGCCTCGGGCGAAATTGTGATCGAGCCCGATCTCGCGCGATCAATCGGCGAACGAGTTTCTGAGCTGGTGGCGCAGCGTGATCCTGCGGCCACCCGCCCTGCCCTTATTGTCCAGCCTCGCGCCAGGCGCGCGCTGACCGCTCTTTTGCGGCTGCGAGCCCCGCAATGCCTGGTGCTCTCGATCAACGAATTGCCCGCCGCTCAACCCATCGAAGTGATTGCGGTGGTTGGCGAGGAAACCCCTGAACAAACGACACCGATAAGCCAAGAGACGGAGGCCTTCGCGGCATGAAGTACGACCAATCCACATTCAATGCTCGCCGCGCCTATGCGACCGAAATCAATGATCGGATCGAGAGATTCGAGCCAATGGTGCGGAAGCTGGCCTGGCATTTTCAAGGCAGCTGCGGAGCCTCTATTGACGTCGATGATCTCCTCCAGGCTGGAATGATTGCCCTGACCGAATGTTCGCAGCGTCACGATCGGCCCGGCGAAGATGGATTTGCTGCCTATGCAAAGATGCGCGTGCGTGGAGCGATGATTGACTTGCTCCGTTCGCAGTCGCCGCACGCGCGTGGTGCAGCAGCGCAACGACGCCGGATGGAGGCAACCACTGACAATTTGCGAAACGAGTTGGGAAGAAGTCCTTCGGCGGAAGAAATCGCGCAAGCCATGGGAATCTCTGTTCAAGAATATCATGCTATGCGGGCTCAATTGGCCACTCGTGTGGTCGACCTCGAAGAGTGCTATTCGGACTCAAATCCAGCATTTGAGTCGGCTGAACCAGATGCCGAGGCTCATCTCCTCCAGGCAAGCGACCGGATGGAATTGGCGGAGGCCATTGCCAATCTGCCTGAACGATTGCAGTTGATTGTGAAGCTGCACTTTGTCGAAGAGTTGAACCTGACCGAAATTGCCGAAGTGCTGAACGTCAGCGTTCCGCGAGTTCACCAGCTAAAGTCATCCGCGCTTTCAAAGTTACGGCTGGTCATAGCCGAGGCTTGACGGTTTGATCCTCGTTTCGATGGCAAGAACGGCACTGCCCGAAGCGATCAATGGTTTGCGCGCTATGGGTGAACCACGGCAGCTCACTTGGCTTTAGATTAGCAGCAGAGTGCAGGCGCCTTTGCTCTCCGGGGCTTCCTGCAGAGCGCTAGAACAGCTTTTGTTGGGTTCAGAGCTATTGTTGGGCCTTAGCCGCGCGAAAAGCTGTCGCAATTTCAGTCATATCGCTTTGCAGTTGAGCGATCTGGACCATATCGCATTCGCGAATGGAATCGAGCAGAAGGCTCTTCGCTGCACCATAGAATTGAAGCAGGCTGGCCGAGAGATCAGCGTCTCGATCGACCCCCATCTCCAGAGCGGTCAAAGCCGTAACACAACGGGTCAGCGCGCGGCTGCGAACCGCTCGATCTGCACGCCCCTCAACAATTTGAAGCACGCCCAGGTTCTCGATCAGATCTTCCAGACAGATCAACACCAGATCATCGCGCCCACTTGCTATGAGGCGAGCATCGAAATGGCTTTCACGGTAAGCCTCGTGTGGTTTCGCGCGGGCTAACATATCAGTTGTTCTGCGCGTTCCAGGCGTCAATCTGAGCCTCTAGGAAGGAGAGAGTTGACTGCGAAGCGGCAACCTGGCTGTCAACCCGCGCGAAGCGGGCTACCATGTTGGCGCGAAATTCTTCCTGCTTTTCAGCAAGATCTTCGAGGTCGCGGGAAACTTCCTGGGCTTGCGTCTCATACCGAGCGATCGAGCCAGCCAGAGTTCCGGGATCACTCGAAAGGCTGTTCTCCCGCGAAATCCGCTCAACGGTCGAATAGATCCCGTTGATCCCTGTCGTAAACATGGCTGCCACCCCTGAAGGATCGCGGGCCAAGACTTCGTTCAGCGTCTCAGTATCAAGTGTGAAACTGCCATTGCGTTCAATGGACAGGCCGATCTCCGCCAAGGTGCGTGGAGAACCGTCGGCTGCATTGGGCATGATCTCCAACGAACCCAGACCGGACAATTCAAACGCCAGGGCCCGTGCACCGGAATCGCGTGCCAAGTCCCCGTTCAAGGCGTCAGTGGCGGCATCTAGCTCAGCCACGATTTCGTTGAGGGCACCTGTGATGTCCTGCATCACACTGGTTATCGCGCTTGTGGAACTGCTGAACCCTATCGTTGCCGGAGCGCCGACATTTGTTCCGGTCAGTTCCAGCGAAAGGCCTGGTGCAACGCTGTCGATCGAGTTCGAGCTGCTGGTCCTGGCAAGACCGTCGAGAATGAATGCGGCGTCTTGCGATGTCTGGATAAGGCGTGTCGGATCGCTGCCGGGCTGCCAATCGAGCGCCGACAAACCTGGATTTGCGCCGTCTTCAGTGGCGGTAATTGTAAATCCGCTCTGCAGTCCTTCTTCGCCCTTGATCACCAATTGCGCACCCGCTGAGGTTTGGGCAACATAGGCATTCAGTCCAGCACCTGCTGTGTTGATGGCAATGGCTACATCGGCGAGTGTCGCGCCAGCCGCGATATCGATCGCAAGCGCGGTGCTGTCCGGATCCTCAGTGAAACTGGTATTGGAGGTTTCTCCAAACCGAAAGGTCAGGGTGCCAGCACCAACAGTGTCATCTTCACTGGCATATGCTGGACTCGCCACCACCTGATTGCTCGCCAGGCTTGTCACCTCAAGCGAGTAGCTCCCCTGCCCAATAGCACCAGCTGGCGTCGAAACATTGGCGACTGCGGAGTTTGATATAGTTGGGGCCGGCGCAAGATCGCCCGTCCGCAAGCGATCGCCCAGCGAGCTCGCAAACAAAGCCAAATTGCTGCGGATCGATCCCGCTGCAGAAATGCGACGCTCGAGCGTCTCGGATTGAGTGCCGAGCCGCTGATTGCGTGCAGCGAACTGCGCTTCGGCAAGCTGATCAGCCAGGCCGGTTAAGCCTGCGCCACCTGCGCCGAGCGAAGATACAATTGAGGCCGTAGTAACTTCCATGTCTCTGATAACGACCCTTCTTTCTAGGAATTAACCGCCAAACGGCCATCAACGTCGAAACGCAGTGCTGCAGGCACTTCGACATTCGGCAGTGGTGGAGTTTCACCACGTTTGAGCGAGAAGACGTAGGCCAGAACTGCCGCCACAGCAGCGTAGAGATCCTCACAGATAATTTGGCGCTCGCGGGTGGTGTAATAGACCGACCGCGCAAGCTGCGGGATCTCGAGCATCGGCAGGTCCAATTCGCGAGCCAGTTCCTTCATGGCTTGCGCTTTGTCTCCGCGCCCCTTGGCCAGGACAATCGGCGCCGAGGCCTTGTCCGGGTCGTAGGTCATTGCGACGGCGAAGTGCGTTGGGTTGGTGATTACGAACTGAGCCTCGCGCATGGCACCCGAAACCGAGCCGGTTGCAATGTCACGCTGTCTTTGACGCCTGGCCGAGCGCATTTCCGGAGACCCCTCTGCCTCCTTGGTTTCGTCACGCATTTCCTGATGGCTCATCTTCAGTCGCTGCTGCTGACGCTGCCACTGAATCGGCAGATCGACGAAGGCGATGATGATAAGGCCCGCGCTCAAGGCAAAGGCGAGCGAGATCACCGAGTCCCAGGCAGCCATCAGCTGGGTAGATAGATTGCCGCGACCAAGCCCGATCACAGCCTCCATGCTGGTCCACCACCAGACCGCCGCGATCGAACCGAGAAGAGCAACTTTGAGGATCCCCTTCCCCATCTCGATCAAGCCCTGCGGACCGAACATTCTTTTCAGACCTGAAAGCGGGTTGATCCGCTGCCCCTTGGCCTTGAGATTGTCGACGACCCACCGGCCGCGACCAAAGCCAAGCTGCGTAATCAAGGTCACGATTATGACTGGCACGGCTAGCGTCATGATCGCCGGCACGCCGAGCAGCAAACCTTGCAAGAACAGGGTCTGAACCCCGAAGTCGGTCAGGTCGCGAGTGTCAAAGCGAAAGGCCTCGCGCGCCAAATTGGAGAGATCTCCCAACAGCCAAGGCCCTGCAAATGCCAGCCACGCCCCACCAAACAGCATGACACCAGCGGTGCCAGCATCTTTGGAGCGCAGGACGTCCCCTTTCTTGGCGGCGTCAGCGAGCCGCTTTTCAGTCGGGGCGAAAGTCTTTTCACCAGGCGTTTCACTCATGACAGAATCACGCTTTCTGCCTGAGTCAGAGCATCGCCCACCATACTGGTGAATTGATCAAAGATGAGCGGCGCTGAGATGATCAGAGCTGCCAGGCCGGCCAACACGCCCGCCGGAAGCCCGAGGGCGAACAGGTTGAGTGCGGGCGCTGAACGGCTGAGAAAGCCCGTCAGAACTTGCACCAGGAACAGGATCAATGTCACCGGCAAGGCGATCCTCACCGCAGTTTCAAGCATAAAGCCGCCGAAGCTCGCGACCGCTGCCAGTCGGTCTGCAGACAGCCACGCCTCTCCAGGCGGAAAAACGCGGTAGCTTTCTGTTACCAGAGCTATCCAATGCAGATGCGCCCCAGTCGCCAAAAAGATCAGAGTCAGTACGATCATGAAGTATTGACCGAAGGATGTTGTGGTCCCGCCGCCCATTGCGTCTTGCGACACCGCCATGCTCATGCCCATGGCACCCGAAATAACCTCGGCCGCGACCGTTGGAGCTGCGAAAGCTATTTGCAGCACAAAACCAAGCGCGAGACCGATCAGGACCTCCCCGCCGATTGCAAGCATCCCATCAATCGTGAAGATTGCAGGTGGGGTGACAATATCCGGCATCCAGATCGAGATGAATATCGCCAGAGCACCGGTAAGCGAGACACGCACGGGCATTGGCACCGAATTGGCGCCAAAGAAGGGAGCTGCGAGCATCGCGGCACCCACTCGGGTCATCAGGAACCCGACATGCCACATGTCCTGCTCAAGCGCTCCCAGTCCCAGTTCGATACCGTTCATCGGCTCAGTCTCAATTGCCCATCTGCGCAATCTCAGCAAAGATATCTTTGGTGAAATCGCCGAGCAGAGCTGTCATTGATCCCCCAAGGATCACCAGAACAATCGCCACCGCAGCCAATTTGGGCACGAAGGTTAGGGTCTGTTCATTGACCGATGTTGCCGCTTGAACCAGGCCAATCACCAAGCCGATCGCAAGACTGGCCAACAGGATCGGGGCGGCCACCAAAGCGGCAGTCCACAACATGTGGTCAGCCATCGAAAGAAGAACTGCGCTTTCATCCATGGCGGCTATCCAAAACTTGAAGCTAGAGAACCCATCAGCAAGGCCCATCCGTCAACCAGGACGAACAGCAAGAGCTTGAAGGGTAGTGAAACCAGCATCGGGCTCATCATCATCATACCAAGGCTCATGAGCACACTTGAGACGACGAGATCGATGACCAGAAAGGGTAAGAACAGCATGAAGCCGATCTGGAAGGCGGTCTTCAGTTCACTGGTCACAAAAGCGGGCAGCAAGATTGAAAATGGCACATCCTCGGGGCTTTCAAATTTGCCAGCACCGGCGATGTCCGCAAACATCTCAATGTCATACTCTCGGGTCTGGCGGATCATGAATGTATGGAATTCGTCCCCGGCACGTTCGATCGCGACCTCGGCGCCAATCTCACCAGCCGAATATGGCGCGATCGCGCTTTCATTCACGCGCTCGAGAGTCGGCGCCATGATGAATAGCGAGAGGAACATGGCAATGCCGATCAGAACTTGGTTGGGTGGCGATTGCTGAAGGCCCAAGGCTTGGCGCAGGATCGCCAGAACGATGATGATCCGGGTGAAGCTGGTCATCATCAGAAGCAATGCTGGCAGGATTGTCAGCAGGCTCATCACCAACAGCAGTTGGAGCGACAAGCTAAGCGGTTCGCCGCCCGAACCTGCTATCTCGCCAAACGCGCGATCCAGCGCGCCAGACACCACAGCATCTCCGGTCTGCGCATACACCACCGCAGGCATAACCAATGCGGTCAGTCCAATACTGGCTCTCGTAAGCCGCGCGATCATTGCATCACACTCCCAGTCGGCTGACGCGAAGGAGCTTCGGCCAGTCGGGTGAGCCCGCTGCGCGACGTTGAAACCAAGATCTCTTTTCCGTGAAACTCGATCACCGCCAGCTTAAGCGTTGGCGAAAGCATGGTGGTTTCCACCACCCGCACGGCTTTGCCGCCATCGGCCGGAGCGCCAAACTGACCCTGCATTTTTCGAGCAAGCTTAAGGCTGCCCCAGATCAGCAATCCGATCATAGGCAGCAGGATCAGGAGCTTGAGGATGTACCAGAGCATCAGTCGACCTCTGGCGAATTGGGATCTGTGACCTGAATCGGTGCGGCCCGACGTTCGGAAACGGGCTCATTCGAAGCACCACCCACCGTTTCAAGTACGCGGATGGCAAAGCGATTTCCCTGAGCGACGACCTCGCCGCGAGCAATCAGCTTGCCGTTGACGAACAGGTCCAACGGCTCATCGACCAAGCGATCGAGCTCGATAACGCTCGATTCCCCTAGCGCCAGGATATCGCGCAAGCGCATAGATTTGCGGCCAAGTTCGACGGTCAGACGAACATCGATATCCTGAATCAGGCCAAAGCCATCTATCGGCGAATTCATGATTCTGCTCCTTTTAAGAAAGACTGTGAGATTTCGAGAGCGACCCGTTCGTCGACCTCACCAATGCAACCTTGGGCGATTTTGAGTTCGCCGGTCAGAATGGGAACATTGCGATTGAGCGCCACCGGAATGAGGGATCCAGTGTCGATGTTGGCAAGGCGAGCGACCGACATTCCCATGTCGACCAACACTGCTCGCAATGGCAGATGGACATCGGCAATCGCGGAGTTCTCCAAGCCGCATTCGCCGATCGACGGGCCTTTGGCTGTGGGTTCGGCCGGAACGCCAACCAGGTCAGCCACTGTCGCATCATCGGCAGCAATTCGAACCTTCCAAGTCTGCGCGCTCTGATCTGAACGAACAGCAAAACTTGCGGTCCAAATGCTCTCATCCTTGGGGAATGGGGCGACCTGCTCAAGTTCGTCACCACGGTCGACCACATTCACGCCGGGGCGATCAATTGTGCGCCAAAGCGATTCCGCGATGCCCTGCTCAAATTGCTGCGCGAAGCGCAGCGCAGACGCTGGTAGGGCAGCCAGGTCTTGATCAATCTCCCCGGTCCCACCGAGCAGGCGCTCGAATTGTGCAGCGAGTTCGCCGATCGAGACTGAAACGAGGATTCCGCGTTTGCCTTTGGCCACGCTAAACAGGCTGTGCTGGTGAGCAGTCCCAACCAACTCAAACCACTCGCTCATCGCGAGATGGCCTGTTTCAACAGTCTCGACGGTCACACTCTGATCGTTGCAAAGTCTGCCCAAAGAGACACTTGATTGCTCAGCAAGGTCGCGCGCAAGCCGCGCAAATGCGACATCCAAGTCCGCGACCGAACGAGTACGCCGCATAAGCTCATCGCAATGCATGGCAGCACGGCCGACAGCCTGGGGAAGTTCTGAATGGATCATTGGACTATGAAGGACCGGAAATAGACGTTGTTGACCCCACCGAACCCCTCGCGTTCTTCGAGGACTTCGTTGAGAGCCTTGGTCAGTCGCTCCTGCAGGCGTTGCTTCCCGTCTGGCTCAGCAAGGTCAAACTCGCTTGTCTCAGCTAGCTCAATCAGGATGCGCGATCGCAGAGCGGTTTCATGCTCTTCAAGCCACATGATGACGCGACCATCGTAGTGGGTTGACGCCGCCAAAGTGACTTGGATCAGCGCGATCCCGTCGGAGAGATTGGAGGTGAAACCCTCGTTGAAATTGTAATAGGCCGTGCGGTATTTCCCCCCGCCGACACCATAGACGACCGCAACCTTGTCTTTGGATTTGCTGTCGTCAGCGGCCGCATAAGGGTCGTCCTCCCCTTTCCGGACCAGCTTGGGATTGTTGTCTTCCTCAGCCTCGGGATCGACCCCCAGCATACCACTGGCGATCGCACCATAAGTGCCTCCGCCCCCGACGCCGAGAAGCAAGAAAGCTAAGACAGCGAGCTTAAGCGTGCCTCCCTTCTTCGGTTCAGTTTCCTCAGTTTTCTTATCTTTCGACATTGTGAGTTCCTGCGTGAGTTGGACTTAGAAGGTTAGGCGTAGAGCGCATCGTCCGAAGACGACTGCGCGGAAGCTTGGCGATCAACGGTCGCGTGTCCGCCATGCGGGTGGCGTTGCTCGGATTGCGGCGAGCGTTGCTCGTCGGAGTTGCTCTGGCCTGGCGCGGTTCCGTTCGGATTGGCCGATCCACCGCGATCCGACATGGTCGGAGCGGCTTGGTTTTGGGACTGGCCGGTCTGAGCTGCGAGTTCATTGGGACGTGAATTGCCGCGATCATTGACAATCGCCGCCGCCAGCGCGCGCTGAGCGTCTGCATCTTCAGCCGCGATTTCGACATTCATCTTGCCAGCAACGGTCTGGTCAAACGTCAAGGTGAGCGCGCCAAATTCGCGGTGAGCAACGGCGAGGGCAGCGGGCTTGGAAAGGTCAACTTGGCGAGCCGAGATGATCTGCTCGACCAATCGCTCAACATCCGCAAAGGTGTCGACACTGGTCGTAAGCGAAGGCGCCGTAGTCGTTCTCGCCGTCGTGAACAGGGCATCGGCCGTATTCCCGATCGTCGGGCTAGGCATCTTCGCTGCGTCGGCGAGCGTAGCAGCGTTCCGCAATACCAATGTATCGCCTTCAACGCCCGCGTTCTTAGCAATCGGCTGGCTTTCGGTGTTCGAGGTCGGGAGCGATTTGCCCGGCAAACGCGGTGCTGCCTTGGATGCAGTGGGCTCCTGTCCCGACCGGACATGCCGGTCTGCGCGCTTGGTCTCAGTTGTGTGGTTCGTTGCCGGATCCTGTTTTCCGACAGCGTTGGTCTTGATGCTCGGCTCAACTTGGGTGTTCTCGGTCGAGGTCCCCACTACAACACGAGGCTGTGAAGCTTGTTTGGGCGCCGGGTCAGACGCCAAACGCGGCGGAACTGCACCCTCTTTGGCGGTCTGCGATGGGTCTATGCCTTGCGCTTGTCGAGCAACAGCGGCGGCCGGAAGAGGCGAGTTTGCCTTATCGCTGGCGGCCATATGTGGCTTTGCCGCTGCCTGTTCAGCCGTCGGCTTCGCGCCGGGCAGCTGGAGCGCATCCAGTGGCCGTCTTTCGCTGGCACGAATGTCATCGCGCTGCGCAGTGGGACTGGGCTTGATGTCCCGCGTTTCTTCGGGGGCCGACGGCTTCGCATCCGGCACCTTGCCTGACGGAACAGGCGAGCTTGCGACTTCGTTCGAGGTAATGTGCGGCTTTGTCACTGCCTGTTCAGGCGTGGGCTTCGCGCCCGGCAGTTGAGCCGTTTCCAGTGGCCGTCTTTCTATGGCACGAATGTCATCGCGCTGCGCTGTGGGACTGGGCTTGCTGTCCCGCGTTTCCCCAGGGGCCGATGGCTTCGCATCCGGCACCTTGCCTGATGGAACAGGCGAGCTTGCAACTTCGTTCGAGGTAGTGTGCGGCTTTGCCACTGCCTGTTCAGGCGACGCCTTCGCACCTGGCAGTTGCTGCGCTTCCAGTGGCCGTCTCTCGCTGGCAAGAGTGTTGTCGCGCAGCGCTGAAGAACTAGGATTGCTGTCTTGACCGACCTCAAGTGCCGATGACTTCGACATCTGCACCTTGCCTGACGGAGTGGGCCCGAGCTCGCGAGCCGTCTGAACCGTTACCGTGGTTGGCGCATTTTCGGTGCCCTTTGGCGTCGATAGCTGAACCGGTCGATCTGCAAGGCTTGATGCGGCGTTCTCTGCAACCTTGGTCGTCGACAGCTGGGTTGGTCGATCCGCAGAGCTTGATGCGCTTTGTGTAGCCTCATTGCGCGCTGTCCCAGAACCAAGGCCTGGCAAGCGGGCAGCAAGCTTGCCGCTACGCGATTCCGGTGCTGCCGAGATACGGACTTGGAGCCCTTCACCGATTGGCTTGGGCGGCAAATCCTGAGCCGTTTTGACGGAGCCCGACTCTTGCCCGGCTTCAGCCTGTACAGCCGGCTGCGTCTTGCCAGAGTGTGCTGCAGCGTACACCGACCGATCGCTAAGGACCACATGCGAAGGGTTCGGTGACGCTGCAGCGGGGGCAAGAAGTGGATTGGGGCTGTCTGGCAGAATTCTTGGTGTGCTCGCAGCTGGGTCAACTGCGCCTGGCACCGCAGGGATGGCGATATCACCGGTTTTTGAGAACGGAATAATCTTGGCAGAGTGTGCCGCTTCGTCGGCTGAGGGATCGCCGCTGGAATTGTTGTCTGATGGATCAACCGGCAAGGCTTGCAGGCTACCCGGCAAATTGTTGCCGGTCGGCAATTCTATGACTTGCCGCACTTCCGCCCCCGCTTCCTCCCGGATGGGGTCGATGTCACTGCTCGGCTTGATCATCGCCAGCGAGCTCAAAAGCTCGGAGAAGCCGTCTACCCCCGGATTTCCGCCACTTTTGCCGCCTGCATCGGTAGTGATGCCAGGTACAAGTGCAAAGGAATCAGGCGAGTTAGAAAGGCTAAAAGAAAGGGTCATGAATGTTCCGTTCGTTGTCTGACCCCTTCCTATCAAGAAGCGTGCCAAACTCGCGGCAACTCACCCATTTTCTATGCTAGTGACGATTTTCTGAACCAGATCGCGTGTGTTCTCTTCCGCCTTGCGCAGGCGCCGGTCGGACTGAGCAAACAGTTCTTGTTTGGCCTGGGAGTGTAGCTGCGCCTCTTCGGCCTGCTTCTCGCTCAGCTCTGACAGTTTTTGCAGTTGGTCGTGCATCGCTTTGCCGCGACGCAGGTCCGCACCAACCATCTCGCCCTGGTAATCGGCGTAGTGGGCAGCAAGGTTCCGAGTGCGCTCTGCCACTCCGGCGAGCCGGCTGCGCATTGCCTCGGCCTCACCAGCCTCAGCCGCGGACTGCATTCGATCCACAGCACGTACCCGTTGGATCAACTGCGCACGCTTCAGCTTACGTTGCCGAGGCGTCACCGCTGACTAACTCCTTCATTTGCTCGAAGGCCGAGCCAATTCCCACCCTCTCACTTGTGCTCTGCGACAGGAAAGCACACATTCCCGGATATAGGGCGATCGCCTCATCCAGCAGTGGGTCGGTCCCCTGGCGGTACGCTCCCATCATGACGAGGTCACGATTTGACTCATATGTTGCGGAAAGCGCTCTGAACCGGCGTGCCGTTTCGGCCTGTTCCGGCAAAACGATGTCGTTCATCACCCGACTAAGAGAAGCACCCACATCGACTGCAGGATATTGTCCGCGCTGCGCGATATCTCGCGACAGCACGACGTGACCATCGAGAATCGCACGGGCCGTATCAACCACAGGGTCATTCTGGTCATCGCCATCGGCCAAGACCGTGTACACCCCGGTAATTGCTCCTCCTGATTTTTCAGAGTTTCCGGCACGTTCGATGAGCTTGGTCAATGTGGCGAGCGCTGATGGAGGATAGCCACGCGCCGCACCGGGTTCACCCAGCAGGTTACCAATCTCGCGCGCGGCGTGAGCCACACGGGTCAGGCTATCGAGGATCAGCAAGACACGCTTGCCCTGCGAGCGCAGATGTTCCGCAATTGACGTCGCCAACATCGCTCCGCGCAATCGCAGATTGGCGGCATGATCGGCAGGAACAGCGACAATCGCTGTCTTTGCAGCGCGTTCGCCCGACATATGCCGGGCGACAAAGTCGGACACTTCGCGAGCACGCTCACCGATCAGTCCGACGACCACCGCATCGGCCTTTGCCCCATCGACAATCATGTCCATCAAGACTGATTTGCCGACGCCTGAGCCTGCCATGATACCGATCCGTTGGCCGACCCCGAATGTGGTGAGCGCGTTCAATGAACGAATGCCGCTATCAAATGGTTCGGTCACACGCGATCGGTCAAGCGCACCAACCCGGTGCCCGCCGGCCGGCCAAATTGCGGTCGCCATGATGGATCCGCCTCCATCAATTGGTTCGCCCGATCCATCGACCGCACGCCCCAGAAACTCGCTCCCGACCCGCAGCATGCCTGGCTGCCCTTCGGACCGAACAATCGCACCTGGCCGGAGAAGGACTGTGTCGCCCAACATCATCATCATTGTGTGGCCATTGCGAAAACCGATCGCCTCGGCGCGATGCTCAGTGGATGCCCCCTGCGCAATTGTGCAGATAGATCCTATTGGTACAGACAGGCCGGAGACTTCAATCAACCCGCCGTCACAAGCCACCACGCGGCCAAAGCGGCGCGGAGTCAGATCGACTTGAGCAGTCTCGACCGCTGCCAAAGTGGATTCGATCAATCCTTGCATGACGAAAACACTTCAGCAAGCGCGCGGCGCCATTGCTCTGGTCCATCCTCGACCCCGCCATTCTCGGTCTCGACGCGAAGCCCTCCACGCTCGACCGTTTTGTCGGAGATTAGCGTCAAATCTTCCTGCACATTGTTCTGGATCAACTTCAAATCGTCCGGGTGGACATGAATAAGGCGCTCATCATGTTTGCGCTGGAGCATCGCTGCAGCAGCATCGACGCGTCTCGCAAGGCCATCGACATCAAGCGCCAATGGCAATACCGCCTCTTCACAAAGCGAATGGATCGTTGCCAAGATCCGGTCACGTAGAAGCCGTTCGCTATCGGAATCGAAGCGCGCAAAGGCGATCTCAATGTTTGCACGGCCTGCACGCTCTTCTTCGAGCTTTGCTTCGAACTCCGCCCGCGCGGCATTGTATCCCTCTTTGAAACCAAGATGATAGGCCTTGTCCGAGGCATCTTCGGTTTCAATCTGGACCGATGCTTCTTCAACAGCTGGTTTCGTGTACCGGCTGTCGCGCTGGAAGCTCCCTGGAGTGCAGAAGGAGGCGTAGGCGAAGTTAGACATAGTCATCCCCGCCCTCACCCATGATCAGTTCACCATCTGCGATCAGTCGCTTGGCGATCGCGATGACGTCCTTTTGGGCGGCTACAACATCGGTCTTCTTGATCCTGCCTAGATCTTCAATCTCGTCACGCAAGCCATCAGCAGCGCGCGATGACATGGCATTGAAGAATTGCGCGCGCTGGTGCTCCTCCAGTCCCTTAAGGGCCATAACCAGCGTTTCATTTTCGATCTCGCGCAGCAGCACGCCCGTCTGGGCGTTGTCGAGCACAAACAGGTGCTCAAACTTGAACATCTCGTTGGAAATTTCCTTCGCCAATTTCTTGTCGATTTTGTTGATCGTCGGCATCACACGTTTTTCGATGCTGGCGTGCGACTGGTTAATGATTTCGGCAGCCTGTTCGATACCACCCATCATCAGCGGACTGCTTCCATGCAGTTTCTCGATCTTTGCATTCAACGTTTGTTCCAGGATCTCGACCGCCTGGCGAGAGACCGGTCCAAGACGCGCAACGCGATGCAGCACTGTCGTGTGCAAGTCTTCTGGCAAGGCTGACAGCGTCTCCGCTGCTTTCTCAGTGTCAAGTTGAAGCAGAACCACCGCAATCGCCTGCGGATGTTCATCGGCGAGCAAATCGGCGATGATTTCAGGATCAAGCCAGTGCAACAGATCAAGCGCAGGAATGGTCGCCTCCTGCGCCTCTGGCGCCACCTGGCGCAGCAAGTTCTCGGCCTTGACACTACCCACTGCTCCGTCAAGCAGTTTGCGGACATTGTCTACTCGACCATAATCCGTGATCCCAATGCTTTCTGTCGAATGGGAAAAGCCGGCGATGGCGGCAGCGATCGCTTGAGGTTCGACCTCTCCAATCGAGCACATTGTTCCGGCCAATTGGCGCAGCTCTTCCTGGGTCAAACGGCCCAGCAGCTTTGAGGCATCCTCTTCAGCCATCAGCATGACCATGATGGCTGCCTTGTCGGTGCCTGCCAGATTGCTTTGTTCGGTAATACTCATGCCGATGCTCCTGAATTGGGTTCCTCAGCGAGCAATCGCCGGAGCGCTAGAACCGCATCATCGGGGTTCTCACGGGCTATTCGCTGGGCCAGTTCGATCTGTCCGTCCAGAAATTCCTTGTCGACCGGCTTCACCGTGATCAACTCTGGGCTCGCCTCAGTTGGGCTGCTATCTGGATCGATGGTCGCGTCTTGCAATGCTTGTGGAGACGGCGGAGCCCGGAGAGCCTTGATCGCCGGGCGGACTGCTAACAGCAAAACCAACAATACCCCCAGAATGGCCACACCGTTGCGAACCGCCATCCCGAACCAGCTGGTCTCATAGAATGGTATCGCTTCCGCCTCGGTGGTCTCGAAAGAGCGCGTGACAACAATGACTTGGTCGCCTCGGTCAGCACGGGCGCCAACCGCTGCGGAAACAAGCTCCTTTACACTTCCAAGGTCCGCTTCGCTCGCTTCAGCCAGACTGGCTTCGTCGATTGCCACGGCGACAGAAAGATAGGTGATTGACCCAGGCGCGAGGCTAGAAACCGAAACCTCTCGCCCCATTTCGTATACGCGCGTAGCGCTGCTTTCACCCATTCCGGTCGGCGCTACTGGAGGCTCGGAGTCCTCCGGAGCCCGTTCGCGGGGTTCCGCATCTTCTGGTGGTGTATTGGCCAGCACGCCTGGAATTCCACCAGCGGTCGGCGCTCCGCGTTGCGATTGTTGCGTCGTTTCGCGCCGGACCGTGCCATCTTTGTCGTAGCTTTCGCGCGCAGACGTGACCTCATTCATATCGAGCTCAACCTGCACCTGTGACGAAAATGAATTGCGACCGAACATCGGAGCCAGCAATTGCTCGACTTGTGCGTTGAGCTTGGCTTCCATCTGCGCCTGCAGATCGATCAAACCTGATTTGGGATCGCGCTTTTGCGTCAGCAGCTTTCCGTGCTGGTCCACGACTTGGACGGATTCGACATCCAGGCCCGGGACCGATCCGGCCACGAGATTGGCAATTGCCATGACTTGCCCGTCGGTAAGTTGCCGACCGCGCGCCATGCGCACCATGATCGAGGCAGACGGAGCAACATCCTCGCGCACGAAGACCGAGCGTTCGGCCTTGGCAATATGGACGCGAACAGCCTCAACACCGTCGATTTCAGCAATTGTCAGCATAAGCTCACGCTCTTGTGCCGCGCGCAGTCGGTCACCCTCGAGGGTCCGGCTCGCGCCCATAGGCAAGCTCTCGATCAAGTCAGTTCCGCTCGTTGGAGAAGCCAGTGAGCCGTCGGATGCGACGAGCATTCGCGCACGATAGACATCGTCTTCGCCAACGGTCAGCGTGCCGGTCATATTGTCGATCTGGTATGTGATCCCCGCTTGCTCGAGCGTGGAGACGACCCCAGCTCGTTCGGCATCGCCAAGTGACGAATAGAGCACGCGTTGAGGAGCAGGTGAGAGCGTGGCCCAGGTCAGCGCCATCAAGCCAATGCCGGCCATACCTAAAAACCAAGGCAGAACTTTCGCAACCGAAGGCTGAACCACAAAGGCCCGCAACCTTTCGCTGAAAGATCCTGTACCGGCAGTGATCGGCGAAAGCACACTGCCTTGATTTACTGCGGTTTCGGAAGTGATCAGATCATTCATGGATTAGATTCCCATCCGCATTGTTTCTTGATATGCCGCAAGCAGCTTGTTGCGCACTTGCAGCGTCGCTTCGAAGGCGACACCGGATTCCTGTCGGGCCAACATCACTTTCGCGATATCGGTTTCCTCGCCGCGCTCATATGCGGCCGTCAGGCGACTGGATTCAGCTTGTACGGCCTTGACATTGTCCAAGGCGTTGCGGAGCGAATCCCCGAAGCTGGGAGCTGGCGACGTTCCTTCAACGGGTTGTGCAGAATTGGGTTGGTGAACCTCCTGCAGGACCTGTGAACGATCGATGATTTGTTGGCGTAATGCGATGATCTCCTGGATCGATCCACCGCCACCAATGCCTCCTACAGAGCTCATGATGCTGCTCCCACTGCAATCCCGGCTTCACGGAACGAAGCGAGGCGATAACGAAGAGTTCTTTCACTTATCCCGAGAGCTCGCGCGGCATCGGCTCGGTGACCGCCAACGGCATCCAGTGCTTCCGTGATTGCGCGCGCTTCAGACAGCTGCACAATCTTGGACAGCTTGGCTGGCCTTTCAGGTTGCGCTTCCGGCTCTGGATCGGGGTCCGTGCCCTTGTTGACCGACCGTGCAGTCATATCAAAGATGATGTGATCAGCATCGATTTCAGACTGACCATGGGCCAAGAGCAGTGCACGCCGAATGACATTCTCAAGCTCACGGACGTTGCCCGGCCAAGCATATTCTCTGAGGATTTCCAGCGCTGCGTCACTAATCCACGGCATCTTCTGGTCTTTTGAGGCATGTCGCAAAAGCATGGCGAATGCCAGCGGCGCGATATCAGCCCGACGTTCGCGCAGCGGAAGCATCTCAATCGGAAAAACATTAAGCCGATAGTACAGATCTGCGCGGAAGCGACCTTCTTGCACTTCATGCGGCAAGTCGCGGTTGGCGCAAGCGATGATCCGGACGTCGACCTTGACCGGATTGGTCGCGCCAATTGGCACCACCTCCCCTTCTTGCAACGCCCGCAGCAACTTTGCTTGCAGCGAAAGTGGCATTTCTGCGATCTCGTCGAGCAGCAGGGTTCCGCCATCTGCGGCGCGGAAAAAGCCCTCACCCGCTGCACTGGCTCCTGTGAAAGAGCCTTTCACATGTCCGAACAACATCGCTTCAAGCATTGTCTCTGGGATGGCCGCGCAGTTGACTGCGACAAATGGTTTTTCCGCGCGGCTACTGCGGCGGTGAATGAAGTTTGAAAGGACCTCTTTACCGGTTCCGGTTGGGCCATTGATTAGAACAGGGATATCACTGCGGGCGATACGATCAGCCAGCGCAATGATGGACAAGGACGCGGGATCAGCAGCAACAGGGCCTTTCCCTGAATAGGTCATCGCAACCAGGGCGGCGATGCTGCTTTCCGCGTTCGGATCCGTGTAGACCAAGCTGCCGCCTGAGCCGGAAATCTGGATTGATGGGGCCTCGCCCCGAGCCAAACAAATCGCCCGCGGCTGACGCCTGGCACCTTCGTCGCTTTCGTCAGCAAGGGTGATTGGCAATTCCAGCGGAAGCGAGGTTGCAATCCCCTCCATCCGGGCCGCCATAGTCTTGTGCAAACGCGAAAAGCTTTCGGTCTTGTTAAGCTTGTCCATTAGTGCCCCCAATCGACATGTGTTGATGACAATCAAGGAATTGGCACTGCCACGTCCAAAGTTTGGTAAATTTTAGAGCTGGTAGAAACACCAGTTTAGTTAACAGGCCGCTGAGCAGTTTTGCTTACCAGACTTAATCCAGGCAGGTTTTTGCCGGTCTGTCTTTCGGCTGCCGCGTTCTGACCAGGGGCAGTGATCGTAGACATAAGGGAACAGAACCATGACCGTAATCAATACCAACGTAGGCGCGATCCGCGCTAGCAATGCGGCGACCGATGCCAGCAAAATGCTCGGCACCGCGATGGAGCGTCTTTCCACCGGGAAGCGCATCAATTCAGCCGGTGACGATGCTGCCGGCCTTGCAATTGCCAACAGCATGACCGCACAGATCCGTGGCATGAGCCAGGGTGTTCGTAACGCCAATGATGGCATCTCGCTGGCTCAG
Source organism: Erythrobacter sp. (assembly GCA_965249945.1). Taxonomy (GTDB): domain Bacteria; phylum Pseudomonadota; class Alphaproteobacteria; order Sphingomonadales; family Sphingomonadaceae; genus Erythrobacter. The sequence continues at coordinate 941,011 of OZ252258.1, read as the reverse complement.
ACCGCTGAAGGCGCTCTGCAGGAAGTCAGCAACATGCTGCAGCGCATGCGTGAGTTGAAGGTGCAGTACGAAAACGGTACATACTCAACTGACGACCAAGCCAACATCAACTCTGAAATGGATGCTCTGTCGACGCAGGTCCTTTCGGTCCTGACCAACACTGAATTCAACGGCACTGCGCTGTTCTCAGGTTCGGCCGGCACTGTAACCATCCAGGCAGGTGCCAATGCTTCTGACACCGTTGATATCGATATTGGCGGCCTGTCAGGTGCTGCTGGGATCACCACCGTGACTACCAACCCGGACACCGCAACTCTGGCCAACTATGATACGGCGATTGCTCTGGTCTCCACCACGCGTGCGGGTCTCGGCGCTTCGCAGAACCAGCTGGAATCTGCCGTCAACAACCTCAACAGCAATATTGCCAACCTGTCGGATGCGCGTTCGCGTATCGAGGACGCTGACTTCGCTGCAGAATCAACTGCACTCGCCAAATCTCAGATCCTCAGCCAGGCTTCAACGGCAATGCTCGCTCAGGCTAACCAGAGCCAGCAGAACGTCCTCTCGTTGCTCCGTTAATCCTTCCAAGCCAACGCAACGGGACAAAGCCCGCCGCTCGGTCAAGCGGCGGGCTTTTTCTTTGACTGATGGTCTTAATTTTTGGCGAAATGTGCCGGTCTGTCTTTCGGCTGCCGCGTTCTGACCAGGGGCAGTGATCGTAGACATAAGGGAACAGAACTATGACCGTAATCAATACCAACGTAGGCGCGATCCGCGCGAGCAATGCGGCGACCGATGCCAGCAAGATGCTCGGCACCGCGATGGAGCGTCTTTCCACCGGGAAGCGCATCAATTCAGCTAGTGACGATGCTGCCGGCCTTGCAATTGCCAACAGCATGACCGCACAGATCCGTGGCATGAGCCAAGGTGTTCGCAACGCCAATGATGGCATCTCGCTGGCTCAGACCGCTGAAGGTGCTCTGCAGGAAGTCAGCAACATGTTCCAACGCATGCGTGAGCTGAAGGTGCAGCACGACAACGGCACATACTCAACTGACGACCAAGCTAACATCACCAGCGAGATGGATGCATTGGCAGCTCAGATTGGCTCTGTGTTGGCAAACACCGAATTCAACGGCACAGCACTGTTTACTGGTTCGTCGACTTCGAACATCACGATCCAAGCTGGTGCGAACGCTTCGGACACTGTCACCATCGCTGTTGGCGGTCTTTCTGCCAACACTGCCATCACCGGTGTCACTGGAGCACCAGAGTCATCAGCCTTGACTGCCTATGACACGGCAATCGCCCTGATCTCCACCACGCGTGCTGGTCTCGGTGCTTCGCAGAACCAGCTGGAATCTGCCGTCAACAACCTCAACAGCAATATTGCCAACCTGTCGGATGCGCGTTCGCGTATCGAGGACGCTGACTTCGCTGCAGAATCAACTGCACTCGCCAAGTCTCAGATCCTCAGCCAGGCTTCAACGGCAATGCTCGCTCAGGCTAACCAGAGCCAGCAAAACGTCCTCTCGTTGCTCCGTTAATCCTTCCAAGCCAACGCAACGAGACAAAGCCCGCCGCTCGGTCAAGCGGCGGGCTTTTTTGTTTGAGCCCTGTTTGAGAAGGTGATCAAGCTCATTGCCGAAAGCGTGATCTCCAGCAATGGAGCGCACAAATGAGCCCCTCAGCCTGATTGCAGATCCGTAATTGAACGGCGTATCTAAGCTGCGACGTCTAGCCCGGACCTGTTCTCACTTGGCCCGCTACCTGCTTCAATCACAATCCGAACTACGGACGCAATGTTCTTTGCACCCAGCTTGGTCATGACATTTGCACGATGAAATTCGACGGTACGAAAGCTCACCCCCAGCTCAAGCGCGAGCTCCTTGCTGGACAGGCCTCCCGCGACGCCCTTTGCGACCTGAAGTTCTCGCGCTGACAGCATCTTCAGCTTTTGTCGGGCCCTCGATTGGGCGATCTTTTGTCGAACCTGACTTGTGGCATCCTTCGAAAGTGCTTTCAAAGTCGCTTCGAGCTCGTGCTGATCACCGGGCCATTGCAGATAGCCATTAAGAGGGCCGCTGAGACACTCAACCACCCGCACCAATGATGGGTTCTCATGATATGCGATGGTGAAGCAGAAGGTACCGTACTCGTTGAGCTTCAGACAATCATCGATGACCTGCCCGTGGTCAGCCATGAGAACATAGGTCTCACGATCTTCAATTCGGCCGATCTCTTCAATGTGATCGAGCTGAACTACGCTACCATATTGATCAAGTGCTCGAGCGAGTGAATTGCGCACCCGATAGTCTTGATCTACAATAAAGAACTTCGTCGCACCCAACGATTTGCCCCAAGCCTCTTAGTTTTTAATATTATTATTTACTGGGAAGACAAGTAAATAACCCCTGAATACTTAAAACTCGACTGTTAAGAGGAGGTTATTAGCAAATTTCCGCAAAATCAAGCCCGCAAAATTGATGGCAGGATAATCGCCTCCGTTTCCATCTTGAAAATTGCGAAACAGCGGAGCGGGCTTGCGTGCAAAAAAGTCATTGGAGGTGGAGTCCAGCCTTTGTCATAGATTAGAAAAGAGTTGCGCTCTCGATAATCGAGACATTCATCCAACGCCCCAGCCTAGCGCTAAGGTCAGAATTTTGCTTTGAGATTCTGGACGGCACCTCAAAATGCCACTGCTCAGGTGGCTATGGCGCTATTGAGTTGGCTCTCTGCAGGATTGATTCAAGGCTCTCGACACATCGCGAGATTCTATCGGTCTTATTTCTTGTGGAATGATTGGGGCGAACGGCCCAGCTGATCTTCCCACTGCCAAAGTCGGCATCGACGGTACCAAATGCAAAATCGGATGCTCGCGCGAAATCGAGCGCGCCGTCCCAAGATGCATTGCTGGCCCAAACAAGAGAAACGGGCCGGAGCCGGTCAAATATCTTCAAGATTTCGAGCCGCGCTGTGGCGAACGCCTTGCTCTCGCCATCGGCTTCCTGCTGGAAATCGTCCGCGCTTGCCGCTTGATCGACACCGCGCAGAACCAAGATCTCACAATCCGGGTCAGCGTCCACCGCGCTGACCAAGTCGAGCAATTCCAGGAGTATCTCCCCGCCAGCCTGACCATTCGACACTGGTCGGGCGAGCGTAAGAACACTCAACTCCCCCTCGCTCACAAGAGTGAAATACCGATAAGTCGGGAAAACGGAGTGCAGCTTAACTTCCTCGCGACCAATAACCAGATGGTAACGAGAATATCATTTATTGCGCCACTCAACAACTATCGCGACGTTACAAGGCTGTGCCGTCGGACAAACGCGGATCAGCAACTTCAGTGAATGATCCGCGCGAGGCTCTCGTTCAGGCTATTGGGATTCCGTCTCTAAAACAGGTCGCCTGAGCAGATTGCCTACTGAACCCCAGACTGGGTGGCGGCAGAGACAGTCTGGAGCGAACTGGTCTCCTGCGAACGTCCGCTTCGTATGAGGTGCCTACGCCGTCTCAAAAGTCAGCTACTAGGGAAGTGAGCGGACGTCTGATCGGCGAAATTTCGAGCCCTATTGCAGTGAATTTTGGTCAACCGACAGCCGCCAAAGTTAGCTTTGCCTGGAAATGACGAGTTCGCCGCCAAGCAGCTGATCCGGCTCAATCCGCGAGATCTCTCCATTCGGCCAACGCACTTCGATAAGAGACACGCGGCTCGCATCGCCCAACCCAAAGTGAGCGGCTATGGGGTCGCCAGACATGTAGCCGCCACTCGCGTGGATCGTGCGCATCTGGCACTGACCGACAGTGACCTGGGTTACGCCGTTGGTGCAGATTGTTACCCTGGATCCAATACCCATCGAATTGCCCAACGCATCCCGCAAATGCACCCACAGACCTGGTCCTGCTGGTCTTTCATTGCGGTGCAAGATCATGTGAAGCGACATGTTATCGCGGATTACATCAATGTCGCCGTCCCGATCAAAATCAAGCTGAACATAGCTATAGGATGGCGTTAGATCGTCGAGACCAAATTGCTCCGTTCTGTCAGCGAATTGGCCCTTCTCATTATGATAAAGCATGTTTGAAGTCGTAGCGGACGCTCTTTGCCAAATGCCGGTCATGACAAGCAAATCCTGCCAGCCATCCTGATCGAGATCGGTGAAGCGGCTGTTCCAGCTCCAGCCGGGATGACGAACGCCAAGCCTTGCCGCGTCATCGACAAATCTTCCTTCTCCTTGGCCAGTCATCATGATGTTGGAGTTTCTAACCACGTCTTTGAACAAATCGCGTCGCTGTCCTTTGGTCCATCGCTTGGCGACCGGCTCAAGGAGTGAATCACAATAGCGCCGCATTATTGGGATATGCTCAAGGTGAGATCGACATTCTGCATGCCGTTTCAAATCAGGTTCGAGAGTTCGGAATCTGTTAGCATAGCTGCGAATTATCTCGGCGCTCCCGCATACCGCGCGATCTCTGGCGTCTGCAATGCCGCCAAAACAATCCAGCTTGTTGGCCTTTTGGCCAAAGATGTTGTCGATGGAGAGAAGCTGTTCTGCGCACGCTCGAACACGTGTTCTGGTCCACGACAGATCTACTGCAAACTGTGAGCAAATCTCAAACAAGGTCCGTTTGTCCTGCGATCCTGCACCAGCTGCTCCCCCTGCAACGGCAATCTGTACGCCATAATAATCTGTCTGCAGGTCATTGTTCCAATCCCCTTCCGTATATCCCATTGTCGAATTGAGCATATATGGGAAGGGCTGCCTTGTGACGTCATGCGGCGCCAGTTTGCCATCGGTCCCGAAGAAATTGACCGCATCAGTATCGCCGACATCATCTCCATCAATGATATCCAAAATGCCGTCGCCATTCACATCGCTGATCAGCAGAGTCAGCGTTTGACCTTGGGAGTGAGGGATAATCTCGCGGGTGAATTCGCGATTGCCCTTGTTCCAATAGATTTGATTGCGGTTGTGGTACGGGTTTAGTCCCCATCCGATGCTCACACCGCGCGGCGCCCACTTACCCGCGACGATATCCAGGTCCCCATCTGAATCAAGGTCCGCAAACCCAATGCTGGCGAGGACAGCCGTTTCCGGCTCGTAGAGTTGGACCATATTGTCCACGCTGTATGTTCCGCCCTCATTGTAGAAGAGATATTCCCCATTGCGGACAGTCGAAACCAGCAGATCTAGCCAGCTGTCTCCGTCGAGGTCGGCCAGCGCAACATGAAATACCTCGGCGTTGTCAACCGGTCCAAGTGTCAACGCCTGGCGCTCGAACACACCTCCCACATTGGTGTAAAGCGACAGTCCGTTGGCCAGCACCGGACGGCGGGTGACGATATCTACCCAGCCATCGCCATGAATATCACCGGCTGCGATCCCACCACCCTTTACGTGATAACCAAACTCTCGCAGCGGCGAGATGATACCTTCCTCGTTGATACCGATCTCATGACCAACAAGCCGTGAAAATCGCTGGCCTTGCGCATCGTTTTGCTTTGCTGCGGCTGTTTGGGTGGGAAGTCTTCGCGAAAACTCTTCCACTTGCAGCTTACTGCCACGAGACGACGATGTCGTTGCGGCTATGGATGTTAGTGTGATGCGTTGCGCAGCAATTTGTGGTGCAAGATCGGCAAGCGTTCTACCTTCCGGCAGCTCCTTGGGCCTCGCGAAATCAATGCCATCAACAGCTTTGACGGCGGTCAGTTGTTGGTCGAAGTAGTATTGTTTGGCGACAGGCTCCCCAACGTAGGCCGCAAAGCCGGAGGCCGCCGAAAGCGCAACCACGGCCGACCAAACTGCAATTCCTGTTCGTAACGAAATGGCACGCCACAAGATAATGAACGCATACACGCTGAATGACCCTAGCGCGATCAGCATGGTCATCGCGTAAAATTCCTTCAGACCAATCCCGAGCAGGATCACTGTAAGGATCACATCAAGCGCAATGGGCGCGGGAACGAAGCTCGCAATTATGGCCACGGCAAAAATTGCGAGCACGATCATCACCAACCCTCTCCCCGGGAGGAGCAGGGAAAGCTCGGTTGGCGAAGTAAAGGTTGCAACAATCGCCCCTAGGATCGCAGCCAAAAACATCAATGGCACTGTAACCGCAAACACAAAGAAGAAGTTGCGCGCGTAGGCCTTCACAAACCAAATCAGCGCCTCTCCAATAGCGTGAGGTCTGGGATCAGCGTCCACTGGCGCAATTGCCTTCGCTATCCAACCGGCAAGCCCACGCTCTATGGCCACCTTCGCCATCGCTTCGGGTTGATGCCGAGTCCGTTCAAGCTCTTCTTTCAGAATGAAACGGCATAACAGGGGTACGATCAACAACACCAGCGTCAGCGCGGCCACGAGTTTCAAGACAGCGAGATGAGGCGGCAGTAGTGAGAAGCTCATCGTGAGTACGATTACGTTCAAGGTTGGCGAAGCTAACAACGCGGAGAGCGTTGTTTCCAATCGCATTCGGCCGGCATGTAGCCCGAGCGCAATTGGCGCAGCGCAATTGACGCAAACACCTAGTGGGGCACCAATTACTGCACCCAAGGCCGAGTTCGCGAAGCTACCTTCGAATGAGCGTTGCTTGACAAGCGATAGCAGCGTCAGAGCCGCAGCTCCAAAGAGGACTCCAAAGCTCATGCCATAGAGATTTGTATAGATCCAATTGCTTGTGTTGGCGACAAGCTCCCACCAGATGCTGCTGCCCGGAAAAACCTCCAGGATGATATCGAAGGAAAGTCCCGAGACTGGGGTATCGCCGCCCATCGCGGCTTTTTCATTGAGCGCTGGGATCCGCGATCCCATCCAGAATGTGGCCCCCAAGGCAACTAGCGCAAGCGCAGAAACCAGCAGGCGATTGTCCCACTTGCGTGCGCTAGCCCATAGTTCGGACATGAGGCCTCTCTGTCTCGACTTGAGATATGATCTCGTGACCTAGGCGAGAAGCCTAGCCAGTCCAAATTGGAAATGATGGATCAAAAAGGACCAAGCGGCTGCCCTGCCTAACGGTCGATGATCCAAGTAAAACTCCAGCGTCAGCTCAACTTGTTGTTGGGCCCGAATTAAAATCTTCATCATCATCACCGAGGCCACCAGCCGTGACCTTGGCTGCTTCAATTACTTCGATTGTGGGCTCTTCCCACTCGAGCTTGGTTGGTGCCTGCATGTTGTATTCCCCTGCACATCTATAGGCTCAACACCTGCGCTCTGCTCTTTGGCCTTTACGCGTGATTGAGCTTGATCCAATCAATATGGGGTTTTATGCGCAAGTCAATGGCCGACCTGATAGTGCGTTGATGCGGGATTTTGAGTTCTTTTATCGTGCATTCGGCTTGAATGTCGCCTCGGAGGTATGTCTGCCTGAGTTGCCCCCCATTGGGGCTACAGAAGCTGATGTCGTTATTCGATTGGGCAATGTGCCCAGCCAGTTGGGTGCTACTGAGATATTACGGCCAATCTGGGCGGTAAATCCCAGGGAGTTCCTGTTTCATCCTCCTCAAACCCAGGCGCGATATTATGTCCGCGATGGTAGGGAGATAATTGTCGAAATCGGCAACGCGCGAATTGATCGCTTGGCGCGTGCTTTTGTTCTGGGCTCATGCTTTGGAGCGGTGTTGCAGCAACGTGGCAAGTTGTTGCTTCACGCGAGTTGTTTCGATTGGGGTGGTCGCGCCTTTGCTCTTTGCGGTCGTTCCGGCGCCGGCAAATCGACCACTGCAGCAATGATGCTATCGGCTGGTGCACGATATTTGAGCGATGACACGACACTGATTGAAGTGGGGGATGAAATCCGCGCAATACCGGGATTCCCGATTAGCAAGCTATCGGCCCAAAGTTTGAACCAATTGGGGATCGATTCTGCTGGCTTGGTGCAAATCGAAGATGAACGCAAGAAGTTCATCCGTCCGCTGGGTCCAGATAGCTTTAGCAACCAACCCACGCCCTTGGCAGGAATATTTGTTGTCCGCAGCTCGCCAAACACTGATGATGTTCTCTGCCATCGCTTATGCGCAAGTGCCGCCCTCGATCGACTCCAGCGGCATTCCTACCGGAAGAACCTGTTGGTTGCCGAGCGACGTCGGGAAATGTTCAGACAATTGGGCGAAGTCGTTTCAAAACTTCCGCTCGTTGTGATAACACGCCCTGCCTCTAAGCAAAGCTTTGGCGCCGTTGAGCGTGCTCTTCGCGAGCAAATCGCAAGCATGTGAAGCGTAACGTGGGAGAGAAAATTGGAGTCTGAGATCGATCTGAGCATGATTTTTGGCAAGGAAGATCAAGTGCTTGAAACGAATGTCGACGGAAAGACGATACTACTTTCCATGGTCTCGGGCAATTATATCGAATTCAACGCGACCAGCAGTGCAATTTGGACACTGATCGATGGAAACCGCGACGTAAGCCAGATTGTTGCTGAAATTGACGTCAAGTACGATGTAGAGCGCGAGAAATGCATCGAAGACGTCTACAGCTTCCTGCGCAAGCTTAGGCAGGAAGAGGTAGTCACTCTGGCTTGATAGTGCTGCCCAAGATGGCGCTGCTTCGGTTTTGGCCCAGCAGAGGTATAAGATGGAAACTGGTTTCGAAAAGGAAGCCGCACTGGCGCAGCGGCTGAGTAGTCGGCCGCTTAATGCGCCTCTGCTCAAATCTCTCCAAGAGAAGCTTGAGCGAGACCCTTCTAACACGAGGCTCCACTTCACCAAGGCCAATATCTGCCGAAAGATTGGCGACGTCTGGCAGGCCCGAGAGAGCTTTGCAGCGATCCGTGATGGCTGGAGTGGAGGCGAGAATAACAGGACATTCCTTGAGCTCAATCCGCATGCGATAACCCCCGTTGGCCTGAGGTCTTCGAAAGAGTTCGAAGTGGCGCCGGTCCTCGTCTTTGACAACTTCCTCGCGCCACAGGACCTTTTGCGTTTGCGCTCGGATGCGATCGCGAATCAGGATGCTTTTCGTCCGGCGATGACTGGACGCAAGAATGCCAAGCTCGACCTGGACAAGCGCAATACCTTAGTCTGGTATGGTTTCTCCGCATGTCGCGAAATCTTCGAAGCTTTTGTCCAAGAGCGACTGCCCGACCTTTGTCGAGGACTCGGCCTTCCTCAATTTGAAACTCAGACGGTCTCGATGAAGCTGACCAATCACCTAGAAGGTGGTTTCTTTCGCACTCATAGCGACAGACACGAGCCGTTTGAGGCAGAAGGTCGCGCGATTACCTACTTGTACTATTTCGGTCAGGAGCCGAACGCCTTTGAAGGAGGGGAACTGCTGATTTTCGACAGTCATATTGACGCTCGTGAATATACGTCGAACCAGTTTACCAAAATCATCCCGAAGGCCAATCGGCTGATTGCGTTTCCAAGTCGCTGTTGGCATGCGGTTATGCCAATAAAGATGACGAGTAGAGACTTTGCCAACGGACGCCTCGCCTTGAGCTGTCATATTCATAAAACGGCGTCAGTGAGCATCCCCACCAATCAGAAGATGGAATAGGGATGGAACTGCTCCCAATCGATCTCGTCTGCATTAAGGACTATTGGCTCGTCCATATGATCGACCCTGCAAGGCTCGATCTCAATCGGGGGTTCCTGAAACAATCCCTCCCCGACGACACCCCAGTAGATGAGATCATTCCGCTGGATCGGTGGTTCAACCTGAACCGAAACAAGCATGGCGATATCGTTCCAACACGCACAAGTGGTATTTTTCATGTTGCGCGATGCGGTTCGACCTTGCTCACCCAGAACCTCAAGGCAACTGGGCAGTTTATGGCGCTCGGTGAGCCGAAATTTATCGGTCGGCTGCTGAGCAGATATGCTGGATCGGTTGAGCCAGCGCTTCTCTGTGAGACATTACAGCTCATGGTCCATGTCTGGGAAAATTGGGCGAGCACGCAAGGAAAGCGGCTCGTGATAAAATTCAGCAGTTTGGGTAAACCAGCTGTGGCCCGGGCACTTCAATGCTTGCCGCGATCAAACTTCGTGTTTCTCTACCGTGAGCCGACCGGTGTGCTCGAATCATTGACGCGCAAGCCACCCAGTTACGTACGCAGGGCGAATGCGCGGCCGCACGGCGACGAAATTCCCGGCTTAGTGAATAGGCCTGACGCCGGGCATGCCGTAAACGCGACACGGTCCTACTGCTCTATTATTGATGGCTTTTCGGAGATCACAGACCCACGCATTATGCCGGTCGACTATAACGATCTCGCTCGCCAATTTGGGACGATTGTCACTCATTTCGATCCAGCATTTCCAGCTGATAATCTCATCTGGGATGACCGCATTTACGCAAAATGGCAAGGCGATGAGCCGCATGAATATGCCGCCATAGGCGCCGCACAAATGGCTGCCTTTTCAGAACGGGAAAGCGAGCTGATCGAGATAGCCAACGGGTACTATGAGAAGTTTCGCAAATCGCGGTCAGCAGGAGCTGTGATTGGATGAGCATAATTCTTGGCTGCATCGAGTTTGCGCGCCCAAGCGACAACGCCAGACTTAGCGAAAAGATGCTCAAAGCATGCGATTTATGGCCGCATGATCGCGTTGGCACGCACTTTGGCTCGCTTGGTTTTCTGGCAAGCAAACAGCTCTACAACACCCCCGAGTCAACGCTTGCCGCACAGCCATTGGTCAGCGATCATCAGCGGTACGCGGTTGTTTTTGACGGGCGGTTAGACAACCGCGCCGAATTGATCGCAGCCTTTGACTGGTCGGCAGTCGATGGAGTGACTGACGAAGCCCTCATTTTGGAGGGCTTCAAGCGCTTCGGACGGGATCTGGGCCAGCATCTTCTGGGCGACTTTGCGATTGCCATTCTTGACGCAAAGCAAGAATCGTTGTTCCTCATCCGCGATCATATGGGCGTACGCCCACTGTTCATCGCTAGGGGAAAAAGCTCCGTCGCCTTCGCCTCGGCAAAGGCCGCGCTTTTGGAGCTTGACTGGGTCGATTCTTCGCTCAACCATCAGTGGATAGCCGATCAACTGACGTCGACGAAGGTCGATCATCACTCGTCGCTCTACCTTGGCATCGAAGCCCTGCCGCCCGCGCATTGGGTGAGCGTTTCAGCGACCAGTTACGAGCAAGAAAAATACTGGCAACTGTCGTTGAACACGCATGATCACCCAGGCTCGCTCAAGGAACATTCCGCACAGTTTCGTGAGATCCTGAACGAAGCCGTGAGATGCCGCTTGCGCAGCTATTCTGGCGTAGCCAGCGAAATGAGTGGAGGTCTAGACTCTACCACAATTGCGACACTTGCGAGCAAACTCTCGAATGCGGACGGGCACAAGCACGAAGCGTTTTCGCATGTCATGGCTGAGGAAACGATTGGCAAAGTTCATCCATTCAGGGATGAGACGCCGCAAATGGATGCGGTCTGCGCAATGAATCCACAGCTCATACGCAACAAGGTCTATAGCCGTGGTCGGCAATTGCTCGCGCATTTGAAACGTTCAATCCATGTACACTCAGGCCCTTCTCGCAGTGACCTTACATTGCCCGGTGAACAATTGCTGGAAATATTGGAGGACCGCGGCTTCCGGACCTTGCTGTCTGGGTTTGGCGGCGATCAACTCGTGACATCCAAGGGCGCGGGCTGGGAAGAAGATTTCGTCCTGAAAGGCGATTGGCAATCACTTTGGAGGGAACTTGCCTACTCGGCAAAATCGCTTCCCAGGCGGATTGTCAAATTCTCGCAATATAGGTCTCCCTTTGTTGATCGATTGCTGCAGCTGATTCGCAAAGAATATCAGGCGGAACAGGATGAACGTTTCGATGCGCTGCAATCCAGCTTTGCTGAATGCAGCGGTTATCCAGATCGTCGACTTGCCTATCCAACCCGCCCCAACTCGGGAACGGTTCGAGAGCGTGAATTCGACGTGATCCACTCTCCTCATGTGGCTTATCGGCTTGAAGATTCCGCACTGGGTGCCGCCTCTTATGGCGTTGATTACCGCTACCCGTTGTTAGATGTGCGCCTTTTGCAGTTTTGTCTTGATCTGCCCACCAAGCACAAGCGGCACAAAGGGGTGCGGCGGATTATCATACGCGAGGCGTCCAGAGACCTGCTTCCCGATCTGGTCCGCTTACGCGATAACAAGTCTGGCTCGACCATCCCGACGGTGCGGCCTCGCCTGATCGCCGAGCGACAAGAGTTGCTCTCGGCTGTCGAGCGGTGGCGCAAAGCTGGCGAGTTGGACACCTTCGTCAATGTCGAATTTCTGAAACGCAAGCTTACAGCATTAAGCGCCGACAACGCTCAAGACGAGCATGTCTCTGTTGGCCTGCTGATCAAGCTGATCATGCTCGGGACCTGGCTTGAAGACCGGTGTGACAAGCGTGTAAACTCGGGTAAGAGCCCGATCTAGTCGACCAACTGCTTGGGTGAGGCCTCTCTAGTTTGGACCGTAGGCGGAACGGCGGCTATTGCCTGCCAATTCCGAACTGCTGGCCTTCGTCCATAATGGCGGATGCAAACGCGCACGATGTTTCGAGTAATTGGTCGGCGATACGATCTTATCGAGCTGAGTGCGGCAGAGCTGAGAAAGTCCACGTGAGAAGCGCTACTACTTCTCTACCACACAAGCTCTCACCATTGCATTCCATCATGTTGGGCTCCGGGCGGCCACATAAGCTACGAAGGCGAATTTCTACAACTGGGTCGTGAGCCGAAGGTCCGCTTTTCCAGTTTCCAATCTCAAGAACAGACATTCCGCCTTGAACCCATTTTCGCGCGATCAACCGTTTGGTTTTCTTGCACTCAAGGTCGGCCACTCAGGCGGGAAATAGAGATCACTCGCACTGAGTATTGATCATATGCTCTACCAAACAAACAATTTGCCCTTCGGATTCCAATGATCGATCAGTTCCTCTAGGGGCCTAATGCATGACGCCCACTGCACTGCAACGCCTGTTAGGCAACAAAACGACGCCCACGTGTTCGCTGGGGCGGCCAAGAGATCTTTGTCGAAGGCGTCTCACCCTCTCCGCAAGCTGCAACGGGCCAAACGGTCGATAGAGTGTCCGACGAACAGTATGAGTCTATTTTCTGCTTTCGAGCACCCGAACGGTCGGTGTACGGTGGTGTTCGGTTCCGAATGTAATGCTCGATAGATTGATCCTCGCGGCGCTTTCTTGCCTTGTCCTTCAGGCCTGCTCCCAGGCCCACGACTTGCCGGATGAGGACGCGCCGCGGCGGATCATCAGCCTCGACTATTGTGCCGACCAATATGTCCTGAAATTCGCGGATCGCAGTCATATTCTTGCGTTGTCCCCCGATGCCGAGAAGTCCTTTTCGTTCATGCGCGACGCGGCAAATGGCTTGCGCCAGGTTCGCCCCAGGGCGGCTGACGTCCTGTCGCTCGAACCAGATCTGGTCGTTCGATCCTATGGCGGCGGCCCCAATGTCACGGCGTTTCTTGAACGCGCCGGCGTACCAGTCGTGCAAGTCGGATTTCCTCAGACGATTGCAGAGGTCAGAGCGGAGGTTGTGCGGATAGGTAGCGAACTTGGGGCCTCCGATAAGGCGACCGAAACCGCCAAGGAGATGGACCGACGGTTGGCGGCACTTGCGAACGCCAAGACCCCCACGTCAGAGGCCCTTTACATGACCCCATATGGATTCACCACGGGCGAGGGGACGCTGACTCATGAACTCATCACCACGGCTGGGCTTTTGAACTTTCAGGACCGGCCGGGCTGGAATCCCTTGCCGCTTGAACGACTGGCCTATGAACGTCCTGACCTCGTTGCTGCCGCCTATTTCGAGAGCGGGATCAATCGCGAGGACAATTGGAGCGCTGCGCGGCATCCGATTGCACGCGCGCAAATGCGCGATCTGCCAGTGATCTCTATTCAGGGCGCCTGGATGGCCTGTGGAGGCTGGTTTCAGCTCGAAGCTGTTGACGCCCTGGCCAAGGCTGCCAAGTCCGATCGCCGATGAGAGCAATTGTTTCTCTTACGGTCGGCCTGGCAGTGGCGGTGATTCTTTCGCTGCTGCTGGGTTCTGTGCCGCTGCCCTTCGAGCGCGTGCTTGCAGCTTTGGCATGGCAGGCAAGTGAGGGCGACCAGCTTGTTGTTTGGCAGATCAGGCTGCCACGTGCGCTCGCCGCGGCCGTCGTTGGGGCTGCGCTGGGAATAAGTGGTGCTGCCTTGCAGGGTCTCCTTAGAAACCCTTTGGCAGAGCCCGGAATACTTGGAGTTTCCGCGACTGCGGCGCTGTTTGCGACATTCGTGCTGTATTTCGGTCTTGCGACTGCTGGCCCGTTCGTTCTGCCTTTGGCGGCTGTTGGAGGTGCGCTTCTAGCCACTTTGTTGGTAGCGGCGGCGGCGCTCCGGAACCAATCAGTCGTGACCTTGATCCTGATCGGTGTCGGCCTGTCGAGTTTTTCAGCAGCCTTGATGGCGCTCTTGATGAACCTAGCACCCAATCCTTTCAGCCTTGCCGATATGGTCAACTGGATGCTTGGCACAGTGGCAAATCGGAGCCTTGATGATCTCGCCATCGCTGCACCATTCATCCTTCTTGGGTTCATCATACTTCTTGCAAGCCGGCGGGGGCTGTCGGCATTGGCGCTGGGAGAAGAGACGGCAGAGGGTCTCGGTCTCAACCTCAAGGCGCAAAGACTCTGGGTGATTGCTGGCGCTGGCCTGGCCACGGGAGCAGCCGTCGCGCTTGCCGGCGCCATAGGGTTTGTAGGGATTGTCGCACCGCATCTGGTACGGCCCTTTGTGAGGTTTGATCCCGCACGATTGCTCGTCCCATCAGCGTTACTGGGGGCAGTTCTTCTGGTCCTGGCCGATATCGGGGTGCGGCTCCTGCCGACCGATAATGAGCTGAAATTGGGGGTCGTGGCTTCGCTAATCGGTGCGCCCATCTTTATCTGGATCGCTGCACGCAGGAGGCTTGCGTGAGTTTGCTGGAAGCCAAGGGTCTTTCTTACTCGGTCGAGGGCAAGCCGCTCGTTGCGGATGCCAGCTTCGCTCTCGACCGAGGCTCGCTGACCATGTTGGTTGGGCCTAATGGAGCGGGGAAGACCACTTTGCTCCAGCTTGCGCTTGGCTTGATGAGACCAGACTCTGGCTCATCGTCGCTTGATGGAACAGATGTAAGCTCCATGAGTGCGATGCAGCGAGCGCGTAAGGTGGCCTATCTCCCTCAACAAAGACCCCTGGTTTGGCCACAACCGGTGCGCGATATCGTAGCGCTGGGGCGTTTCGCCTATGGCGGGGCTCCGGGCCGGCTATCTCGCGAAGATGAGGCGGCGACGGCCCGCGCCATCGCTGCATGCGATCTCGAGGGCTTCGAAGAGCGCGCGGCTGATACGCTTTCAGGTGGAGAGTTGTCGCGGATCCACCTTGCCAGAGCTTTGGCAGCGGAAACCCCTTTCTTGGTGGCCGACGAACCCGTTGCCGCTCTCGATCCGCGGTATCAGCATGAAGTGCTGCGGATATTCGCTAAGGCTGCAAGTGAGGGCAAGTCTCTGCTGACGGTCGTGCATGATTTATCACTGTCCGCGCGATACGCCGACAGGCTGATCTGGATGAAAGGCGGTCGGATCGTGGCCGATGGAACGCCGCGCGAGACCATAACATCTGAGCGCCTGAGAGACGTATTCGAGATTGAAACGCGGATCGATGCGACGCGAGACGAGGTCTTTTCGCTCGATATTCTTGGTCCATCATAGCCGGAGCTGGCAGTCGCCTCTATTGCTATTCAGCTGTGAACTGGATTTCGAGACGCATATAGCCAAGCTGTCGCCGGACGACGCCAAAGTGCTCATAGGCTGGCTGCTCCGCGAGCAGTTCGGGAGCGAACTGTTTTCTGCCGGATGCAATTTCCCGCAACCGACCGCTTCAGGGCCAAGATCGACTCGCTGAGGATCCCCAAGACCAGAGTACTTTTCGCGAGCAAGGATCATTTGCGATGAGCTGCCAGCACTACGAACTGGCGCTCACCGATCACTAGCCAAAAGAGACCCGTCTCATGGGCAGGTCAGCCTGTATCGCGTTCGCCTTTCCTCGCAAATGTGGTTTGCGCCAGAATATTGCGTCTCCGCGCCGGACAAAGTGCCCACGAACGTGGTGAAGCCGAGCCATCCGGCGGGAAACCAGAGCCGCTTCACCGTGATCCCCACCAGTGGGCTGGAACAACCGTAGCCGCATTTCAGTATGCGCCAGCAGCTTGGGCTTTCCGCGTTTCAGACGCTGTTTGTTGAGCCGCTCATATCCAACTCTCTCACGATCGAGCTGCGCGTTGGTCCCCAGGATAAGCACGAATGCGAAAGCGACCGCTGGGACCATCCACAGCGACTGCGCCAGTTTGCGTTTCTCGTGAGCGTAAGAAAGCGGGTCTGGGAGGCCTTTCCAGTAGTTGGCCCATACAGGATTTATCTCGCCTCTCACGCGCTCAAAGAACGGGGCCAAGGCTAGAGAATCATGACTTATCGAGAATCCCATGCTTGATTCTTGCAGGGGATAAAGACGTTCGAGGTCAAACGCGAAGCCGGCTGGAGATATTTGAGGCTCATTGCCCTTGCTCTCAGTGACGAGAGTCAGTTGACCAGCTCGGCCAGCGTCATCAGCTTCTATCAAGATTCCGACGTGGAACGCAGGCTGGCCTTGCCACTCCTGTTCAGTCCATTCCACCCATATCATCTCGTCTGGCATTCTCAGGAAGTCGAGACTGGAACACAACAGATCGGGCTGGCGGAGTACTAGCTCGCGGGAGAATTCTGCCACGTCAGGTTCAAGAACGTAGCGTGACGCACAGGCCTCCAGCCTATCGCGCAATCCCGGCGCGTCGGGAATGCGAGTTTTGCCATTGAGCAGTTTCATCTTGTGGCTCTGCGCGACCTGATTGAGCAATCTCATAACTGATCGATCTCACAGGAGGCCGAGCGGTTTGGATCGCGCCACAGCAATTCGAGCAGCGATGCTCCCCTTGTTCAGTACTTGCTGCTTTGCCTGAACACCTCGACCCGCTCTCTGCGGATTGGACAACGGGCGAGTTGCACGTTTGGATTGGCTGCGCGAAGACGCGGACATGGTTTGGCTCCCTCATCTGCAAGGAGACCAGAATTGGCTGGAAGCGGCCAATGCGCATGGAGCAATCGCCAGACGGCTTGTATCAGTCGCTGACTGGCTGCGAGTATTCGCAATAAGGGGTCACGGTAACGGGAAGCGATCAAGTACGGCGCGCTTATAGGTCTTGCTGACTCGAACGCGGGCACCGCTCTTCAGTTTGAGACTGATGCTTGAGAATTTTTCCCGATTGAGAGCTTCGACTTGGTCCAACCTCACAATGGAGCTTCGGTGAACTTGAAGGAATTGGTCAGGATCAAGCCGCTCGCTGAGTGAGCGGATGCTATCGTCAGCGAGATGGACAGCATCCTTTATGTGAAGAACAACATAATCGCCGGCAGCTTCGATCCAGTCGATGTCTTTCACACGAATTCGCAATACCCTATCCGCCTCGCGCACCCACAGATCGGTATCGTAAGTCGATGAGATGCTCGATTCAAAATCGGTATTCATGCGCGCGATGGTTTGGCGCAGTTGTTCGAAGCGCACGCGATTGGCATCTTGATCAAGACGTGATCGAGCTCGTTCGACCGCAGTGGCAAGCCGTTCATCATCCAGTGGCTTCAGCAAATAATCCACTGCCCCTTCAGCAAACGCACTGACCGCATATTCGTCAAAAGCGGTCACGAAAACAACCGCGGGTGTGCAATCTTGATCAAGCGCTTCGAGCAACTCGAAACCCGTCAATCCTGGCATCATCACGTCCAACAAAAGCAAGTCTGGTTTGAGCGCCTGGATCGCCGAGACCGCTTGAGCACCATCGGTAGCGTTGCCGACGACCTTGACGCCCTCGATCCCATTCAATGCACGCAGAACTCTTCGCAGGGCGAGCGGCTCGTCCTCTGCGACAAAGGCTCGTATCGGCTTCATCGCCAAACCTCGTAGGGAAATCGTATGGTTACCTCATAACCTGTCTCACTCGAAGGGCCAGTCGCACGCGAGCCGCTTGCGAATTGAATGGACTCGCCAAAACGAGTCACGAGGCGGTTGCGAACATTGCGCTCACCGGTCCCAAGCCCTGTCGATTCACTAAAGCCTGGGCCATTGTCAGACAGCGAGATACACACTTCCGTCCCTTCCCTCGAAGCACTCAATCGTATCGCAACCGGATCGCTCGCCTGCGCAACCGCGTACTTCACGCTGTTTTCCAGCAACGGTTGCAACAGCGAGCTAGGAATGCTGGCATCGCTGACATCTTCGGCAATATCGAGGGTGAAGTCGAACCTGCCATCAAATCGAACTCGCTCGATCTCAAGATAGAGTTGCAGCTCGCTGATCTCATCGGTCAGGCTGACATCTGCATGCGTATCCTTGCGCAAGCCGCTTCGAATGAATGCGGCCAATTTGCGTACAACCTGTTCGGCCTTGGCAAATTCTCTCTCTGAAACCAGCGCCGCAACTGCCCCAAGGGTGTTAAACAGAAAATGTGGGTGAATCTGAAACTTCAGGGCGTCGAACTGGGCAGCCTGTCCTTCGCGTTGCGCGTCTGCCCGTGCTTCACGCTCAGCCTTTGCCTGGGCATTGATTACGAGCGTCAGGATCAGGATGCCCCAAGCATATTGGAAATGGAGCCAATAAAGGGTCAACTGCAGAAGTCGGTAAAATAGCAACTCTTCGCCAGCATAGGCGAAGAACACAACGGCGTTGAGCCACGAGTGGAATACGCCAAACACAAGCACCAAGGCTATGAGGCCGGGTATCGGCCCAATTCTGGTTCGCTCCACGATCGCGATCAACAATCGAAAGACAATCCAACCGAGGACAAATGCGGTTACCATCCAGAACAGCCGCAATAGCCACCAGTCGAAGCCGTTGTTCATTCCGGCATTTCGAACCGTACCAGTGTACCAAAGCAGCACCATTGTGAACGCCCACAATGCAAGGCTCAGCCAAATTGCTTGGCGCCGCAATTCCTTTCGTTGCTCCGCCGGAATTGGAGCTGGATCAGCCATCATGTTCATCTTGCTGGTCCATCTTCAGGAACGGTCCCCGCAATATCGCCAACACGCCGGTTGCGGTTGCCTGACATCGGAAACTGTATCCATTCGGGAGATCATCACGGGTGAGCTGAAGCTTCGCGACATCAATTTCATCGCCCGAGTGGCTAAGTTCGAGAGAAAGAACATTTCCCTCACGGCGCGCTTGAATCGTGATGGCAGTTGATCGCGCGCTGGCAGAAACTCCGTAGCGTATGAATCTCTCAGCCAGAGGTTGAAGGACGAATGGAGGAACAGCAACAAAGCGCAGTTCTTCTGGAAGAATGAAAGACGAGGAGAGCCGGTCAGGAAACCTGATCCGTTCGATCTCAAGGTAATCGGCGACCTGCTGGAATTCTCTCGAGAGTGAGTGAAAACCCCGTGGATCAGTCCGCAGCGTGGCCCGCAGAAATTCGGAAAGTCGCGAGATCAATCCCGTCGCGTCTTGAGACCGTCGTTCCAGTGCAAGCAATCCGATAGAGTTGAGGGTGTTAAACAGGAAATGTGGGTTGAGGCGATATCGCACCGCGCGCATCTTCAATCGATGGGCACTCGCGCTGGCCTCAAGCCGCAGACGCTGTTGATACCGCAGACGGCTGTGATTGAATGTCGCGAGGACCCCAGCGCTCCACACCAACATGAACTGGATCCAATAGTCAGCCGCCAGAATGAGAGTTTCGGGCGGCCCTGTTTCCAAATTCATCCATTCGGCAGCAATTCTGATCAGATATGTGTGCAACAGCGCAAGCGGAAGGAAGGCAATCCCCAATGTCAGCACCGCGAACAGTAGGTGATACCGATCAGCCCATTCGAGCAAGGCATAGAAAAGCACACACATTGCAAGCAGGACGCAAAACCGGATGGCGAAAAATGGAAAGATTATGGGGGCCGTTTCCGCCCGAGCAAAATACTGCAGCTGATCGACCTGAAACGCAAAGAGTGCCAGCTCCAACCCGATGAAGACAAGCGAGACAATCAGGATCGTCAGGCGGATCCGCCAGATATCCTCCTTATCGGCAAAGGCTGTTTGTCGGCTTGTCATCTGAAGCGCATTCTAAGCGCACGGACTGGGCAAGGAAAGCGCAGTCCTTGACGCCCTTGATAGAGCTTTTGAACCCGCTTAACGAAGACCATATCAGGGTTAGCGATGGGGATCCGCAACAGATGAACCATGAGGTTTCCGACGCCGAAGGAACGCTGCTTTCGCTGGTCGAACGGGCGCAACCTGTGACGGTCTACGAAATATCGAAAATCTATCGCGATTCCCCGGTCACGCATTTCGGGACCAGCAAGGGCAAACTCTACCCAATGGTGCGCCGGCTGAAAGAACTGGGCCTTTTGAGAGCGCAGGCGCAGGAAGGCGACAAGCGCAAGACAGAGCACCTGAGGTGCACCGATGAGGGTGTTGCGGCGCTTCGACATTGGGTCGGGCGAATTGATCAGGCCCACGCGCTGCTTGATGACCCTTTGCGCACCCGCATTCAATCGCTCCATTTGCTGTCGACGCAAGAACAGATCGAATGGCTCGAAGGAGTGGCAGACGCGATGCGCGCCAAGCTGCAAGAGGTCGAAGACTATGTAGCGAATGTGGAATTGCCTCGTGTGGAAATAGTGCTTGATCATGTCAGGACCACCAGCACCGCGCGGCTAGAGTGGATCGAACGTACGATCCAGTTCCTGATGGACCACGACAAGGACATTGAAACGGATTAGGGGCCAGCCATACGGCCAGCCCCTTCCCCCGTTCGCGCGACAACTCAGAAGTTGAGACGAACGCCTGCATAATAGCGGCGGCCCAGAATGTCGTAGACCCCCGAGGCGGTATCTGTGCTTGTCGCGTTGAATGATGTGCCGGTGAGCAGGTTTGGCGCATCGTTGTCGAGGAGATTGTCGACCCCGGCAAAGAACTCCATCTCTTCCACCTCGAACGAGATCTGCGAGTCGAGATTGAATTCCGCGCTTTGCCGGAAGCAACCTGCATTCAGCCCGAAGGCCTGGCAGAACTGGTCGTCCTCCGTGGACGGGCCGATATAGGTCCCGGTGAGACTCCAATTTATGCCATCAAAGTCAAACGCCGCCGTTGCCGTAAACTTGTCCTTCGCTGACCCAACTTCTCCGGCGGCTGGGTTGACCGGGGCCGTCGCCGCCTGGAGGAAGTCCAATTTGATCAGATGGGTGTAGGCTAGATTAAAGGTCGCTGATGAGTTCTGCAGACCCAGGCCATCCAGACTGGTCCGATAGCGAGCCGTAACGTCTACGCCTTCCGTCTTGAACAGCGCCCCGTTGACCTGCGTTGCATTCACGAATTGGATCGAGCCAGGACTGTTGGTGGAGTCACCGATAGCGCGACGTAGCACGAGTGAACAAAAGTTCTGATTGCCCTGGTTGAAGCACTGATCGAGCGTGAATGCGCGAGACGGCGCCGCGATCACGTTCTCGACCTCAATATTGAAGTAATCGACAGTGATCGTCAGGTTGCGAAGAGCATCAATCGAGCGCGGATTAACCACCAAGCCGACCGTGAGCGAGTCCGCAGTCTCTTCAAACAGGTTCGGGTTCCCGCCATTGAAGCCACTGATGCCTTGTAGATCGGCCTGGTTGATCGTGAACACTCCGTTCGCAGCAATGTTGGTGTTCACGCCGGGGAATGACCGACAGGTGTCGCCCAGAGTGCCCCCACCTGTAGCGCCGATTCCGACGCATGGATCCGTCAGCCCTGACGGGAAGGTCTGAGACTGCGCAGCGAACAGCTCACCAATGTTTGGTGCGCGAACCGCACGAGAATAGGTCGCGCGCAGACGAATGTCGTCGATCGGCTGCCACATGACCTGGCCATTCCAACTGGTGACCGACCCGATTGTTGAATAGTCCGAGGTTCGCAAAGCACCCGACAATTCGAGCAGCTGGAAGAACGGCGTATCGGCCAGCAGCGGAACGCGGACCTCCACAAACCCCTCAATCACATCGAATTCGCCCGTGGTATCGGGAATCTGGTTACCGCCGTTAAGGCCCTGATTGGTCAAGGCATCGAAGTCTGAACTGCTCGACTCCTCACGGTACTCAAAACCGGTTGCGATCCCGACAGGTCCGCCCCAGATGTCAAACAGCTCGCCCGAGATATTGCCCTGGAACGTACGCTGCGTGATGTCAGTCTGGAACGACCCAGGGGCATCGATGAAGGCCAGAGCCTGGGGAGTAATGGCGCCGATACCGAAGATATTGACCGGCACACAACCTTCTACGCGTGCGGCTGGATCGGCACAGATGGCCTCGGTCACATCACCGTCGCCATCGACATCATTTACGTCTGGGACCGCAGCAAAGGCTTGCCTGAAGTTGGGCACATTGAGTTGCCCGGCAGAGACCTGGTTCTCCGTTGTCTGGCCATAATTGTAGCTCACATCCCAACGGAAGCGGCCATCAAAGATCTCGCCTTGCAGGCCTGCGACAATCCGGAAGAAATCACGGGTTGTGTTGTTTCTGCGCTCTCCAACTTCGAGCAAACGGCGGGTAAAGCCAATGTCGCGCAGTCCGTCGCCATCAATGTCACTGGACGCGGCAACAATCTCTTGCGGCACCAGAGGGTTGACGAGGATGTTGAAGCTATCTGGAATGCCGTCATTGTCGGTGTCGACCAGCACCCGCGTCTCGATTGGTGCGCGACCACTGGCAGGGAACAATGCGTTGGTTCCGCCAGATGCCGAGGCGAAGGGCTCGATCAAACGCGCGGACGTCGTCTTTACGTAGGTACCTTCAATGAATGCGTTGATATTGTTGGTGATGTCATATTCCGCCACCCCAGCAAAAACGTAGCGCTCGACCGGGGAGGCAAGCGTCCGGAAGTTTTGACGGTTGAAGCCGTTTGGACCCTGAGCCGGCGAACCATTAAAGGCCGTGCAACTGGGAGTTCCGTTGGAAGAAAAGCACGGTTGCAGGACGCCAGTAGGTCCGAACGTAAAGTCATCAGCGGTGCCTGGCGTGCCGAGCACGTCGAAACGACCCTGCGGGACGAAGCTTGAAAAGAACGGAATGCTCTCCGTACCGAAGTCGTCGGGATTGAGAGTCAGGCGGAACAGGTCAATGTCGTCAACTGCGGTGTTTGGCCGCTCTCGAGAAAGAAGCTGGCCCTGATCCGAATAGCCAGCATGGAGCATGTATCGACCGCGACCTTCGTTGACCGAACCACCAAAGGTAGCATTGAGGCGATATTCTTCAGCATCACCGCGGTCAGTTATGCCATATCGCGCGCCCATATTGAGGCCGTCGAGATCGTCGCGGTAAACGAAGTTTACGACCCCTGCGATGGCGTCAGACCCATAAAGCGAGGACGCGCCGCCAGTCAGAACATCGACCCTGCCAATAAACTGGGTTGGGATCACGTTGAGATCGACAATGTTAGTGCCGGGAATTCCTGCAACCACCCGCCGGCCATTCACCAAAACCAGGGTGCGCGTGCTGCCGAGATTTCGAAGATCAACGGTGGCAACACCAGTTCCTGTCGTACCGAAGGCATTATTGGTGCGGGTCAAGGCAGGTGCGCCGAAGACCGGATTCTCGAGCAGCAAGTCTTGAATGTTTGTAACGCCGGACCGCGCGATTGTCGCGGAGTCGACCACTTGAAGGGGTTGAGTTGAAGTCTCGCTGGCCGAGACGATGCGAGAACCCGTAACAACGATACGGTTCTCCTCCGTAGATTCAGTGACTTCTTCTGATCCGCTCACTTCATCGGCTGCCACACCCTGGGCGAGCGCTGGAGTGGCACAGACGATCAATGGAGCGATCGCGCACGAACTGATCAGGTTTGATTTTGTTTTGCTAAATTGCACGGAGTGTCCCCTCATTGGATTGAATCCGATTACGATGAGGGCGTGATAGTACGAACCGCACTATTGGCAATCTGCTTTAGTACGATTCGCACTAAAAACTCGGGATTGTTGCAGTTCAGCAACAAAGCTCTGCGGCGGCGCGCATGCTCGGCGCTACGGGGCGACGCGGACATCGCATTGTCAGCAATCAGGCTGCAGTGATGTGAAATCTTGGCAAACCAATCTGCCTGGGCCCCAACCGTGTAACTGGCAGATATGGGAATAGATGGCAGTGGGGGCAGTCGAGAGGGAACTCGTCTCCGTTAGGCCGTCGTTTCATGTCGACTGCAAACATCGGCCAGAACCGGTCCCACCAGGCGACTGACCTTGAGCGAAGAGCCGAAGCGTTTGAATAGGCTGGTCGGTTTGCGGCGCCTTGGCATCAAACCGCCCTACCCTCGTCACCTGGATATGAAATGGTTGCAATTGGTCCGACTGCGACCGAGTTGCGATCTAGGCTGAGCTCAAATCGATCTTTCCGACACGGCGTCCAATAACTCCAGGCTGTTGTTCGCCAACCAGTCAAAGGAGTCTGGGAGAGCCACTCGGTAAACGGCGCAATGTGAGAGGACGTCAGTCAACCTTGAAATATCACGCTTGCGAGCCGAATGCCCGCCAGCGGTTGCAGCATAGACTTGGGGCAAAAGGGTGGCCAGGGCTGCAGCACCAGAAACTCGCTCCATATGCATTTGCGCATCGGACCGAGGGGTGAGACTTATAATCGCCGCAAGGTCCGTAGCCTTCTCTTGGAAACAAAACGGCGGCTCTCTCAGGCTAACGTATGCCTTGTCCGCGAAGGACATAACTCGACCGTCGTTATGCTGCTCTTCAAAGCCCAGACCATCAAAGGTAGGCGGCCATAACCGAATTCGGGGATATGCCGGCTCGATAGCCCAGGATTGTTCGCTGGCCCTAAGGACACCAATATCATCGGCCAGAACCGCGACACCCTGCCTAGCCCAACTGCCTACCAAGGATGACTTTCCAGCGCCTTTCGGGCCAACAACTCCGATCGCCATTCCTTTGTAAGAAACGAAACCGCCGTGCAAACATGTGTAGCCGCAAAGTCGAAGGAAGAAGCCCAACACAACGCCAGTCAGATAGGCTTCAATGTCAACAGGCGGAGTACCGGCCTGAACATTTATTCGGATGGTCTTGGGGCTCTTGAAGAGTTCAAAATCGATCGCACCAACTTCGCTCCGGTGCCTGATGGACCAATGCCCTTGATTGCTTTCATCAGGTACAAAGACCTCAAGATAAGGTGCCCCAAGGGGATTAAGTCCGCTGGAGCGATACAGACACAAGCCACCGGGGCTATCGCCCAGCTTCTCAACGTCCAGAAATTGCAAGTGCAGGTCAGGGGTGCACGGTTCTACTTCGCGAAGCGACATGATTGGCCGGTCGGAAACGACCCGCAACCCATATACGACATAATAGAAGCGAGTGTCGTTCATTCCGTGACGCCTGGGCCCTTCGAATCATCGCAGCATTCTGCGTTCCTAATAATTGCGTCGGTTGCCTTGGCAATTTCGGCATTGACCAATGCCGAGCCCGTGACCGGAGCTTCAGGCAATTCGGACCTGACTGGAGTGTGACGCAATAGCTCAAAAAAGTACCGGCGCACCGGATCACGAAAGTTAACCCGGCGACGGAACAGTGTTCGAGCCTCGGCAATTGACCCAAGCCGCGTAAACCTAAGAAATGTCAGGAGGTTCCTGACAGCCATTCTTAGCGGTCTTGGAATGGGAATTCCACGGACAGTATGTGTCTTCGGTCTTTCAGATGCGCGGGTCGGGACAAAACTGAATCCGCCTATGTGATGGAGGTTTTCCTGTGCCAAATATCGTCCAGGAGCCGGCAGCAAGGCATTTATGACCTTCCCAGTGTCATAGATGAGCGCCTTTTTGCCCCGACTAACCAGCTCTTCCTGCACCTCTTCAGTCAATGATTCCCATCGGTATTCGCGGAACTGCAAGCCAAAATTCCGAATGACGGTATCGAGCTTGGACCGGTCATATGCGGCAATATAGGTACAGCCCAAACAAACGTTTTCGCTGTCCCAGATGTATTCGCCTGCAAGCAATCGAAAACCCGGCTGAAACACCCCGTCGCCTTCCGCAAGCCAGACCGGAGCGCCAGAGAAGACCGCCGGAGCCAAGTCCAGAGATGCTTGGAAGTTCTCAAAGAATGGTCCTGAGGCAACGATGTCTGAATCCATAAAGCAAAAGAACTCGGAGGTTTCGATCGCATAGAGGGCGTCCAGAACCTCGCCGTGCGGCTTCATGGTAGAACCGGGCATGGCCCAAAAATGGGCTCGTTCGTGGTCTTTGGCGAATGCCTCCAACATTCTCCCCTCCGCTGGTGAACAACCGTTGTCCACCAGTCGGAAACTCGCGTCGCTGTGGCGCAGAAGCGATCGGACGAAAGGCAGCAAAGAGAATACTGTCCCAGGCGTATATACAATGTTGAATGTGAGCGGCCCGTTCGTCATCAGTCTGCGGCCAGCCATGAATGTGTGTCGAACGGCACCATGTCCTGAAGCCCAGCTATATCGTCTGCGAAGTATTTTCGATTGAGACGGATCTCTTCGTCGCGCGGCAATCGAGGGCTAATTGCCCCCAAAGCCCTCACGTCCTCTGCATGACGCAGAAGCGACTGTGAGGGGTTGCGAATGGCCGGTGCAGAGCCTTGTTGGACAGAGTCCTTGTTCTGGAATGCCTCGGTGGTTCTCTGGAGCAGGCTCGCTCTGGCACGTCCAGATGGCTTGCGTTGTACGGTGACCGAAACATCTTGATTGCCATCGACAGGGAGGATGTCCGCCAGAAGCGTTGGTGGACGCCCTGCCGCGATCTTGCGGTTCAATCGCTGCGGAGCGATATTCAGGAAATCGCAGACACCTTGCCAAGCTTGAGATTGATGCCGAGTGATCATCTCAAACGCAATGAAATGGCATTGCTCCTCACCAAAGAGCCGAAGATATCTCTCAACTTGTTCAGCGTACAAACCCCGCGCCAGATATCCGTACGGTGGGGCAATCCGCTCACCCGTGATTAGGCGCTTGCCTTCGTCTTCGACAATGTCACTGAAACGGCGGGCCTCCCGAAACTGAGCGATGTTGTGTCTGTAATGCGAATAGGCACGCGCTGCTGGACTTCGTAGGCAGATTATCATTTTGACCGCTGATCCCAGACTGTCGAAGATTCGTTGCGGCACGTGCGGCAAGTACAAATACTCCGGACACTTCTCGCCGACCGCAGGTTCTCCATTCCAGCCAGCGAAGTGGTTCAGCTCATAGGCTGGCAATCCCTCGGAGAACCGTGTGTCCTCGCTAAAAAACCTCGTCTCCCGTGGGCTTGCCATGTGCACCTCAGGGTGGCCATCGAGCAGTCGCCACAGCGTTGTGGTTCCGCACTTCTGCGCACCGATGCAAAGGAAGTTCGGCAGCACCAGCTACCTCTTTCCCAGATATTGCTGCAGCTGCCCAAAGTCATACTCGGGGTAGTCAAACAGGTTGAGCAGCGACAGATGACGATGTTCAACCCGCGGTGTTATTCCAACGTCATATCCGGCCTTCACGGCCGCTTCGCAAAGACGTTTGTTCCCAATCAACGCTCCGGTCATATTCAAGGTCTCAGTCCTTGCGAGCAGCAAACGTCCGGCCGGATCATAAGGATTTACCAGGTCAGCTGTGCCTGCGTCGGGCTGGTTTCGTTCTGGACTTCTCGCCTTGATGAGTTCCATCAGAAGCGCCTCGGGCATGTCCGGTGCAACTTGCTTGGCTCTTGAAGCGGATACGAAGTCCGAAAGATCAACGTATGTACCGAGCAGGCCCAATTTTGGTCTGGTTCGAATCACCGACACCATTCTTGACAGCCAATCTGGATCACCAGCATCAACGGTTACGTCGGCGTCAGCCAGTACGACAAATGTGCCCAGTTCGGGGCGATGCTGCGCAAAAACACGCTCCATATTCTCCGGACTGTTTTCCTCCATCCTATGAATCGAATGGAACATTCCGCGTCGGTCAAAGGACAGGATGATTTCGTCCACCAATGGGTCATCAGACGCATTGTCGATCAACACAAATCGACAAGGTGTCCGGGTGTTCCTGAAGAATGAATCGAGCGATGCCCAAAGATGCAGAGGCCGATTCCAGCAGCGAATGAAGATATAGACTATCTCGTCATCTTGCGAGGGAGCGGCCGCGCGAACTGGCCGCATCCGCCATCGCCAATGAAATTTCTGGACGATCCGTCCTACCGCTCTCCTAAGTTTCGAAATCAACATGTCATCTAATCAGCTAGCGGTGGGTTAACACTATGCGCGCAAAGATACTCGAAGAGCTCCAGGCACGACGCCGGGATCTCTTGGTGAGCGCTCGATCCTTGATGGTCTAACCGCTTACTCACGAAACGCCAAAGCTTCCAACGCGCCCGCTGCAATCCCAAGGAATCAGCAACATCCAAAACCGCTTTGCGATATCGGGCTGGGTGCATCAAGTCGTAACAAATGATCGGAAACGCGCCCGCTTTATGGTGATCCACAAGCCGTCGGTTGTATTCAGCCCAAAGCTGCAGACTGGCATCCAAATCCATTCCATTGCGCCGCTTCAAAGAAGCTGCAACAGCCAGAGGGTGACGGAAAGTTCCGACACATTGGGGGGGACTTGGCGCGATCTCGAGCCATTCCTTCAACAGCAACAGCGTCCGAGGGTCTTTGATGCCGTATGGTTGCGCCTCTGCGATCTGAGAGTGCAAGCGCGCCAATTGCAGCCGCAGCGTTGGAGAAAGAGCGAGGTCTTCTGGAGGAGAGGCCCAGCTTCCACCACTGGCTTGCAATGCGGCTTCGTGCAGCTGCACCAGCTCGCGCGATTCGAAATAGCCCTTTGCGTTGTGCACCCCGGTCCTTCGAACGTCGCCGAGATGCAGCCCACAGAGCTCTAGCGCACCTGCCAAGCAGCTGGTTCCGCTTCGGTGCATTCCTAGGATGAGGATGAATGGGGAATGCCTAACGACATCGGTTCGAACACTCTCCCCAGACGTCATCTCGCTTTTCCGATATCGCTGAAGCGCTGCAAGAAAGACGCATAGGTTAACCCGCGCAGCAATATAAATCCTTGCGAAGTCATCGCTCTGCCCCTTGTCTCGCGGAGTTCGCAGGCGATCTGCTCCAGAAAGTCCAGATCCAAGGCTTCCGAAGCAATCGAGGATTGCCGCGCGTCGTCGATGATAGCCATGATCCGCTCGTGGCTGTCTGCCAGGGTTGCTTCTAGAGTGCTGGCAATCAGGCCGCGCTTGGTACTCCAGAGCTGCTCACGCGGCATCAATCCTGCAAAAGCATGCTTTATGAGCAGGCGACTTTCACCATTTCGCGCAAATTGCTCAGGCGGGATGCCGTAGCAGAAGTCGATCACCCTTCGGTCCATAGCCGGAATTGTCATATGTGCGCCGAAATGCCGGGCGAGCTCTCCTGAAAGACTCAGACCGCCTGATTGCATGATATTATAGAGCGAGCGCAGCGGTTGCGGGGCTGTTCTCCAAAGCGATCTCAACTCAGAATCAGCCGGCAGAACATTCGCCAACACCCTGTTGCTGAACGCTGGGCGCACTATCATTCTTGGATGCCTGTCAATTGGCCTGAGGAATGCTTGCCAACGCTGTTTCGCACGTTTGAAACTATGCCTCAATCTTGAATGATGACTCTCACGTTGGGCAATGGAGACGGAGAAGTTGCCTGCCTCTCCGCCAAGTAAAGTCTTTATCCCGTGCTGACCGGCTTCTCTTAGGACACCGAAGTACCAAAACCAACCGGCAAGCGGATTGCTCGGCTCCTCAGTGATATCCAGCATTGTTTGAACCGCGTCGATCGGATCGATGGGAAAGCCCTTCACTGTGGTGATATCCATGCCGCCCGCAAACTGCGCGAGCCTTTGGACATTCTCGAGCTCATTCGTCACCCGACCAGGATGCTCGGCTTGGGTTGGAAACTCAGGTATCCAAGTAAACGCATTTAGTCGCTGTCCACGCTCCTGGAGAAGGGGCGCAGCAAGCGCCGCGGTCGATCCTGAGTCGAGACCACCGCTGAGTGTTATTCCAAATGGCCCATCGTCCGATAGCCGTGATTTGACCGCTTCACGATAGATTTCCAAGAATGCTTCGCGATACTCCTGATCACTTGCAAAGCGCACATCGCCGACCTTGCCCGGATCCCAATAGCGATATTTTTTCGATACCTCACCGGCTTGCAAGGTCAAAATGGTTGCAGGCGGAACCTTGCTTATGCCCGAATAGAAGCTGCTCGTATCGCGCTTTTGACCATAAGAAAGCTGCGCCATCGCGGCCAAGTTCAGATGTCGGGCAGTGCCGGACTCCTCCAGCAGAGTCGACATACTGTCGGCAAAGGACACCCCTTGGTCCGAAACCTCGTAGTAAAGCGGCGCAAACCCCAGATGGTCCCGGCCAAGAACCAAGCGTTGCTCGGCTGCGTGCCAAACCACAAAGCTCCAGTGACCCAGAGCGTGCAATCCGCATTCTTCGCCCCAGCACCGGTAAGCTTGGGCTAGGAGAGCGTCGTCAGAGAGGTCTCTTGAGGGCCCATAGGATCCCGCGAGTTTAGCGGTCAGCTCATCTCGATTATGGAGTCTGGCGGATGCGAGCATAAACGCATCAGAACCGACCGTGTGCACGGTCGACGAACCAGAGAAGAAGGCGCGATGGTTGCTGCCAACCTCCGTTAACCCGGCAGTTTGGCGCGCAATGGTTGTAAGCGAGCGAGCAGGCACATAGCCATGCAAAATCCCATACCCAGCATCAATAGCCACGGCTACCAATCCAAGAGGCTAAGGCGTTCAGAAAAAACAGCAACAGTTTGCCACCACTTTGGCCCACAACAATGGTCTAGCGTGCTAGCTTAACGACTTTGAGAATGGCAAAAAAGGGGAAGCCCTCTTTCAAGGAATCCCCTTCTTCGACACGGCCTCAATGACTGTACGTCACACCTGGCCAATCAAGCCCCATTATTGGGGCACGTTGCGTAAGCAAGAATTACGACGAGCCAAAGTCGGCAGCAGGTATACCACTGCCGGCGCCCTGCGTGTGCTCAACCAATGTTCCCAGATCTTCCAATTCCGGGCTCTCGTAATCAGCCGATTGACCTTGAGAGGGCTTGTCGTTCATCGTTCGGTCTCCATTGAACTACTTTCCGCCGGCTTTTAGCTGAGCCAAATAAACAGCGCAACCAATGTCTAGTGTGTTAGCTTAACGACTTTGAGGACCGAAAAAAGGGGAAGCCCTCTTTCAAGGAATCCCCTTCTTCGACACGGCCTCAATGACTGTACGTCACACCTGGCCAATCAAGCCCCATTATTGGGGCACGTTGCGTAAGCAAGAATTACGACGAGCCAAAGTCGGCAGCAGGTATACCACTGCCGGCGCCCTGCGTGTGCTCAACCAATGTTCCCAGATCTTCCAATTCCGGGCTCTCGTAATCAGCCGATTGACCTTGAGAGGGCTTGTCGTTCATCGTTCGGTCTCCATTGAACTTATATCCCACGTTTTTTAGCTGAACGATCTGAACAGCGCAACCAATTCTTCGCCATAAAGCACCGTCTTAAATTTTCACGCGCAGATACCGCCGCAATGCCGACACGGATCTCTCGGCGAAAGCGCCAATTCCCGGTCGTTGCTGCCAGTCCGTCCGTTGATCAATGGCGGAATCTTGCGGGGTTTGATCTGAGTAAAAGTACAGCGCAAGCGATCGCCTGGTCACAGACTTTGGGGTCTTCAAACTGCTCGGATGGCCATGAAAGGAGGTCTTGCTGGTGTCAAAAACAACCGCCCGATTGAAAATCGGTGTGACCTTTACGGCACAGGCACTCATGTCCCGCTCCCATAGCTCTAGCGCCCCATCCCAATGCTCTTCCCAAGTGGGGTTAAGGAAAAGAATTAGGTTGATGCGGCGGACCAGGGCAGTCTTTGGGTGCAGGTTGAAGTCTGCGTGGATGTCGAGATGACCTCCACGTTCAATCTCATGATACCCCCCTCCAACAAAGTCTGGATCGGAAGCCAACCGCGGATGCCCGGTCAATGCCTGCATAAGATCAACCATCGGTTGAGAATTCAAAGCACGAAGCAATTCAGCTGAGGCGTGTTCACCCAGGCTGTCTGGCCGATAGCCACGTTTGAGAAATTGGTGATCGCTAAACCGCTGAACGCTCGCCAGATTTGGCGCAGGAAAGTTCTCGATCAAGCGATGGGCCAGCTCCTCCGAAAGAAAACCGTCAATCACGATGTGGGGGAATGGCGCTGCTTGGCGATATTGTTGCTGCAAACGAGCCGCTTGCGCCTGGCCTTCTGCTGAATCCAGCTGCAGTAGCCCGCTCTTATTGATCCCGTTCACCCAGGCCATGCCGCATCCTCAATGGGATAATTGAAATTTCCCATATGCTCGGCACATATTGCATTGATCCGCTCAAAATTCGCATCGCCGAAAAACTGCTGCGGGGTCTTGCCGGTGCGGCTGCGGGGCTTGAAGTCAACATCCAGCCAGGGAGAGATATCATGCTTGGGTTCGAGCCCCAGCGCCTTTGCAAGCCGATCGATTTCGGCCCTCTTATCGGCGCAAAAGTCCTCGTAGCGAATGCCTACAACCTCGCCGGGATTATCGATCGCAACCTGAGCGGCCAGATTCCACCGATGGGCCAGTCTCTCAATGAAACTGCCCTCCAGCTGCATCGGCAGCAGTTCAAGCGGGCGATCCAATTCGGCCACATCGCCCGGCAATCCTCGGCGAAACAAAAAACTCCGAATCGTATCATGTGGATTCCGGACGATGAGAGCAAATCGCGCCGCCGGGAAGCGCTCCTTTAGCGCATCATAAGCAAAGGTGAGCTTGGGGCATTTTTGAAGCGGGGTTGCAAAGGCATAGGGGTGCTCCCGGACAAAGTCCTGCATGGACGTTCGGCCCTCAATCAGGTCCGCTGCTTCGCTTCGCGAAATTCCAAATGTCTGAAACAGATCATGAGTGATCGAAAGCCCGGTTGATCGCGCAAGCAATCCTCCAATCACCGTCGTGCCCGATTTAGGGTGTCCGAGCAAAAACGCCGGGACACTGCAGGGATTCGCTCCAAAACGCTTCAGCCTGAAGGAGATTCGCCTGACGAAAGTCATTTGAATGCTATTTTGAGAATCCGGACGACAGGTCGTGATCAAAGGTCTGGAACTTCTGCCGAACCCGCAAGCCGGCGTTAACCGGGCGCCCCTCGTGCTCAACCCAGGCATGGGCCTGGAATTCATCAGATCGCTTGGTTGCTCCAACGATCAGATTCGAAGCAATTCCGTCCCGCTGGAGCAGCCCCCACAGGACAATTGACTGCGACAGACAGTTGCCTTGCAGTTTCTTGGGAAACTTTCGCTTAATCACACGAATTCGCGATCGCCAGCGTTCCACTCGTGCCAGTTCGATCGCGTCGGTAAAACGCCTTGGTCTCGCAAAAACTGCAGCCATCGATCGCACCATTGCGAAGCCAAAGATCCGCAATGCCACATGAACTGCAAGCACGATCATCCAGAGCAGGAAAGTCTGCAAGATGCGAAACCTACGATCTGGCTCGACTGAGCTCACTGCAATTATCCTCTTGCGCCTTCGAGAACCCGCTCCGTGACGATCTTCTTTGCTTTACGCGTTAATCTTGTCACTCGCCGTCTAGATAACGCATCAAATATGACACTCGCTGACTGCCATCTTGGACCTGAGCACGCAACTGATTTGTCCATTGCACAGTGTCTCGGCTTTTTCGTGCGTCGCCAAAGACCAAGTTTGCGCATGCCTCGATATAGGCCGGAGAGGCCTGCAGCCCCAGATACTCTGTCAGTCGGAGCATTTCATCGCGCGGGTCTGCGACCAAATCTTCCAAATGGACAGAGAAGTACGAAGTGGCCGGAACCAGTGCTTTCACAAGTTGAGTGGTCTGCTCTCTCTCGAAGTACAGGCCTACATTGCGCTCCAAGTCATACGGGTTCTTGTTCGTCTTTGTGGCGATAACGTCGAACGGATTTCGAACGCAATGGATGAACTTGATCGGAATAGGACTCCAATTGAGCAGCTCTTCAATAATCGGCGAACGGTTTCGAATTCTGGCGGCGGAATGGGCCGCTTTCTTATCGCCAACAATCTTGATCGAAGCGTCAGACCCGGAGGCAGCGCAGTCAACATGGTAAGAATATCCATTCCAAACAGGTTGTGCGTCAAACCCCTTCGCATTGTCGATCATCGCACCGACCAGATAGTCCCAAGAACGTTCGCCATCATCGAACATAGCGAGAAGGTTAAGCTCCTGGCTAATCGAAACCTGAGGATGCGCGTTCAAAAGGCTTCGGACCAATGTGGTTCCTGACCGCGGATTACCGACAAAGATCACCAGAAAATTGGGCTCTACCAAACGCCCTAGGCTCGCTAATCGCCGCCTTTCCGGCCAAATTGGAAAGCGCTTAATCGCATTGCGGGCCGTGCGAAACAGGCTCGCCAGTTTCATCAATCGCCCGACTTCTCAAGGAGTTCGCTGTCCAGAAGCTGCTCATAGAACTCCAGGAGATCTCGCTTTAGAACCTCTTCCGTGACGTCATATTCATCGAGCAGCGTTTTCATTACATCCGCCATCAAGTGCGAGCGGTTGATCTCCTCCCAGAAGCGTTTTCCAACGCCCTTGAGGCTGTAGTACCGCTCACTATGCATATGCAGCAGAAACACTTCTTCGCCCACGGCAGAGGTGACCACATCTTTTGCTGGCCTAATCTCTTTGGGTAGTTCCATTCTTAAATCGCCCTCGTTTTCATAATCGCATAAGATTGGACACATCGCACGTCCTGATCAGATCGTTATTGCCCGATTGTTTGCCGTCAGTCTAACGCGAACTCGTCTCCACTAGACGCAGAGCGCCCTCAGTGGTGCTATATCCATGCGCAAGGCCCGCAAAAGGAAATTCGCTAAGGCTGAGCCGGTGAAGTGAGGATTGAATCAAGCTTCGTCAAACTGCAGAGCGGTCTGGCTGCTTGCGCCACAATTGCAGTCGTATGAGCCGGTGGTCGCTTGCCATGGATTGGATTGGCAAATTACCCCCCTACAGGAAATTCTCCCGTTCTCAGCAAGATTGCATAAAAGCTGTAGTGGCACTGGTAGGTATATTCACTCAAGATTGCAGGCCTAACTAACTCAGTTTACGTTGAGGTCTTCCGCAGATGCCCCCCGAAGGCGCCGAAATGCGCCCACAACCCGGCGATGAGGCCCTGGCCTGTTTTGTGATTCTGGCTCAGTTCTTGGGAACGCCAGCAGAGCCCTCCCAGATTCACCACGATCGAGGCCAAGGTGATCAATCATACAGTTTTGATGACCTCACAAGGATCGCAAAGAAGCTTGGTTTGATTGCCCGGCGCAAGAACGCCCGGATACGCGACTTCACAAAGTTGCCCTTGCCCGCCTTGGTTGGGCTGGCAGATGGCGGGACTGCTATTCTATTCAAAGCAGAAGACAGCGGGGATTCCGGCACCCGCTACATGGTTCTGAAGCCCGATCAGCAAAGGCCTGAGGTTTGGCAAGAAGAACGCATTAACCGGGACCTCGCGATCGTCGATGGCCGGGTTGATCTCCTGCTGATGACCAGTCGCGAGCACATTGCAGGGCAGAAGCGCAGTTTTGATATCAGCTGGTTCATTCCGGCTCTGGTGAAGTATCGCAAGCCGCTGAGAGACGTCTTGGTTGGGAGCTTCTTCCTGCAGCTTGTCGGCCTAGCGACACCCATCTTTTTCCAACTGGTGATCGACAAGGTGCTTGTCCACCAATCGATGACGACACTTGAGGTTTTGGCCATCGGCCTCGCCACCGTGCTTGTGTTTGAGACACTATTGTCAGCGCTAAGGACCTGGCTGTTCGCGCATACAACCAACAGGGTCGATGCAGAGCTGTCAGCCTCGCTGTTTCGCCACCTCGTTGCCCTGCCATTGTCCTATTTTGAATCGCGCCGGGTCGGGGACAGCGTTGCCCGCGTTCGAGAGCTTGAGAACATCCGCAATTTCCTCACATCCAATGCCGTAACAGTCGTGATCGATCTGTTCTTCACCATCATCTTCTTCGCGGTGATGTATCTCTATTCCCCGATGCTGACATTGATCGTCGCCCTGACGATTCCACTCTATGTCATCATATCCGTTTTCATAACTCCGCCATTGCGCGCGCGCCTGGACGAGAAATTTCGTCGCGGCGCAGAAAATCAGGCCTTTCTGGTCGAGACTGTCACCGGGATCGGGACGCTCAAATCAATGGCGGTCGAGCCGCGGATGCGGGATCGCTGGGAAAAGCAATTTGCCGGCTACATCAACACCGGTTTCGATGTGACTGTTCTGTCCAACTGGGGCAGTCACCTGATCCAGCTTGTGTCCAAACTAACCACCGTGGCAATCCTCTTTTTCGGCGCGCAGGCGGTCATCAATGGCGAACTCACAGTGGGCGCTTTGGTCGCCTTCAACATGCTGGCTGGCCGCATCGCGCAACCCATCCTGCGGCTTTCCCAATTGTGGCAGGACTTCCAGCAAGTACGGATTTCGGTCGATCGCTTGGGGGATATTTTGAACTCTCCGGCTGAACCCGAGCATAATCCCAATCGCGCCAGCCTACCGGCCATTCAAGGTCGAATTGAGTTCGACAAGATCCGGTTTCGCTATCGCCCCGATGCGCCCGAGGCGCTGCGCGGGGTGAGCCTCGATATTTCCGAAGGAGAGATGATCGGAATTGTCGGTCCATCCGGGTCAGGCAAGTCGACCCTAACCAAGCTGGTCCAGAGACTCTACGTTCCCGAGCAGGGTCGAGTGCTTGTGGATGGGACTGACTTGGCCCTGGTGGATCCCGCCTGGCTCAGACGACAAGTCGGTGTTGTCCTGCAGGAGAATATTCTGTTCAACCGCTCGGTGCGCGAGAACATCGCGCTGGCCAACCCGGCCGTATCGATGGAGCGGGTGATCGCGGCGGCAGAGCTCGCCGGAGCGCATGAATTCGTACTCACATTGCCGCATGGCTATGACACTGAAATTGAGGAGCGTGGCTCAAACCTGTCCGGTGGGCAGCGCCAGCGGCTCGCAATTGCGCGGGCCTTGATCGGCGATCCCCGGATCCTGATCCTCGATGAAGCGACCAGCGCGCTGGACGCCGAAAGCGAAGAGATCATCCAGCAAAACCTTGGCCGCATTGCCGCAGGGCGAACGGTGATGATCATCGCTCACCGCCTCTCAGCGGTTCGACCGTGTGATCGCATCATCACGGTCGAAGCTGGCCAGATCACGGAGATCGGCAGTCATGAAGAGCTGCTGCGGGCTGGCGGCCGATACGCGTCCATGTACGCCAAACAAGCGGGTGAGGCTGGGCAACCGCTGGAGGAGCAGCCGTGAGCGTCCTGGCAGACTTATTCCCTAACCTCGCCCAGCATTGGCGCGTACTACGCGTGAGTTGGCGCTCCCAAAACATCGCAGACAAGGCTTTCAAGCCGAGAGAAGAGCACGAGTTTCTGCCCGCTGCACTCGAGATCATGGAGAAACCGCCGAGCCCGGGCCTCAGATGGCTGATGCTGTTGACCTGCACGCTGTTTGTCCTCGCATTGGTCTGGTCTTTCATCGGGCGGATGGATGTCGTCGCGGTCGCTTCGGGCAAGACAGTGCCAGCTGGCAATGTAAAGATCGTCCAGTCGATCGAGATTGGCTCTGTCCGGGCGATCCACGTCAAGAACGGGCAATATGTCGAGCAAGGGCAACTCCTGATCGAGCTCGATCCAACCTTGGCAGTCGCGGATGAAGCGCAGAGCGAGCAGACCCTGCTCGCCGCACGTATCCTCAAAGCACGCAATGCAGCATTGCTGGCCCATCTCGACGGACGGCCCGCCGTGTTCGATCCTCCTGACGGGACTCCTCCGGCAACGCTCGCGACCGAACAGGCGTTTGTCCGACGCGCCGTCGCGCAGTTCGATGCACAGCAATCCGCCCTTGCTCAGCAACGCTCGGAGCATGAGGCCGAGCGGCAGGGTTCGATGGCAGAAATTGCCAAGCTGCAAGAGGCTCTGCCCTATATTGAGGAGCAGCTCAGCGCTCGAGCCGAATTGACCGAGCGTGGTTTCTACTCCCGCCTGCGGTTGTTGGAATATGAGCAATTGCGAGCCGAACATCTGCGGACGATTGAAGTTCAGCAATCCAACAAGGCCCGCGCTGATGCGGCGATCGGCCGGATCGATGCGGAGCTGCGCAGCCTGCGAGCCGATTTTGGCAAAACTGCGATCACCCAATTTGCTGAGGCTGACGGCCAGGCCATCCTCGCCGATGAGGAGCTGCGCAAGGCCGCCAGGAGGCGGCAGTTCCAGGAATTGCGTGCCCCTGAGGCCGGTGTGGTCCAGCAGCTTGCGGTCAACACGCTTGGCGGGGTCGTCCAGCCGGCACAGGCGCTGATGGTGATTGTCCCCTGCAGCCGCGATAGTCTCGGCACCAGCGCTTGTGATGGCGGCATTTCAGTAGAGGCCTATATCCAGAATAAGGACATCGGCTACATTGCTCTGGGGCAGGAAGTGGCGATCAAATTGGAGACCTTCAATTTCACCGATTACGGAGTGATTGACGGCGTGGTCGAAACGATCAGTCGGGACTCGATTGCGAGTCCCAACAATGGGCAACCGCCCCAGACCGAGGCAGGCAACAATGCGGCGCCGCAAGGCCCGGTCTATGCCGCCAAGATACAGCTTCGCTGTGGGGCGAATGAGGCTGAGCGTTCCCCGCTCTGTGACAGCATCACGCCAGGGATGAGCGCGCAGGCCGAGATCAAGACCGGGCAACGTCGGATCATCCAATATCTGCTGTCCCCTATCAGCCAGTCGCTGAGCGAAGCGGGGCGGGAGCGGTAGGATGGAGTCATTATGACGGGTGCTAAGCGTCGCTTCTACATTGCAGAATACAATGGTTCTCGTCGGCCGGTGGACGATTACAAGTTTCTCAATTTGCAAGAAATAAAGGCGCATCCGCGTGGTCTGCCAAGGACCACAAAAGTGATGACGCCTTACAGCGACATTCCTGTCTCATGCGGGCTGCCACAACTGAAAGGAAAACCAAAGGTCGCGGTTTGGTTGAAGGCCAAGCGACAACTCGATGCATACAAGCCTGGGGCCTACAGAATGATCTCTCCTAGAGCCAAGGCTCTGATCGACGAGATCGACCCCGATGCTTTCGAGATGGTCGAATGCGACACGCAAACTCGAAAGCGGGAGCCGTTTGAAAGCTATTGGCTTGCGGCGATCAAACGCGTTGTGATTGAATTCGATGTCGAGAATTCGGTTCTTGAGCGTGCCCGGCAGAGCGAGGATCCCCAGGCGCGCTACAACCCAAACTTTCGTTACATATTCGAGCTGTGCATCCCAGATCTGCCCGAGGATGTGCATGCCTTTATCCTTAGCAGATACGGGCTCGGCAAATGGATCTGGGATGATGTCCTGGTCGATGCCTGGCGGGATAATGGGCTGTCGGGCCTTGAGTTTACACCGCTGCAAGAGCCGAGCGACGAGGAATTCGCTGGGTTTGAATGGTGGTCGAATCAAATGAATCGCCTCTACTGGGCGCGCAAACGGGGGCTGATAGAATGAGCTTCTACGATATCTTTGATGCTCGATCGAAGAGCAGCCCAAGATCCGAGCGCAAACCGATGTATGCGGTTCGTATCTTGGCTGCGTCACTGCTGCTCACCGCGGCGGCCTGCGATGCTACGGCTGACGGTGGAGAAGAGCCTGCCCCCGAGCCGAACCAATCGGCGCGGCCAGCACTGGAGGATGAGCAGAAGGCTTCCTCCCGTGAGGCCTATAAAGCAGCGCTTGCTCAAGCGCCCGTCTACACCAGTCCAATACGAACCGCATTGATCGAGAATGGCCGACGCTTCAACAAAGGGGCCGACGTCATTACGCACAACTATCGCCGGCTCGACAAGGAATTTAGGTGCGTACACGATCCGGAAATCCTGGAAAGTGTGTCATCGGCCGGTTGGGAACTCGTGAGCTGTTCGCGTCATCGCGCCGTTTTCTTGAGACCCAGAAACGAACCGATATTCCTGCCGCGCCAGTGTTCTCAGCAGAACTTCGTCACCTATGAATATGACCAGGTCACGATCAGTTTTGCTGACGCATTGCGAGAATTGACTAATGTTGATCCAACGAGTCTCTTCCCAACCGGGACTTTGGGCTTGTCCGGACTCAGTGATCCAGCACCAACCATTAAGGCGCTGGCAGAAGCCTCCTTTGGTCAAGACTACATAGTCTTCAAGGAAGCCTACACCACTAGAGAGCATTTCATCATCGCCAGTTTCGGTCGCAGGGAAAAGCTGTCGTTTGAATTCCCTTTTGATCTGCCAAGCTGCCCATTGAGCACGCATGCTGTTCTGGTGGAGGATCGGTTCCGCCTAACGCTGGAAAGTATGACGCCGGATGCTTACCAAGTTCTGGAGGAAGCGCGTAGTATCAATGATATAGTAGGGGGCATATGATGGTTGGTACGCGCGCTGTAAGTCCAGCGGAGATCGAGCTCATCAGTGCCAATATGCATTCGGATCAGCTGAAGAATTTCACACTGCCTTTCGTCTTGATCGCCAGCTTTTTGGGGTTGGGTGGGTGCTTTCCTTTGGTCGATGTGTTTGGCGAGCTTGAAGAGACGTGCAAGGCAGAAGCGAAGATCGTTGTCCACGATCAACCGCTCTGGCGAGAATTCGTCACGGAAGGAAACGCCAACTTTGAAAGTCGGGCAAGTGAGTATCCGGAGACGCACCGAATAGTTGCGGAGTATGCGCTTGGTTTTGATCGGCTATACGGTCCTTCAATGGAGCCATCAACTCTAACCGTTGATGGGAAGGTCGTGAGAAGTGATCTTATCATCTTGAAAGACGGAGTCCGCGTCGCGGATTATGTCAATTTCTACGCCCGGCGCGATTTCGCAGGGCGTACGATCTCAAACTGCATAGCCAAGTTCCCAGACCTCTACCAAGAAACGGATGCACTGGATGTGTGAAGTATCTGCGAGTGCCAGCCGTTTCGCCAAACCCGCCCTGCGCCGCCTGCGGGCTGCTCTAGCGTCTGTCGTACTGTTCACCGCCACGGCCTGCGATGCGCAGGGCGCGCCTGCTGCTGCCGAGGCTGTTCCGCTCCCCGATATTGAGATTGGTGCCGAATACCAGCCGTGCGAGCATTGCCCGACCTTTGTCAGGGTTCCGGATGCTCCTGATAGTCTTCGACCAATCCAATATGTCGGCAAATATGAGCTGACTTGGAATGACTACATATCTTCGGTCGATGATGGTGCCTGTACCATTCCAAACCCCTATCGACCGCCATTCTATCGGGCGCGACCGGACGGCATTAGTCCAAATCTTGAATGGTTCAGAATAGACTGGCCGATCACAATCCTGGGTCCTCGCGAGGCCGTCTGTTACGCCGATTGGCTGTCAGCCAAATCTGGCGTGGTTGCCACGCTGCCGACCTTTGACGAATGGCGGTGGTTTGCGACCGCGGGCAATGTGGATTGGCGATTCCCCTGGGGCAATGATCCGATCGAGGATGCCGGAGCGCTCTACGGGACTGATATTGAGTTAGACGACAGATTGCCCTGGCCCAATGAAGCGGAGCGCCATGTTGTCCACCGATATATGCATGCATTCAAAGTCGGGCAGTTCGAGCCGAACCCCTGGGGCATTCATGATCTTATGGGCAATGCGCGCGAGCTAACTGCTGACATTGAGCAAAACCCCAACGTCGCGGAAAGAGAGGGCGGCAGTCAGCGCGTGGTGATTGCCGGGACGAATCACTCAGACCGTGCATGGAGCGCAGACGGAATAAATGCCAAGCACTATGCGCTAATTTGGGGCGACCTGTATTCGGCGCGAGTAGCCATTAGGCTGGTGCTATTGAGGCAGTCCAATGACGAGTGATCGGATTGGCGTGGTTGCCCTGAAGTGCAGCGCGAACTTTATCGCTGTGTCAACTCTGCCCGGCCTGCGGGCTGCTCCATCCAATTACATGGACCGAGAAATGGTGGAATCTAGCTAGTTTCTTGGTCTCAACGTCTAGCCGGTCTGAAAGGAAGTGTGTCGTTGTCTTTTGCTGTTGCCAGTTTGAACAAGGGTGGGCTCAATCGAGTTGTTGCTTTTTTGCTCTTCGCTCTGTCACTCACGAGTTGTGCGGCGGCGCAACCCACTTGCGAAACGCTGAATTTTGAGGCCGGACCAAAGGCCGACGAAACCGAAAGATTGGTCATCGGCGCGGCCATTGAAATCGTGGAGTACCACGCAGAGAACTTGTTTGGGATCGAAAAGGGTGAGGATTGCACGGTCCAGCTTGAAATCGTGCAGCGGGCTGCGGCTAACGGCGGTACTGCCGGACGCTTCACGGCGCGATTGATAAGCGAAGACTCGGACATTTCGCTTGGGGAGATGAAGACACGCACTGCCAACATCTACATACACAAAGTGTTGTTTGATCGGATATTTGCTGAGGCGAATATTGCTTCGGAGCGCCCGGCTCTGGGGAGCTGGAGCATCGACGACGTTGTCGACTTTTCTTGTGGTTTCAGCACACCCGCAAGCGAGGATCTACGCGAACGTATCCGCTCGATATTGAGTGTGGATCGGCGGCGACCAATCATTCTGGAGGCCGAAGCTGGCGTAACAGGGTCATTTGGCGAATGCGGTGGAAGGTACCTGATTCTGGTTGAGAATGGATATGACGTCCGGACCTACAATCGCCGCACAGTCGCAAGCGCGATCCGTACCCTTGGCATGGGGACTCAGGCCGTTGTACAGGACCGCTGGGGAATGCTTGAAGACGGCGAATACCGGTTCTTTATGGCTGACGACGGTGAAATTCGGGCCGAGAAAGTTGGTTCCCAACGCTCCTCTGCGACTGGCTCAATGTTGTGGTCTTCGGGTTCGGTCTTTTTGGAGGGGCTGCCCGATAAATTCGATCGACTCAACTCTGGCCGCATAACCCGATTGCAAGGCGCTTCAGGCGAAACAGTGGAATTTGCCCACGTCAGCTCATTGCCAGCTGTCTTTCGGGAAATCGGCCAACGGCAGCGCCACAAAGAGATTTGCGGTTTCGATATTATGGGGCCGACGGAGATAGTCAGGGCCTTGGAGGCAACCAATGAATGACGTTACCAATCGGGACAATGTCCGCTCGATATTTGAGTCAGTCAATCCGCCCGATATTTCGCGCATTCGGACAAATGCGAACTAAGGGTGTGATGAAACCGGGTCATACGATTTTTGGATTGCTTGGCCTTTTGGCCGCGGGCTGCCTCGGTTCGTCTGTCGATTTTGATGAACTCTGCGAAGCGTCGTTCAGCTACCAAGTCCATTCCGATGTTCACTGGCAACGGTTCAGGTCTGCAAGGAAGATGTACCGGTGTACGGATTTGTAACTATCGTGACCGTCGTCGATGAAACTGTCCAAGTTCCCGGAATTTCAACTGGCCGCTGTTCGCCGATCGTCACGTTTTCGAACATGGCAATCTCGGAGAGCAAGAATGAGGGACGTATGAAGGACTGCTTCGTGAAACTCTATGATCAGTACGTCGATAGAGCTCAGGCAGACTGGAGCGCAAAGCGATGAACGGGCGTCAAAGACTCACACCAAACCGTTGCGCGTCTTGGCGTGTTGAAGCTGCTGACGCGGGCTTCGCTGCTAAGTCCACGATTCGCGGCCCGCGGGCCGCCATTGCCACCGCGATATTGTTCACCGCCACGGCCTGCGATGCGCAGGGCGCGCCGCCTGCTACTGAGGCTGTCCCGCTCCCCAAGGCAGAGATTGGCGCCGAATACCAGCCGTGCGAGCAATGCCCGACCTTTGTCAGGGTGCCGGATGCTCCTGATAGTCTTCGACCAATCCAATATGTCGGCAAATATGAGCTGACGTGGAATGACTTCTTCGCAGCCTTTGACGACGGCTCGTGCGAACTTCCGAAGCGTTGGGGTTGGGGTCGCGAGAACCCTCCAATCCTTGAAGACGACCCTCTGTTTGATAGCCTCCGTCTCAATTGGGCAATCACGACCTTGGGCGTTGCAGAGATCGAGTGCTACCAGGAGTGGTTCGAGCGCAAAACGGGCCTGCGGCCTGAGCTGCCAAGCTATCTGGAGTGGGAATGGTTTGCTCGTTCGGGGATTGCTGATCGGGTGTTCCCCTGGGGTGATGAGCCCGATGGCACTCGCGGAGCGCTCGACACCGCCTTGATAAGAGAGCGTCTTGGTGAGGCTCAAAGCCAGATTGATTTGCCGCCGCGCATTAGGAAGGTCGCGATCGGTGCAGAAGTGGGTCTGTTCCAGCCGACTGAATGGGGGCTCCATGACGTTTTGGGGAACGCTCCTGAGCTTACCAATGACATAATTGAGGCAAGCAATGTCGAGCGGTTCAATGAAATACTCGGAGCAAAGCTCGTCGCGGGGAGCAACAGAAACCGCATTATGAAGGGGTTTAGGCTGTCGAGCCGCACGGAATATTGGAAGCGAGGAATTGCCGACAATTCCTTTGTTCTGGAAACGCCGGTTGGCTTCTCGGCTTCCGTGGCCGTCAGATTTGTTTTAGTTGGAGCAGAGTAGGTCATGCCCGATAGCTGTGATCAGATCGTCGGTGCCTTTAGTGACTGAGCGGAGCGGTATGACATCAGGGGGTGGGCCCATTTATGTCTGTTTGCTTGATGATGTCTTTGGTGCTTGTGTCGT
Source organism: Erythrobacter sp. (assembly GCA_965249945.1). Lineage (GTDB taxonomy): Bacteria > Pseudomonadota > Alphaproteobacteria > Sphingomonadales > Sphingomonadaceae > Erythrobacter. The sequence continues at coordinate 896,312 of OZ252258.1, read as the reverse complement.
AATACGATTCATATTGGCCAAAACAGAATAAGTCCGAGTCGATTTGCACTGTGAAATCAGTGGCGAAGTAAAACTCTATTGACGAGTTTTTCATCCGACTGATGAATTTGCCAATAGCCTTGCCGAAATAAAGTGGAATTCTGTCGCAATTGACTTGGATTCGTCACGTCTTTGTGGAAGTTTCGTATTGGTATGGAGTGCAGGGTCGCAATATGAAGTTTCCTAAGATGTTTGCCGGATGGCTGGGGCGAGTGGTGCTTTGGCGTGAAGAAGCTGCTGACGCGGTCGGTGATAATTCGCCAACTCTAGTTAATGCGAACTGAGGGTGTGATGAAACCGGGTCATTCGTTTTTTGGATTGCTTGGCCTTCTTGCCGCGAGCTGTGCCGGTTCAGGGTCGGAACCAGATTCCCGACAGGACTATACATTTGACCGGAATGGCGAGGAATTCACGGTCCTGCGCATCCCCCATATCATTCGATATCCGGATACCATTCAGCTGACGGTCGAAGTGCCGTCGAAGGCACTCGAACCTGGGCGCGGCCCGGCAAATTGGCAGTTTGTCAGGCAGGATTACAAAACAGGTGAATTCGTCAGGAACCCAGCCGAAGATGCAAAGAACTTGATCTACTTTCACGTCGCAAGTGATCCGATCGACAAGGAGAATGAGACCTATCAATCGGTCGAACGGTATGACGATGTTGAAGCCCGCGGCATGAGATTTGGGCTCATCTACAAGCCCATATTGGCCGGTGACCGGCCGGAGTTCCTGCTCAAGCGTGGCTATTTCAAGCCAGGTGTTGCTGGACGTGAGTTCTATATTCGGTGTCACCCGAGCGTAGGGCCTGGTTCGATCGCTCCTCCCGAGAATTGCGTGATGGAATTCGTTTTGGGAGAGACGCTGATAGACGATCGCTATTGGGGCGCGCGAATAATCACCGGGTTTCCAGCAGAGCGCCTTGCGGACTGGACGAAGATTGAACAGCGCGCGCGCGAATTGTTTGAGGGCGGCATTGCTTTGAACAAGGTTGGAGTGTGAGATGTCGGGTTCGTCTGGGCTATACTCGGAGCAATTTTCTGCTGACCTTAGAGCCGCGGTCGAAAGCGCGCGCGCAGCGATAGGGTCGAGATTTCGAGACCTCGGACTAAATGCAAATCGAGCGAAGGCGTATTACGACATAGCGACTGTTTTGCAGCAAGAGGTTCAGCGCATCTCGTTGCTAACCCCGTCCACGATTGGCGAGGCGCGAGAACTATATGAACTCAAAAGCAGGTTAGAAGATTCCGCTCGTCTTTTGCAGTCGCAAGCTGAAGTAACGACAGGGTCAGGCCTGGACGGCAAAGCGGCAATCTTGGGTAATTACAATGCACAAGTCCGGAATCCTTCATTGTACGAACTCGGGCTTGAAGAATTCTCCTGGGAAATTCTAGATGGTACAATTCAATTCTTTGAGCTGATCGTCGATCAGGATTCACCTGCAGCCTTCGATCAGATCAGCGTCAACAATCAAATGGCCGTTGACGGGGTTGTTTGGTATGCACGAGGATTGTTGGATTTCTTCCCTGGGACTGCCTTGGGAATTGATTACGATATCCCCGCGAGCTCGCTGGTTTGGAGAACCAACTACGCTTCAGACTCCAACGCGTTGTCTGGGTTGCGAGGCGAATGGTACAATCCTCTCACCTACATTATGCGCGCAGGTGGTGCCGAAGTTATTGCTGCAATTGAAAGCAGTGACCTCGATGTCCTGCGAGGACGACCTTCATATTACGGTTTCGACGAAACTAATCTCGCTGACGGAGTTCTGAACGCTGACGGAACCTATCGGTACCGTGTCGACGAGTTTGATCGTGCCTATATTGAGACAACAGCCACCTCGGGCTTTGGCGAGGGCCAGTGGGTATGGGTAGATGATGGTGAGTCTACTGGCAAATGGTGGCAACAGTTGGGGCAAACTCTCGGTGGTTCGGCGTTTGATTTTCTCGGAGTTGCTCCTTCGTTCTTGCAGGCGTTTGTCGATATCCAAGTAACATTGGGTCCCACCGGCGGAGGGCCCGGAGGGCCAGCTAGTATATCGACCTCGTGGCGGATTTTTGATGTCGAAGGGGAGACCTACAAGCTTCACGGCGCTGATGAATTGCTGGATGCTCTGGGCTTCGGTTATGGCCCGGGCGGTACTCGCATCCGTTTCTCCGACGACCCGCTTTTTCAGAATGGTTCAGAAACTGTTTTGCTCGACCTTGATGTCTATCAGGCTCAATTTGGTAGGAGCGCACTGGCGGCCCCATATGCGATGACGAGGGTTGAGGATTTGGATGGCGGATCGTCCCGATCGACAACGGTCTCGGTTTTCACGGATGGCGTGTCGACTACCATTCATTTCAATCGGATAACATACGACGAAAACGGCCAAGGCGAGAGCGTTGAATTTGCTGCTGCTACGATTGCAGAAGATGGCACAGTCAATATTACCGGGCAGGACGCCGCGGCGGGAGCGCTAGAACTGGCGTTGAACGATCCCGATGCACGAGCCTTTATTGAGGCGGCTGAAAATGCAGCAGAAAGCGGTCGGAATGGTGGCTTGGCAAGTCTCGACGACGAGGATGTTCCGGTATCTTTGGGCGCAGCACCCAGTATATTGCCTGACCTCACTGGAATTGAGTTGGCGATCGTCAGTCCGACACTTGCGCCGCTAGAGATTGTCGAGATTGATCCAGCGACAGGAGCGCGCCTGCCTTCCAACGTCCGCCTTAGAAGGCTCGCGAATGGGGAGTTTGATACGCAGAGGTTCGACGCGATCGGGCGCAAGCTTGAGTTGGTCTATAAAGTAGACGCTGACGGAGTTCCTCTAAATGCATCTGGAGAAACGATCTTTGATGCAGACGGCAATCTACGAACAGATATTGAAGACCTCGTTCCAGTCGTCATTCAGACAAAGATAACAGATGGTCAAGGCTCGAATGGCAAGGGCGGTGTAAGTGTCGTCCAAGAGATTGACCCTACAACTCTTGAACCTGTGGCAACTAGTATCGAGATTGTGGGCAATCCTATCAGGATTGATTTTTCGGACTTGGGAGGTGCGCTAGGTCAGCAACTCGGTTACCGCATTGCCGGAGGAGACAAACTCGCTGGAGTGTTAAGCTCCTCATTGTTACAAACACTTGGTGACAACCTAGGTGATGTTCTCGACGGCATAATTGGCAATCAGTCTGCGAACCGGGCGTCGACTGACGCGTTTTCGACCTTCGCTCCTGAGTTCCTCGACAATCTTGCCAATGCCGGGGTCGGTGCGGTCTCTTCTTATGTCACTGCGGAGCTGATCAGTGCAATCGGCATTGATGGTTTCGGCGGTGAGTTTCTCAACACCATTGCTGACGGCTACCTGTCTGCAGTAATTCAGAACGTAGTTGGCCTATCTGCCGGAAGTGTTGGCGATGCACTTGCGGGCGTTGATCCGTTTACCATTGCCGGTTCTTTCCTGGGCAACAAGCTTGCTAATGAAGTTATCCAGTTTGAGACCATAGGCGGCCAGATCGGCTCAGCGGTTGGATCGAGCCTCGGTATCGCCGCGGCCGCAAAATTTGGTCTTTTGGCGGGGCCGCTTGGGCCGCTGGCAGCGCTTGGCTTTGCATTTGTTGGGAATATTCTTGGCGGTTTAATTGGATCAGTCTTTGGAGGAACTCCGCGGTCGGGCGCTGACGCGGTCTGGGACGAATCCGAAGGCCGCTTCGTTGTCGACAATGTCTATTCGCGCAAAGGTGGCTCGGAAGAGACTGCCGAGGTGATGGCGATCAGCGTTGCGGAAACCTTCAATGCGGTGCTTGATGCGACCGGTGGGCGACTTGCCAATCCGTCGGCTATCCAGACGGGCAATTATGGCATGCGCAAAAGCGACATCGTCTACCGCCCGACATCCACTCGTGACAAAAGTGCAATCACCTATCGCGTTTCCACTAAGAACAATGATGACGCCATCAATCAGGTCATTGGCTATGGCATCTGGCAAGGCCTGACCGATCCGGATTTCCAGCTGATTGGCGGTTCGAACTATGTGAAACGAGCAGTATACAATACGTTCGAGCTCGGCGGGATGAGTGCCACAAGCTTTGATCAAGCAGTCTTGCTTGGCAACATAGCGGCCGCTGAGTCATATGAAGCCTACTTGGTGAACAGTTCGGTCATTAACGCACTGGTGGCTGCGGAACCGAACTCAGTATTTGCAGCCGAGTCTGCGCTTAATCTTATCCTCGCGGAGGAATTGGGGTTAACACGTCGGCATCGTTCCGATTGGTTTGGAGGTTTCAATGCTCTGGCCGAAGAGGCGGACTCCAACGCTGCAACATTCGAGTTCGGATTTGAGTACGATCCCTTTAACGACAAGGTTAGCCGCCTCATCGGTGTAGGCGACTTCGTTCTCGGCGACTCCATCGACATTGCCGGGCAGACCGTCATCGAGCGTCCTGACGATGACACATCCGCGCAGGTAATCGATCTCCGCACCGGGCAACTCGCCAATCAGACCGGCTATGTCATCAACGGCGTGTTGCGCGATGATGTCGCAATCAGCGGCAATGACTTTACCGCGGTCTCCAGCGGCTCGGGCAGCATTGGCGGCAGCAATCTGCGCGCCAGCGCGGCGGTCAGCGTTGGCTCGGTCACCAGCGCCGAAGCGGATGAGCAGTTCCGGGTCATGCTGGAAGACGCCAATGGCACCTATCTCCAGCGCGGCGAAGCTGACGTCACGATTGTCGACAACAGCGACAAATCGCACCTCATGGTCGGCCGCGCCTATGCCAATGAAGGCGATCATCTGGTCTGGCGGGTCAGCCTCTCCAAGGGTGCAAGCAGCGCGGTTACACTGGCGCTCGCGCTGTCCCCCGACGGCGCCGAAGCGGGCACCGACTACACCGACGCGCTGCAGGTCTCGGCCACCGGAATCGGCGGCTGGACCAGCGCCAGCTCGATCACGCTCAACTCCGGGGTGACCGAGTATTTCGTGCGGGTTGCGACCACCGCCGACAACACTGCGAACCCGACCTACAATCCTTATGAATTCGACACCGAGGGGCTGATTATTCCCGGATCGGGCAATGGAGAGCCCGAATTCCTCAATGTCGAGGGGCATGAGCGGCTGACACTCTCGGCCACCGCGAGTGCCGGGATCAGCGCGCTCCAACATGGTGATACGACCGTGTCCGGCATCGGCACGATCGTCGACGGGGTGAATGACGATCCACTGGTCTGGATCGACGATCTGGTGGTGCATGAAAACTCGACCGCACAGCTTAGCGTTGCGCGCAGCCGGACCGACAGCACGGCTTCCCAATTCGGCTTCAGCACCGAAGACAACAGCGTGCTCGACATCGCGGTTGCGGCGACGGTCGATGCCGGCGGCGGCAATGACACTGTCCACGCCTCGGACCTTGGCGACAACATCTTCGGCGGCGATGGCAATGACACGCTCTATGGCGGGCGGCTCGACGATTGGCTGTTGGGCGGCGATGGCAATGACACGCTCGACGCGCGGGCGCAGAGCGGCGGGCTTGGCGGCGACGGCAATTACCTCGATGGCGGCGCGGGCGATGACACGCTGATCGGGCGCGAAGGCTCCGACTGGCTCGAAGGCGGCGACGGGGTTGACGATCTCTCCGGCGGCGGCGGCGATGACATATTGACCGGCGGCTCGGGCGACAATGATGACCTTTTCGGCGGGACCGGAGACGACACCTACCTGCTGCGGTTGGGTGACGGTGCGGACATTGTCACGGAGCTGGATCCGGTCACCATGCGGCAGGATGCTTTCCTCGCCTGGGATCCGGCCAATGATGTCTATCTCGATTCCTTCAGCACAACCGTGCGCAATTCGATCTCGAGCCGCTTTACCTCGGTCGCGGCCTTGGCCGATGACCAGTTCGGCAGCTATGTTGCCGACCAATATGCCGGCCTAAATGGGCTCGACTGGTTCGGCTATTACACCCCGGGTGTGTCCTCCAGCCAGACCGTCGGTGGCGGTCAAGACAGCGTTGTGCTGGGACAGGGCATCGGGATTGGCGATGTCCGGCTGCGGCGTTCACAGGACGGGGCGAATCCCGGCGATCATCTGATCATTGAGGTGATGGGAGCGGATGAGAATCCTACAGGAGACTCGCTCACCCTCGAAAACTGGTTCTCCAACCCGTTCGATCGGATCGAATGGCTGCGCTTTGCCGATGGCAACGAGATCCGGATCGGTGATTTCTCGAGCTTCGTGAATGGCACCAATGGCGACGACACGCTGATCGGCACGCTCGGCAACGACTTCGTGTTTGGCGGCGGCGGCGATGACAGCCTGTTCCTGCTGGCTGGCGACGATGTCGGCAATGGCGGAACCGGCAGCGACGTGGTTTCAGGCGACAGCGGCGATGATTTGATCGTCGGCGGCAGCGGCAATGATTCGATCACGGGCGAGGCTGGCCATGATACGCTAACCGGCGATGGCGGCAGCGATGAGATCTATGGCGGTTCCGGAAATGACCTGATCTCGGGCGGCGTCGGTGACGACTGGCTGGCCGGTGGAGCCGGCAATGATGTCTTCAAGTTCAGCCGCGGCGATGGTCACGATACGCTCGTCGATGAACTGGCCGGAAGCTGGAGCACGGTCTGGACCCGCACCGGCGGCTGGGCCGCTGGCTATTCCGAGAACAGCAATGGCGAGCTGATTGGCCCAGGCAGCGAAGTCCTGCGCGAGAATGTCGGAACTGCTGACGATCCGATCGTCAAGTGGAATGGCCGGTTTGAGTTTGATAGTCTGAGCGAAACGCTGCGGTTGTTTGTCCCTGCAACATCAGGCTCGGTTGGAGTCGATGGCGCCAGCGAGACGACCGGAGACACGATCGAGTTCGCTCCCAATATCCTGATCCAGGATCTGGTTCTGGAAAACAATGGCGATGACCTGATCATTCACGTCAGCAGCGATCAGGGTGGCAGCGGGCGCTTCTCGAGCGCGGACAGCATCACACTGGTCGATTGGAACAATGGCGCGTCAGGAAGCATTGAGCGACTGGCTCTGTTCAGCACTGGGGTGCTCGATCTGACAACCACCAATCTGGTCGTTGGAACCGCCGGCGATGACGCTGCGCTCGATGGCGGATCCGGCAAGGACTGGATCACAGCGGGTCTGGGCGACGACGAGATCACTGGTGGGAACGACGATGACATTCTTGCCGGCAATGGCGGTCTCGACCGGATCGATGGCGGTCAAGGTGATGACGTTCTTTACGGCGGAGACGGCGACGATGTCTTGATTGGCGGTCAGGGTGCGGACATTCTTGTCGGCGGGGCCGGGTCTGACTGGGCATCCTATGAGGATAGCTCTGCAGATATTGAGGTGTCGCTTGGCAAGGTTACCGCCGCGACTGGCGCGGCAGCCGGCGATTCCTTCTCATCGATCGAGAACCTCAAAGGCGGCTCAGGCAATGATGTGCTGGGCGGTGATGCCGGCGAAAACATTCTCGATGGCGGCACAGGCGACGACGAGCTAGCCGGTGGCTTGGGCGACGACACCTACGTCTGGCTAGGCGATTTTGATCCCAACGGACAGAGCGGGCCGAGTGGCACCGTGGTGATGGACGCGCAAGGGGCGCTCCAGAACGGCTACACCGGAAACTGGGATCTGCTTTACACATTCTCTGGCGTCTGGGGTTGGTATTACAGGGTCTACGATCCTTCGGTGACGCCGGTTGTCGGGGGCTACAACAACGACATAGCAGGCAATCGCATCTATTCGGATTCGAGCACGCCGGTCACCACGAACAATGGCCTGCCTCCAGGCTACACGCCAACTTTGCAAGCGACAGGCTGGGTCACTGGCTACGATGTACAGCCTGATGGCAGCGTGCTGTTTGGAGCTGGATCGTCCAGCCCAGGCGATGGTGCCGACACGATCCGCGATGGCGATCTTGCTTTTGACGTAGCGATGAACGCAGACGGCTCAGTCGGCGCCGGTTATGTCGCTGATTGGTACGTCACCGGCAATGGGATGATGGAGATCGTTCCTGGTGAACCAGAAGTGACGAACATCTGGACCTATCAAATCAGGGATGCTTCGACGTCAGAAGTTGCGTTCTCCCATTGGGACACAATCGAGCTGTTTGAATTTTCGCCCAAGCCAACGGCGACGCGAACGACCTACACCTCCGGATGGCTTGGCGGATTCGTTCAATCAGTCGCGGGTGGCCTCGCGACCCGTGAAACGTTCGATCCTAACGCTGATGGTGGCGAGGACACGATTGAGCTGGGTCAAGGAGTTCTGCTGGCGGATCTCAGCTTCTCGGAAGCGAGCGGCGACCTCACGATCACGCATACCAACGGATCGTCGATCAAGATCGAAAACCAGGATACCGTTGGCGGGCGGGTCGAGTTCCTGCAATTCCATGATGGCCTCGTTGCAAGCCTCGAGAATCTGGTTCTCAACGGTGTTTCGTCGAGTGATGACGATTTTATGGTTGGCGGCACGGCAGCCGAGACACTCAATGGCGGCTCTGGCGACGACGTGATCTTCGGCGGAGAGGGGAATGACACCCTCTCCGGTGGTGCTGGTGATGACTTCATTGAGGGCGGGATTGGCGCTGACACGTTAAACGGGGGCACCAACAGCCTGGCCGCAGACAATCCAGGGCGCTGGGGCGATACGGTTCGGTATCTTGGCTCCTCGGCGGGTGTGACAGTCGACCTTCGCCTGTCCACTGCCCAGTCAGGCGGCGATGCAGCCGGGGACATCCTCAGCGGGTTTGAGAACGTCGAAGGCAGCGACGGTTACGCCGACGTGTTCAATGGCGACAACAATGCCAACCGCTTGTTTGGTCATGGTGGCGACGATGTCATCTACGGGCACAGCGGCGACGATGTCCTGGTCGGAGGCGATGGAGATGACACGCTCCACGGCAACGATGACAACGACAATATCTCCGGCGGTGCTGGTGACGACATCCTGCACGGAAACCAGGGCAACGACTTCCTTGTTGGTGGCGCAGGGGCTGATCAGATTCTCGGCCACGATGGCGATGATCAACTGTTTGGCGGGGATGGAGATGACTCCGCCCAAGGGGCCAGCAATCGCTACCTCAGCGGCGGCAATGGCGACGATTTGATTGATGGCGGCGCTGGCAATGATGATCTGCGCGGCGATAATCACAACGACACGCTGATTGGCGACCTCGGCGATGATATCCTGGACGGCGGTTCAGGCGATGACCAGTTTGTGTTCGGTCGCGACCATGGCAGCGACACAATCGCTGACAGCTCCGGCCTCGATGCCATCGCCTTTGTGGACGGAGTCACGCGCAGTGAGGTCTGGCTTGCTCGAACCGGTAATGATCTTGTGGTTTCGGTTATTGGCGGCGACACACAGGCCACCATCACCGGATTCTACTCTGCTGCCGACACGATCGAGCGGATAGTAACAGCCGATGGCGAATTGATCCTCGGAGAAGCTGCAGTCACCGGTGCGGGCCAGTTTGGCCAATTGTCGCTGGTGGATCTGATGGCGGCACAGTCACCGACAGCGGTTCCCGATGCACTGCCCGATGAAGTCGCGTCGCAGCTCGACAATTATTGGTATGATGGATCGACGCCCGCACCAAAGGCCGATGAGGCAGCGCTGCATTTCGACCTGCTCAACTATGGTGCCAACGGTCTCATAACCGATCTCTGGCCCGAAGGAGTGCCGGGCTATCGCGGCGAGAACCTGATCGACGATAATGATTGGCCGCAGGACGTCGACAACGTGCCCACGGGAACGGCCACGCTCCCCACCTGGCAGACCTCCCTGCAAGCGTATATTTCTGAGACCCAATGGGCTCACTCATCCGGCAATGGTCCCTATGGGAACGATGTCGTTACGATGGCGAGCGGCCAGATCGATAGCGATGCCCCAGGTGGAGGAAACTACTCTCACACGATCGCGCTTGATGGCTCGAAGACTTACGAGTTCACCTATTACATCAAGGCTGATCAGCTGCAGGCCTCGACGATTTATCTCGGACCACAGGCAACGGGCGACAACCTGCTTGATGCTGAAACCGGGGTGGTCAACACCAACCCCTATTTCCTGAGCGATCAACCCAGCGCCAGCCTCGGTTATGAGACCGACAAATGGTACAAGGTGGTGGCCTACGTCCTTCCTGAGACCGCCAGCAGCATCGTTCAGGGCGATCTGGGCGGTGTCTACGATACCGAGACGGGCGAAAAGATCCGTGACGTCACAACCTTTCAACTGAACCCGAACCGGACGTCAGATGACGTTGCGACGCGCATGTTCAGCTACAATGGAGCAGCGCAGCCAGGGGTCTACCCGCACCACTTCTACAAACCAGAGGTGCGCGAGATTGACCCACTTTACATGATGCGCGACGGTGATGACCTCGACACCTTTATCGACTCCCAGTTCATTACCGGAGGTTTCGTCGAGGGCTGGACCAACTCCAACAGCTGGGCACTGGATGGTGAGTTGCGTTGGAACCAGGTTGAAGGCCCCGATGGCAATCCGTTGGTGGTGCTGCAATCGGGCCAGTTCGATACTGATTCGAGAGGCGGATACCAACGCTCGAACAAGGTCTATGTCGATACCTCAAAGACATACCGCTACACCCAGTACTTCCGCAAATCGGACCTGACCAACCATCGGCTCGACATAAGTTTGAGAACCCGCAGCCCGGTCAACGGTGTCGGGCAGCAAAGCCTGCGAACCGGAAGCACAACCAACAACCTCTTCATTGCGCTTTCGCCTTCCGCGCAGGCAGCCAATCTGGTCGAGGATCGCTGGTACAAGATTGTCAGTTACATTCTGCCTGATGGTACCCCGTTAGATTCGAGCGAGGATTACAGCGGAATCTACGACGCCGAGTCCGGCCAGAAGGTCTCAGGAATTGCGGTTCACTCGCGTCGTTGGGACAGTGACTCTGGCGCCTTCTACGTTGAATCCGAGTTTGGGACTCAGCAGAACCACACAAACTTTGGATGGAGCGCGGACTTCGGCGAGCCTTCGCTGGTCGCCATCCCTGACGCTGATCTTGCAGCGGATGCGGCTGACCCGTTCGGTGTCAGCGCTGCGCAGCGCAACACCGCCCATTCATTGGACATCGGTCAATATGTTGAAGATGCAGACAATGACATTGTTGAATTCCAACTCAATCCTGATGGAGCTCCGAGTCAAGGCACTCTCGAGATAACCGACTCCGTCAACGGGATTGTCGAATACAAGCCAAACTTGGGCGCAACCGGCAGCGACAGCTTTTCTGTCGTGGTGACCGATGCGGCTGGCAACGCCACTGTTGTTCCGATCACGGTCAGCTTGGAGATTCCCGGCCTCAAGACACCGCCAACGGTTCCCGAAGGCGGCTTCGCCGTGTCGATGGATGAGAATAGCGCAATTGGTACTGTCGCAGGTACGATTGATGCGATTGACCCTGATGGCAGCGACAGCAAGGTCGACTATCTGTTCGACCGGTCACTGATGAGCCTGGTCGGCGGCAAATATGTGACCTTCTCGTCGGACAACCGGTTCAGGCTTGAACGGGATTCTGGCAAAGTGATCGCTAACGAAGGAAGCTTCGACTTTGAGACCGGAGCCACCAGTTACACTTACGACATTCGGGTCCGGGACCTCAACGGCGTGCGTGACACTCGGTCAAACTACACCACGCTCACAGTCGACATTGCAGACGTCAATGAACAGCACACGCTGACCAATGCGTCGATCGATGTGGCCTATTTCAGTCGGGCACTTGGTCCCCTTGTGCCGATCCCTGACCTCAATGGATTTGCGATCGATCTCGCCGACCTGATGCTCGACGATCCCGAAGGCGATAATCTGACCTGGACGCTTCAGAGTCAGACAGGCGATGCCCCTTGGGCCCTGGGCCAAGATGGAACGCTTTTCCAGATCGATCAGCCCGGTGCGAATGCTGCTGACGCCCTGACGGTCAGAGCGACAGATTCGAACGGTTTTTGGCAGGAGGCGACACTTACAATCAATGTCGCCGCGGACACCGGAGCAACGCCTGACATCCCGGTCGTCAATCCGGACTACGATTTCGACTTCGACCTCGAAGAACTGTTGAATGGTTTCTATTTCCCGCCGGTCATTCTCGATCTCGATGGTGATGGAGTAGAGCTTCTATCGATCGATGCTGGAGTGCGGTTCGACATGGACGCCAATGGCACGCTAGACCGGACTGGCTGGTTCAGTTCCGACGATGCCATCCTCGCTTTCGACAGCAATGCAAACGGCCTTGTCGATAATGGCGATGAGATCAACTTCCAGCAATTCCTCGACGGCGCGTTCTCTGACCTGGAAGGCCTCGCATTTTTCGATACCAACTCGAACGGATTGTTCGACACTGGTGATGCGCAATGGGGCGAATTCCTGGTCTGGCAGGACCTCGACAGTGACGGTGTTTCGGATGCGGGAGAGGTCCTTACTTTGGACGATCTCGGCATTGTTTCGATCGATCTCGCAGGGCAGAGGACCGGACAAACCCCCGGCGGTGGCGACAATGTTCTCTATGCAACATCGACTTTCGAAACCGCCAGTGGCGGTTCAGGGGTTGTTGGTGATGTCTTCTTTATCTTTGATCCAGAGTCCCCCGCCGATCCTGAACCGGTGCCGGATGAAGGGAATAGCCAACCCGATCTCCCCACGCTCGAATTTGCTGAGATGCAGTATGGGACCAAGAGCAAGAGGTATCGCCTGTTCTCGCAGGACGGATCCCTGTTCATCGGACCGCGACGCCAGTCTGGGGCCTTCGATGCCCGTGCCGGCCTGACCGAAGGTGCTTCGATCTTCACTTTCAGAAATCGCACGCATGGCATGATGAGCGCTGTCGTACTTGATCTTGATGGAGACGGACTGGAGACACGTCGCCACAAGAAATCTGGCGTCATGTTCGACATGGACGGAAACGGCGCACAAGACCGCGCGGGTTGGGCTATCTCGAACGATGGATTCCTGGTTATCGATCGCAACCGGAATGGCCAGGTCGACGATGGTTCCGAAATGGCGTTCCTCGACTCCGACGGCATCCTGAGAAATGGACAGGCTGGGCTGGCTGCATTGGATAGCAATGGCGATGGGCTAGTATCGAGCGATGACGATCTTTTCTCAGACCTTCAGGTCTGGGTTGATCGCAATCGCAACGGTGTGACCGATGCTGGCGAGCTCGCTTCACTGATTGATCTCGGCATCGAATCGCTCAGCCTCACATTCGCAGGAACCGACGATCGCAAGAAGCTGGGCCGCAATGTGACGCTGTCGACAACAGTGTTCACGCGTAGTGATGGAAGCACTGGCACTGTCGGCGACGTCGCCTTGGGCTTCCGCCCTTCTGAGGTTGCACCGGACAATGCAACAGCGCTGCGACCTTCTGTGGCTTCTCTTTCGCCTGCACCCGAATATCTGCCGGTTTCGAGCATCGACGACATGTCGATCGATGAGCTGATGCAGAATTGGCAAAGCGTCTCAGGCCTACCTACGGCCGACCCAATTCTCGGTGGAGCGGGCAGCCAGCGGGCAGAGCAGGAATTCTTGACCGAGCACGATGATCCACCGGCTGTGCCAAACTCGGTTGGGCCGGAGCCGGTTCCTGCGGGAATCGCCCCGACAGACCGAGGCGAGATGTTCGCCATTGAATCGAATTCGCCTGTCAGGATTGATGTCGAGACACTTATGGCGGACCCCGATCCCACAGCGGTGGCAGCCAATGACGACATTGCGGACACCGCATCGGTGGCTGCGAAGTTGGCGCTGTTGCGGCAGGATCTGGCCACTTTCGGAAGTGGGTCTCACGTCAATGACCTTGGGGATCGGCGGGACAAAGGATATACGCCTTTGGACTATTTCGCTTGAGTGAGACGATATTTCGATGACTTCTACACCCGCCCCTACAGTATCACATCTATTGGGTGAGATGGCTTGGTTGCTGACCCAGTCTCCCATCCACAGGGCTATGCAGATCGATGCGATCGAGTGGCTCTGTATGCCCGCATTGCTGAAGCGACAGTTCTACATCTTTCGTGACGGCGACCGACCAGTCGGCCTTGCGCTGTGGGCCAAATGCGGTGCAGTTGCCGAAAAAAAACTCGAAGGCGGGATGATCGAGCCTCAGAACCGCCTGACTCTGGAAGAGTGGGACAGCGGTGACAGGATTTGGCTGGTCGATCTGATCGCCCCCTTTGCAGATGCCAAGAATAAACAGCGCGAGATCATGATCGCCGACCTCATTTCGGGGCCCCTCAAGGCACAAGAGTTTCGTTTCCACCAGACCGACCCGCGCACGGGCGAGCGGACTGTGCAAACCGTGACTGCGGATGCAGGGGAGAAGCTAAAGGCGGTGGTTGAAGCTGCGGGTTCAACGAAGCAATAGTGAGGTTAGGCTGGCTATGAGAACTCTGTTTTTGGCAATTGCTGCAATTCTGTCAGCAGGGTGCGCGGCCAATAGTCTGTCCGTCGATCGGGCCAGCCTGCCGACGACGCTTCTCCCTATTCACGACAGAGCTGTGTTAGGTGATAAACAGGCGCAATACGATCTAGGAATGGCGTTCGCAGAGGGTCTCCTCGTTCAACAAGATTGCCAACAGGCAGACAAGCTACTGCGTCTTGCCGCGCAGGATGAGGGAGGAACCTTGTGGGTTTACTCACCGCCAGTCGGCAATGGGACATCGGGACGTGTGATCCCGATTGATCAAGGGCCTAAACAGGCCGGACTGCCTAAAGCCAAGGAAGCTCTCTCTGATTCAGGGTTTTGCAAGCAATTGGCCAGGTCAGCGGACCCGACCTCTGCCCGACCCTAGCAAAGCGGGAACTGGTGGTTCCACCTATGCTGTTGTCCATTGGGAAATGCGCCAAATATCAATGTCCTAAGGACTGAGCGTCAGTGAATAAGCTACGAAACGCTTAGGCATTGTTGGCAAAAAAAGTCTGGCGATTTTGCAATGCATTAGACCTATGGCCGCCGCCATGCTCCGCCATTCTTTCCGAAATTGCATCTATCAATCCCCAAAGGGCAGTTACCTTCACAAGGCCCTTGCCAAATTCCCCGTTGAACAGGGAAACCGCACTGATTTGGAACCGCCCAGAGACACTCGGGCAAATGAGGCCGAAATTCGGTCAATTCTCCGCGCAAAGACGGCGCCATGTGACGGATAGCGGCCCGCAAGCGCCCGAATTCACGGGCTTTCAGGGAAATCCTCGAAATGGGAGACCAGTGCTCGGGGTGGGTGGCGGTGGGGGCAGTCTGACGCTAACTGGTCTTCGGCCAAGGCCCCATTTCGCCGCGTACGATCGCCTTAACAAGGGCTCAGAGTGCCCCTCAGCGAGCAACTAACCATTGACCGAAATTCCCTTATTGTATTAATAGTCAATAGGGAGTTCAAAAATGCGCTGGGAATCGATAATTCTGTCCGTACTTGCGCTCAGTGCTTGCTCTGAGAGCGAGCAAATAGACGAACCGTCAATCGCCAAGAGCGGTCAAAGCCTTCACGCTGAGGGCCTTTATGACGCCAATTGCGCGAGCTGTCACAACGCTGGTCTGGCAGGCGCACCAACGCGCGAAGCGATGGAAGCGCTCAACCCAAGTGTCATCCTCGCCGCGCTCACTCAAGGTGTGATGAAGGAACAGGGAGCGGCGCTCAGCCGGGTGGATCGGCTCCTGCTCTCTCAGCATCTTGGCAATGAGGCCGCAGGGGCCGATGTGGCGACTGAATATTGTGAAGGCGAGTTAAAATTTGCTGGCGCGCCCAAGTGGAATCGCTGGGGCAACAACAAGAGCAACAACAGGTTTCAGGACGCCGAGAGCGCTGGAATTTCGCCTGAAGACCTCTCAGAGCTTGAACTCGCTTGGGCATTTGGCTTTCCTGGCGCTCAGCGTGCTCGATCGCAACCAGCGGTAACCGAAGAGGCGATCTTTACCGGCAGCCAATCGGGTCGGGTCTATGCGCTCGACACCGCCACAGGCTGCGCTTGGTGGACTTATGAGGCGGGCGCCGAAGTTCGCAACGCTCCCCTCATCGCCACTGGTGAAGGCGGTACTCCATCTGTGCTCTATTTTGGTGACTTTGAGGCCAAGGTTCACGCGGTGGACCCACAAACGGGCGAGAAACTCTGGGTCAAATCGGTCAAGGATCATCCCGACGGCACGATAACAGGCAGCGTCGCACTGCACGACGGGATCCTCTACATACCCATGTCCTCGACCGAGATCGTCAGCGCCTATGTCGATGACTACGCCTGTTGCACCTTCCGTGGAGGAGTGACCGCGCTCAATGCACAGACCGGCGAAGCCCTGTGGCGTTGGCACTCAACCGACAAGCCAGAGAAGGTCGGCACGACCAGTTTAGGGACCGATATCTTAGCTCCCAGCGGTGCACCGGTCTGGTCGACTCCAACCATCGATGCCAAGCGCGGCCTGCTCTACGTCGGCACCGGAGAGAATTACTCTTCGCCTGCGAATAACAAGAGCGATGCGATCATCGCTCTCGATCTAGCCACGGGTCGGGAACAATGGATCTGGCAAGCTACCGCGGGTGATGCCTGGAACGCTGCTTGCGGGCGCGAGCGCAAGGCAAACTGCCCCGAGGAAGATGGCCCAGATTTCGACTTTGGCGCCCCGCCCATGCTGGTCACGCTCGACACGGGTGAAGACCGCATCCTGGCCGGACAGAAATCGGGAGAGGTGTTTGGTCTCGACCCCAATGACAATGGCGCGCTGCTGTGGCGATCACGGGTCGGAATGGGCGGCTTCAACGGAGGGATTCATTGGGGCATGACCAGCGACGGGTCTACCCTGTGGGTCGGGATCGCTGATACGCCAGGCAACAAATTCGCCGAAGGTCCTCCTCGACCTGGCGTCCACGCGCTTGATCCAAACAACGGAAATGCTCTGTGGTCGCGGATTGAGCCCCCGACATGCGATGAGATCAGCTATGCTTGCATGACTGCGCTTTCCGCGCCGCTGACCGCAACTGAAGGCTTGATCTTCGCGGGAGCGCACAATGGCAGGCTGCTCGCCTATGACAGTTCGAACGGGGACGTGCTGTGGAAGCAAGAGACCAATCGCGACTTCGAAACCGTCAATGGGGTGACGGCCAAGGGTGGCTCGATTGATAGCTCGGGCGTTGTTGTCGCCGGCGGCATGGTGATCGTCAATTCAGGCTACGACAAATTTGGAGAGATCCCCGGCAATGTCCTGTTAGTGTATCGCCGGAAGGATTTGGAATAGTGTTGAGATCTCTCGCCGCATTGACGACCTGCGTTGCGCTCACCGCTTGCTCCCCGGCAGCCGCGCTGCCGGCGGAATCTGCGACCCCTGACGTTACCGCAGCATCACCCGAAGCCATCCGCGGCGTTCACAATGTCGGAATCACCGTGTCCGACATCGATGCGACGATTGCCTTCTACAGCTCGGCGGTGACTTACGAAGTGGTGAGCCGACAGCGGATCGCAGCGGCGAGCATTCCGGCGGAGATCCTCTCCAAGCGCGACGGTGAAATCGAGATTGCGCTGATCAAAACGCCTACAATCTTCTTGCGCCTGATCGACCTGGATCCGGGTTCCGATGCAGCGCCGACCTCATTGCCTGCCACCGGACCAGGCTACACCCACATCTGCTTCCAGTCGCCCGCCGAAGCCCCGAAATACGACGCATTCAAAGCGATCGGATTGGACATCCTGTCGCGCGGCCCCGGCCCCGTCGATCTTGGCGGCTATGGAGTCACTTACGCTTATGGCTTCGATCCCGACGGCGTGATGATCGAGATGGAACAAGTCGAGCGGCGCCTGATCGAGGGGAGCGGTTTCATGGGCCAAAAGCGGCTCGAGCATGATTCCTGGATTACGCATGTCGCCAATGTCACCGCCCGGAAGCCTGAAATGGTTGAATTCTACCGCACCATTCTGGGCTATGGTCCGCAGCGCGAGATCCCGCCAACCAGGCGCAAGACTTTCGATGATGTGGTCGATATTGACGATATCGAGATCGCAGCCAGCTGGTTCGACCTCGGCAATATCCAGTTGGAGCTGTGGCACTATGTCTCGCCTCCGACTGAGCTCAACACCAAGCCACGCTCGCTCGATCCGATCGGCTACAACAGCTTCACTTTTGAGGTGACCGACCTGGTTGGCACCCTCGCCCGCCTTGAGGCTTCGGGTATGAGTATCGCGGCACAGCCGTTCCAAATGGGCGATTGGACGATTGTCTATCTGCACGACCCCGAAGGCAATTTGGTCGGCTTTCAGCAACGCCAGCCAGACCGGATGGACTTGTCGATTGAGGACATGCGCTGGTTTGCCGAGACTCGACCACCGGAACCCAAAGGTTCGTGATCGCGATCAGGTCTGATAGGGGACGACAATGACCGATTTGGCTCAGAAGAAGCGCACCCGACTTTCGCCCGAGCTTAGGCGCGAGCTGATCCTCGATCACGCGGCAGATATTGTCGCCCGTGAAGGTGTCGCCACGCTATCGATGGACCGCGTCGGTCGCGAGGCTGGGATTAGCAAATCACTGGTCTACAATTACTTCACCAATCTGCAGGAAATGCTGAGCGTGTTGCTCGAACGCGAATTGCGGCGTTTGCGGCGAGCGCAAGCCAACGCTCTCGAGCAGGCAGAAACCTTTGAAGATCTGGTACGCGGCGTAACCCATGAATATCTCAGATATATCGACGAGCGGGGCCTGATAATCGAACGCCTGCAGTCTGAGCCCTCGTTGAGCGAAGGCCATGACCCGACCGATTACGGTCGTGATGCCTCGGTCGAGTATCTGGCCGAGATCGCGGCAAGGCTGTTCGACTTGCCATACGATATTGCGCGAGCAGCGACTGATATCAGCTTTGGCCTGCCTGCGGCGGCAGGCGCCTATGTGCTTACGCGCAGACTTCCACTGGAAGAGATTGAAGACCTGACGGTGACCATGATCATCGGCACCTTCACTGCGATCAAATCAGACAGCATGATCAGGCGAGCACCGATCAATGCGCCCAAGCTCCGCCCCTAGCCTCCGAGCCAACACCACTGGACAGAAAAGGGCGGGTGAATTGCTCCACCCGCCCCCGATGATCCCGACTGAGGATGGGATCAAAATTTGAACTTGACCGAGCCACCATAGGTGCGCGGGAAGTTGCGGTAACCATTGAGCGTTCCAGCCTGAGCAACACCCGGGAAGATCGTCGTATTGTAGACATCGTCGGTCAGGTTGCGGCCCCATGCGGTGAGCGTCAGCCCATTGTTCATTTCGAAGGCGACCGACGCATTGAGCTGATTCACCTCGCGCGTGAATTGCGGCAGGCCTTCCGCAATCTGCGTGTCGCTTTCATGCAGGAAGTCTGCATGGAAGATCAACGAGTGTCCGCTTTCGAACTCGAGGTTGTAAGTACCGCCTACCGTAATGTTCCACTCGGGAATGCCAGCCGGACGCAGTCCGCTGAGATCGGTCGGAACCGTGGTAAGAGTGGCCGGATTGAACGCCGTGCCGCCGACAAAGCTGACATATTCGGCATCGAGGTATGTGAACGCTGCGGTAAAGGTTAGCTCAGGGATCGGCGAAATCGAGCTGTCGAATTCGATCCCCTTAGTGTTCCATTCCTCAGCATTACCGAGAACGAAACCGGTGCCGGTGAAGACATTGCCCTGGAACCCTTCAAGCGTTTGGTCAAAGATCGCGAGGTTGAAGGCAAAGCCCTCCCACTGACCCTTGATGCCCACTTCATAAAGCGTCGCCTCTTCCGGCTCGGCGAAGCGCGTACCGACGCTGAGATTGGTGACAGCCAGGCCAGCGTCGCGGATCGGCGATGATGCTGGCGGCGGTGACTGAAAAGGCGAGCCCGGAATGAAGTCAGCCGGGAAAGGCCGGCTGTCGGTCGAAAGGTTGAAGGACGAGGCCTTGAAGCCGGTCGCGTGGGTGAAATAGGTGCTGATGTTCTCAGTCACATCCCATGACAGCCGCGCGGTGTAGGAGAAGTTGTTATCCTCGGTCTTGCCGTCCTCAACCGCATTGGGGAAGTTAAGATAGGGTGGAATGAACTGCAGCCCACGCAGAGCAAGGAACCCATTAAAGGCGGGATCCGTGGCAAGCGCCGCTGGGACACCAGCCAGAACCCCGGCCTGGACCAGGTCGATTCCTGAGAAGACGTCGGTGCTGACATTATTTTGGACAACGCTCTTACGGTCATTGGTGTAATTGCCGCCAAGCGAGAGAGTAACATCGTCAGTGATGTCGAAGTCGAGCTGACCGAACACCGAGATGGCAGTGTTGTCATACAGGAAGTTGGTCATCCGGCCTTGGCCCTGTCCGCCAAAGGTCCCTGCTGGGATAGTCGGAATGAGGAACCGCAAGGTTGGCTCCAGCGCGCTATAGGCGCCGCCGGTAAGAAGATCTGCATAGCCCTTGAAGTCAGCGCCATATTCGAGCGCACCATTGGTTTCGATATCCTCGCGAAAGAAGAAAGCACCGGCGAGGAAGTTGATCGGACCGTCGAAATCTGAGGCTGCACGCAGTTCGCCAGTGAAAGTCCGCAGATCGCCGCGCCCTTCGCTGCGCTGAACAATGTCAGCTGAGGTAAAGTCGATATCCTGATCGGCAAAGGAGTTGACACCACGATAGGATGTGATGGCGGTGATGTCGATCGCATCGAGCGCCCAGTCCATTTGCAAGGATACGCCCCAGTTCTCGATCTCGTTCTCGGAGACGAAGTTCAGGGCATTGGTGGTACCGAAGCGATCGTTGGAGATGATCTGTCCGCCAAGTGCGCGGATCGCATTGCCGGTTGGCCCATCGATGATGTTGACGACCGAGCAACAGTTTTCGTCGATCTTGTCGTAATCGGCAATCACACGAAAGCTCAGATCCGAAGAGGGCTCGAACAGCAACTGCCCGCGCACGCCCCAGCGATTGCGCTCATTGTTGTCGGTCCCAAGAACGACATCCTGCACATAGCCATCGCGCTTGTTGAGATTGCCCGAAAGGCTGAAGGCGACCGTATCGCTCAGCGGCCCTGTGACATCAGCGCGCGCGACGACCGCATTGAAGTTGCCGTAGGAGATCTCCGCAGATCCGCCAAAATCGAACTGTGGGGCGCGGGTCACGATGCTGATGATTCCGGCGGAAGCGTTCTTGCCGAACAGCGTCGATTGCGGTCCGCGGAGGACTTCAACCCGCTGCAGGTTGGGCAAGTCGCCAATCTGAGCGGCAGACCGCGAACGATAGACGCCATCGATAAACACACCGACCGAGGGTTCGATACCGGCATTGTTTGCGCCATTGCCGAAGCCACGAATGATGAAATTGGTGTTGGCGGAGGATTGCAGCTGATTGACCCGCAGCGAGGGGACCAGAGTTTGAATGTCGATCAGGTCACGAACCTGGGCGTTCTCGATTGTCTCCGCCGTGGTCACCGAAACCGCAATCGGGGTTTCCTGCAAGGTTTGCTCACGCTTGGATGCCGTCACGATAATGACGTTGTCCGGCACCACCGCCTCGGCATCTTCGCCTTGTGCGAGCGCTACGCCCGGCACCGAGATGGCCGCCATTGCTGTTGAACACAGCGCAGCCCAACGAATCGAACTTGGATGGATCCCCATATTCCCCTCACGTCTTAGTTGTTTTGTCCCTCACTAACGCTTGTTGTATGGTACGTCAATAAGGAGTGGGAAAATTCGAAAAAGGGACACTAATTGGCCCAATTTCGAGGTCTTTATTGACTATCCGTCTAACAGATCTCACAATCGCCAACAAATTTAGTCGGCCGAATCGAGCGATCCTGGTGACGCATCATTGGGCGGAATGGAGGGACGATCTGTGTGGAAAGGCATTATAGGATTGGCGGCAGCGCTGCTTCTTGGTGGTTGCAGTCTGATTGCCAGCAATCCCGAACAGAGGCTCGACGATGTCTTTGTTGGGGTGAACTATGTTGGAGTCGTCGTCGATGACTTAGAGGCGTCGACCAATCTCTATCGGTCGGCCTTTGAAACCAGCGTAGTCGTAGACGAGCCGCTCGACCTATCTGCGTGGCCATCCGAGATCGTGTCTGACGGTTTGGGCGAAGCGCGTTCCGTGCTCATCCGCAGCAGCAACGCCCAATTGCGGCTGCTTGCATTCGACTCCGAGCTGAGTGGAGAGGCCGTGTCGGTGACCGGTCCTGGCATCGCCCATGTCTGCTTCCAGGCCGTCGACACCACGCAACCTTATGCCAAGGCACTCGCCGCCGGAGCGCAGCCGATTGGCGGCGAAGAGCTTGTCGCTCTCAGCAGCCGCAATCCGGTCAAATATGGCTATGTTACCGATCCTCTTGGCACCATTACCGAAGTCGAAGAGGTCGACATCACTCAGCTCGACCTGGCCGAACCGCCAAAGAACACGCATCGCATGCGGCATGTGGCCTTTGCCACGCCCGACCTCGATACGCTAACCAATTTCTATTCCTCGCTGCTCGGGAACCAGGAGCCACGCAGGATCGGTCATTGGTTTCCGATCTCCGGCGATAATGTCGATCAAGTGTCGGGACTCGAAGACAGCGAAATAGAGATGGCGTGGTTCGAGCTGCGCAATCTTGAGATCGAAATTGCGCAATTCCACAGCCATCGGACCGAGCGTGCCGATGCCCCGCGCCCGTTCAACGCTCCCGGCTACAACATCATCATGTTCGACGTGTCGGACCTCGCCAAGGCGCGCCAGCGGGTGGTCGACGCGGGCGGCACGATCGTGGGCGAGAGCCCCTCGCTCGACGGAGCTGAAACCGTGTTTGCACGTGATCCAGACGGAAACCTGATCGGGTTCCAGCAATTGCCAGAGAGCTCGATCTACTCAGCGAAGAACTTTGACGGAAATGGGACTTAGAGGAAAATATGTTTGATCTAACCGGCAAGGTAGCGCTTGTTACTGGCGGCAATGGCGGGCTCGGCCTCGCCTATGGTCGCGGGCTCGTGAAGGGTGGCGCCGCTGTCGCCATCTGGGGCCGCAATCCAGAGAAGAACGCCGCTGCTGCGGAAGAGCTGCGCGCGATGGGCGGCGATGTTGAAGCCTTCGCTTGCGATGTGACCGATGAAGAGCAGGTCAAATCCTCCTTCGCCGCCACTTTGGAGCGATTTGGCAAGGTCGATGTCTGCTTCGCCAATGCCGGCGGCGGCGGTTTTCGCGGTGCTTCGCACAAGACAAGCCGCGCTGACTGGCTCGGAACGATCGACCTCAACCTGATGAGCGTGGTTCACACATTCTCAGCCGTCAGCGAGCACCTGTTATCACGCAAGGCGCCGGGCCGATTGATAGTCACCTCCTCGGTCGCTTCGCTGGTCGGGACCGGCGGCGCTGCGGGTTACTCCACTACCAAAGCTGCTGTGGTGGGCTTGATCCAGGCCCTGGCTGTCGAGCTCGGCACCGCAGGAATCCGCGCCAACGCAATCCTGCCGGGCTTCATTGAGACGGAAATGTCGCTCGATACCAGCCAGGCATTCCAGGATGCAGCCCGCCGTCGCTCTGCCATCGGCCGGATTGGCACGCTTGAAGACATGGAAGGCACAGCCGTTTTCCTCGCAGCGGACGAGAGCGATTTCATGACCGGGCGCTGCATGATCCTCGACGGTGGCCACACAATCCATCCGATGTAGACTGGCCGTCAACGGGAGAGGGTGATGCGCGCTTTAGCTCATTGGGGTATTGCATTGGTGATGGGGCTCGTCGGCCTGCTGCTGAGCCTGGGCGGCGGCTATCTGACCTATTTGGGCGGCTCGCCTTATTACCTGCTGATCGGCCTCGTGACATTGCTCACGGCATGGTGGCTAATCCGCCGCAATGGCAAGGCGCTGCTCGCCTATGGTGCTGCTCTGGCGATTAGCGTTGCCTGGTCGCTGTTTGAATCCGGCTTCGATTTCTTCGCCCTGCTCCCGCGACTGGCGCTTTGGCTGGGCTTGGGCATCTACTTCCTCACTCCCTGGTACCGCGCGACGCTTGGGAGCGAGCCGGAGGCGGTAAGCCCTCAACCACCCAATCGCTGGTGGATCGGCGGGCCAAGTCTGGCGGCCGTTGCCCTGCTGACAGCCGCAACCCTCACCGGATATGTCCACAACGGGACTGGCACCCAGTCCGAGACCCAAGCCGATATCGGCACCGACTGGCGCCACTATGGCAATACGCCCGGCGGGATCCGTTTTGCAGCGATTGAGCAGATTAACACCGAAACAGTGAGCGGGCTGGAGGAGGTCTGGCGTTATCGAACCGGGCTGGAGGAAGATTTCAAGGCCACCCCACTTGCGATCGGAGATACGCTCTACCTCTGCGGTGCAGGCAATGTGATGATCGCGCTTGATGCAGAGTCAGGCGAAGAGCGCTGGCGCTTTGATCCGGAACTGCCGCGCGTCAGCAGCCACCAATATGCAATCACTTGCCGAGGCATCACCTATCATGAGGCTGACGAAGGCTATTCCGGCGAATGCCCCGCGCGGATTGTGACGGCAACGGTGGCGGCCAGCCTGATAGCGGTCGATGCCAAGACCGGTGCTTTGTGCGAACAGTTTGGAGGCGGCGGCACCGTCGATTTGCGCGAGGGCATTAGTGCGCATCAACCCGACGAATATTATCACACCTCGCCGCCGACTCTCGCGGGCGACAATCTGGTGGTCGGGGGCCTCGTGCTCGACAGTCAGGACCTCGGCCTGCCGTCTGGCGTGGTGCGCGCCTTCGACGCCATCACGGGAAAGCTTAGCTGGGCCTGGGATGTCGGTAATCCGGAAAACCGCGGCGCTCCTGCGACGGGCGAGACCTACACGCCGGGCACTCCCAATGTCTGGTCTGTGATGAGCTATGATCCTGAGCTCGATCTGGTGTTTGCACCGACTGGCAATGCCAACCCAGACTATTTCGGCGGGGTCCGCCGTCCGTTTGACGACGAATTCTCCTCCGCAATCGTGGCGATCGATGGCTCTACCGGCGAAACCCGCTGGAGCTTTCAGACCGTGCACCATGACATTTGGGACTTTGATGTTCCGGCCCAACCGGTTTCGGTGGATCTGACCAAGGACGGGAAGCGCGTTCCGGCGCTCGCCATCCCGACCAAGATGGGGCAGATCTTCCTGCTCGATCGGCGCGATGGCTCTCCCGTCGCGCCGATCGAGGAACGGCCGGTTCCGCAAAGCCCGGAACTGGGCGAGTACCTCTCACCGACCCAGCCATTCTCATCGCTCCCCAACTTTCATCCCTATCGACATGAGAGGGACATGTGGGGCCTGACGCCGATTGATCAGTTGGTCTGCCGGATCGATTACCGCCGGATGCGATATGACGGAATGTACACGCCGCCAACCAAGGGCGGGAGCCTGGTTGCGCCTGGCAATTTCGGCGGCTTCAATTGGGGCAGCGTGTCGGTCGATGCCGACAACGGCTTGCTGGTAGCGGCTCCAATGTTGCTAGCGCACCGGCTCCTGCTTGTGACGCCAGAGCAAGTCGCCGAGGCCGGCCCACAGGCAGCTCTGCTGCTGGGCGACAATCACCCGGCGGTTCAGATGGATCCTGACCAGCCTCCTCCTCCTGGTGACCCGGAGGATCCCTTCAACCACGACCAAATCCTTTATTACGGTCTGCCGATGCCGCTCATGTCGATCCTGGGCACCGGCATTCCCTGCTTCGAACCGCCCTGGTCGCAGCTGGCAGTCATCGATCTCAACACCAGCGAGTTGCTGTGGAGCCGCCCGGTTGGCGACATGAGTGACGCCGGCCCGTTCAACCTCCGCTCCGGGCTACCGATCGATGTCGGCACCGCAGTTCGCGCGGGCACGCTCACCACCCGCGGAGGGCTGACTTTCATTAGTTCGACCATGGACGCCACGGTCCGCGCCTTCGACGTCCGGACCGGTGAGGAGAAATGGGAGCATGAGCTACCCGGCAATGGTCAAGCCACACCGATGTCCTACGTCTCAGAGCAATCCGGAAAGCAGTTTCTGATCGTCACCGTGCCCAATCCTTCCTGGCGCTATCCGCGTGATCCGGTGAGCAATGACTATATCGATTCACAATCGGTCCGCGATGGCCTTGGTGGTTATGTCATCGCCTATGCCTTGCCAGATCGGGAGGAAGGTCAGTGAGGCGCCTACTCCAAATCGGAGGGATTGTGGCGGGAGGGCTGACCGCCTTGGCTCTGGCTGCACTGGTCTGGGAGCGGAGCGATCCCCCTGGTTGCGTGGCCAACAAAGACCCCGCAGTCGCGCTCGCCAATTCCAAGGCCGGTACCAACGAGACCTATCGCGACTGGTGTCATGAATACGCGGGCAACAAACTGCATGTAGTCGAGGCCGGCCAAGGCGATGTCGTACTGTTCATCCATGGCTTCCCAACGGTCTGGTATTCGATGATCCGCCCGATGGAGCACATGCGCGAGGACTATCGTGTGGTGGCCATCGACGGACTTGGGGCGGGATTGTCCGATGCGCCAGGCGACGTCAGCCAATACAAGCTTGCAGCCATGGCCAATCATCTCGATGCCTTGATCGATGATCTTGATGCCGAGCGCATCCATTTGGTCGGGCATGACTGGGGCGCCGCCTTCGCCGGAGCCTATGCTCAGAGTCGTCCCGAACTGCTCACCAGCGTCACAATAATGAGCGCGCCTCCGCAGAACGTGGCTGTACGGATACTCGAGGTTTCCGAGCGCCAACGGCAGATCTCGCAATATGTCGAGCGGCTGAAGTCGTCTTCGGTGCTGCTGGCATGGCTGGCGGGCGCAGGAGACCGCGTCGCATCAGGTCCGCAGAACCACTATGATGCTGGACGGATGAGCTTGGAGGAGGCCCAGGTGCTGCAAGCTGGGACCTCGGACCTGCGGCGCATCGATCGCCACATCAACTGGTACCGCGCCAACCTTCCCGCACCCAATGCGATCGCCGAGCAAGACTTCTGGCCCAGCCGGGATGCGCAACTGGTAATCCCGGCCCTTTTGATCTGGGGCGATGATGACACCGTGTTCGACCCGGCCTTTATCGACCTGATGATCGAGGCGAATGAAGACCTCGAAGTCGTTCGCTTGCCCGGCATAGGCCATGCTCCGCAATTCGAGGCGACCGACGCGGTCAATGCCGCACTTCGCAGACATCTAGAAAGTGCATCGCCCGCGATCACGCAATCACAATAGCGCGACCCGAACGGAGTGAGCGAAAGGATGGGCGACCGCGCCCGTCAACAAGGCGGTCTGGTTTCAACTACCTAGTCCCTGCGCAGTAGTTGGATTTATCAGGTGAATGAGATCGCACCTTGATGACGCAGGGTCCCCCGGGCGCTTGCCTGCCCCGCTTCGACACAGTCAAACTCAGGCTGACCGGCTAGCCAAGCGCCAAGGAAACCAGCGTTGAATGAATCTCCAGCCCCGCTTGAATCGACAACCTCGACCGGCGATGCGGAAACCTCGACTGGCTCCAGGCCAGAAGAATTTGCCAAGACACAGCCTTTCTCAGCCGCCTTCACTGCGACCAGATCGGCACCAGCGTTCCGCCAACGCTGGGCTATTTCCAACTCGTTGAGCCGCTCGGCCCATAAGTCACATTCATCAGTATTGGTGGGCAATCCGATCGTGCAGGACTGCATGGCTGCACTCGAAACTTGCTGCGCCATGGTCAGGTTTGGCCATAGGGTCGGGCGAAAATTGCTGTCATAGGCGACGGCCATACCCTTCCCTTTTCGCTCACTCGCCAGGTTGAGCAATTGGGTGCGTCCAGCATCTGGGACCACCGCAAGCGAAATCAGACTGAAGTAAACAAGCTTTGATGATCGTGCGTGCTCAAGCGCTCGATCGATGCCGGGCAAGGCAAACATCTCGCGCGCTGCGCTTTGATCTCTCCAATAGAGAAAGCTCCTCTCGCCATGCTCGTCGAGATGAATGGCGTAGATACCGGGGCTCCGGCGCGGGTGACGCAAGACATATTGCGTATCGATCCCCTCTTTGGCCCAAGAGCTGACTAACTTATCGCTTATCGGATCCGTACCGACGGCGGTGACATAAGCGACTTCATGACCAGCGCGGGCAAGGTGGATCGCCGTATTCAGCGTATCGCCGCCATAGCGGAGACCTGAGCCACCTTGGCTGTGGTACTCCAACATCGCCTCGCCAAAGATTACGGTCGTCACGGATCTTCTCGGATTTCGGTCAGGCTATGAGAACGCCAGGCCGCCGTTGATGTCGATATTGGCACCGGTAACGAAGGAGGCTTCGTCGGAGGCCAGATAGGCGACCAGATCAGCTGTTTCTTCCGCCTTGCCTTGCCGACGCAGCGGGGTTGAGTTCGCCACATTTGCGCGCGCGGCATCCGGCGTGAATTTGTCGTGAAAGGTCGTCGCAATCATGCCCGGACACAGGGCATTTACGCGGATACCTTTAGGGCCAAGTTCTTTCGCGAGACCGCGGGTCATAGTCATCACCGCACCCTTGGACGTGGCATAGGCGATCGCTCCGCCGCCGCCCCCATCGCGGCCCGCCAGTGAGGCCAGATTCACGATCGCAGCTCCCTCGCCCATGTGTGGGACTGCCGCCTTGCAAGCAAGGAAGGTCGAAGTCGCATTGAGCTGCATAACGAAGTTGAAGAACTCTTCATCCATCTCTTCAAGCGTCTTGCGAGCCACCAATCCGCCGGCATTGTTGACTAGGATATGGATGGCGTTGCCAAACGCCTCGCGCGTTGCGGCAATCAAAGCGTCGACTTCAGCAGGTTTGGTTACGTCCGCCTTGACCTTGAGCCCCTTCCCACCCGCTGCTTCGATGGCGGCTACGGTTGCGTCGGCATCGGCTTCGTTGCTGTTGTAGTTGACGACAACCGAGGCGCCGTCACTCGCTAGCTTGACGCAGACTGCCCGACCAATGTCGCGGCTACCCCCAGTTACCACTGCCACTTTGCCTGCAAATTTCATTGTCGTTTCCCGTCTTCGATCTGCCCGTCTGGATCAGGCATTCTTTGGTTTGAGAGGTTTGATGTCGGGACACAGGATGAGCACCGACAGAACGGTCATGATCGCGAGGCCCGCGCCGACGAGAAACGCCGGCGTGTAGCTGTTCACGGTGATGACCGGGATGAGGAAGTTGAGCAGGACCACCGCCAATTTGGCTGCCGTTCCTGCAAAGCCAGCCAGCGAACCGACTGACTTGCCGCTGTAGAAGTCGCTCGGAAGCGTCTGGATGTTGCCGACCGCAGTTTGGAAGCCAAACAGGATCACCGCCATGATAAGAACGGCGACCAGCGGCGTGCTCGCTTGGGTCGTCGCCAGGAGCGACACCAGCATGATCAATCCGCCAAGACCAATAACGCTTTTGCGCGTGCGGTTGACCGTCCACCCGGCCTTCAGACGATTGCCCGCCAGCAGTCCGCCGAACCAGGCCCCGAACATCGCGCCAACGTATGGAATCCAAGCATAGACCGCGATCTCTTGGACTCCGAAGCCATAAGTGTTGAGCAGGTAGATCGGCAACCAGCCGACAAACAGCCACCAGATGGGATCGAGGAAGAAGCTCGCGAGGATCACTCCCCAGCTTTCCTTGCGGCCCAGGATTTCCTCAGTGTCCGGAGCATAGTCAGCAACCTCGTTGGTTTCGACATTGCGCTGACCGGTGAGAATGTACTCGCGCTCCTCGGCGCTGATCCAGGGGTGTGCATCGGGGCCGCTCTTGTAAACGATCAGCCAGGGGATCAGCCATAGAAAGCCCAAGGCACCGATTGCCACGAAGGTTGCTTGCCAACTACCCAGGAAGACGAACAACAGACCAATGATTGGAGCCGAAACAATGCCGCCAATCGCGGCCCCGGAATTGAAAATGCCCTGGGCCAATGCCCTCTCATTGATGGGGAACCACTCCGCATTGGCCTTGGTCGCTCCCGGCCAGTTGCCAGCTTCGGAAACACCCAGGACCGCGCGGAAGATCGAGAAAGTCAGCAGTCCTTGCGCCACCGCATGGAGCATGGTCGCCGCTGACCAGACTACGATTGAAAGCACGAACCCCAACCTCGTTCCGATCCAGTCGAAGATCTTGCCGAAAATCGATTGGCCGAAGGCATAGGCAAAAGTGAAGACATTGAGGATGATCGCGTAATCATACTCGGTCAGCTCGAGCTCTTCGGAAATCTCTGGCCAAAGGAAGCCGAGCGCACCGCGATCGATGTAATTTATCACTGTCGCAATCGCGACGAGGATGACGATCCAATATCGGAGGTTGCCCTTGAACATAGTCAGCCCCCCTGCCCAAGAAAGTCTTCACGCGCGGGACTGAATGTGTCGATCAGGACGCCAGGCTCGAGGCACACCGCCCCATGATCAAGATGTGGCGCGATGTAGAAACAATCGCCGGCCTTGAGCACCCGCCGCTCGCCATCCACCAAGACTTCAAAACTGCCGCTTTCGACGTAGCTAGACTGGCTGTGGCGATGCGAATGGACCTGGCCGACCGCACCTTTGTCAAACCAAACCCGGACGATCATGATCTCGGGTCCATAGCCAAGGATCTGGCGGGTAATACCATCGCCCAAATCTTCCTTGGGCGTGCTCTCTGCCATCACGAAGGCGGGGCTCGCCTGATCGACCAAAGTGGCCA
Organism: Erythrobacter sp.; assembly: GCA_965249945.1. Taxonomy (GTDB): domain Bacteria; phylum Pseudomonadota; class Alphaproteobacteria; order Sphingomonadales; family Sphingomonadaceae; genus Erythrobacter. Next base: position 865,730 of record OZ252258.1, on the reverse strand, counting down.
TTCTACCTCTCCTCTCCGATGAGCGCGACCACCGCAGCAAACCCGGACCAAGCGATGCTTTCGCCATCGAGCGTGACTTGATATGACGCTTCGGGATCGGGATTGTGCGACACTGCGATCGCGTAGCGCTGCCCGCTTTTGAGGGTCAGCGTGATGATGTCTGCGCCATCCACCTGCGCATGAGACAGATCCGCGATACGGCTGCGGCTGGAGACGGTCTGTTCAGCGGCACCGTCATATTTGCCATGAGCCTCAAGCAGACTGGCGAAGCTGGTTCCGCTTTCGCGCTGCGCGCGCAGCATGATCAGCGGCTCGCGTCGCAAATTGAAATTGGGATCGTTTGCCCCGCTTTCACCAAGGGCGATCGAAAGCGGACCATCGCCTGCAAAGCGGTAAGTGTAGAACCGTCCGTCCATGATCCAGGTCAGTGCGCCTTTGCCTTGGGGTGCTCTACCCTCGGCATCGACCCAAATGTGCTGGTAGCCATTGGCGTCGCCAAGGACGGGCCGCTCAGCAACCCGGCTCTCGACTTCAAAGTCGAACTCCATGATGTGCCCGCTGTAGTGAAGCGGGAGGTCATAGACATGCGGCTCCGCGCTATCGGCATGGACCAGATCCACCACCAGGGGGGCTTCGAGCCCTGGGATCTGCGGCATCAACAGAGTCCGCTCGATCACCACATCGGCATAGGCACCCTTAATCCGAGCGCTTGAGACCTGCAGCTTTGGATCGTCCGAAAAATACAGCTGTTCGGGAGCGATTGTATTCGCAACTTTGACCTTGCCGTCGAAATGGCTGGTCTGATCGACCACCAAAGTATTGTGGGCAATCGTCGATTTGGCCCAAGTGGTGTTCTCGGGCAGGTAGCGGCCGCCTTCTTTCGCCTCGATATTGAGGAAACGTGCGGCTCCATAGTCGCGCACGATCTCATGGCCATTATCGTAGAGCTGCCAGGACAGCTTGTCGAAATGGCCGTGGCCCATGCCCTGAGAGCTGTTCTTGGCAACCAGCGCGGTATGCCTGGTCCCCTCGCCCTGCCGGAGGATCGCTACTGCGCCCTGATCGCCTTTGGGTCCATCGCTCAGCAGCAAAGACTCAAACGCGAACGGCTCAGCTTTGCCGGCCGCGAGATCGCCCGCGACCAGTCGACCATTTTCGGTCAGCACCGTCCGCCCTTGATAATCGGCGATCGAAAGCAGCGTCGGATCGCGCGTCAGCCCGTAGGCAATCGCCATCCCGTCGTAGAGCTCCGCCGTCTTGAGACTCTTGTCGCGGATCGCATCGTTGAACGGGAAGAAGTAGCCGCCATAGCTCAATTGGATGGTCGTTCTCAGCGCCTTGATCAGTATCCCGTCATGATGTTCGAAGATCTTGCGATCGGGGTCGTTGCGCTCAATCGCATCGGCGAAGACCAGAAATGGAAGCAAGGCGAACCGCTGGTAGTAAGGCCCTTCGGTGTAATAGCCGTCGGGTGAGAACAGCAGCTCCGCCTGCCGCAGAAATCCCGCCTCGCCCGACTTGTCTGAGCCGAGCAGCGCGCGTTCGACCATGTCCTGATCGCCCAGCAGATACCCGGTCATGCCAACCCCTGCGGTTGCCCAGGTGGCATGGTTGTGAATTCGGTCGAATGTCCGTTGGGAATCGACCGAAAGGAATTTCACCGCGCGACGAAAGACATCATCGTCAATCCTCGCGCGGTCCGCAGCGGAGAGGTTGCCGCGAATATCGGCATAGCCTTGCACAGCGTGCACCAGCCACATTGCGTCATTGAGAACTTGCCAAAACAGGCGCCCGACATTTTGATTGGCCTTGGCGGGGTGGTCCCCCAGCGTCGGATACAAATCCGCGTAGGCCAGCAGTATGTCACGCGCATAGTCGAGATATTGGTTGTCGCCTGTCGTGCGATAGAGTTGCCCAGCGAGGTAGATCGCCCGATAGTTCCTCTTGTGCTGCTCGTGCGTGTAGCCACCACCGGGATCTTTGGGCACAGGCACGACAAGGCCCTGCTCCATCATTTCCTGCACAAAGGCCTTGGCCCGGTCCAGCTCGGCCGCGAACAGAGGCGGTAGCGCTTGCTCCTCAGCACTGCTCGCCGCTCCCTCGTCAGCGTAAGCCGATCCAGCCCAAGCTGGCATTGGAAGCCAGGCGGCAGCCAGTGCCGTCGCAAAGAGCACGGAACGGATCACTTGCTGCTCTCTTTGGGTGCGAATGAGTTCCCCGAGAGCACAGCGCGATGTGAGCCGTCAAAGTTGAGCTCTTCAAGCACGAGAGCCGGCGTCTCTGCAAAAGCGTTATCGCTAATCATGGTCTTAGGTGTGCCAACCGTATGAACCACCCGGAATGGGGCCGATTCCGCGATCTGGTTGCGCGCCAGGGATGCAGTCTGAACGCCGTGGAGATTCACCGACGCCTTGTCCATATTGGTCGCCGCCAAGCCGACCTCGGCTAGCTGGTTGCCTTCGATCCTTACGAACGGACCAAAAGTGCTCTCGTCACGCCCGCCGCGATAGACGTCAGCGATCGGCCCGCCGATTTCGGCAAATTGGCTGTCTAGAATGTCGAGGAATTCGACATTGTACTGTCCGAAGTCCTCGGTTTCCGAGGCCGCAGAAACAATCGAACCAGTGATGTTGTTGAATCGGCTGTTCTTAATCAACACACGGTCCGCCAGCGAGCTCTTCCCGAGAGTCAAAACGTTGAAAGACTTGTTGACCTCCAGATTCTGGACGGTGACTCCTTCAAGTTCGATTTGCAGGTTGGACTGGATCGGAAAGCTCGTCGTCTTGATCATGGAATTGCCAACCGAGTCCGGGGCAAGAATTCCGTCAATTGTGAGATACTGCAGCTGAAGGTTTCCGCCTTCGCGCAGTTCAAAAAGGGTCGGACGCGCGAATTTGATGATGGCCGCCTCGCCCTCCTGACCCTTGATCGTCAGCGATTTGTCGAGTGCGAGCGTTCGGTCGACAATATACGTGCCCGCCCCGAGCATGATGACATCGCCCTCACCCGCCTCCGCGACAGCCTGCGCGAGTGAGCCCTCCTCAGCCGAGACCTGTCGGATTGTTCCAGAGCCACCGAACACCCCTTCATCGCCATGTTTGGCGTACCAGGACGGACCAACCTGCTTGAGCGCCACCGGAGCCAGATCGCGCGGTGCTCCCAGCTCGCTGTACTCCGGAGAAACCGGATAGAGCAGCCCATTGACCGCCCGCGCCAACTCTATCGATCCGACTGCCAGGTCCGATAAGGCGCTGTGAACCGAGCCAGAGACAACCCGATTGCCGGTGAAAGCAATTCCCGAGATATCAGCATCTACTTCGATGAAGGTGCCGCTTTCAGTACCCCCCAACAGGTTTTGCGCGAACATGCTGTCGACCGGGGCAGCCGACCGCTCTTCGTCGGCGCCTGCTCCAAAGGTCACCCGCGCACTGTCAAGAACGGTGTTGTTGCGGATATTGGCGTTTTCTACTTGAACGTAGCGATTGACCGGAGAATTGGGCACGCCGTTCATGACGGTGAGCGCACCATAGAATCCGCTGCCCCGGAGTCCTTCGAGATAATTGTCGCGCACGGTCTGGTTGCGGTTGATGACGCGGATTCCGCCGGTGTAGTCCTTGCCCTCGCCCAGGAACACATTGCGCTCGACCAAATTGTCGTCGCCATGCCGCAGTGTGAGCGTCCCGCGCGAACGCAGGAAAACATTGCCGCGAAAGATATTACCGCCCGACTTCGACGAGATGATTTCGATCTCGCCGTCGGTCCGGTCGAAGATGTTGTTTTCGACCAGCGTGTTCGAGTTGAACATCGAATACTTGCTGGTCCCGATCCGCAATGTCTCGCCGCCGTTTGAACCCAGGACCGGCCGCGGCCCGAAGTAATTGTGGTCGATCCTGTGGTTGTTTTCGCGGCCCTCCTCGCTATCGAGCCGGACGGCCAGCGTCACACCCTTGTTGGTTTTTCCAACGAGGTAGTTGTGGTCGAACCGATTGTTCTGACCGTACATCCCAACCCAATAGTCACTCTCGTAGCGATCAGGCTTACTGAAGCCGTGGATCACGACCTCGGTGACCCGGCTGTTGCGAGCCTGATCCTGCTTGGTGCGGCGAAACGACACGACCTCGCCTCTGGGGCTGTAGCCATCCTTGAACACCAGGCCGGTGACCAGAATATGCTCACCCCCAATTCGTAGACTGGACTGCCCGGTTAGGATGACTTTGCCGGGCTCCTCCGAGATGACGGTTATGGGCTTGCCGGGCTTGCCTCTGCCGGTGATCACCAATTCGAAGTCGCGCCATTCCCCATTGGCGAGGATGATGATGTCACCGGCTTCGATTTGCTTGAGCGCGTGCGCGTATTCGTTCTGATTGCGGACGTAATAATGCTCCGCGAGCGCGGACGTCGAAACGCCGCACAACGCAAGCACAACAAGGCAAAGCCTCGCCAACATCCCCTCAATCCTCTCGTCCTCTTCTTATGGACTCGACTATACGAAGGGATTCGCCAGTGTCAATCAATCTGGCATGTTATTTATGAATTTTTTGTCAGACCAATTTGGTTAGCCAATTTTGGCTGATGCCCCAAAGCGCTCGCGGCTCTTGGTCACTTGCTCCTGCACTTCCTTGAGCGCCATACGCTCAGTCGCGTCGAGCATGGCCTCGATCAGGCGATGAAAATGTTCACGCATGGCATTGCGCGCCGCGGCAGGATCTCGATCCTTGAGGGCCAGGAAGATTGCTTCATGCTCGGCCGTCCTTGAATCGGCATCGTGGACGCAAACCGCTTCGTAGGTCGCCTTCACGTCGGGCAGCTCTTCCCGCATGCGCCACAAGGACCTTATCGTATGGACCATCGCCGCATTGTTCGATGCCTCTGCAATGGTGCGGTGAAACAATTCATCCGCTTCATTGGCGGCCTCTTCGTCCCCGGTTCGCATCTGCTCGATCAGCTCACCCAATATGCCGATGCTCTCATCCGAAATATTGTGCGCAGCCAAGGCGGCCGCCTCTGACTCAACCAACAGGCGGGCTTCGGTTACCTCAAACGCAGAGGCGCTTGGCAAAACCTCAAGACTTTCCGGTTGAGTCTCGCTGACATAGACTCCGGAGCCAGTCTTGATCTCCAATCGTCCAACCGCCTGCAGCGCAATCTCAGCTTCGCGGATCGTGACACGGCTAACCCCCAATCGCTCAGCCAATTCGCGCTCACCCGGAAGTCTTGTCCCCGGAGGAAAGGCTCCATCGTCGATAAGCGCTGCAATTTGCTCAGCCACAGATTGGAAGAGTCGTTTGCCGGTCATAACCTACCCTTAGTCCTGAATTGATCGCACCCCTTTGGTAGCACATCTGGCATAATTATTGTGAAGCCAGTCGTCAAAGTGATGGACCGGTGCCGCTGGCCCCACAACGACACCGGTTCCAACCGATCAATCAGATCTTGACCCGCACGCCGGCGAAGTAGCGCGGACCGTAGACCTGAATGGCTCCGAAGTCGTCGGGCGCGCCACGGAAGTTCGTCCGTGGCTCGTTGAACAGGTTGATCCCTTCAAGCGTGATCTTGACGTTGCTGCTCGGGCTATACGAGATGCGCGCCTCGAACACGCCGACATCGTCGACATAGCGGACCCGGCCTGGCGTCGAAACGAACTGCTGGAAGTAGTCGCTGCGATGCTTGTATACGCCCTGGAAATCGAAATCTCCGATCTCATAATAGACCTGAGCCGACAGCACATGCTTCGAGAAGCCGAACAGGTTTGAAGGGACAATCAAGCCATTGCTGGTGGTCGTACTTCCATCCGGATTGACCGTGGTGATAGCGCCAAGAGTGTCGTCTTCGAATTCGAAATCTGAATCCGCATAATTGTAGCTAAGCTTGAAGCCGAGACCATCAAACGGAGCGGGCAGCCAGCTAAGGCGATGTGCCGCGGTGACCTCAATACCATAGATTGTGCTGGTGTCGTCATTGGTATCGATCGAGGTGACGAACACATCCTGCGAGACGCCAGCGACCTGGAAGGTCTCGAAGAAGCCAATCGTTTCAAAGCCGCCATTGAAGCTCTTGTAATAGGCGTTGAAGGCCAAAACCGTATCCGGGTTGGGATACCATTCGAAACCGGCATCGATGTTCCACGACAGCAAGGGCTCCGTGGCCGGGTTGCCGGTTGCATTGACCGCGTTGAAGCCCCCTGCGACCGCATCGGCGACGGTTAGGAAATCGTCATTGTTGAGGCTGAAGATTCGCCCATCACCGAGCTCTGACGGATCGGGCCGCGACAGCGCCCGGTAGACACCCACACGAGCCAGCAAATCGGGCTGCAAATCGGCAACGAGATTGAAGCTTGGCAGGAACTCTGTGTAAGAAGCTTTTGTGGTCCTCGGGACCAGGGTTGAGTTGTCCTGCACCAATTGGAAATCGCCAGTTGACGGGTCGACAACAACGTCAAGCGCAGCTGAGAAGCCGCGCGTGCGCACCGAGGTGTTGACCACGCGCACACCAAAGTCACCGCGGATTGGCGTGCTGCCGATATCGCCGTCGAAATTGGCCTGGACATAACCCGCCCAAGTGCGTTCCTGGACATCGGTGTTCTGGATCGAGTCAAAATCACCCGTCGGGAAGATTGGAATACCGTCTTCATCGAACGACAATCCCGAAGGATCCTGTCGCTCGAGAACTTGAGCGATGCAAAGTGCATCGAAGGTTGCAAAGGTGTTCGACGTTCCGATCACATTGCCGTTCGCGTCGACATTGGTGATCAGCGGATTGCCACCTGAGACCGAGCTCAAAAAGCCCGTGCTGGGGAAGCTGGTCCGACATTCGCTGTTCGCGAAAAACAAGGCGCCAGTTCCATCGGTGTCGTTGTACGTGTTCTCAAACCGGCTGGTGCCATTCTGCGCACCCGGCACATCCTGATAGACCAGCTCCTGGTAGCGCGTGCCGCCCATCAGAGAGGTGATGAAACCATCGGTCTCATATTCAAAGTCGCCACGAACCGCCCAGATCTCATTGAAACGATCCTGCTCAAGATCGGCGCGGAGGCGCGGGTCATTGGCGAACAGATCATGATTGGTGACGTCAAAGTTCTGCGTCACGAAGTTCAGCGATTGCGAGCCGTTCTGGAAGATCTGCACTGCAGTCTCAATCCGGTCATTGGTCGAACTGCCATCGCTTTCAAACGCGTTGGGCCACACCGATGCGCCAGTGATGTCTTCATTGTCTTCGGTCCGGAAGCGGATTTGAACCGCTTCCTCGATCCGCTGAGTGCGTGAATAGGAAGCATCGAGCGAAATCTTCAAACGATCGCTGACCTGCGCATCAAGCGACAGACCGCCGCCATAATATTCTTCGTCGCGCTCAAGGTACTCGCTGACTGCCTCGATCCGCTGCTCGCCGGTGAACTGGCGCAGCGCGCCGCTGTCCGTGAACATCAGATCGAATCCAGGGATCGCGTTGGCATCTCCTAGGCCATCGATACGACGACCTTCGGCGAAGTTCAGATCGCTGCGAGATTCCTTGAAGAGTCGCTTTGAGTATTGGAAGTCAGCATTGATATCGACGTCTGGCGAAGGCTGGAACTGGATCGCAGCAAACAATGAGTCCCGCTCATCTTCGGTGATGTTGTGACGGAATGAATAGCTGTTGCGAGCGATCACGAAAGGATCAGTGATTGATCCATCGCGAAGGCCGGTAATGGTCGAACTGCTGGTGTCGCAATTGCCGTCATCGAACACTCCATCGCTGGTCGTCGTTGGGTCAACCACGCAAGCGCGAATGGTGTTGGAGACATTGGCCTCTTGCTCGGGGTTTGTGGTGACGTTGCGCTGATAGCCCAGCGAGATCCCGAGCCGGCCACCATCGCCTACGTCGAACTGGTCAACATAGCTGACAGTCCCGCGATAGCCGAACTTCTGAAACCGCTGGTCGGAATCGATGTCGAGATTGTCCGGGTTCACATTGAGCTTGAAGTCGCCCTGGATGCGCTGCTTGCCGTATTCAAGCGGCTTGACCGTCTCGAGCACGATCTGGCCGGCCACACCCCCTTCGATGAAGCTTGCCGACTGAGTCTTGTAGATCCCGACCTTGTTGAAAAGCTCGGAAGGAAATTGGCTGAAGTTGACCGAACGGTCTCCGCTGCCATTGGTAGCGACCCGACCATTGATCACGGTCGAACTCAGGAACGGACCCAGACCACGGATTGAGATTTCAGTCGCACCGCCCTGCTCGCGGTGCGAGCCTGCACCGGTCAGCGTTTCGAGCGCTTCACCAATCGACAGCGCGGGAAGATCACCGATCTCTTCCGAGGACAGAGCGTCGAAGACCTGGGTTGATGTGCGTTTTTCTTCGATCGAGTTAGCAATCGTCTGGCGGATACCCGTGACGATGATGTCGGAGCCGGCCTCATTGGCGCTGGTTACATCTGCCTGCTCACCCTGTCCCTGCTCATCCTGCGCTATCGCTGGCGTCGCCGCGAAGGCCGCTCCAGCCAGAAGTGCTGCGGTAACGGAAATGCGCGGATTGGCGCCGAAATAGGCTGCGCGAAGTGCCATCAAACCCCTCCCTCAAAGGTATCTTTATGAGGCATGGGATAAAGGCCTAGACATTAAAGTCAACCATAATTGCGTACCTATTTATATCTGTCTGTCATACCAATTGGTATTAAATACTACATGATCACATGATTTCAATACCTTAAGCAGGACGGGGCAATGGTATTCCAGTGTCAAATTGGGTTGGAAGGCCTCTCCCTCTTGCAAGGGCGCGCAAATTTCCAGGGTTCTTAGACCCGCACGGCGTATGACAGGAATGATGGCATTAGGTGGCGGAGCAGGAGGGATTCGAACCCTCGATACGGGGTTACCGTATACACACTTTCCAGGCGTGCGCCTTCGACCACTCGGCCACTGCTCCGCACTATCTTTGCACTACCGCTTCGCTGCTTGAGTGCAAGATGATCGCACCGCCGCCGCGCCACTCGAGTGCAAGCAAGGCGCGGCCTCTACCGGGCTTCGCACCGCTCAGCAAGCGCCCTGAGCCAAAATGTGCTATAGCGAGTCGCATTGGACAGCGCTGTGCGGATCGGCATTCCCTGCAAACGCTGTCACGAGAGCCCCTTTCCGCCCCAGAAAACGCGTGGAAAGGGGCTTTTGTGTGCGCGCAATGGCTGGCACACTTGCTTGATGAGAAACTGGATCACCGCGGCGCTTGCCTGCGCCCTCGCCCTTCCGCTCGCCGCGCAGGATGCGTCCGAGGCGCTGCCGAGCCCCAATGCCATCGTCAATTCAGCACCGAGTGAGGACTGGCTGGTGATTGAAGCTGAGGATCTGCTGGTGATGACGCTCGCCCCCGATGCTGAAGGTAATGCCCGCAAAGTGGTGATCCAGCTGATGACGGCGCCGTTCAGCCAGGGCTGGATCGACAATATCCGCACGCTGGCCCGAGCCCAATGGTATGACGGGATCAGCGTTAACCGCGTGCAGGACAATTACGTCGTGCAATGGGGCGACTTCAATTACGACAATCCCGAAAGCGAGGGCGAGACCAGACCGCTGCCCGAGGCGCTGAAGGTGATGGATGAGGAGGATTACCGATCTTCGTTACCCGCTGACGTATTGCCCAAAACTGACGGTGCGTTCGACTTTCAAATGATAGCTGAAGCCATCTTGGCAGCTCAGAAGGAAACGGGCGCAAACTTTGGCGTTATCAGCAATCCTGCCCACAACCCCGACCACTACGCTTCTCACAACCTCCACTGGGCTGGTTGGCCACTCGGCTCAGACGGAAAAAGTGCTTGGCCAACCCATTGCTACGGCATGGTCGGGGTTGGACGGAATTACTCCCCCGACACCGGCACCGGCGCCGAACTCTACACAGTGATCGGCCATGCGCCGCGCCATCTCGATCGCAATATCGCGTTGGTCGGGCGGGTGATTGAAGGGATCGAGCATCTTTCTTCGCTGCCACGCGGCACGGGTGAGCTCGGCTTCTACAGCAATGAGGAAGCCGACAAGCGCGTGCCAATCCTGTCGATCAGGGTCGCCAGCGACCTCCCCGAAGAACAGCGACCGCAATTCGAATATCTCTCGACCGAGAGCGACAGCTTTGCCCGCTATGCCCAAGCGCGCGCCAATCGCCAGGACGATTTCTTCATCCATCCAGCCGGAGGCGCCGATATCTGCAACATCCCGGTCCCGATCCGCCCGTTCGAGTATGTCGATTGAGCGAGACGGTCTCAGCCGAGCTTCCGCTCAAGCGCTGGCAGGGGGACAAGGCGATCTATCACCTGGTGTCATTTACCGGGGATCCTGCCGAGGCAATCACCACCCATGCGGTGTTGCAGCGGCTTGAGTTCGGCAAGCGGCGTGGGTTCGGTTCGGTCAAGGTCATGGCCCGAATTGGCGAGACCAGCTGGAAGAGCTCGGTCTTTCCGCAGAACAAGCAATCCGAATGGATCCTGCTGGTCAGCAAAAAGGTGATGCGCGCCGAGGACCTCGCCCCGGGCGAGACCGTCATTGTCGAGCTTGAGCTGCTTTAGGCCGCGTCTGCGCTGAGATCGCGTGAACTGCTGCGGATATCGGCCAGGAACTGGGTCGCCTTGTGGCGCAGGACCTCGGCGTGATCGTCAAGCTGCTTGGCCGATCCAAGCACCTGGCTCGACGCCGAGCCGGTTGCCAGCGAAGCGGTGTGCAGTGCTTCGATCTGTTCGGTGACCTCGCTAGAACCATTGGCGACCGTATCGATATTGCGCGCCAAATCCTCACCTGACATCGATTGCTGATCGACCGCAGTTGCGATCACCACCGCAGCATGTTCGAGCTTTTCGATCTGCTCGACGATCGAGGTCAGATCGACAACGCTCGCCTGGGTCGATGTTTGCATCGCGAGGATCTTCTCGGTCACGCTGTTGGTGGCCTGGCTGGTCTGATGCGCGAGCTCTTTGACCTCGCTGGCGACCACCGCAAAACCGCGCCCGGCTTCACCACCACGGGCGGCTTCGATCGAGGCATTGAGTGCGAGCAGATTGGTCCGCTGCGCAATCGTCTGGATCAATTCGGCGATCTCGCCAATCTCGTCCGCAGCACCCGCCAACTCGGCCATCTTGGCATTAGCGGCAACGACCAGATTGTTGGACTGACGCGCCAGCGCGGCAGAATCGGAAGCCTGCTTGCTGATTTCGGAGATCGACAGAGCGAATTCGTCGGTTGCAGCAGCAGCAGCCGTGACATTGCGATTGGCCAGCTCCATCGCATTCGATGCCTCGCGCGATTGCTCAGCCGAATGTTCCGCCATTTCGACCATGCCTTCGGAGGTCTCCCGCAATTGCGCCGAAGCGGAGCTGACCGCATCGATCACCTCGCCGACCGTCACCTCGAATCCATCGGCTAGGCCTTCGAGCAGATCGCTCTTCTCGGCGCGCAGTTTGCGCGATTCATCGGCGAAGCCTTGCTGGCGTTTAAGCTCTTCTTCGGCGGTCTTGGCGCGCTTGCCATTGAGATCACGCAGCGTGATCGAATCTTTGCGGAAGATGTCGAGCGAGCGGGCCATGGCGCCAATCTCATCACTGCGGTCACGCGCAGGGACGACGGTTTCGACATGTCCGTCGGCGACGCGCTGCATCGCTTCAGTGATCTGACGAATGGCTCCCACAATATTGCTGATGACTTGCCGCGCTGCGAGCAGCGAAACCACGACCCCGGCGACGACAATGATCACAAAGCCGAGCAGGAACTGGCTGAGCTGCGCGAACAAGATATCGCCCTTGGCCGCGGCAATTTCGTGCAATTCAACGGCGAAAACACTGACATCAGAATAAAGTTGTTTGGCCTCTTTCCGCGTCTCGGCGAGCAGTTCAGGATTGCTCTCGGCCGCGTCGAGCTTAGTCTGCAAAGCGCTGACGCGGTCGCGAAAGCCATGCACGCTGGCGCCAAGATTGGCAGGCATGTCCTCACCGGCGAATTCGATCGGATCGGTAAGGGTCTGATAGGCCAGTGCGAGGCTGGAGCGCGCTTCGACCAGGCTAGTTACGCCATCGCGATTGTCTGCTACCTCAAGGTTGTCGACGGTGGTGACCAAGGCAATCGCTGCATTGTTGCTCCGCACTTCGACCGAGGTGATGATCGCTTGGGCTTGGCCCAATCCACCCAGATAGCCGGTCCCGGCAAGCATCACCACCGCCACCAGGGCGAGAACCAGCGTGTTGCCAAACACGGCCAGATAGAGCTTCTCGACCAATGAAAGGCGGTCGAGCCAGGACTGGCGAGTACCCTGGCCAAGGGTGGATTCGACCTCATGGCCAGACAGCGTACTGCCCTCAATATCAAACTCTGCGGAATGCGCGTTCATCCGGTGTCCCTGCCATGTGCCGCCGAGCGGGCGGTTTCAGGTTCCCGGATTAACGGCCCCGCGTGAAGAAACGGTAAACCGATCTTAACCTTGAACAGCGCAGTTTTACTTGACCTATTTGCGCCGGGAATGGGCTAGATTCGATCGGCCTCTGCCACTGCATCACTGGCCCGCAAGGCGCTAAGAATACGGGACAGGTGAGCAAGGTCCTGCACTTCTGCCTCAATCTCGTAGGTCACGAATGGATGATCAAGCTGGACCTGCTCAAGCGTGGTCACATTGGTCTTGTTCTGTGCAAAAACGCCGGCCATCTCCGCTAGAGTACCAGGCCGATCATAGATCGTGATCCTTAGGCGGCCGACCGCGCCGTGTGATCTCTTGCCCCAGGACAGATCAAGCCAATCGGTGTCGATCCCGCTCGCCAGCTCTAGGCAGTCGATCGCATGCACCAGTACGGTCTCGCCCTTCCGGCGCAGCCCGACGATCCGATCACCGGGAACCGGATGGCAGCAAGTCGCGAGCTCGAAAGCGACGCCTGGAGTCAAACCGCGGATCGAGATGACTCGCTCACGCTGCGGCCACTCGTCGTCTTCCTCGAACTCTGCCGTACAGCCCGGCACGAGCGCTTCCATCACCTCACGATCGGTCAGCTTGGCCGCGCCAATCGCATACATCAGCTCCTCCGGCTCTTCGAGCTCGAGCCGTTCGACCGCGGCCCGGATAGCCTTCTTGCCGATCCTTGCGGGAACCCTGGCTGCGATTTCGTCAAACAGTTTCGAACCAATCGTGGCGACCTCTGCCCGTTCCTTCAGCCGGACGGATCGACGGATGGCGGCGCGCGCCTTGCCGGTGACGACAAAGCTCAGCCATGACAATTGTGGCTCTGCGTTCTTCCCCTTGATGATCTCGACCACATCGCCGTTGTTGAGCGCTGTGCGCAGCGGCATGTGGCGACCATTGATCTTGGCCCCGACCGTCTGCAGACCCAAATCAGTGTGAACTGCAAAGGCAAAGTCGACCGATGTCGATCCCTTGGGCAATTGAAACAAAGCGCCCTTCGGCGTGAAGGCAAAGATGCGATCCTGATAGATCGCCATCCGCGTATGCTCGAGCAGCTCCTCGGCATCGTGGCTGGCATCGACGATCTCAATCAGGTCGCGCAGCCAGCCCACTTCACCATCGGGCTTGTCGCCCTGCTTGTAAGCCCAATGCGCCGCCAGACCGAATTCATTGCGGTGGTTCATTTCATGGGTCCGTATCTGAACCTCCACCCGCATCGAGTTCTGATACATCAGTGAGGTGTGAAGCGAACGATAGCCATTGGTCTTGGGGGTCGAAATATAGTCCTTGAAGCGCCCTGGCAGGAACTGCCAGGTCGTGTGCAAGACGCCCATCGCGCGATAACAATCCGCGACATTGTCGGTGATCACCCGGAACGCCATAATGTCGGTTACCTGCTCAAAGCTGACGTGCCGTTCAGACATTTTCTGCCAGATCGAAAACGGGTGCTTTTCGCGGCCCCAGACTTCGACCTGAAGCCCGGCCTCCGCCAATGCGTGTTTGATCTCCAGCGCGATGGCATCGACTTGCCCGCCATCCTGGCTGCGCAATTGCTCGAGCCGCTTGGTGATCGTGGTGTAAGCCTCGGGCTCGAGCTCGCGGAAGGCCAGCGCCTGCATTTCGCGCATATATTCATACATGCCGACGCGTTCAGCCAATGGCGCATAGATATCCATGGTCTCGCGCGCGATCCGCTGGCGCTTCTCCGGCTTCTTGATGAAGTGCAGCGTGCGCATGTTGTGGAGCCGATCGGCGAGTTTCACCAGAAGGACGCGGATATCCTCGCTCATTGCCAGCAGGAATTTGCGCAGATTCTCGGCCGCCCGTTCATTCTCCGGCATGGCTTCGATCTTGGATAGCTTGGTCACGCCATCGACCAGCCGCGCGACCTCCGGACCGAAATGATCCTCAATATCTTCGATCGTAGCGAGCGTATCTTCGACCGTGTCATGCAGCAGCGCGGTGATGATCGTTTCCTGATCGAGCTGCAGATCAGTCATCAGGCCTGCCACCTCAACCGGATGGCTGAAATAGGGATCCCCGCTCGCGCGCTTCTGCGTGCCATGCTTCTGCACCGTATAGACATAGGCGCGGTTAAGCGCCGCCTCATCGGCGTTCGGGTCGTAATCTTTGACCTTTTCTACGAGTTCATACTGGCGCAGCATTGACTTGAATGTGCGGTCGCCAAGCCGGTTAGGCAAGCACTAATCCAAGTAAGGGTTTTCAGGCGGAGCCGGTGCCTTCAAGCAGCGCCGCCATTGGTTGCACGGTTTGCGCTTCGCCCCAATGAATTCGTATGACCAACTGGATCGCACTCCCCTGCTATGTTAACGTTCTCAACGAGGAAATTGGGAGGGGATGCCCGCGTGAACAAGAGAGCTCTGCTTTTGGCGACAGCCGCAGCTATGTTGAGCGCCTGCGGCGGCGGTGGCAGCGCGCCTACTAGCTCCAGTGGTTCGCCGCCGACTTCTTCGCCTGCGCCCGCTCCGGCCCCAGCCCCAGCCCCAGCGCCCGCTCCTACACCGACCACCATTGCTTTCGCCGAAGAGTTCAATTCCACATCGCTTGACCGGACAATCTGGTCGGCGATTGGTCCCGATTTCTGGGTCAATAACGAGCTGCAAGCCTATATCGATTCAGACCAAACCATTGCGATCAGGCAAGGCGTGCAAGGCGCCGATGGTGGCGCATTGGTGCTGAAGCCGATCTGGACTCCGGGCCAGGACACGCGAGTGGATCGCAATGCGGATTTCTCTTCTGGGCGGATCGAATCGCGCGGCGCCTATGACTTCACCTACGGTCGGATCGAAGCCCGCATAAAGCTGCCCGCTGGGACGGGGTTCTGGCCAGCATTCTGGGTCCTCGGGAACGGCAGTTGGCCGGACACCGGCGAAATCGACGTGATGGAATATGTTGGCGACACTTCATGGATCAGCTCGGCTGTCCATGGGCCAGGCTATTCGGGCGCCACGCCGCTGTCCGAGCGCTTCTACTTCCCCGCCGGAACAGATGTGACCGACTGGCATATCTATGCAGCTGAATGGAGTGAGAATGCGATCGATTTTCTGGTCGACGGCACTGTATTCTATCGGGTGTCGCGCGCTGATGTCGCGCCATTCGGGGCGTGGGCGTTTGACAATCCCAAGTACATCATTCTCAATTTCGCACTGGGAGGGGATTATCCCTTTGCCGTGAACAGCGTCGCCTCACCTTATCGAGGGCTACCTCAAGCCAGTGTCGACGCGATTCAGGCCGGCAATATCGAGATGCTGGTCGATTGGGTGCGAGTGACGCCACCATAGAAAGGGTTGGATATGCGGAAATTGCTGACAACATTGATCGCCATGGGCTGCTTTGCCGCGCCGCTGTCTGCGCATGAAGCTACCGAGTCGCGCGAGATGATCTTCGCTGATGAATTCAACTCCGGCGAACTCGATCGCACCAAGTGGAATGTCGTCGGGATGGATTTCTGGGTCAATGAAGAGCAGCAGGCTTATCTCGACAGCCCCGACACGATCCAATTCTCAGAGGAAGTGGAGGGAGCCGACGGCGGCGCCTTGGTCCTGCGCCCGGTCTATCGCCCAGGCGTGGACACGCGCGAAGATCGCCAGGCTGATTTCATCTCGGGCCGGATCAATTCGCGCGACAAGGCCGACTTCACTTATGGTCGGGTCGAAGCCCGGATCAAACTGCCCAATGCGGAAGGCGTGTGGCCGGCCTTCTGGATGCTCGGCAAGGGCCGCTGGCCTGAAACCGGTGAGATCGACATCATGGAATATGTCGGCGAGACCGACTGGATCGGCGTAGCGCTGCACGGGCCGGGCTATTCGGGCGAAACCCCGATCGTGAACAAATACTATTTTGACGAGGAAACCGACGCGACCGATTGGCATGTCTATTCCGCCGAATGGACCGAGGATGCGGTGCTGTTCGAGATCGACGGCAGACTGGTCTATCGCGCCACCCGGTCGATGATCGACTTCTATGGCGACTGGCGGTTCGACAATGAAAAATTCCTGATCCTCAACTTCGCGCTGGGTGGGATCTATCCGTTCAAGACCAGCGGGATTGAGGAGCCTTACAAGGGCGTTCCGCAAGCAACCGTCGACCAGATCAAGGCTGGTGACGTGGCGATGTATGTCGATTGGGTCAGGGTCTACGAGCCGCTCGACGACGAGGAGTGATCAAGACCAGGTCGCGCGCGGCGGCAGGCTCATCAGGATTGCATCGATATTGCCGCCGGTCTTGAGACCGAAGATCGTCCCCCGGTCATAGACCAGATTGAACTCGGCATAGAGCCCGCGATATTCGAGCTGGCGGGCGACATCTTCATCCGAGAATTCAGTCTCCATCCGTTTGCGGACGAGCTTGGGATAGATGTCGAGAAAGGCCTTGCCGACATCCTGGGTGAAGGCAAAATTGCGCTCCCACGCGTCGTCATCATCGCATTCGAGATGGTCGTAGAAGATCCCGCCGACGCCGCGCGCCACCTCACGGTGAGGGATGTAGAAGTACTCGTCCGCCCATTTCTTATAGCGCTCATAATAGGTCGGATTGTGCGCCATGCAGGCCGCCCGAAGGCTGGCGTGAAACTCCTCGGTGTCCTCTTCATAGGGGATCGGCGGGTTGAGGTCGGCACCGCCGCCGAACCACGCCTTGCCTGTGGTGAGGAAGCGCGTGTTCATATGCACCGCCGGAACCCGCGGATTGTGCATATGCGCGACCAGCGAAATGCCGGTTGCCGTGAAGCCTGGGTTATCGGCATCGGCGCCGTTGATCGATGCAGCAAACTCTTTGGGGAAATTGCCACGAACGGTCGAACAATTGACTCCGACCTTTTCGAAGACCTTGCCCTTCATCAGGCCCTGAACGCCGCCGCCGGGATTGTCATGCCCTTCCTCTTCACGCTCCCACGGCGTGTATTGGAAGCTGGCGTCTGACCCGGCATCGCGTTCGATCGATTCAAACGCAGCGCAAATCTGATCACGCAGGCTTTCGAACCATTTGCGCGCGCGCTCAGAATATGGCTGCCAATCCGTCATAGTTGCAATTCCCGTCCCAAGATCGGGCCAAGCGATCCCGCGCAAGGCCCCTCTTCCATCACCTCTGTCAATCCGCTTTGACACGAGAGAAGTCAAGTTCGCATTCCCGACCACAGCCTCTTGCCAAAGCCAAGTGATACAGGCAGATGAAGGCAATGGTTCCCGTTTCGTTCGCACCTTTGGAATTGGCTGGTGAGGAGCTTGTCCTGCTCAAGAGCAATGCGCTCTATTGGCCGCGCGAACAGGCCTTGCTGGTGGCTGACCTGCATCTCGAGAAGGGCAGTTGGTATGCCAAGCACGGCCAGATGCTGCCGCCTTATGACAGCCGCGAAACGCTCGAGCGGATCGCCGATGCGGTCAAACAGACTGGCGCGCGGCGGGTCATCACCCTGGGTGACAATTTCCACGATGATGATGGCACTCACCGGCTCGATCCCTATGCCGCGGGCATGCTCGAGTCGCTGACCCGGGCGCTCGACTGGATCTGGATCACCGGCAATCACGATGAGCATATGCCCAAAGAATTCGTAGGTGCATTCGGGGCGGCTCTGACCGACGAGTTGGAGCTCAACGGCATTGTCCTGCGCCACGAAGCCAAACCGGGCGAGACACAGCCTGAACTGTCGGGCCATTATCACCCCAAGATGCGGGTGCGGGTGCGCAACCGCCATATCGCGCGGCCCTGCGGAGTGGTCAGCCGCTCGCGTGAACAGGGTGATCGCATGATCCTGCCCGCGTTTGGTGCCTACACCGGCGGAATGGACGCAGGTGCGCCCGAAATCCTGCAAGCGCTGCAGCCAGCAAGTCAGATCGACGCCGTCCTGCCAGCCAAGGGCAAATTGGTCAGCTTTCCGCTCTACCGGAATGCCGCATAATCTTTTCACCCTCAAACGCCGAGCGGCGGACATCCGTCCGCCTTGGCTTCGGCCTACCGGCCGGCGCGCAGGCGCGCTTGCGGGCTTGCGGGCTTGCGGGCTTCCAGCCCGACTGGCACACTTCCGAGCCGTAGGCTCGCAAGGGCAAAGCCCGCCCGCAGCGACGCGACCTATAGGTCGCATGAGCGAGGATATTGCGCACCGGATGGTGCGCACTAGGAAACAATCCAAGACTCATCTGGTCTTTCCTTCGGTTCCTCCCTACATTAGGGGCACGCTACAAAGGCAAAAACAGGAGAACACACATAGCCCGTCCACCTCGGCGTTCGATGGCCCCGCCAGTCAAAAGCGGCCCTCGCTACGATCAATTTATCCAAGTGCCCAAGGTCCGCGTTATCGACGATGAAGGCGAGAACCTGGGCGTTATGTTCACCCGCGAAGCAGTTGAGCAGGCCAATGACAAAGGCCTGAACCTGGTTGAAGTCTCGCCCAATGCGGACCCGCCGGTGTGCAAGTTCCTGGATGTCGGCAAATACCGTTATGAGGCCCAGAAAAAGGCCAACGCTGCGCGCAAGACGCAGAAGACGCAGGACATCAAGGAAGTCAAAATGCGTCCCAACATCGACACGCATGATTATGACGTGAAGATGCGGAACGTGAACAAGTTCATCGAAAATGGCGACAAGGTCAAAGTCACTTTGCGCTTCCGCGGTCGTGAGATGGCGCACCAGCATCTTGGGATGGATCTGCTCAAGCGGGTTCAGACCGATGTTGAAGAGATCGCCAAGGTCGAGGCATTCCCGCGGCTCGAAGGCCGTCAGATGCTGATGGTTCTGGCCCCGAAATAGGCCGAGGCCAGCAAAGCAATCGCATTCCAGATGCAATCCAAGGGCGCGGCTTGAACACCGCGCCCTTTGTATTTGCGCCGTCGGCAAGCCACCCAACTAGGTAGTCTCCCTACTGGCGCCGGGTCAGCATTTTCATAGGCTTGCGGCGAGAGCTCGATCTCTTGCGCTGCGCAGAATGGTTGGAAATGGGGTGACTGACTTGATGTTGAGTGGACCTGGTCGCTCGTTTGCCCTGCTCCTCGTCAGCTTGGCTGTCGCCGGTTGCAACAACGTGTTGCTCAAGCCGCTGCCCCTGCCCCCTTCGATCGCGCAACCTCTGCCACCGCCGCTCAGCCACTCACGGCTGTTTGATCGCGAACCCCGATCCCTGGTCGAAGCCTATGTTTCGAAAGGTCTCAAGCAGCTGCATCGGGGGCATTTGGAGGCGGCTGGACAGCACTTCCGCAAGGCGCTTGCGATCCAGCCGCAAAATGTCGGCGCGAATTTCCTCAACGCCTATACCTATCACCAGCTCGGACGGCAGGGCCAAGCGCAGCATTATGAGACCGCTGCGGTCGGATATGACCTTGCCTTGACCTTTGATCCGCAGGCTTGGTGGGCGGCCTATTGCTATGGCCAGATGGAGCTTGAACGCCGCAATTTCGCCAAGACCCAGGAACTGTTCGCCCATGCGCTAGCGATCGAACCCGAGGCGGACCTTCCCGCGATCGGCATGGCGATCAGCAGCTATTATCTCGGAGAGACGGATCAGGCCGCGCTGGCGCTGGAAAAGGCTGAGCTCGGTCCAGAGAAAGAACGGCGCCTGCTGCGCCCGTTGGCGATTATCAGCGCAGCCAATGACGATGCTCTGGAGAGCTGGGACTATCTCATGCGCTTTCGTAAAACAGTGCCTGATCCGCTCGAAGTATCATGGGTTCAGAACCGCCTCGAAGACTGGCAGCGATACCACGCACAGAAGCCTACGAGCCGACCGCAAGCGCAAGACCAATCCAGCCCATCGGACCAGGATACCTCGCCCCAGCCATCCACCCAGTCCGAGGAGGCCGCGCGCCAAATCGTCATCGAAGCGATCATCATCCGCTCCAGCCGCAGCCGGGTCGCGCAACGCGGGATCAACCTGCTCGATGGGCTGAGCACGCTTTTCAGTTATGACAACAGCCGCACGCTCGCGACCGAGACTGATGTCGATGACAGCGTCACGCAATCGATCACCCGGTCGATTGGAATCTCCGAAGTCACCTATTCGCTCGACATCTTCAACACCACGTTCGACCGCAGCGAGATCATCGCCCGGCCATCGCTGCTGGTGATGGAGGGCAAGGAATCCTCGTTCTTCTCGGGTGATGTCTTCGTCGCTTCGATCTCCGGCCAGCTTGATGGCGAGAGCCTGACTGAGCGGGTCGGGGTCAGCATCGAAGTCACGCCGACATTCCTGTCGGATGATGAATTTGTTTTGGCGCTCAATCTAGGGGAATCCGATTTCTCAACCGAGACAATCGCCGGAACTTTTGTGGAGGCACTCTCAATCACCGCGTCGGAAAGCACGATCAACGCGCGCGTCGGGATAGGGCAGACGCTGGTGTTGGCGGGCCTGTCCGAGAGGAAAGAGCGCGACAAGCGCGACAAGGTGCCCTTGCTGGGTGATATTCCCGGCATCCAGGAGCTGTTCCGCTCCAAGTCAACCGAGCTGGTCACCACCGAGATCGCCATCCTGCTGACCCCGAAACGGCTTGGCGGATTCAATCCCTATGCCTTCGACCGGGGCCAGCTGATCGCCAAGGATATGGCGAGCCCAACGCCCGCAATTGCCTATCGATCTGCTGAGCAATCGCGAAGCTCGCCGGCCGTGCGCCAGGGTGACCTTGGCAGTGCTGCTCAGACCGCGCTGGAGCCTGATCAGGCGCTGTGGGAAGAGGTTCTGGGCTATATCTATTTCTGACCCGACATGGGTCAAAATAGCACTGCGTACGCGGCAATACTTACTATCTATCAGGTACTTGTATCGAATATCTGAAGCATTGATCGGCACAACAGAGCCACGAGGTTCACGGTCAATTCGGAGGAATTTGAGATGCCCATTTCCAACACAAAGAGATCATTCGGGCGCGGTGCGCTGGCTGCAAGCGGGGCGGCCCTGCTGGTGTCCCCATTGGCCGCCAATACAAATGCCTATGACATCGTCGTACCCGCACTTGATGCTCTGACCTTTGGTCTGTGGAGCGATATCTCCAAACCCAAAGAGGACAAGCGCTATACCCATAGCTATTGCAAGACTGACGGCGCCTATTGCGGCGTGATCGCCTATGCCAATGGTGGCGGCTATACGGTCAAGAGCGTCGACGTGCACGCCAAGTCGAGCCAGGTCATGGTCCCGCTCAACCCCTATTGCGAGGGGGTCGAGAAGAAGTTCACCTCCAACTTGCTGTTGAACCAGTACGACACCTTCATCGTCCCGGCCAATTGTACGTACAAGCTCAAGATCAACATCCAGAGCGGGCCTAAGAAGGACCGCGATATCTATCTGACCCCCGGCTGTCTGGCGCAGACTTGGACCACCGGAACAACCGTGTCGAACTCATGGAAGAAGGATATTTCGTGGGTTGAAGGCGCCAAGCCGGACGGCGCGGGCAAAACGCCGACCGATGGCTACGGCAACACCTGCAAGGTCAAATAGGGGGCTGAGCGATGGGCATGTTCAAACCGATCGTCGCTCTTTCGCTTGGTGTTTCGGCCGTGCTGACAGGGGCACCAGCACAGGCGGAGGAAAACAGTTACTCATTGGAAGGCTTGTTGGAGTGGTACGGACCGGGCCTGAGTAAGAGATATGTTCACACCAAATGCCAGAACGCCAAAACCGGCTGTGGAATAGTTACTTTCATCAATGCTGGGGTCTACATCGCCAACAGCGTTCAACTGCGCGCTCACACAACCCAGCCGGACTACTCTGCGATCAGCGATTATTGCGACGGGTTTGACAAGAAATTCTCGGCCGATCTGAAGGCTGGGCAATACTATGTCTTCGTGGTCCCAGCCAGCTGCAATTACGTCCTGAAAGTCAACATCAAGAGCGGCCCCACGAAGAAGCGGGATGTCTTTCTCGTCCCCAATTGCGAAGCGCAGACTTGGGTTGAGGGAAGCATCGTCGGCAACAATTGGGGCAAGAGCATCAACTGGATGCCAGACACCAGACCCGATGGAGCTGGCAAAACCCCAAAAGACGATGACGGCAATAAGTGCACTGTCACATGAGACGGAGAATGATCGTGAAGAAAGACATTACCCTGCGTGCCGCAATCGCTGCGGTCGTCCCGGCAGCCTTGGCCATGGTGCCGCAAGCCGCTCACGCCAAAGCAACCGAGTATGAGCTGCGGATCACCAATGACACCGATTCCGATCTGAAGTTCTGGCTGCACGACGGGCAATCCAAGCACGCCAAGCTGATGTACAATGGCAAATCGGTCTCATCGCACACAGTGAAGGCTGGCACTTATGCCGTGATATCGGTCATGCCCACTCTCAAATCCTGCGACTTGTTGTGCAATGGCTGCACGCCAACCATCGGCAAGGTCTACGCTTCCTACACCGACGAAGACGGCGAAGAACAGCGCAACAATTACTATGAGCCGCGGCTCGAATGGTATCAGCAATGCAGTGCCAGTGGGAATAAGAACTTCTCGGCCTACACCACCAATTGGAACTTCCAACATGGCGGCGGCAAGGGCGACAAACACTTCGCCTACAAGATCAAGGACACTGACACCGCTTACACCAGCAAGAACTCAGCCCAGGGACTAACCTTTGATGGCGCCCACGTTTCTGGCCACGCCAAAGTCACTTACACCAATCGTGATTAGGGAGTGGGGTGGACCATCGTCCAGAACTTTGGTCCACCCTTTGGCACTTGCCACTCGCTGGTGATCTCGAACCCCAGCCGTGAGTAGATCGCGACATTGCTTTCGGTCGCCGTTTCGAGCAGCACGCCAAGGCCTTGTTCGGCGGCGCGGGCCACTCCAGCGCGAACAATTGCTCCGCCCCACCCCTTGCCTTGTGTCTCAGGGGCAACGCCGACATAGCGCAGATAGACATAGGGCTGTGGCTGCGGGTGTTGCGCATACATGGCCTCTGCCACCGCGAGCCCTCGTCCAAGCGCGCCTCTGAAGTAAGCCAGAAAGCGCAGCGAATCCCACATTTCAACCAGGAGATTGTCAGTGATTGTTCCCGGGGGATACCACAGCGAAGCAGCGCCACGATCTTCGGAAGCCAACACATGACCATGCCGGATCGACTGCGCCTCGGTTACTTTGAAGAAACGCGGCAATAGCTTTCGCCGTGCCTCTGGATCGGGCTGGATCCAACTCAGTGCCGGGTCATCCTGAAACGCTGCCGCCAGGGTTGCCGCGATCCGCCGATCGCGGGGCTCGCCGGTGACATTATGGATTGTCCGGTCGTGGCTCATATCGGGGTCATCACTCCTGCCGGATTGAACAAAGCGTAGCTCAGCGAGAGCGCTATCGCTCCCAAAAACACGGTCATGGTCAGAGCCTGCCGCCAAGCGCCGGTTATGGCAAGCAGCACGGTCGCGCCAGCGTTGGAAACCAGGCCCATGGTCACCACTCCGATCGGGAAAGTGTCGCCGGTGATCCAGGAGAAGCCGAAGGAATAACCCACAAGAAGCGCGATCACCGCCCAGCCATACAGCCTAATCAGCGGCAAGGCCGCCTCTGCTCCCTCGATCTTGAGCAATGCAAGCAGACGCGGCCCGGGCACCAGCAGAAAGGGCAGGCCGACGAACAATGCTGTCCCGGTGATCTTTGCAATGAGGATCCAATCAAGATAGGTCATAGCTGACTCCGTAATTCGAATGCAGCTCTAGATAGGCTAACTTCAAATGTCAAACCCAGACTCATCTGACCCCGTTCGCGGCTTGCCGACCTCACCTGTGCCACTCGATATGTGCGGGATGGCGGATGCCGCCAAACTGCTGGGCGACAGTTGGACCCTGCTGATCCTGCGCGAGGTCTTCTACGGCGTCACACGATTTGACGATCTGCGCACCGAACTCGGCGTTTCGACTGCGACCCTGTCCAACCGCATTGGCCGATTGGTCGAGTTGGGCCTACTGGAGAAACAGCTTTACCGCCTCGAGAACAGCCGCCCGCGCTCCGAATATCTTCTAACCGAGGCGGGGCAAGGCTTTGGCCCGGTCCTGCTCGCGATGATGCAATGGGCCGATACTTACCTCGGGAAGCAGCCCTCCCCCTTGGATATGGTCAATCCCCGAACCGGCAACAGACTCCACTTGGCTTTGGTTGACGAACAGGGCCGGATCACCGATTGGAATGAGGCCGTACCGATCGTGAGGACCGATCTGATCGCGCAAGACTGAAGGGGAATACTTGTGACAGCCGCGCAGATCGGGCGCATCATCGGGCCATCGGTGTTTGCATTCACCGCGTTCACTGCACCGCCCGCTGGCATGCCCGCCGAAGCCTGGCTGGTCGCCGGGCTGGTGGTCTGGATGGCAAGCTGGTGGATGACCGAGGCTGTCCCGCTGACCGTCACCGCATTGCTGCCATTCATCATCCTCCCGTTCTCCGGTGTTTCGACCGCGCGCGAAACAGCCAGCGATTATTACTCGCCAATCCTGTTCCTGCTGCTAGGCGGCGCGTTCATAGCGCTTGCGATTGAGCGGACCGGCCTGCACCGGCGATTGAGCCTCGCGATCTTGAAGACGGTCGGCAGTTCGGGTGGGCAATCCCAATTGTTGTTGGCCTTCATGATCAGCGCCGCTTTGCTTTCCATGCTGATCTCCAACACCTCCACCACACTCATCATGATGCCGATGGCATTGGCTGTTTTGGCTGCTGGATCAACGCCAGCCCGCACCCTCCACCCTTCCACCCGGAGTCTCCCGGAAACTGGTCCGGGTGGAAGGGTGGAGGGTGCGGGAGACGAGGACGAACCGTTAGACAAAGAGGGCCTCTCCGGTGCCCTGCCCATGGGCATCGCCTTTGCCGCATCGATTGGTGGGCTTGGCACCCTGGTCGGCTCGCCTACCAATGCCATCGCGGTCGGCTTGCTCGACTCCATGATCGGACTCGAAATCACCTTCATCGAATGGACTCTCTACGGTTTCCCGATTGTCGTGGTCGGCGTTCCGCTGGCCGCTTTCATCATCAGCAAGTTCCAACGCGTTGCCTCCCATCCATTCGACGTGGCGGCGGCGCGCGCTGCGATTGACACGCATGCAGCCTGGACCGAGCCCGAGAAGCGCTTGATCCCCGTCGTTGCGCTGACCTTTTTGGCATGGATGACTGTCCCTTGGGTGACCGACCTTTTGCCCACCGGGTCTTGGACCAATGGCACGATCGCGATCATCGCCAGCCTGGCTCTATTCCTGCTGCCCGATGGGACGGGACGTCCGCTGCTCAACTGGAAGGAAGCCAATCGCGCGCCGTGGGATGTGATCATGATGTTCGGTGGCGGGCTGGCGCTGGCGGGCGGGATGCAGGCCTCCGGCCTCGCTGACTGGCTCGGCCAGGCATTGCTGCCGTTGGAGAATCTCCCGCTGATCATCGTCGCTTTCGCGGTGGTCGCGATGATCGTGGTGACCACCGAATTCGCCAGCAATGTCGCGACCGCCAGCGGCATCATACCTGTCGTCGCAGCCTTGGTGGTCGCTCTGGGTGCCGATCCGATCCTGCTCGCCATGCCTGCGGCTCTGGCGGCAAGCTGGGGCTTCATGCTTCCTGCCGGGACTGGGCCCAACGCGATTGCCTGGTCAACCGGCCGGATCCGGATTGAACGAATGGTGGGCGCAGGTCTGGTGCTCGATATTGTCGGGATCTTTGCGATCGTGCTGGTGGTTTGGGGCATCGCGGCTGTGGTCTAGCCGAAATGTGCGACCCTAACCTCCGAACAGGATCACCACATCTTGCCTGCCTTGCGCTTGTGATTGTGTAGATCACCTCCGGCTATTCGATGCCAGAATCGCCCTCCCACGATCTGCTCCGCATCATAAGTCTTCACCAGAAAGCTCTCGAGCGGATCGGTTTGCTTCTTGTTGGGTATCTCGAAGGTCCACAGCCGATGGCGGCCGCGCTTGTTCTCGACCAGTACGCTCTTGATGAATGCATGTGGCACCGGAACGCTGATCCCGAAGTCTTCCTGTTCCTTGCCGATCCGTTCGACCTTCTCACCGAAGTAGAACACCGGGCAGGTCAGGACATAGGTCTCGAGCGTGCTGGCGCGTGCATCCAACACGCGAATTTCTTCCTCGAGCTCGCGCCAGATGCCGCGATTGAACTGCGGCCTTTGGGGAGACATGTTAGAGAGCAGGAACGTCTCGGAGTTTTGAATATCCTGTAGGTCCTGGTTGGCGCTGGCCACCAAATGGCCCCGGTCAAACCCGCTTCCGACATAGGCTTTCAGACCAGCTCTGAAGCGTTTGGGTATGCGGGTGTCCGCTCGAAAATTGTCGAGCCGTTCAACATCCTCAGCACTGTTCACCAGCTCGCGATCGCGATTGATGATTTCCAACGTCCACTTGGCCTGACGGAAGTACCAGGAATAGCCGATCGTGAAATGCCGCCCGGTCAGGATTTGGTCGCAGACTGGCGCGCCGTAGCGAAGCTCGCGTTGCATCTGAAACGGATCGTTCATTGCCCTCTCCTCGTCTCTGTCGGCAAAATCACCATTCCTGTCGATGGAAACCAAGCTGAGAAAAACTTAAGGGCAGTGTCGGACAAAAACACACGCAAACCGGTTGCAAGCGAAACTAGTCTGCGATAGCCACGCTCCGTTGCGGCCCGGCTGTGGAGAGGCGTTCCTGCGGAGGTTAGGAGCGGGAGCCCAGGTGGTCCTATTCTGCTCCTGCCTTCCTGGGAGCGCGTAGCAAGGAAGGACCGGCACATGACCGATGCCATCGACGCGACTGACACGCCTACCCCCCGCCGCAAACCCAAGCCCGAGAAGACCAGCATTGGTGGGCATGAGCTCAAGCCATCGACCATGATGATGGGGCATGGCTTTGATCCGGTGCTGTCAGAAGGTTCGCTCAAGGCACCGATCTTCCTCACCTCGACCTTCGCCTTCGAGAATGCTGCCGCCGGTAAACGCCACTTCGAAGGGATCACTGGCAAACGCGAAGGCGGCGCTGAAGGTCTTGTCTATTCGCGTTTCAACGGTCCAAACCAGGAGATCCTCGAGGACCGCCTGAGCATTTGGGACGGCGCGGAAGACGTGCTCACTTTCTCATCCGGCATGACCGCGATCTGCGTGTTGATGATGGCCTATGTCAGCCAGGGCGATGTGATCGTCCACTCCGGCCCGCTCTATGCTGCGTCTGAAGGCTTCGTTTCCAAGGTCCTCAGCAAGTTCGGCGTAACCTATGTCGACTTCCCGGCCGGTGCGAGCCGCGAAGAACTGGATGACGTCCTGCTCCGTGCCAAGAAGCAGGCTGCGCAAAATGGCGGCAAGGTCGCGATGATCTATCTCGAGAGCCCGGCCAACCCGACCAATGCTCTGGTCGATATCGAAGCGGTCAAGGCGGCGCGCGATGCGAACCTGGGCAAGCCCTGCCCGATTGCAATCGACAACACTTTCCTCGGCCCGCTGTGGCAGCGTCCACTCGATCACGGGGCCGATATCGTGGTCTACTCGCTGACCAAATATGTTGGCGGCCATTCCGATCTCGTGGCCGGTTCGATCGCCGGCAAGAAGAGCTGGATGGATCCGGTCCGTGCCCTGCGCAACACGATGGGCGGGATCGTCGACCCCAATACCGCGTGGATGTTGCTGCGCTCGCTCGAAACGGTCGAATTGCGGATGCAGCGCGCTGGCGAGAATGCGGCCAAGGTCTGCGCCTTCCTCAAGGCTCACCCGAAGGTGGAGGGGCTCGGCTATCTCGGCTTCATTGATGATCCGCGCCAGCAGGACATCTATGACCGCCATTGCAAAGGCGCAGGCTCGACCTTTTCGCTGTTCATCAAGGGCGGCGAGGCCGAGAGCTTCCGCTTCCTCGACAATCTGCAGATCGCCAAGCTCGCGGTGAGCCTGGGCGGGACCGAGACGCTTGCCAGCCACCCCGCTGCAATGACGCATTTGTCGGTCCCACCAGAACGCAAGGCCGCGCTTGGCATCACCGACAATCTGGTGCGGATCAGCATCGGGATCGAGGATCCGGACGATCTGATCGCTGATTTTGAACAGGCACTGGATTTGGTCTAATAATTAGACTAGATTGCTCTTCTGGATGGGAGAGCGAGTCATGACACAATGCACCTGCATGGTCCAAGCGGGCCAGATTTCCGCGGATCAGGAGGCAATCCTGCGCGCTGAAACCAGCGCCTTTGCTGAACGGCACTTCGGATCACCGGGGGAGATCAATTGGGTCACCGTGCCCGAGGGCAGCGGCTATACCGCCGGGAAGCTATCGACCTCAGTGATAGTCAGCGTACGATCGGACAGACCACTGCCACCGTCCGAGCGGGTTCCGCTACTGCATGAGCTAGAGCGTATCTGGGCGACAAATGCCAATCGCACTTCGGACGAAGTTGTGTCCGTCATCACCGATCCGGTCGGCTAAGGGAGAGAGAAGCATGCCACTTTACATCGTAAACACCAAGGCTGGCTCACTGCCCGCCGATGCCAAGCCCAAGATCGCCGCCGACGTCACCCGGATCCATTGCGAGGTGACCGATGCCCCGCCCAAATTCGTCCATGTGTTCTTTTTCGAAGATGGGCCAATGCCCCCACTCGGCGACAAGACCGCGATGGTCTATGGCCAGATTCGCGCGGGCCGCACCGATGCCCAGAAGGCTCAGATTGCAGAAGAGATGGCGGCCTCGGTCAGCGAGCACACCGGTCTGGCTGCCGATGCCGTTCATGCCTTCACCACCGACACGCCTGCCAGCTGGGTGATGGAGGGTGGTGACATCCTGCCCGAGCCCGGCGAAGAAGAAGCCTGGATGGCAGCACACGAAGCCAAACTGGTAGGGAGCCCGCCACAATGAGCGAGAAGAAACCCGTCTTTCTGGTGATTGGTGCCGGTGCTGGCATCGGTGGACACGCCGCCGCCCGCTTTGCCGCTGGTGGCTATCACGCGGTGCTGGCACGGCGGTCGGACGAAGCTGGTCTCGCCAAGCTGGTAGGACAAATTGAAGATGCCGGCGGCTCAGCCTCGGGCGCTCTGGTCAATGCGACCGAAGATGGCGCGATCGAAGAGCTGATCGAGCGGATCGAGACCGACATCGGCCCGATCGACACCATGCTCTACAACCTCGGCGCGCAGATCGGGAACCGCAAGCTGCATGACACTCCGCATCGCACCTTTGAACTTGGCTGGCGCCTGGGATGCTATGGCGTGTTCCGGCTCGCCCATGCCGCCTTTCCGCATATGGTTGAGCGCGGCAAGGGGACCCTGCTGGTGACCTCTGCCACGTCCGCTGTCCGCGGCAATGCCGGTCAGCACAGCCATGCGGCCGCGATGGGTGGTCGCCGGATGCTGTGTCAGACACTAAACGCCGAATTCGGACCGCAAGGCATCCATGTCGCGCATATCGTGGTCGATGGCTCGGTCGATGCACCAGACACGCTCGGCAAATTGCTCGGCGACAAATTCGAAGCCTTCAAAGCCTCCAAGGGCGACGAGGGCGTGATTGATCCCGGCGCGCTGGCAGACACCTATTTCCACCTGGCACAGCAGCCCAAGAATTGCTGGACGCATGAGATCGACGCCCGGCCCTGGACCGATGTGGCGTGGTGGAATGACAATCCCAATCCGACGATCAATTCGACCGCGGCCAACCCGACCTTTGCAGGGCCCAAGGGCGAGTAGCGCGTGCGCACCAGCGAGCCGGACGAGGAAACGAGCGAGGCTCCGTCCCAAGCGCCGGTCTATGTTGACGAAGTAACCAGACGGCGACGGCTGATCCCGCCGCTAATCCTCGCCATTCCGATGATCCTGGCCTTCGTAGTAATCAGCTGGACTCAGGGAACGATGAACGCCTGGGCGGTTTCGGCACCGCGTCTGTCAGAGGGTTCTTACGAACTTCTCGTGATGCATATGTTCGCGCATGGAGGCCTGTTCCACATCGCATTCAATCTGATGGCGCTATTCGTGCTCGGCCCTTCGGTAATGGAGCGATTGGGGCCGCTCAGTATGCGCAGCGTCCTTGGGTTCATGGCGCTGTTCTTTGGCTCTGGCCTGTTCGGCGTAGGACTGTGGCTGATCATCAATCCCAGCAGCACTATCCCGATGCTGGGAGCCTCCGGGCGCGATCTTCGGCCTGCTTGGATTTCTGATGCGGCAACCAGATCCGCATGGCCAGCCGATCGCTCTCGCCAGCCCGGCGATGGCGGGCGCTTTTGTCGAGTGGATCAAGCTCCACCTGCCATTGGTGCTGCTGTTCGCAATCCCGATGTTGTTCGGAACAGGTTTCTTCGGCCTTGCGTGGGAAGCGCATTTGGGTGGTTTTCTGGGCGGCCTGTTGCTGTGCGGCCCGCTGCTTGCTTGGTTTAGCGATGGACCCGATTGGGTCTATGAGGAATAGACAATCTGGACCGGGTTGATGAGCGAAACCAACGCTCTATGATCTCACGCAGCAACAGACCTTGATGTTGGAGGAACCGCTCGGTGCGCAATCTTAGCTCTGCTGCGTCTCTAGCTGCGTTGTTGCTGCTGATTCCGCCAGCAAAAGCTGAGGAGGAGGCTCCGATTGAGGCCAGCCCTTCGTCAAACTGGTTTGCCGATTTCAAGGACGACACCTGCGCCATTCGGCGAGAGTTTGAGTCTGCGGAGCACCGCTTTCAGATCGGTCTTGAACGGCGCTCAATCAGCACCTCCGGCGCGCTCTTCGTGATCGCTGAAAACCTGCGTGCGCAAAAAAGGAAACCTCGGGTCTTCTCAAAGACAAGCGGATTTGACCTATCCTCTGATAACTATTCTCGCCTGGAAAACGGCGACTGGTCGGGCGCGAGCCTCCCTGTCTCGACGGAAGAATTTGAAGGGCTCAGAACCCAAGATTCAGCCCCGGATGTTCTCGTCGAAAACACCTTTCGTCATAGGGTGCAACTCCGTGTGAGTGGCTGGAATCAGGCTCTGAAAGTGTTGGACCAATGTCTCGAGCAGGTTTGGATTGCCCAGGGCCTAGATCCAGAAGTTCAACGCAACCTTTCACGGCGATTATCTGAACCGCTGTCATACAATTTCATGACTCCGATCTTAAGGAAGTTTCACACGACCGCACGCCGCGGCGAATTTGGTATGCGGCTTATTGTTGGCCCCGATGGAAAGGTCTCGCAGTGCTCGACCCTTAGCGGACTAGAAAACTCAGAATTCGAAGAATATGCCTGCAATCGAACAATTGAGAACGCTCGTTTTGAACCTGCACTCGATCAGGACGGCAATCCGGTGACCAGCGAGACAATCGTCTCAGGATTTGTGAGCTCTATTGGTGGGTAAATTCAAACGCCGAGCGTTCGCACCAATCCCCTAAGCTCCGCATCAAGCTCAGCATTGGTCAGCGCGCCGGACTCGCTGTCGAAATTCTCGTAAAAGCTGGGCACGGACAGATGGCCCACCACCTCGGCGCCAAACCGCGGAGCCGCGCTCACGGCAAACTCGAGCACGCTTTTGCCGCCGCGCCCTCCAGGCGAGGTTGCCAGCACCACCACCGGCTTGTTCTGCCAGAACTCGCGCTGGATCCGGCTGCACCAATCGAACAGGTTCTTGAACGCAGCGGGATAGGCGCCATTGTGCTCAGCGAAGGACACCAGCACGCCATCCACCGCCGCCATCCGGGCCAGAAAATCATGCGCAAGCTGCGGAATGCCATCAGCCTCTTCGCGGTCCGATCGGTAGAGCGGCATTTCATAGTCATGGATGTCGAGTGTCTCGACCTCGACGCCATCGATCAATGTTGCAGCATAATTGACCAATTGGCGGTTGATCGATTTGGACGAATTGCTCGCCGCAAAAGCCAGGATACGCTTGCTCAATTGACTATCCCTTCCATTCGCGGCGCTCTTCGGCCTGACGCAAAACGTCATAAGCCAATTGCAGCGCCTGGAATTGCTTGGCGGCTTCCTCGTCACCCGGCTTCACATCGGGATGCACCTCTTTGGCGCGCGCGCGATAGGCCTTCTTCACCGTGGCGAAATCGGCGTCTGCTTCGAGCTCAAGCAGTTCGAGCGCGCGCATCTCATCCGCGCTGCGCGATCCGTCGCCGGAGCCCGCCCAGCCATAATGAGCGCTCTCGGCATAGCCGGCGTTTTCCTGCCGCTCCGCCTTGGCGCGCTCCTCCTTCTCGAGCTTGTCCAAGCCTTCGAAATAGTCCCACCGCGAATTGTATTCTGCGGCGTGTTTTTGACAGAAATACCACCGGTCTGGGCTGTTGGGAGCTTTTGGCGCGGGACAATCACCTGGCTCCTCGCAACCATGCCGGTCACAAATCCGAACATTGGTCGCCTCTCGCGACGAGCCATAGCCACGCCACCTCGGGAAGCCCCAATCGTTGGATCTTTTGGCTCGGCTCATGCAGCCATGCTCGTATGTGGGGAGGACAAGTCGCCGGTCGATTTCATGATGCGGTCAATCTAAGCGAGTTGGCCTCAATTGCAAAGATTGAGCTAATCTTGGAACCAGTTTCAATGAAAAATGTTGCAATGCAATAGAGTGTTCATAACCTCGCGCCTATAGCGAGACCGAAAGTGAGTTCCCATGAGTCAACAATTGAGCATTTCCAGCGCGTTCTCGATGCTCGCCATGGCTTTCCTGTGCCTTGTTGCAACGGCGAACAGCGCCCTCGACCGCCCCTCTCTTGGAGGCGGTAGCTGGGTCAAGATGCAAGCTGAGCAGGTTCTGCCCAGCTAATCCTTTCTATCAATTGATCATAATGCTCGCAGCGCGGCGGTTCTGCGCCCATGCGCGCGGCGTCGATGCAAGCGCAACCGGCCGTTCCTTGCCATAGCTGACCGTGGTGATGCGGCTGGGTGCAACCCCCAGCGAAACCAGATAGTTCTTGGCCGAATTGGCGCGTCGTTCGCCGAGCGCGAGGTTGTATTCCCGGGTGCCACGCTCATCACAATGCCCTTCGATCGTGAAGGTCAGATTGGGGAAACGCGCGAAGTACTGTGCCTGAGCCTGCAGCGATGCGGCATCAGCGCTGTCGATGTTGAACCGATCGGTGTCGAAATAGATGACCGAGGCACTGCCCACTGCAGCCTCAAAATGCGCCTGCGAACCAATCCGCGGGCCAATCGGCTGGGGCGCGGCGGTCGGAGTCGGAGCTGGCGGGACAGTCGCGACCGGAGGCGGCGGCAGATCGTCAGGCGCACTCCGCGAGCACGCCCCTAGCATGGACGCGGTAGCAAGAAGCAGCACGGTTGCATTGCGTGTGTTCATGATGGTCATCCTTTCCGATCGAGGCTTGGACCTCTTGATTAAACTTAACAATAGCACAGGATCGGCTTTTTCCGACCTGTGCCAATACGCGTCAGGGCCGGATCGGGCCCCACGCGGGATCAGACGCATCAACCGGCGTCGGCAGTCGGCGTTCATTGCGGCCAGTCAGATCGACCTGCCAAAGGCCGGAGCGGCCTGAGTTTCGTGCGGTCCTGAAGAACTGGATGATCCTTCCGTTCGGTGCCCAGGTCGGCGCTTCATCCTGCCAGCCATTGGTCAGAATGCGGAGGTTGCCGCCGGACGGCGACATCACCGCGACATTGAAGTCACCAGCGATCCGCGTGAAGGCAATCTGATCGCCGCGCGGACTCCATTCAGGCGTTGCGCAGCGGCCGCCAAAGAAGGTGATCCGCCGCTGGTTGGCCCCATCGGTGTCCATGACATAGCATTGCTGGGTTCCCGAGCGGTCGCTTTCGAACACAATGCGGTTTCCGTCAGGAGAGAAGGATCCGCCAATATCAATTCCCGGAGTAGAGGTAAGCCGGGTGCTGCGTCCGCCTGTCGCCGGGACCGAGTAGATGTCGGTGTTGCCGGCAACCGCCATCGAATAAAGGATCGTCCGCCCATCCGGGCTCCAACGCGGAGCCAGGGTGGGATTGCCGGTTTCCGCCACCAGCTGCTGGGAGCCGGTGCCGATATCGTAGATGTAGATCCGCGGGTTTCCATCGACATAGGAGAGATAGAGGATCTTCGAATAATCAGGCGAATAGCGCGGTGTGAGCGCGGTCGCGCTGCCGAGCGTCAGGAACCGGTGGTTCGCCCCATCGCTATCCATCACCGCGAGCCGTTTGACCCGGTTATCCTTAGGACCGGTCTCGGCAATATAGGCGATCCGGCTGTCAAAGAACGGGCTTTCTCCGGTCAACCGAGCATAGACCAGGTCTGAGCATTTGTGCGCGGCACGACGCCAATCCGCTGGACGCACAACCCAGCCTTCGCGGATCAGCTCGTCCTGGAGCGCGACGTCATAGAGATAGCAGCCGACCACCAGCCGCCCATCGCCCCGGGCACGGACATAGCCGTGCACCAGCATCTCTGCCCCGCGATTGCTCCAGGCTCCCCAGGCGGGCGAAGTGATATTGGCGAAGCTCGGCCGTGGCAGCCGGTTCGGACCGGTCGGTCTGAAAATGCCATTATTGCGCAGATTGGCGGTGATCACCTGGGCGATCTCGAACCCTAGGGCTGCAGTCCCGTCAGCATTGGCCGGCGTGGGACGATCGCGATCGGTTGCAAATGCCGGGATCGCAACGCCTAGATTGTCCCAATCGCTTTCGTC
Source organism: Erythrobacter sp. (assembly GCA_965249945.1). Classification (GTDB taxonomy): domain Bacteria; phylum Pseudomonadota; class Alphaproteobacteria; order Sphingomonadales; family Sphingomonadaceae; genus Erythrobacter. Next base: position 830,832 of record OZ252258.1, on the reverse strand, counting down.
GGTAACTCTGCCGCGCAGCGGACCGAAATCCTCTTCCTCCTGCTCGGCGCCTTCAACGGCGATGGTTTCGGCGGTTCCGCCTTCGCCGACGATATCCTCAAGGTCCTGGTTCTGCGCCAGCAGCGGCGCAGCCAAAACGGCTAAGGTCAACACCAGACAATAGGGTAGTTTCATCCTCAAAGCCTTCTGTCGAATTCCCACTCGAGCTCTTTCCATCGATTATAGAATTGCTCGGGCAAGTTAAATGGCGCCGCGATTTGAACGGCTCTAATAGCTCGTTCACAATGGAGCGGCACCTGGGCACGATTGGAATCGGTAATCCCGCCTGGGCGCGTCTGACAGCGGGGACGACCGGCCAAAGAACCATCTGGATTGAGTCGCCAGGAAACCACCGAGACCAGCAGCTCGGCATCAATACCCTGCGGAGCGTCCCATCCCCTTCGCAACTGGCGCGTGATGGCAGACGCGAGCGCAGCGCGCTCTCGCCGACCAATTTGCGCCGCGGGTGGTGCGGTCTCTTCGGTTTCGGTCGAATTGCCCGATCCGGCGGGAAGGAAATCTTCGCCGATCCGACTGCCAGATTGGGGACGATTGGGGGCAGTACGTGCGCGCTCTGTTGGTGGGGTCGGCGATCGACGCTGGCTGCGCGGCGCTGTGATCGAGCTGTTCTGCCCGCGGGTCACTCTGACCGGTGCGGGCTGAGGTTCGACCGGCGCCTCGGCCTGAGACTCGGGCTCGGCGATCTCTGGCTGGATCTCGTCCGACAGGACTGGCGCGATCGCGGCGCGGCTTTCCTCGACCAGCTGCGGTGCGGTCGATTCCAAGCTGACCTCGCTTACCAGGCTTACCGACATTCGTTCGGGGATCGCCAGCACTTCATCGCGCACCGGTTGGAGCAGAAGAAGAGCCACCAGCGCAGCATGCAAGACAATCGCGACAGCCAAGCCAAAGCTGTCTTCCGCCCGGAAGCGTGGGCCGGTGGATTGGCTGTATCCCATCGCACTCATGGTTATGGCGGCGTTACTGAACCGCTGGTGACCAGCGATATGGAGCCAAACCCGGCCCGGTTGAGCTCACCCATGACCGCCATCACCCGGCCGTAATCCAGGCTCCGATCGCCGCGCAGGACAATCACCGGTGGCTGCCCGTCCGCGCGCCGATCGATATTCGCCAAAGCCTCCGGAAAGGCGCCATCATCGATCGCGCTGTCGTCGATGAAGATCTGGCCAGTCTCATCGACCGAAATGGTGATCTGATCAGGGGTCTGATCAATCGGATTGGCGCGGCTTTCGGGCAACTCGATCGGCACGCCCGAGGCCAGCAGCGGCGCGGTCACCATGAAGATGATGAGCAGCACCAGCATCACGTCGACAAACGGGGTAACATTGATTTCTGCCATTGGCGCGCGGCGCGAACGGCGGCTTTTGCCGCGATTGGGAGAGGCGAGGCTCATTGCCATCCCGCGACTACCCTTGCCGATCCAGTTCGCGGCTCAACCCGGCGTCGAACCGATCTGCGAACCGCTGCAGGCTGGCTTCATAGCGGTTCACTCTCTGGCTGAAACGGTTGTAGCCAATCACCCCGGGAATAGCCGCAAACAGGCCGATCGCCGTGGCGAACAGCGCTTCCGAAATGCCGGGCGCGACAACCGCCAGGGATGAACTCTCCTGCGCGCCGATCTGGAAGAAGCTGTTCATGATGCCCCAGACCGTGCCGAACAGGCCGACAAATGGCGCGACAGAGCCAGTGGTCGCAAGAAAGCCGAGCCGATCGGCCAGCTCATCCGCTTCAAGCGCAACCTGGCTTTCCATTGTCGCAGCAATGCGCTGGCGCGTAGCATCGCGATCGATCGGGCTGCGCGATGTCGAGCGTTTCCACTCAGCCATTCCGGCAGCGGCGACCCGAGCGGAGGGAACCTCCTTGCGGTACTTCGCGCCTAGCACATCCTCATAATCCGAGGTTTCCCAGAACTCCTCCTCATATTTGCGCGACTTCTTCTCCAGCCCGCGAATACGCAGGCTGAACGAGACAATGATCATCCACACCCAGATGCTGGCAAGGATCAGACCGGCCATCACCGCCTGAACGACGATGTCTGCATCGAGGAACAATTGCACCGGATCGAGCCGGGTTGGAGCGGCAGCGGCAAGGATATCGAGCGAAGGAGTCATTGGGCCTCTTGGTCCATCAGTGATTTGAAAGCGGCGCGCCATTCAGCGGGCTGTCGCCGGGGTCTGCCGTCGAGCGAGATAAAGCCAACCCGCAGGTTCGCCTCGCACAGCTCTTCGTCCCCACGCCGAGCGATCTGATGCATTCGGCAGCTGGCAGCGCCCAGTTCAGTACAAGTGGTCTCGATCACCACATCGTCATCGAGCTTGGCTGGGCGAAGATATCTGAGATTGATCTCGGACACCGCATAGGCGCCCTCGCCCGCTTCGATCGCATCGCGCTGATCGATCTCCAACAGACGGAGCAGATCCGAACGCGCGCGCTCAAACCAGCGCAGGTAATTGGCGTGGTAGGTGATCCCGGAGAGATCGGTGTCCTCGTAATAGACCCGTACGGCATAGAGGTGCCGCGGGCCGTCAAATACGCCACCAGGAGGGTTCGGTTTAACCATCGGCTTCGTCACCTAACGCAGAGCGGATTCAGTGGGAAGCGCCCAATGCAATTGTTCAGGTGAATATCGCCGAAACGAGTCGTTTTGTATTTGAGTTGAGTGGGTGTGGGTATTGCTTTCAATTGCCGAGCCACCCGCTCCCTCCGCCCTACCACCCGGATCATCACGCCGGGTCAAAATCCGGGTGGTAGGGCGGAAGGAGCGGGTGCCCAGGCTGATCTGACGAAAACTAACGCCGCATGATCATCGGCCCGAGCGGTTGCCCACCAAAGATATGCACGTGCAGATGTGGCACTTCCTGCCCGCCATGCGCGCCAATATTGGCCATCAGGCGATAGCCCGGCTCAACCAGGCCTTTCTGGCGAGCGACCTCGCCAACCGCGCGGATAAAGCCCCCGATCTCTTGATCAGAAGCCTTGGTCGAGAAATCGTCCCAGCTGACATATTTGCCCTTGGGGACCACCAGAGTGTGGATCTCCGCCTGCGGATTGATGTCCTCAAAGGCATAGGCCCAATCGTCTTCATAGACTTTGTTGGAGGGGATTTCACCGCGCAGCAGCTTGGCGAAGATGTTGTTGTCGTCATAGGGCAATGTCGGATCAATCGGCATCTGAGTTCACTCGCTCCTGCTGGCTTTCTCTTCTAGGCCGGACAGACCTTCGCGCCGCTCCAGTTCGGCGAGCACCTGTTCCAGCGACACGCCCTTGGCGTTGAGCAAGACGAGCAGATGGAACAACAGATCAGCGCTTTCGCCGACCAGATCGTCATCGCTGCCGGATAGTGCTGCGATTACCGTTTCCACCGCCTCTTCGCCGACTTTCTCGGTGATCTTGGGCAGCCCCTTGACGTTGAGCTTGGCGACGTAGCTCTCTTCAGGGGAGGCTTGGGCTCTTGCCGCAATCGTCTTCTCAAGGCGCGCTAGAATATCAGACACTTCTCATTCTCGTCATTGCGAGCGCCGCAGGCGCGCGGCAATCCATGCTCTGGGCTGTCCGCTCTTGAACAAAACTTCAGGCCCTGGATCGCTTCGCTACGCTCGCGATGACCAAGATTCAATTATCTAAAGTTCAGACTCCGCGCGCAGGCAAGCCGGCCGCACGCAGCGCGGCATGCGCTTCGCTGATCGAGTGGGCCCCGAAATGGAAGATTGAGGCCGCCAGAACCGCGCTGGCCTTGCCTTCGGTCACGCCCTCAACCAGATGCTCGAGATTGCCGACTCCGCCGCTGGCCACCACCGGAATGCTGACCGCATCGGCAATCGTGCGGGTCAGCTCAAGGTCATAGCCCGCCTGCGTGCCATCGCCGTCCATTGAGGTCACCAGCAATTCGCCAGCGCCCAGCTCGGCGACCTTCACAGCGTATTCGACCGCATCAATCCCGGTCGGTTTGCGCCCGCCATGGGTGTGGATTTCCCACTGGGCATCGCCAGTCCGGCGCGCATCGACGCTGGCGACCACGCATTGGCTGCCGAACTTGGCGGCAATCTCGCCGACCAGCTCGGGCCGCGCGACCGCAGCGCTGTTTATCGCCACCTTGTCGGCTCCAGCGAGCAGCAAGGCGCGCGCATCCTCCACGCTGCGTACCCCGCCCCCGACGGTCAGTGGCATGAAGCACACTTCAGCGGTGCGCCTGACGATTTCGAGCAGCGTCCCGCGTCCTTCATGGCTGGCTGAAATGTCGAGGAAGCACAGCTCGTCGGCACCCGCCTCATCATAGGCGCGGGCCTGCTCGACTGGATCGCCAGCATCCTTGAGATCGACGAAGTTGACCCCTTTGACCACGCGGCCATCGGCAACGTCGAGGCAGGGTATGACGCGGACGCGGACGGTCATGGTTACGCCCTTGCTCCCATGGCGATTGCGGCGGACAGGTCGAGCTTGCCCTCATACAGAGCGCGCCCGGTGATCACGCCTTCGATCCCTTCATCCGCGTGAAGCGACAGAACATGGATCTCATCGAGGCCTTTGACCCCGCCGCTTGCGATCACCGGAATATCGACGCTGCGCGCCAGTTCGACAGTCGCTTCGATGTTGCACCCGGTCAGCAGGCCATCGCGCCCGATATCGGTGAACAACAGGCTGGCGACCCCGGCGTCTTCAAATCGCCGGGCGAGATCGAACACTGGCACGTCGGAGACTTCGGCCCAGCCCTCGGTCGCGACCATGCCGTCCTTGGCGTCGACCGCGACGACGATGCCGCCTTCCCATTCGCGCGCCATCTGTTTGACGAATTCGGGATCCTTGAGTGCCGCAGAGCCCATCACGACTCGAGCCACCCCAAGGTTGAACCAATCCTCCACGCCCTTGGCATCGCGGATGCCTCCGCCCAATTGGACGTAGCCGGGGAAGCGCTCAATGATCGCTTCGACCGCCTCGCGATTGCGGCTTTCGCCGGCAAAGCTGCCGTCGAGATCGACCACATGGAGATGCTCGGCGCCCGCTTCGGCAAAGATCATCGCCTGGGCTGCCGGGTCATCGCCATAGATCGTCGCACGATCCATATCGCCTTCGGCCAGACGGACAACTTCACCGCCTTTGAGGTCGATTGCAGGAAAGATGATCATGCGTTGTTCTCCGGAGACCGCGCCACCCGCGCCCTCCACCCTTCCACCCGGATTGTATCCGGATAGGCTACGGGTGGAAGGGTGGAGGGCGCGGGTGGACCTGGAATCTCCATATTACGGCTTCCACTCCAAAAAACGCGACAGGGTCGCCAGACCATAGGCCTGGCTCTTCTCTGGATGGAATTGCACACCGAGCACATTGTTCCGCCCGACAGCGGCAACCAGGCCTTCGCCATGATCCGTCATCGCAACGACGTCATGCGGCTGCTCGGCAACAAAATGGTAGGAGTGCAGGAAATAGCCCTCACCCGGCTCGACCACCTCATGGTCGCGCGCATGCGGTAGGCAGGCGACATCGTTCCAGCCCATATGCGGGATCTTGATCGCGGGATCTGTCGGCTCGATCAGCCGGACCTCCCCCTCGATCCAACCGAGTCCAGGAGTGACGCCGTGCTCGAGCCCACGGGTCGCGAGCAATTGCATACCAACGCAAATGCCCAGGAAGGGCGCACCACCCACCAGCACACGCTCTGACAGGGCATCGACCATTCCGGCGATCCCGCTCAAACCGTCTGCACAGGCCTTGAACGATCCAACCCCGGGCAACACGATCCGGTCGGCCGCGCGCACAACCATCGGGTCGGCGGTCACCGCGACCTTGGCATCAACCGCCTTCAATGCATTATGAACCGAATGGAGATTGCCTGCGCCGTAATCGATCAGCGCGATAGTCTCAGCCACCGAGCTGGCCCTTCGTGGAGGGGATCGCGCCGCCTTTGCGCGGATCACGCTCAACCGCGATCCGCATCGCGCGGGCAAAGCCCTTGTAGATGCTCTCGCAGATATGATGGTTGTTCGAGCCATAGAGCAGCTCGATATGCAGCGTGATACCTGCGGTCTGAGCAATCGATTCAAACCAGTGGCGGATCAGCTCTGTGTCCCATTCGCCCAACCGTTCCTGCGAAAACTCGGCGTTGAACACACAGTAGGGTCGCCCGGAAATATCCAGTGCAACCCGCGCCAAAGTCTCATCCATCGGCGAGTAAGCACTGCCATAGCGGCCAATCCCGGCCTTGTCGCCGAGCGCATCGGCAATCGCCTGGCCCAGTGCAATCGCCGAATCCTCGGTCGTATGATGCTGGTCGACATGCAGATCACCCACCACCTTCATCGACACGTCGATCAGCGAGTGCTTCGAGAACTGCTCGACCATGTGATCGAGGAACCCGATCCCGGTTGAAATGTCATATGCGCCGGTACCATCGAGATTGACCGAAATGGCAATCTCGGTCTCGGCAGTCTTGCGCTCTACGCTTCCTGTGCGGCCAGTCGTCTGCATGCAGGTCGCTATAGGCAGCAATTCGGATCGCGCAAGCATGGCTCGCTTACAATAGGACCGGGAAACCGGGCGTAACGCCGGATCTATGTATGGAAACTCTTGACCATTGTAGCCGCGCTCGTCACCCTTGCTTTCATCATGAGCGAAGAAACGCCCGACAGTCTGATCCCTTACGACGAGATCGTCCAAGAAGCGCTGCGTGCAGTGGTCGGCCGCGTGCTGGGAGAGATTGAGCAAGGCGGCGGTGAGCTGCCGGGCAATCACCATTTCTACATCACCTTCAAGACCGGCGCGAACGGAGTTTCGATCCCTCCGCATCTCAAGGAGCGCTTTCCCGATGAGATGACAATCGTGCTGCAGAACAAATTCTGGGAGCTTGAGGTAGGCAAGAATGGCTTCTCGGTGGGGCTGAGCTTCAATCAGATCCCGGCCAAGCTTTCGATCCCCTTCGCCGCGATCACAGCCTTCGTCGATCCAGCGGTCGATTTCGGGCTTCAGTTTCAGGCCTCTGTCGCGGAAATGGCCCCGGAAGATCATGAAGACGCCGAAAACGACTCGCAAGACAATGGCGAAGGCCCCGATAATGGCGGAGACGACGGCTCGAATGTCGTTTCGATCGATTTCGGTCGTAAGAAGTAGCCGTGGCACAGCGCGCTGCCTCCGAACCCACTGAGAAGAAAGGGGCAGAGGTCACGCCGATCGGACCAAGCACCAATCCCGGAACCAATTTGCTGATCGCTGACATTGTCTTGCGCGGAGCTTCGAGCCTGTTCCGCAAGAATGTCGAAAGCCGGGTGGCGGAAGTCAATTACGGCCCCGAGCAGGCGCAAGAAACACTCGACGGGCGCACGATCCTGACCACTTTAGCTCTCTATGGAGCAAGCAAGATCGCAACACGCTCGGTACCCGGGCTAGCACTGGTGGCAGGCGGATTGGTCCTCAAAACTCTCTATGATCGCGGCAAGACGCGGGAGCTCAAGGAACACGCCGAGCGCAAGTCTTCTCCGGAGTAATCGCGCGCAGCTCTTGATTTTCGCCCCCGCTTTGCTGCAACGGACCCTATGGGCCCTGATCCAAAATCCACCGACAAGCTGCACCGCCGCGGTCTGCTGTTTATTCTCTCGTCACCGTCAGGGGCGGGCAAAACTACGCTATCGCGCATGCTGCTTGAGGCCGATGACGAAATTCAGCTGTCGATTTCAGCGACAACACGCCCTGCCAGGCCGGGCGAGGTGGATCGCACACATTATCATTTCGTCTCCGAAAAGGCCTTCGACACAATGGTCGAAGAGGACGAATTCTACGAATGGGCGCATGTCTTTGGGCATCGCTATGGCACGCCAAAGGGCGCGATCCGCGAGGGACTCAAACACGGCCAGGATTATCTGTTCGACATCGACTGGCAGGGTACCCAGCAGCTCAAGCAGAAGGATGATCAGGATGTCGTTACCGTTTTCGTCCTGCCGCCCAGCCTCACTGAACTCCGCCGCCGCTTGGAAGCCCGCGCGCAGGACAGCGATGAAGTAATAGACGGGCGGATGGAGCGCGCTCGTGCAGAAATCAGCCACTGGGCCGAATATGACTACGTTGTGATCAATGACGACATTGACGAGTGCTTCGATCGGGTCCGCGAGATCCTCGACGCCGAGCGAATGCGGCGTAAGCGCCAAACCGGCCTGATCCCCTTCGTCCGCGAGTTGATGGGCGGATAGCAATTGCCTTAGCCCTTCTTCCCTCTTAGCCTGCGGTCATGGGAGAGGAATTTCCGAAACGACCTGAAGAGGTTACGCCGGAATGGCTGAGCGAGCGTCTGTCACAAGCGGGCCTGCTGACCAACGCCCGTGTAACCGGCATCAAGCATCGTGCGATTGGGACAGGCCAGGTCGGAGACTCGATCCGGTTCGATCTGAGCTACGACAGATCTGGCGCCGGGCCCGACAGCGTGGTCGGCAAATTTGCCTCCAGCGATGCAACCAGCCGGGGCACAGCCCAGATGCTGAAGCTCTATTTACACGAAGTTGGATTCTTTCGGGAAATCGCGCAGCATCTTCCGGTGCGTGTGCCCAATCCGGTGTTCGCCAATATTGCCGAGGACAATATCGAGTTCTTCCTGCTGATGGAGGATCTCGGCCCAGCGCGTCAGGGTAACCAGCTCGCCAGCTGTGATTTCGAAGATGCGCGAAGTGCAATGCAGCAGGCCGCCAAGCTGCATGGCGGAAGTTGGGGCAGGCCCGAATTGATCTCCGCCGAGTTTATCCAGCCCAACCCGCGGGTCACCGCGATGACCCAGGCGCTCTATCCTCAATCAACCGCCACCTTTGTTGAGCGTTATGCGCAGGCGATTCCCCCGCAGCTGATGGACATCGTCCGCCGCCTCGGCGAAATGTCGGAACCCCTGTTCCAGCGCAAGGATGAGCCCCTGTGTCTTGTCCATGGCGACTTCCGGCTCGACAATATGATGTTCGACATCAAGGGCGGCGCCGAGCCTTTGGCGATTGTCGATTGGCAGACGCTGCGACCGGGCAATGGAGTCGAGGATATCGGCTATTTCCTGGGTGCCGGGACAGGCGCCGAATTGCGGCGGAGCGGCGAGCAAGAATTGCTGCAGCTCTATCGCGATGAGATGGCGAACCACGGGGTCGATCTGAGCGATGATGTATTCGCTCGCGGCTACAGGCGCGGCGCGCTACACGGCCTCTCGACCGCTGTGTTCAGCGCGGCCAATGTCGTCCAGACCGAGCGCGGCGATGCCAATTTCCTGTCGATGGCGATGGGCGCCTTGGAGCTGATCAAGGATATCGACGCCTTGTCGGTGTTGGAGGAGAGATAGATGCTGAGCCAAGGTGATGACTTCCCACTGCATCAGACGCCCGAGCCGGTTGCCTATCCGATCAGCGATCGCAATTTCTACGATCGCTATTTCTTCAATGGCTATTCACCCGACGGCTCGATCTTCTTTGCCCTGGCCTATGGCGTCTATCCTGTGCTCGACGTGGCCGATGCGCATTTCTGCGTGATCCGCGATGGCAAGCAACACTGCCTCCACGCCTCGCGCAGGCTCGGCATGGAGCGTCTGGAGCTGAGCTGCGGCGGGATCAGCATCGAGATAGTCGAGCCTTTGCAGCGGATCCGGCTCCGGGTCGATGGCGAGGGACTCGAAGCCGATTTGACCTTCACCGGCCGTGCCTTTCCGATCGAGGAGCCGCGCTTTACCTGGAGGCGCGGCCCGCGCACCATCATGGATTACACCAGGATGACCCAGAACGGCAGCTACCAAGGCTGGCTGAGCGTGGATGGTGAACGGGTCGAGATAGGTCATGATGTAAGAGGCACGCGCGATCGCAGCTGGGGCATTCGCCCGGTCGGCATTCCCGATCCGCAAAAGCCCAAGGTCGTGCCCAATTTCTTCTGGCAGTGGACCCCGATCAACCTCTCCAATCGCAGCCTGTTCTTCCATCTGAACGCCCATCCCGATGGATCGGCCTGGAACACCAGAGCGGTTGAGGTGGCAGACGGCGCGGGCGCCAGCGAGCATCGGGACACCGAGCAAGCAGACCTGAACACCACACTGCAGGCCGGCTCGCGTTGGCCATCGCTGAGCACGCTGCGGATCAGGGATGACAGCTTCACGCTCACGCCGATCCTGCGTTTCCAGATGCGCGGTCTGGGTTACACTTCACCCAAATGGGGGCATGGGCTTGACCATGGCGAGCTTGAGATCGAGCGCGAGGATTTTGACCTCGCTACGATCGATCCGGTTCAACCGCACAATCTCCATGTGCAGATGCTGTGCCAGGTCGAGGGATCAAGCGGCGAGAGCGGCATGGGCGTGTTCGAACAGCTCGCAATCGGAGATTACGCGCCGCTCAATCTTTCGGGGCCGATCGCTCCAGCCCCGGCTTAACCGTCTATCCTGACCGGTAGCTCGGTGATCCCGCTGATGAAGGAATTCTCCGCCCGCCCGATCGGGCCGACCAATTGCGGCATCAGTCTGCGCTTGCGCATCTCCGACAACAGCACCTGAATCTGCAATTCGGCCAGCCGCGCTCCGACACAGCGGTGGACCCCGTAACCGAAGGAGATATGCCGCCGTGCATTGTCACGCTCGATCGAGACCCGCTCGCCATTTTCGAACACCGCCTCGTCGCGATTGCCCGAGACATACCACAGGATGACCTTGTCGCCCTTGCGGAATTGGTGGCCGCGGAACTCGGTGTCTTCGACAACGGTACGGCGCATATGCGCGACCGGCGATTGCCAGCGGATCAGCTCGCTCGCCGCATTGGGGATCAGGCTCTCATCATCGAGGATCTTCTGCCACTCTTCGGGATATTGATTGAAGCCCGCAATAATTGCCGACATGCTGTTGCGGGTGGTGTCGTTGCCGCCCACGATCAGCAGCGCCATGTTTCCAAGAAACTCTTTGGCATCCATCTGGCCCAGCGCATCGGAATGGATCATCATCGACAGCAGATCAGGCGCGGGCTCGGCATTGGAGCGTTCGTCCCACAGTCTGTGGAACGACGTCGCCATCTGGAAGATCAGTGCCATCCGCTCCTGCGGCTGGTTCTCGATCATCTCGAACGAGGTGATCGCATCGGACCAGGTGATCAGATTGTCACGCTCTTCCCACGGATAGTCGAACAAGATCGCCAGCATATCACGCGTCAAGGCGACCGAGACCTGCTTGACCCAGTTGAATTCTTCATCGCGGGGCAGAGTGTCGAGCAGCTCGCTGGTGCGCTCACGAATGCTTGCTGAGAGCCGCTCGATCTCGGACGGAGAAAAGGCTGGGGCCACCGTCCGGCGCTTGGCCGTGTGCTTCGGCGGATCCATCGCAATGAAGCTCTCCATCGCAGAGTCTTCCAGCGCTTGGTTCGCATCCAGGATCGAAATGCCGCCATTGGCAGTGTCAGAGGAATAGATCGCCGGAACCGCTTCGATCTCGATAATGTCGCGGTGCTTGGTGATCGACCAATAGGGGCCGTAGGGGCTGTCCTTGCAATAATGGATCGGCGCTTCTTCCCGCAGCCGCGTCATCACCTCATGCACGCTGCCATCGGCGAAACGCGACAACTCGCTCGGATTGAGGTCTTCCAGCGAGGATTTGGGATCGGACTGCAATTGCGTGGCCATAGGGGTCATTCCTCCAGATTGCTCATGATGCGTTCGAGCATGGTGCTGAGCAGGGTGATCTCCTGGTCAGAGAACCCGGCAAACATTTGCTCGTGAATGTCGTTGATCGTTTCGCGCAGAGTCGGAACCAGCAGGCGGCCCTTCTCAGTCGCATATATGCGCCAGACCCGGCGATCACCTGGCGACTTTGCTCGCTCGACAAGCTGTTTGCGCTCCAGTGCATCGATCGCTTGGCCAACACTTGCGCGTTCTAGCTCAAGCATTCGAGCCAGCTCGGTCTGAGTCATGCCCTCATCGCGCAGGACATAGGCGAGCAAGCGCCATTGCGAGCGATTGAGGCCATAATCCTGGATCGCGATGTCGATTATACGCCGCAGGGCTCGCGGCAAATCCTCAAACCGGAAGGTCAGCACATCAAGCGCATTGAGAAACGACTCGTCGGAGGTCTTTGGGACAAGCTTCATGGGAACTAGCTAGTCCTGGCCCGAAATATTGTAAAGTGCCTTATAGTATGAATTACTACAAACTAGCCTGACTCATGTCGCCCAAACAAAGAAGCCGCCGGATCGCTCCGACGGCCCCTTTGTAGCTTGATGCGGGCAGTGTTCAGCCCTTGCCAGCCGGATCGTTGAACATCGCAGGGAGCGCGGCGTTCACGACCCCGCCATCGACCGTCAGCGTTTCCCCGACGACATAGTCGCCAGCGCGGCTGCAGAGATAAATGGCCGCGGCGGCCATATCCTCAGGTGAGCCGATCCGCTTGGCCGGGATTGCCGAGGCTGACGCGTCGGGCGCGTTCTTGGCCGCCTTGTTCATCTCGCTGGCAAAAGCGCCGGGTGCGATCGATGTGACGACAATATTGTCCTGGATCAGCCGCGCCGCCATCCGCCGGGTGAGCTGGATCACGCCGGCCTTGGAGGCCTGATAGGCATAGGTTTCCCAAGGGTTGATCCGTTGACCGTCGATCGACGAGACATGTATCACCTTGGCCGGATGATCACCCTGACCGCCCGCGACCAGCAGGTCGTGCAGCTTCTGGGTCAAGAAAAACGGTGTCTTGACGTTGAGATCCATCGTGCGGTGCCAGCCTGCTTCATTGAACTCAAGGTAAGGCTGCCCCCAGGCGGCACCGGCATTGTTGATCAGGATGTCGAGTCTGCTCTCGCGCGCGGCCATTTCGTCGGCCAGCGTCTGGATGCCGTCCATCTGACTGAGATCAGCCGGGATGCCGATGACCTTGTCCTCGCCGAACTCGGCGATGGTCTCCTGCATCTGCTCAATCTTGCGCGCCGAGATATAGACCTTGGCGCAGCCTGCCGCGAGCAGGCCTTCAACGAACATTTTGCCGATCCCGCGCGACCCGCCGGTGACCAGGGCAACCCGGCCCTCAAGGCTGAAAAGTGATTGAATGTCCATTGCGCGACCTCCTCAATATCCGCTCAGCTCGGCCACCCGGCCGGCATGATGATAGGCATCGCCGAGGAATTCCTGCAGCGCACGATCGCGCTTCATGTAGAGGCCGACGTCATATTCATCGGTCATCCCGATCCCGCCATGCATCTGCACACCTTCCTTGACCGCGAGGCCAGCCGCCTTGGCGACCTTGGCCTTGGCGACCGAAGTCATCAGATCGGCCTGCTCGCTGCCCGCATCGAGCAATTGCTGCGCCTTGATCGTCACCGCACGAGCGATCTCAACCTCCGAATAGAGATGCGAAGCGCGATGCTGAAGCGCCTGGAACTCGCCAATCAGCTTGCCGAATTGCTTGCGCTGCTTGAGGTAATCGACGGTCATGTCCATCACTCCGCCAGCGACGCCGACACCTTCGGCTGCTGAGCCGACCCGGCCCGCCAGCAGCATGGCGTTGAGCACCTCACGTCCGCCATCAACCTCGCCGATCACGGCATCACCATCGAGCTCAACCCCGTCAAACATGGTGTGGGTCGCCATCGAGCTGTCGACCAGACGAACCGGATTGTGGCTCATATTGGCGGCGTCCTTGGGCACGGCGAACAGCGTGATACCGTCTGCGTCATCATCATTACCCGAGGTGCGCGCGGCGACCACGATCATGTCGGCGCTGGCACCCTGGACGACAAAGTCCTTCTGGCCCGAGAGCTTGAAGCCATTGCCCGATTTCTCGGCGCGGGTCTTGATCCGCTCCGGACGGTGCTTGGCGCCTTCGTCGATCGCGACGGCGTAGACGCTCTTGCCTTCGAGCAGGCCCGGAATGTAGCGGCCCCGCAGATCATCGCTGCCGTGCTTGAGCGCGGTCGCGGCCAGCACCGAGCTGGTCAGGAACGGTGATGGGGTCAGATTGCGGCCAATCTGTTCGAGCACGATCCCGGCTTCGACATGGCCCATGCCAAGCCCGCCATCGTCTTCATCGACCAGAATGCCGGTGAAGCCCATTTCGGCGAATTGTTCCCACAGGCCGTGGCCAAAGCCATCCTTGCAATCGCGATCGCGCCAATGGCGCAATTGCTTCGCGATGCTGCCTTCTTCGGCCATGAACTGGCTCGCGCTGTCGGCCAGCATTGCCTGATCTTCATTGTGATAAAGGGGCATTGAATTTCCTCTCCCTTCTCGTCATCCCCGCGAAAGCTGAGATCTCAAGCGGCCACACGCTGTACTGGAGGCCGTAGACCCCAGCTTTCGCTGGGGTGACGCAGATTCCTTTTGTAACTCCTAGGCGCCCGGCAGATCGAGGATCCGCTTGGAAATCACATTGAGCATGACTTCCGAGGTACCGCCTTCGATCGAATTGCCCTTGGTCCGCAGCCAATCGCGCGATGGCTTGCCACCGCGGGTCTCTTCGCTTTCCCATTCGAGCGCGGTCGAACCACCGGCTGACATCATCAGCTCGTGCCGACGCTTGTTGAGCTCGGTCCCGGTGTATTTCATCATGTTGGGTTGAGCCGGATGGGCCTTGCCGACTTTGATTTCGTCGAGGAACTTCTCGCCCATCGCGGTGAAGGCCAAAGCATCGACATCGAACATCGCCAGCTCGGCGCGCAGGATCGGATCAAGCTCGCCCGCGCGGCGCGCCATGGCCGAACCGATCGCAGCGGTGCGCTCACCACCGCCCATGCCCGAGATCATCTCACGCTCATGACCAAGCAGATATTTCGCAACATCCCAGCCGCGGTTGATTTCGCCAACATAGGCCGGAATGCCCTCGCCATAGCTCTTCGGCACTTTCACATTGTCGATGAAGGTTTCGCAGAAGGGCGACGCGCCGCTGATCAGCTTGATCGGCTTGGTCGAAGCGCCTTCGCTGGCCACGTCGAACAGCATGAAGGTGATGCCCTGGTACTTGTTCTCCTTGTCGGTCCGGACCAGGCAGAAAATCCAGTCACACTTGTCGGCGTAGGAGGTCCAGATCTTCTGGCCATTGACGACCCAGTGATCGCCCTTGTCTTCGCCATAGGTCTGCAGCGACACCAGGTCAGAACCAGAACCCGGCTCCGAATAGCCCTGACACCAACGGATTTCGCCGCGCGCAATCTGGTTGAGGAAGAACTTCTTCTGCTCTTCGGTGCCGAAGTGCAGCAGCGCCGGGCCAAGCATCCAGATGCCAAAGCTCGACAGCGGCGGGCGCGCGCCAATCCGGCTCATTTCCTGACGCAGCACCTTGGCTTCTGCAGGGTTCAGCCCAGCGCCGCCATATTCCTTGGGCCAGGCCGGAACGGTGTAGCCCTTCTCAAGGCAGACCTCGAACCATTGCTTTTGCGCGTCGCTCTTGAAGGTCGCGCGGCGGCCACCCCAATAGACATCTTCTTCGTCGCGCACCGGCTGACGCATTTCAGCCGGACAATTGGCTTCCAGCCACGCGCGTGTTTCTGAACGGAATGCGTCCAATTCCTTTGGCAGATCGGCCATACCGACTCTCCTCTAAATGCTCCCACTTGACGCTTACGTTAGGGGTATTGGGAGGGTCGCTGCAAGCGGAGAAATGCGAGGCAGCTATGCCGTAGCGTCACCCGGTTTGCGTTGACGCGCGCGCCCGCCGCCCTAAGCTTGCGGCGGGATTTGGAGAGGAAATACGAGATGCGATTCTCGGGAAAGACCGTGGTCGTCACCGGAGCGGCTTCGGGTATTGGCGCCGAAAGCGCCAGGCTGTTTGCCCGCGAAGGCGCAACAGTGTTTGCCAGCGATATTGACCAAGCAGGCGGCGAAAAGCTCGCCGCTGAGAGCGATGGCGATATCCGCTTCGTCCAATGCGATGTCACCGACACAGCCTCGATCAAGGCCCTGTTGGACCATGCCGCCAGCGAAACCGGTGGGATCGATGTGGTGCTCAACAACGCCGCTGCTGGAGGAGCCCGACCTCCGATCGATGAGATTGAGCCCGATGAATGGGACGGCACGATGGACCTAGTGTTGCGCTCGGTCACCTTCGGGATCCGCTACGCCGCACCCCATATGAAGGGGCGCCCGGGCGCGAGCATCGTCAACATCTCCAGCGTTGCCGCGGTCGGTCCAGGCTATTCGCCAACCGCCTATGCCGTCGCCAAGGCCGGCGTGCTGCATCTGACCAAATGCGCGGCTACCGACCTCGCGCAATTCGGCATTCGCGTGAATGCGATCCAGCCGGGATTCATCAACACCAATATCTTCACCTCCTCGCTCGATATTCCGGACGAGATGAAGACCATGGCCAATGCCGCTATCGCGCAGATTTCGTCCAACGCGCAGCCGGTCAGTCGCGGCGGACAACCGCTCGATATCGCCGAAGCGGTGGCCTATCTCGCCAGCGATGCCGCAAGCTTTGTCACTGGTTCTTCGCTGCTGGTCGACGGCGGGCTGACACTCGGACCGCGCCACAGCTGGGACCCTGAAGAGCAAGGCACTTTGGCCGCGCTCGAGGCTTTGGAAGAACAGGCATAGGCGGCTGCCACCTGATGAGTATTGTTGAAGGGAAGCTCCCCCTAAAGCTCAAGCTGATCCACGGTTTTGGCGCCGTCGCATTCGGCGTCAAGGACACCGGCTTCAGTTTCTTCCTGCTGCTCTATTACAACCAGGCTCTGGGCATGGACGCTGGGCTCGTAAGCCTCGCTTTGCTGATCGCGCTGCTGGTTGATGCGGTGATCGATCCGATCCTCGGCAATCTCTCCGACCGAACCTACACCCGCTGGGGCCGCCGCCTGCCATGGCTCTATGCCGCGCCGATCCCGCTCGCCTTCGCCTGGGTTACACTATGGTCACCGCCCGGGGGCGAAGCGCCGACCTTCCTCGGCCTGCTCGGCATCGCCGTGGTCGTGCGCATTCTGTTGTCAGCCTGCGAAGTCCCGTCAGTTTCGCTGCTGCCGGAGATCACCTCTGATTATGATGAGCGGACCACCATGTTCCGCTATCGCTATCTTTCTGGCTGGCTCGGCGGATTGCTGATGCTGTTCCTGGGCTATGCCTTCTTCATGGCGGGCGAGAATGGTCTGCTCGACCAGGAAGGCTATCGCAGTTTCGGCATATTCGGCGCGATCCTGATGGCAATCTCGGTCCTGGGATCCGCTCTGGGTCAACATAGCTTGGTCGCACGATTACCCGAAACCAAGCCCGAGCCGTTCAGCCTCAAAGGCGCCTTTAGTGAGATTATCCAGGCCTTCAGCGAGCGAGCCTTTATCATCTTCGCGCTTGGGGGACTGGCGGCTTACGTCAGCCAGGGCATGACTTTCTCGATCTCGAACTATCTCAACGTCTTTGTCTGGCAGCTCGACCACACGATCATGCTCGGAGGGGAGGATGGGCTGACCGCCCTCACCTTCTATCCAGTCGCGCTGTTCTTCTCGGTCATTTTGATGTTCGTGATCGTCAGCCCGATGCACAAGCATTTTGGCAAGCCGGCCAGCGCCGCCTTCAGTTCGATTGCTTCGATCATCATCACCCTCATTCCCTACACGCTCTTCATGCTGGGCTATTGGCCGCCGGTACCCTCGATGGAATCGGTGCTGCTGCTGTTCCTGTTCCTGGTGTTCGGCAATTGCCTTGGCGTCGTCGTCATGATCTCGGCCTCCTCCATGATTGCGGAGATCGTCGAAGCCTATCTTGAGCGGACCGGCAAGCGCGCGGAGGGGGCCTTTTATTCGGGCAATTGGCTGGTGCAGAAATGCGCAACCGGCTTTGGCATTTTCCTGACTGGCCAGATCATTGCCGCAGCTCAGCTCGCCAATGACTCGGTGCCCGGCGAAGTGCCGCAGGGCGTGCTCAACGAGATCATTCTCTATTACGGCGGAGCGGCGATTATCCTCGCGATCATCGCAGCCTACTGGCTCGGGCGGTTCCCGATTGGCCGGGAGGAGCATGAGGCTCGCCTGGCTGAGCTGGCAGCTCGCAAGAATGCCGAACGCCAGGCCAGCGCAGAAGGCCTTTAACAATTGAGAGCTTGGCGGAGCTGTTCAGCTCTGCCACGGTCGCTTTAACAGATTCGGTTGCTTTTAAGGACGAGAGAGGAATTCCCGATGGATTTCGAACCCACTGAACGCCAGGCCTATTGGCGCGATCGCGTACGCGATTTTATCGAAGCGCATGTTCGCCCCAACATGGATGTCTACAAACAGCAGGATGCCGAAGGCGACCGCTGGAAAGTCATCCAGATCATCGAAGACAAGAAGAAGATCGCCAAAGAAGCCGGCATCTGGAACCTGTTCATGCCTCCGCGCAATGACGGCCATCATCATGTCGAAGAGACTTTCGAGTTCGAAGGTCCCGGCCTGACCAACCTCGAATACGCTCTCTGCGCAGAGGAGATGGGTCGGCTTGGCTGGGCCAGCGAGGTGTTCAACTGCTCCGCGCCTGACACCGGCAATATGGAAGTGTTCCATCGCTACGGCACGCTCGAACAGAAAGAGCAATGGCTGCGCCCGATCATGAATGGCGAGATCCGCTCCGCCTTCCTGATGACCGAGCCCTACACGGCTTCTTCCGACGCGACCAATATCGAAACGCGGATTGAGCGAGACGGTGACGAATACGTCATCAATGGCCGTAAGTGGTGGTCGTCGGGCCTTGGCGACCCGCGCTGCAAGATCGCGATTGTCATGGGTAAAACCGACTTCTCAGCCGGGCGTCACGCCCAGCAGAGCATGCTGCTCATGCCAACTGACGCGCCGGGCGTGAACATCATCCGCCACCTGCCGGTGTTCGGCTATGACGATGCGCCACACGGCCACATGGAAGTCGAAATGAAGGACGTCCGCGTACCGGTCACCAATATGTTGCTCGGCGAAGGCCGTGGCTTTGAGATCGCTCAGGGGCGCCTCGGCCCGGGCCGCATCCACCACTGCATGCGCACGATAGGCGTCGCCGAGGAAGCGCTCGCCAAGATGTGCCGTAGACTGCAAGAGCGTGAAGCCTTCGGCAAGCCGATCTACAAGCACTCGGTCTGGGAAGAGCGGGTTGCTCGCGCGCGGATCGATATCGACATGACTCGCCTGCTGTGTCTTAAGGCGGCCGATATGATGGACAAGGTCGGCAACAAATCAGCCAAGCAGGAAATCGCGATGATCAAGGTACAGGCGCCCAATATGGCGCTCAAGATCATCGACGATGCAATCCAGGCCCATGGCGGCGGCGGCGTGTCGGAAGATTACGGCCTCGCCTCAGCCTATGCCCATCAGCGCACCCTGCGGCTGGCCGACGGTCCCGACGAGGTTCACGCGCGTTCGATCGCTCGGATGGAATTCGGCAAGCATGCGCCCAACCCGGGGCCAACCGCCAACGCGCTGCGCGATGGCAAGGCACCGGCGAATGACAGCAGCTCGTTCAGCTCGGGCGATATGGGCGTAGCGCGCTAAGCGCGGGCTCAGGGAGAGGCAGAGATGGTAAAAGCAGCGATCCTGGAAACCCCGGGTGAAGGCCTTGTGATCGGCGACGTCGAAATCGCCGATCCGGCACCGCACGAAGTTCTGATCGACACCAAGGCCTGTGGCCTGTGTCACTCGGACTTGCACTTCATTGACGGATCCTATCCGCATCCGCTGCCTGCCATTCCGGGCCACGAGGCAGCTGGCGTCGTGCGCGCGGTCGGAAGCGAAGTGCGCTCGGTCAAGCCGGGCGACCACGTCGTATCCTGCCTCTCTGCCTTCTGCGGCCAGTGCGAATTCTGTGTCACCGGTCGGATGGCGCTGTGCCTGGGTGCGGCGACGCGGCGCGGAAAGGATGACGGTCCGCGCATCACTCGCAGCGGTGGTGAAGCAGTCAATCAGATGCTCAATCTCTCGGCCTTTTCCGAGCAGATGCTGATTCACGAAAATGCCTGCGTTGCGATCGACAAGGACATGCCGCTCGATCGCGCGGCCGTGATCGGTTGCGCTGTCACTACCGGGGCTGGCACGATCTTCAACGCTTGTGCGGTCACGCCGGGCGAGAGCGTGCTGGTGGTCGGCTGCGGCGGGGTAGGTCTGGCAACGATCAACGCCGCCAAGATCGCTGGTGCCGGCAAGGTCATTGCGGTCGATCCGATCCCGGAAAAGCGTGCAATGGCTGAAGTCTTGGGCGCGACCCACACGATCGATCCGACCGCTGATGGCGCGCAGGCCGAGATCCTCGCGCTTTCCAATGGCGGGGTCGATTGGGGCATCGAAGCGGTTGGTCGTCAGGCGTCCGCCGATATGGCCGTGGCGTCGCTGCGGCGCGGTGGTACCGCTGTGATCCTCGGGATGATGCCGCTCGACTGCAAGGTTGGCTTGGGCGCAATGGACCTGCTCGGCGGCAAGAAGCTGATGGGCGCGATCATGGGAATGAACCATTTCCCGGTCGACCTTCCGCGGCTGGTCGATTTCTACATGCGCGGGCTGCTCGATCTCGACACGATCATCTCAGAGCGGATCCCGCTCGACGAAATCAATTCCGGTTTTGACAAGATGCGCGCCGGCCATTCGGCACGCAGTGTGGTGGTGTTTGATTGATGGCTGAAAAGAATCCGCAAACGGGCATGCCCAATATCGATTTCGACAAGGAGATGGTCGGAACGGTTGAGGTTGAAGAGCGCGACAAGCTCGACCTCGACAGCCTGACCGCGTGGTTCGAAGCCAATGTCGAAGGCTATGCGGGGCCGATTTCCTACACCAAGTTCAAGGGCGGCCAATCCAACCCGACCTACAAGATCGACACGCCGGGGGCGAGCTATGTCCTGCGGCGGCAACCGTTCGGCAAATTGCTGCCGAGCGCGCATGCGGTCGACCGCGAATACAAGGCAATGACCGGGCTTCATCCGACCGGTTTCCCGGTTCCTCGCACGTTCGGCTTGTGCGAAGATCCGGAAGTGCTCGGCTCCAAATTCTTCGTCATGAGCATGGCCGATGGCCGCTCGCTCTGGAACGGCGCGCTGCCCAACTCAACGCCCGATGAGCGGCGCGAAATCTATCACTCGCTGATCGATACAATGGCCGACCTCCATCTCAACAAGCCTGATCAGATCGGGCTGGGAGATTACGGCAAGCCAACCGATTATTGCGCCCGCCAGATTGGTCGCTGGTCGAAGCAATACAAGCTCTCCGAAACCGAGCATATGCCGGAGATGGAAAAGCTGATTGCATGGCTACCTGAGACCATTCCGCCGCAGCACGAAAGCTCTGTCGTTCATGGCGATTACCGGCTCGACAATGTGATCTTCCACAAGACCGAGAACCGCATCATCGCGGTGCTCGATTGGGAGCTGTCGACGCTCGGTGATCCGATCGCCGACTTCAGCTATCTGATGCTCAACTGGCACAACCCGGCTGATGGCCGTGCGGGACTTTTGGGTCTGGATCTGGAAGCGCTTGGCATTCCGTCGCAAGAGGAAGCGGTAGAGCGCTACGTCGCCCGCACTGGCTATCCGGTTCCTCCGATGGATTGGTACTTCGCCTACAATCTGTTCCGGCTCGCCGGGATCATGCAGGGGATCAAGAAGCGCGTGATCGACGGCACCGCTTCTTCAGCGCATGCCAAGGCGATGAGCGACCGAGTGCAGCCACTGGCAGCCAGGGCTTATGAGTTCGCTGTAGCAGCGGGAATGCCCGCCTGACCCGGTCTAGAACGAGGCACCAAAGCTGACCACCGCGCCAATATCATCTGGCGCGTCTGCAAAATGCCCCGGCTCACTGCGGTAGAACAAGCTGACATTGCTCCAGCCGAAGCCAGTCGGACTACGCCAGGCAAGTTCGCTGATTATCTCACGTCCCTCCGGGGTAAGAGAAATCAGTTGCTCGCCTGCAATGGCGGTTTCCGTGACATAGTCGTAAGCAGTTGGAAGACTGAGCGCGAGCGATCCATCGCTCACGCGAAGTGGCTGGCTGATGCGTAATCCGAGACGGTCATTTTCAGCCAGAGCGTTGCGGCGGACCAGGTCAACTGACCATGCCTGGCTGGCGAGCCATGAGTCATCACCGAGCAGGTCTTGACCGTTCGGGACCGTTAGACCCTGACGGAATGCTGCGCCTATCTCAACGCCGTTGAGCAGTTCTGATCGGATAGACCCATCGGCAAAAACGCTTTCTGCGCCAGTTATTCCAAAGCCTTGGTGAAAATAGCCACCCAGAACGGTGCTTTCTTCGCTCAACCAGGAGAGACCAAGCTGCGCCCGAGTCTCACCCAAGGTCCGATCAGCAGTAAAGCCAAACCGGCGAATTGGGCTACGTTCGCGAATGCCGGGCATGATCTCATCGGCCTCGCGATTGGCTCCGAACCACGCGCGCCCTTGTTCGGCCGAGATGGTGAGCCCCCAAGCGCCAAGCTCACGCCGCGCTGCGATTGCCACATCGCTGCTCTGAAAAAAGCCATTGTCGCCGAAGGCTTGCGGTGCGATCGCAAATGCGGGTTGATTGTTCCCTTGAAGATGCGTCACCAGCCCATCGACGCCCTGAGACAAGGCAAATCCGACTTGCAGGTCCGGCGCGATGCGCGCGGCAACACGGGCCGCGAGAACCTTGGCACGCTCAGCCTCGTCGGCTGACACTTGCAATTGCCCGGCCCAGCCAAGCCCTCCGCCACGCGGTCCCTCACCGACAGTGAAGGCCATTGAAAGATTGGCATTGCCTCCACCGATTGAGATGCCGTTGCGCTGGACGGCGCCGCGCAGGCGCTGGGTCAAAGCGGAATTGCGCGTCTTGCCGGTGAGGTCATAGGTGTAGGCACGATCATATTGGTCAGTCACGACCGATGTCAGCCGCGCACGATTCAGCGCATCGCCCATCGCCGCAGAGCCGATCGCCATATCATCGCCCAGCGTCAATCTGACGGATGTGCCTGCGATCATGGTGTTGCCAGCGGGAGCAAATGCCGCCGCGATGTCGAGAATTCCGCGACCATAGATTGTATCGGTCCCGCCGTCGCCGGCATCAAGCGCGCTGTCGAGCAGGATCTCGACGATTTCCTGACCTGTAAGATTGGGGAATGCCTGCTTGAGCAAGGCCACCGCTCCGGCGACTTGTGGCGCTGCGAAGCTGGTGCCTGAAAACACCGTTACAAAGCTTGAGCCGTTGACCGTTTCAAGCTGCAGCTCACCATTGTCATAGACGCAGCAGATGCCTTCTCCACGCGCATGCAGATAGGCCGAAGCGAAGTCACCTGGGCGGTTGCTGAAATCGGAAATGATACCGGTCTCATCGATCGAGCCGACGATAATGACATTGCCATTGCCAGCTGCCTGAATGTCAGAAGCGAAAGGATCCGGTTGGTCCGGGGCGATATCGGGGTTCGATCCATCACCGTCATTTCCAGCCGAAACCACGATCACGACCCCGGCATTTGCGGCCCGCGCCACAGCATCGAGCACACTCTGATGGGCGCTGCCTCCGCCAAGGCTGATATTGATTACGGTCGCCCCCGAAGCCACGGCCAGATCGATACCCTTGGCGATCTGCCGGTCCGCGAACAGGCAGTCATTGGCCGAGTTACCGGAGGAGCCCAAGCTGCAAGAACCAACTTCGTCGGTCCGCAGAGCGAGAATTTGGGAATCAAAGGCAATGCCGACCGCGCCAATGTCGTCACGCGCTCCAGCGGCCACCAACGCGATATTGGTGCCATGGTCGTCTTCTCCATCGACCCCGCGATTGGCTACAACATCCTGGGAATCGGGATGAATTCTTCCTGCAAATTCAGGAGAATCGGTATCGATCCCGGTATCAATGATAGCGATAACCGAACCATCTCCGGTCACGCCGTCTTCCCACGCGGTCAGCGCCCCGTGATAGCTCGCGCCATCAGACCTGCGAAATTCAGCGGTTTGAAAATTTGTCGATGTT
This sequence comes from Erythrobacter sp., assembly GCA_965249945.1. Classification (GTDB taxonomy): domain Bacteria; phylum Pseudomonadota; class Alphaproteobacteria; order Sphingomonadales; family Sphingomonadaceae; genus Erythrobacter. Next base: position 806,950 of record OZ252258.1, on the reverse strand, counting down.
GTCGGCGGAGAAGGGGGTGTTGGAGGCGGTGGAGGCGGCGGCGCAGGTGGCGGTGGTGGCGGAGCCGGGACCGATGCGATCGCCTCTCCTCCTGAAGAGCTTCCGCCGCCGCAGGCTGCCAAAGTCGCGCAAGCTGCGGCAGCCGCGACGACTTTCCATTGTATCGGTGAATTGGGGTCGCTCTTCATTGCACCTGTCCTCGCAGTTACCCCGCCAAGCGTGCTGTTGAGCGAGTGGTAACGATAACGCGCAACCATGGGACAGATTAAGGCCAACCCCGCAGTCTCTACCCCTTGCCGCGCTACGCCTGTGGGGCTAGCAGCGCATGCAAACTTGGGAACGCCGATCAATTGGAGCGTTTCATTGTGGTGCTGATTCCGGAGGAATGATGAACAACGACCTGATTTCACAGATCGAACAGGGATGGGAAGACCGCACCGAGGTCAGCCCGGGCCACTCGGTCAGTACCGCAGTCGAGCAAGCGCTTGAAATGCTGGACAATGGTTCGGCGCGCGTTGCCGAGCCTGACGGTGAAGGCGGCTGGCGCGTTAACCAATGGCTCAAGAAGGCGGTACTGCTGTCCTTTCGCCTTAACGACAATGTCATCATGCCGAACGGCTCCGGCGGGGAGCCAGCTTTTGACAAGGTTCCGCTCAAATTTGCAGGCTGGGGCGAAAATCGGTTCGCCGAAGCAGGCTTTAGGGTTGTGCCAGGTGCGATCGTTCGGCGCGGCAGTCACATTGCCAAGGGAACGGTTTTGATGCCCAGCTTTGTCAATATCGGCGCCTATGTCGATGAAGGCACGATGGTCGACACCTGGGCAACCGTTGGCTCTTGTGCCCAGATCGGCAAGAACGTCCATATCTCTGGAGGGGCCGGGATCGGCGGAGTGCTTGAGCCACTTCAGGCTGAGCCGGTTATTATCGGCGACGGAGCTTTCATCGGCGCCCGCGCCGAAGTCGCTGAAGGTGTCCGGGTCGGAGAGGGTGCCGTGCTTTCGATGGGCGTCTACCTCGGCGCCTCGACCAAGATCGTCGATCGCGCCACTGGCGAAGTGTATCGCGGAGAGGTCCCGCCTTACGCTGTGGTCGTTCCCGGAAGCCTGCCTGGCAAACCGCTGCCCGATGGCACCCCGGGGCCTTCGCTCTATTGCGCAGTGATTGTGAAGACTGTCGACGCGCAAACCCGGGCCAAGACCGGCATTAACGAGCTGCTGCGCGAGTAAGCACCGCCCCCTAGTTCTGGCGACATCGGAACGATCGGTGCTGCCCTCCGTTGATTGGTTGGGAACCCCAACCACAAGGAGGGAACATGTCTGAAGAAAACGAAGCCATCCACATCGAAGATGATGACGCACGGGCCGCGCACACCACCGGCTATATGCGCTACGTTCTTGGCATCGGCTTACTGTTGGCCATTATTGCCATGAGCGCAGTCTGGATCTTCCCGGCCCTCTACGGCTGACAATTGAGCGAACGCACGGTCTCTCGTGCGTCCTCAAACTCTGAATCTCTTATTCTGCTTGTCAGGCGGGGCTTTGTTGCTTGCGCCTAGACGCGCTCACGCTATCGAAAGAGGATCTTTCGAGGCGGTAGACCATGACTGACAGCAAGGCCCTGATCGAGGCGCTCGATCTTGCCCCACATCCCGAAGGCGGTTGGTATAAGGAAACCTGGCGGGGTCCGGACAATGCTGAAGGGCGCGCGGTGGCCACCGCGATCCTGTTCCTGTTGGAAAGTCACCAATCCTCGCATTGGCACAAGGTCGATGCGCATGAATTGTGGCTGTGGCAGGCGGGCGATCCCTTGCTCTTGCAATTGGCCAATCGCGACGCAGTGCGTTCTGAGGAGATCGTCCTGGGTCCCGATGTCGCAGCGGGCCAATCGCTTCAGGGACTGGTCCCGGCGCATCACTGGCAAGCAGCAAGTCCGGCGCCTACCGCCCAGCCGATCGGCTATTCTCTGGTGTCTTGTGTCGTGACACCAGGCTTTGAATTCTCAGGGTTTGAACTGGCGGCCCCGGAATGGGAACCCGCCGCGTCCCCCTAAGCCCAAACACGAACGGCGCGGATCCAGTTGGATCACGCGCCGCCCATTGATCGCACATGGCGATCTATTCGAACTCAAATCAGGTCAGGTGCTTCGACACGGCGGCCGTCATCTTGAACATCGAAATTTGAGCATTGCCAATCACGGCGCCAAGCTTGGCATCGGGATTGATCTGACGCTTGTCCTGCGAATCCTGAAGGCCATTGCCTTTGATGTATTCCCAGACTTTCGACGTCACCTGAGCGCGCGTCATCGGACCTTTACCGACAACTGCTTCAAGCTCCGATGAAAGTTGCACCGGTTTTTGCAGTGCGTTCGTTTTTCCAGCCATGATCTCCCTCCTTCTTATAGTGGTCTTGGCAGGTTTCTAAAACTCGTCTTCTTCGTCCCACGCCTCATCTTCTCGATTCCCCGTGAACGGAGCGTAGAGCACGGCACAGGCCGTGATCGTCCCCTCAAGCGTGGCGATCAAATCCGCCCGGCTTGCACCGGGCATCAGCGTGAGTGGAAGATCGGTGGCAAACAATTGGAAGACATAATGCCTTGTCTCGCCTTCCGGCGGATCGGGCAGCAGCCATTCCGAATTGCCTTGCGAATTCTTTCCGGTCCGCGGCGGCGTTTCGCCTTCCAGCAGCTTTCCCCGCTGGCCGGGCAAACCCCAGACCAGCCAATGGCATTTGGGTTCCGGACCTTCGCTGGAGCCGTCTTCGACAATCACGATCAGCTCTTGAGAGCCTGGCGGCGGTGCGGTCCATTCCAGCGGAGGCGCAACCGCGTCCTCTTCCTCAGCCGAGAAACACGGGTCCAATTCCTCGCCTGGGTCAAACGCAGGGCTGGTCAGCTTGAGCCCACCACGACCGAGATTGCGCTCACTGCCCAGGCTCGCAATCGCAAGGCCCGCGTGTTGCGCGGGTCCTGGAATTGCTGATTGGAGCCATGGTGGCAAAGCCGTCATTCGACTGTCTTCCTTCGATTTCTACCCTCTGTGCTAGGCGCTTCGGGCCCACAAAACGAGCCACGCAACCCGGATTGGGCACGGTTTCTGAGGAAAAACCCCGCAAAATCTTTCAAAATCAGACTTTAGGGGGCTGTGGATGGCAGTGGATTAGTCATCCCTCTTGCCCAAGCGCCCCTTCCGAGCCATGGTGAGCGCCCCTTAATTGAGCCTTTTCGGCGGTTTTTCAGCTCGGAGTCGCAACCTCATGACCATCGGTCGTACCTCACTTACGGCAACCCTCGCTTTTGCTCTCGCTGCTTGTGGTGGCGATGGCAATGCTCCAGCCATCGCGGGTGGTGGCGGAGGCGGCGGAAATCCAACCCCCACGCCATCAGCTTGCAGCTTGTCAGAGCAGATCGATTTTGGCGACGCGGTGCTCAACCAATGGTATCTGTTCCCCAACCTACTCGACAACACGGTGAATCGGGCGAACTTCACAACTTTGCAGGGATTCCTCGATGCGCGTGTCGCACCGGCGCGCGCGCAATCGGTCGATCGGTTCTTCACCTTTGCGACCTCAATCGCAGAAGAAAATGCGCTGATCAGCTCCGGCTCAAGCGCAGGATTTGGCATTCGCCTGGCCTATAATACGACCGAAAATCGGGTCTTCATTCTCGAAGCCTTTGAGGCCGGTAATGGCTTTGCGGCCGGACTCGACCGTGGCGCCGAACTGCTCGGGATCGGGACCAATGCGTCGAACGTGGAGACCGTGACTTCGCTCATGAACACTGGAGGGCCCCAGGCCGTGGTCGATGCACTGGGCCCATCCAATGCAGGAGTGACACGGGTTCTGAGGTTTGAAACCGCCGGCGGCGTAGTAACCGAAGCCAGTGTGACGAAGTCGGACTTCTCGCTGGATCCGATTTCGGATCGCTACGGCGCAGTCGTGCTCGACAATGGCGGCACGAAGGTCGCCTATATCAATCTTCGAACCTTCATCGTCCAGGATGCTTCCGACCAGCTTCGCGCGGCTTTCGCAACCTTTGGCGCTGAGGGCATAACCGAATTCATCATCGACTTCCGCTATAATGGTGGCGGATTGGTCAATGTTGCGGACACTTTCGGCGACCTTCTTGGCGCTGGGCGAGTGGGACAAGTCTGGAGTGAAACGGTGTTCCGGGCCTCGCAGTCTCAAGAGAACTCTACTCGGCGGTTCGAAAATGAAGCCAACGCCATTCAACCCACCAAGATCGCCTTTATCGGTCGTGGCGGCACGGCTTCGGCGAGCGAATTGGTGATCAACTCGATGATCCCCTATCTCGGCAACAACATGGCGCTGATTGGCGAAGACACATTTGGCAAGCCGGTTGGCCAAAGCGGTTTTGACTTGGGCGCTTGCGATCTGCGTGTTCGCGCGGTGACCTTCCAGACCAACAATGCTGACGGCAACGGGGAATATTATACCGGGCTGGCCGACAGTGTGGCCAACACCTGCGCTGCCGATGATGACTTTACCAAGCCATTGGGCGATCCAACCGAAGCATCGATTGCAACGGCCTTGGACTTCTTAGCGGGCCGGGCTTGTACCGCGATTGGCGCTGCTCCGACACCCAATGTCGCAACAGCTGATACGATGCCGCAGACCCAATTGCTGCAACCGATCAGGCCCAACGCGACACAAATTGACGTGCCTGGTTCGTACTAACAATTCAGCGACAGATTGGGTGGCGGCCAGCCGATTATTCGGCCGCGATCCGCTCGCCCGCCGGATCCGGCCCTTCGCAACGGATAATAGCCGCCGCGATAACCTTCTCGGTCGGAGCGGGCTTGGCAATCAATTCGGCGTCAAGCAATCTGATGCGTTCGTCCAGGCGATCAAGATCGCCCGAATGGAGGATGTAGGGGATCTTGCGCTGATCAAGCTCGCGGGCAACCGGGAAACAGTCGCAGCCGGCGCTCAGGGACACGTCTAGCACTGCGACATCAATCTCGTCGCCATGTTGCTGCAGGACATCGTGCGCCGCTGAGCAATTGGTAGCGGTGTGCACCTTGCAGCCTCGATCAATCGCGGCAAGCTCCAGATCCATCAGGATCAGCGGCTCATCTTCAAGCAGCAGAATGGTGTAAGTCTTCGTCATCAACTCGTTCCAACGGGTACTGCAATAACTGCGCGAAGCCCGGTTTCATTCCACTGCCGATCGACCGTGCCATGAGCAGTGGCGAGCATTCGATCGACAATCGCCATCCCGGTACCTGGCTCAATGGTTGAAGGATCGATTTCGGGGCCACCGCTTTCGTCCCAAGTGATCTCCAAGGCATCGCCCCCGGCATTGAGCGACCAATCGACTGTCACTTGGCCGGAATCAGTGGTCCAGGCGCCATGCTTGGTCGCGTTGGCCGCCAATTCGTGCAGGATCAAGCCAACAATCGAGATGACCGTGAACGGCATGCGAACACCATTCCCCTCCAGGCGCAGCCGCGCTTCATCCCGATCATACGGCATCAACACCGCGCGAATGGCCTGTCCGATATCGATGCTGCCAGATGACGCATCATCAAGCGTGGTCTCATAGGCACGGCCAAGCGCCTGAATCCGCGAATTGATTTCGGCCGCCTCGCGTTGCACCCCGCGCGCTCGGCCGGTGACATTCACGATGCCGGAGATAACCGCGAACATGTTCTTCATGCGATGCGAGAGTTCGCGCGCCATTTCCTTGGCGTGTTGTTCTTCCGCGCGGGCAGCCCGAACATCAGAGACATCCCATTGGCTGCCAAAGAAATACACCAGTTCACCGGCATCATTGTAGATCGGCCCGAGGTGGAGGGCGTTCCAGAACGTCGTGCCGTTCTTGCGATAGTTGAGCAGCTCGACCACCACGACATCTTCATTGGAGATCGCCTTGCGGATTCGGGCAACCGGCTCGGGATCGGTCTTGGGGCCCTGAAGGAATCGGCAATTGCGGCCAATGATCTCTTCTTCCGAATAGCCAGTCAGACGCCGGAACGCGCGGTTGGCAAAAACGATCGGCAATTCCGGGTCGTTGGGATCGCACAAGCAAATAGCCATACGCGTCTGCGCCATGGCTTGCTCGAACAGCACGCCGGATGCGCCCGAGAACTGGTCCTCGGCGTGTCCGGCCTTAAATCTATCAGGCGCGTCATCAAACCGCATAGAGGCCTGATCGGACCGCTTGCGCTCGCGCTCGTCATCAGTGTTCACGTTACCTGCTTTCCCGCTGCCATGAGGGGGCGCAGCGGTGTCTGCCTTGTTGCGAATGAAACGCAGCAAACGCGCACCCGTTCCAAGAAAAGCTCGGCTGCGCCGATCGCAGTGCCAATCATCTTCAGTCTGCCCTTGATTCTGCTCAAAGACCTTGAGGCACAGTTTCAAAGCCCGGCTTGTCGCCGAGCTCGACCCAGTCTTGCTTGCTCTTGGTGTAGCAATGAAATGCAGGATCAAGGCTGGATGTATCATCCAGCGTGCCCGCCTTGATGAACATCATCCCGTCGGCATTGTCCAAACGGGTAAACACGGGCGACCCACAATTCTCGCAGAACTGACGTCGGACAGTCGCGCCGCTGTCGCCGGTATCGTTGTAGGTCTTCACCTCTCCGCTCACCGTCAGTGCATCCTCAGGAATGCCGACAATGATCGAGAGTGCCGAACCGGCCTGACGCTGACAATTCTTGCAGTGACAGGTGACACACATCAGCGGATCGCTGCTCACCTCATAGCGGATGGCGCCGCACAGGCAGCCTCCAGTCAATCCCATTTTCCCCTCCCAGACTGATCCCATGCCGCCTCGCTGGCGCGAGATCGGCCGTCGTGGGCCTAGTTCTTACTGTCGTTTGTGAACAAGAATGCGAGAAAGCCAAGCGCAAATAATGCATCACCGATCAGCACACCTGCAATAATCGGATCGCCCTCGGCACCAAACGCCTGCGGCCCCAACAGGCCGACCACGCCAAGTTTGCCCAACACCCCGGCCCAAAGCACCGGCGCGAACCTCAGTGGATCGCGAGCCACCTGCATGTAGACAATCCCGAAACCAAACACGAGCAGTCCGATAATCCGCGCATCGACACTGGCCGGGGGAGAAAACATCCCGCCTGCGCCGATCACGAAATTGAACAGCGCCGCAACCCAGAAGAAGATCTTCCAGTGGCGCGCCACGTCCTTTGCTCCGCCAAGTTCACTCATGCCCCGTAATCCTCTTCATATGGCTGGCTTTCGGTGTGTCCGCATCCGAACAGTGTCGCTTCGCCCAGATTGACGGTTGCGGTGTAGGGATAAAGCCGGTCGCTCATGCCATCGCTGCACTCCCCAGGTGTGACCGCAATCTCGAGCGCCTGACCATTCAGCACTGCCGAAAAGCCCAATCCATTATTGCCTTTGAACCGCGAAACACTTGTCCGATCGCCTTCGATATTCTCCGGAGTGGAGTAGACCAGCGCATCGCCGCTGATCTCGATGCTCCAGAAAGGCTCAGTGCCTCCTAGCGAGATAACTTCGTCATCAGCGATTGCCGAAAACGAGCTGGCGTCGTCTTCCCCCTGAATATCGCCAACCGGATCTTCCGCGCAGGCGGATGTCGCAAGCATGAGCGCAAGCGCACCAAGCACGACGCCCTTTCGAGATTGATTTGGCAAGTGAACGGCCTCCCCCAAAACGCGCAAAGGCTAACCAAATCCAGCGGCTTAGGCAATCGTGTACTCCCACGCTGTTATGATCTTCGCAAACTTTGGAATCAACGCAGCAGTACAACCGCTGCTGCTGTAAAATCCTACAGGATGGAACACATGGAACAGGGTTATTGGGTAAACATCCTGAGGCCCTGCAGGCCTAGCCACTGCGCTTCCTGATTTGCCGGGCCCGCGCTCGGACAGAGGCTGCCGGGTCAGCGTCCGCCGCCTCCAACACCGATCTGGCCTCGGCCTCAAATTCCGGAAGCTGCTGAGCGAGTCGATCAAGCGCGTCGACCGACCAGGCCCGCACAAACGGCCTGGGACTTTCGGACAGAGGCCTGAGCCATGCCATCAATTCCGGCGCGAGGTCAGCCGGGACTTCGAGGAACTGAATTGACTGGCAGACGTGCAATTGCGCGGCCCAGCCATTCGTCGTAGGAGCGCGGCCGAAGAATGCCCGGCTTTGCTGCTCAGACAATTGCTCACCAGCCTCCAGCGCGTTCTTGATCAACCACGTCACGCCCGCGCCAACATTCGCATCTGCGTGGTCAACCAAAGCAATCACTGCGTCGAGATAGCCCGCCTGGTCGGAACACTCTGCTTCGATTTCGCCGAGGATTGTGATCGAGCGCCCGTCAAATTCAGACAGACGCTGAGCCAGAACGGGATCGAGATCAGGCATGTCGCAAGCCTAGTTCATTCCAGGCTTGGTAGGAAACCCTGTCAGCCGATCACCTGGTTTTCCTCGCTCACCAGCACTCTAGAGCGGCTGAAATCGATGAACCTGGCCTCATCATCCGCCAGAATATGCGCGTGGCGCAGGCCCTCTTCGGTCGCTGTGGCAGCCACAACCGCGGCCTCGCTGTCGAACCACAATTCAGCAATCCCGTCGAAATCGGTCTCTGGCCCATGGAGCATTCCGCGTCCCTCTGCAGTCGCGGGGACCATTGGGCTCTCGACCGTGTGCTGCTGAATGTAGCGCTTGATCCCAAGCACCGGCGCAGCCTCAGCCACCAGCGGAGCATGCCGTTCGCGCCAATAGGTCTGGAATTGCTCCCGGGTCAGCCCGGGCAGTCGATGCAGGCAATAGGTCAGCTTAAGCATGTGGTTCGATCCTGACATTGACCGCATCACCCGTCTCAACGCCGGCCTTGGAGCATTGGCGTTCGGTCAGGTTGAAGAAGAACACATCGGAGCCCTTGCCCCACGGCCGGATGTTGCGTTCAAAGCCCGTTCGATCATTCAACGACACCTCGGCGATGAAGGCAGTTCTGCGTCCATCGGTCTGATCCGCAGGAATGACGATATAGCGTGGGAGATCGTCGCGTTTGCGGAGAATGCGCGCCGTAAAGGTCACGGGCTGGGCGAGCTCACAACACTTTGTCGGGCCGCGGATCGTGCTTGTGCTTGCTTTCCTTGCCGAACACCCGCTCGAGCCGCTGAACCATCGTCTGAGCCGCCTTGCGTGCGGCTGCATCGACCTTCGATCCATGCTCGGTCACGCCAATCGGTTTGCCGCCGCGCGGGCGGGCCTCAATCGTACAGGCCTTGTCATCAAAACCATGCGTATGCCCATGCTCATCCGAGACATGCACTTCCAACCGGGTCAGCCGATCCTCGAACCGCGCGAACTTCTCGCGCATCATCGTCTCGATCCGCTCGGCGACGTTTTCCGTGCCCATTACCGAGCTGTCGGAGTTGAACTGGAATTGCATTGAACCCATCGGGTCTTCTCCTCTCAATTGCCCCACACAAACCCTGTCTTACCCATTCAATATGGGATGGGAGTTAAGCAATTTCGAGCAAAATCGACCCGCAGGCGGGCGCTTTCGTGGAGCGAGCGCTCAGACCTGGCAGGTGCCAAGCGTTTCGAACAGAAATTTGTTGTCGCCCTCATTGCCAAGCACTGCCTGCTTCAGCAAATCGCTGTGCTTGGTCAGCTCTTCCTGCAGTATCTTGACCCCGACGCTCTCCTCCGATTGGCCGAGCTTGGCAAAGGCTTCGCGATTGCTGAGCGGTTTGCCCGAGGTGAAATCCGGGCCCAGAACCGCATAGTGCTCTTCACCCAAAAGGCGGCTCTCCTCTAGCTTCTCCATCTGGCGCCACATCACCATGCAGCGCAGATATTCGCGCCGGGTCTGCGGGGTTTCGCCACTGGATTTGCCGGCTTCATAATTGAGCTTGGCCTGCGACAGATCGAGCTTGATGACCTGAGCCGAAGCGGGGGCGGCGGCAAGAAACAAAGCGCTGGCGGCAAGAGTCAGGCGAGCGAACATCAGTATCTCCTTCGAGAGCTACGTTAGGGAAACGCGAGCCTATCATCTCTTTCGGGCGATTGCATCCCTCTGCGCCTGAGCGCCCGAAACCAGCGATTAGTTGCGGCAGGGGTTCCGTCAGCTCAGCCGGGCTTCCAATTGTGCGACAGCAGTTTGATCGTCACCTTGCCGGTCGCGACCAGCACTTCATCGGCATCGAACATCGGCACTTCGGCGAAATAGGTCGCGCTGCCCTTGCGTTCGAGATCAGCCAGCAATCGCTCTATCTGCTCCTCGCTCAAGCGGTATTCGCCGGTCACATCGCTGGCCGCCATGCGGTGGAAGTCGACCGCGATATCCTTGACGATCGGAAAGTACTTTTCGGTGTCGAGCACCGAAATCCCGGGATTGGCCGCGACTGCCTCTGCCAGAACGCAGAAGGCGCCGAGATACATCACCTGGACATGGTTGGCGTTGGGGCCAAGCGGCATCCGCAATTTGGCATAGCCGCGCTCCTTGGCGAGATATTGCATCTCAGTCCGCTCGACGAAGGGCACGCGGTACTTTTGACTCTCGGGTTTCAGCGCTGCTGACATGATCGGGTTCTCCTCGGCCCGCAGCGTGGCAAGCGCATGCAAGGCTGACAAGTCCCTGAGGGTCGCGCCGTCTTGTCATTTTGCCAGAGAGGAATAAGCTCGCCCGCTCTGCGAGTCCCGAGAGACTCACCGAATGGAGGCAGACGCGACAAAGGGGGAGTTGTGCAATGGCTGAAGATTGGCTGGCTGATGTCCGGAGATATGTGCCCGACGCTGATGAAACGGTGGTCAAGAAGATCGTCAACCATTGCGGGATAGCGCTGCGCAGCCGCGATGCTTCGCTGGTCGCCTTCTCCGACAAAAAGGAAACCGACCGAGTTCGCGCGAGCTTCCTCAAGAAGAAGCTCGCCCGAACCGAAGACGATGCCACTTTGGATGAGGCGATTGCCGCCGTCGGTGACCGGATGAAGGACACCCGCAACAAGAACCGGGTAACAGTCTATTACCTCCTTGCTGCATTCTACGATCAGCTCGATCTGTTCAAAGGCGTAAAGACCGGAGTGACCGGCGTGGCTGCGCTGGGGACCGGCGCCGTTGCCGTGGCCGCAGCAGCGACCGCGACGGCAGCCCCTGCGCCAGCATCAACACCTGCTCCGTCACCAGCACCTGCTCCTGCGCCTGCTCCTGCTCCGGCGGAACCGATGGGCCTCGCTTCCGGTGGCGGAGGAGCAGCCAGCGCCTCCGATTCGGACAAGGATGAGGACGACTTCGACGTCTTCGGGCTCGGCTGCCTGCTCGCTGCGGCCTTCATTGCGATCATGCTGATCGCCGCGGTGGTCGGCACCTATATCGCCAATTCAACCGCTCCCGAAGCGGAGCCTGAGGTCACCGCCCCACCGCCACCTTCACCGCCGGCTGAGCCAGTGGTTCCCGATGGCGCCGGCGTCATCGCCACCATGCGCGATGAGAAGCCGATGCTGACGGTCTATTTCGACTTGGGCAGCGCCGCCGTAATCGACGATTTCGAGGCGGCGGCCGCAGATGTGCTGGCCTATCTCGATGCCAATCCTGAAGCGAGTCTGGCGATTTCGGGCTTCAACGATGCCTCAGGCAATGCCGAGATCAACGCTGCGCTTTCACGCGACCGCGCTCAGAGCGTGCAAGCCGCGCTGATCGCGCTGGGCATTGCGGAGGAGACCGCCGATCTGGTCCGTCCCGACGACACCACATCGATCGATCTGAGCCCCGACGAAGCCCGCCGGGTCGAAGTGACGATCGTGGAGTAAGGGGCGGCTTAGCCTACCAAACCTCGATAACCGGTTCGAAGCGCCCGTCGCCCTCGGTGCTCCAGGCCTCTATCGCGATCTTTGACGGCACCAAGCTGTCGCCGCGGTACTCGGGCTGCACATCCATCTGGTTGAGCAGGCCGTCGGAGACAAACCGCTCGATCGTCAACACCAGCAATTCCATATTCCTCGCCGCTTCGGGCGTGACATAGACCTGGTTCTGCTCGATCTCGGGCCCGCCAAGGCTCGGCGGGAAGAGATAGACCGGGACCAGCAGGCCCTTGTCAGCCAGGGTGCCAATCGCCTCCTTTGAGGTCACGCTGGTGAAGTCCTGCGCCGGCGTGTTGCAGGTGCCGAGCGTCTCGAAGAACGCCTCTGCCCCCGCGGCGTCGCCTTCGCGGAATTTGGCGAGCTGATCCATCGCGTCGGAGCTGGCTTGCTGGTACTTGTCCCATGCCTCGTCATCGTCGAGCGGGCCATAGAGGTCGAGAAAACTGGTGCGCTGCACGGCGTGGTCATAGCCGTCGATCTCGGGGCCGAGCGCTTCGAAATCCTCCAGCGTCAACATCGCGCCCTTGCCGAATTGATGCAGCGCCTGCCAATGCCCGGCGCAGGTGAGATATTCGCCGCGGGTCTGCGGGGTGATCCCGCTCTCCTGGCCCTTGGCATAGGCCGCGCGGGCGGCTTCGAAGGCGGGGTCATAGCCGAGGCCATTGTCCTGCGCGCCGGCCAGGCTGGCCGTGGTGAGCGCTGCTGCTGAAAGTGCGGCTGTCAGTGCAAATTTCATTGGATCCCTTCCCTAACCTGCGTAAGCCATGCGTGGTTGCTATTTGGAGTTCGTTCCCACGTCATCCTGAACTTGGTTCAGGATAACATTCCCGGCCCTCAGCCTGTTATTCTGAAATGAATTCAGAATGACGGAAAGGCGCCCATTTCGGCAGCAAAATAGCGGGTGCTTTTGATCATGCGGGGTCCGGTACCCTTTCCGCGCCGGCGCCAGGAGCCGCGCTTCCCTCGGGTTGCAGTTCGACCATCATATAGTCGCGCTGGTTGTGTCCAGGCTTCGGTGCCTTGATGTGGTAGGAAATCTCAAACGGATGGAGGATGCCGTCATAGGTCGGCGTGACCGGTCCATTGGGCAGCTCCACACCGCTCATCGGCACCACTCTAGCGTGCATAAAGAAGACCTGATCGTCCAACTGAGATGGAACCGGGGTCTGAGTCCGACGGTGATAGCCATCGCCATAATAGGCTGGAATCTTCTTCTCCGGAACCGCGAGATCATCGCTGCCCCGAAGGATGAAATTGAGATAGAGCTCGTCGATTTCAACCGCCATTGGAAGATGACGCCTGATCTGGACTGTCACCCGATCGTTGACCCCGTCATATCTGGGCAGGAACATCGCCCAAAGGATCTCAAACGGAAGCGAGGTTGCTGTATCGAGCCGCTTGCTGTTGCGAGGCGGCAGAGGAATTTGCGGCACTTTCGCCATCGATCAATCCTCCGGCAGGTAGAGCTTCTTGCCCTTCTCCTCATAGAGCTTGGACATCTCTTCCATCCCTTGCTCGGCCTCGGCCCCATCGACCGGAGCGCCAGAGTTTTGGGTCGCAGCCAGGAAGCTGTCGGGATCCGCATTCTGCTTGGCGGCGAAGTCGCGCACTTCCTGGCTGATCTTCATCGAGCAGAATTTGGGCCCGCACATCGAGCAGAAATGCGCGGTCTTGGCGCCTTCCGCAGGGAGCGTCTGATCGTGATATTCCTCTGCCGTTTCGGGATCGAGCGAGAGGTTGAACTGATCGCGCCAGCGGAATTCGAACCGCGCCTTCGACAGCGCATCGTCGCGCACTTGCGCCGCCGGGTGTCCCTTGGCCAAATCAGCTGCGTGGGCCGCCAGCTTGTAGGTCACCACGCCGACTTTCACATCGTCGCGATCGGGCAGACCGAGATGCTCCTTGGGCGTGACGTAGCACAGCATCGCGGTGCCGTACCAACCGATCTGGGCTGCGCCGATCCCGCTGGTGATGTGGTCATAGCCGGGCGCGATATCGGTGACGAGCGGCCCGAGCGTGTAGAACGGCGCTTCGCCGCATGCCTCGAGCTGCTTCTCCATATTCTCCTTGATCTTGTGCATCGGGACATGGCCCGGCCCTTCGATCATCACCTGGACATCCTGCGCCCAGGCGCGCTTGGTCAGCTCACCGAGCGTGTAGAGCTCAGCGAATTGCGCTTCGTCATTGGCGTCGGCGATCGAGCCGGGGCGTAGGCCATCACCGAGCGAATAGGCGATGTCATAGGCGGCGCAGATCTCGCTGATCTCGTCGAAATGTTCGTAGAGGAAGCTCTCCTTGTGGTGCGCCAGGCACCATTTCGCCATGATCGATCCGCCGCGGCTGACGATCCCGGTGACGCGCTTGGCCGCCATTGGCACGAACGGCAGGCGGACCCCGGCGTGGATGGTGAAATAGTCGACGCCCTGTTCGGCCTGCTCGATCAGAGTGTCGCGGAACACCTCCCAGGTCAGGTCTTCGGCGATCCCGCCAACCTTCTCGAGCGCCTGGTAGATCGGTACGGTCCCGACCGGCACCGCCGAATTGCGGATGATCCACTCGCGAGTGTCGTGAATATTGCGCCCGGTCGACAGATCCATGATCGTGTCAGCGCCCCAGCGGGTGGCCCAGACCATCTTGTCGACCTCCTGCGCGACATCCGACGCAACCGCCGAATTGCCGATATTGGCGTTGATCTTGACCAGGAAATTGCGGCCGATCGCCATCGGCTCGCTTTCCGGGTGGTTGATGTTGTTGGGAATGATCGCCCGCCCGCGCGCGACTTCGCTGCGGACAAATTCGGGGGTGATCACATCAGGGATCTCGGCGCCCCAGCTCTCGCCATCGCGCACGAGGTCAGCGGCGATCTCACGGCCGAGATTCTCGCGCTCGGCGACATATTCCATCTCCGGCGTGATGATGCCTTTGCGGGCGTAGTGAATCTGCGTGACGTTATGGCCGGCCTTGGCGCGCAGCGGGCGCTTGATGACATTGGGAAAGGTTGGAACCCCGCCCGAGCGATCGGGACCGAGCTGTCCATTGTCTTCGGGCTTCACTTCGCGCGCCGGATAATCCTCGACATCACCGCGGGCGTGGATCCAGTCGCTGCGCAGCGCGGGCAGACCGGCGTTGATATCGATCGAGGCATCGGGATCGCTGTAGGGGCCGGAAGTGTCATAGACCCGCACCGAAGGCTCATCGCCTTCCAAGTCAATCTCACGCATCGCAACACGCACGCCCGAGCCGGTGCGTGCACCGACATAGACTTTGCGGCTGCCCCGGATCGGTCCGGTGGTTACGCCAATCTCTACGGGTGAATTGATATCGGCCATGGCAATCTCTCTCACTTCACGGCGGAAGTCGGACCTGTGGCAAAGACCGGCCCACTCCCTCCGCCTGTGTTAACAGGTTCAGGTTCAACGGGTCGGACAGCGCAACCTGTCCCTCTCAGCCCAAAGTCAGATGACGTGCTGGCTCCCCGGGGATGGACATGGCTCTAGAGCAGCGGCACGATAGAATCCAGCCAAACCGAACAGGAGTTGTCCGATGTTTCGACCGTTTGCCCTTATAGCCACGCTCGCAGCGCTGGCGCTCCCCCTCGCCAGCCCCGCCTCTGGCAAGGAGCACGCACGGGTAGTCGACCAGCTGCCGGTTCTCGCCAATCTCACCCATATCGCGCATCGCTCCGAGCGGTTGGACCGCGACTTCCAGATCTTCATCAAGCGCTCGGACGCTGCCGGCGAGGATTCCGGGCCACTGCCGGTCATCTATTTCCTCGATGCTGATCAGGCTTTCCCGCTGATGGCGGCCTACACCTGGGCGTTGACCTTTGGCGAGGAAATGCCGCCCTCGATCATTGTCGGAATCGGCTATGGTTCGATCGCCGACGGCGTCAATTTCCGTGGCACCGATTACACTGTGTCGAGCGCCGAGCGGCAAGAGGCTGGCGGGGCTGACACCTTCCTCGACGTGCTGGAGCAGGAGATCTTCCCACTGGTCGAGGGGCAGGTGGAGGCTGATCCGGATCGCAGAACTCTGGTCGGGCAGTCGCTCGGCGGGCACTTCGTCATCCATCAGGCGATCACCCGGCCCGGCATGGTTAGCCTCGGCATTGCGGTGAATCCGGCGATCCATGACAGCCCACAGACCTTTTACGACGCTGTCGCTGCGCTCGATTCCGACACGGCGGTGCAAAGCCTCTACATCTCAAGCGCTGATAACGATGCCCCGCGCTTTCGCGAGCCCGGGCTCGAATTGATCCGCCGT
Source organism: Erythrobacter sp. (assembly GCA_965249945.1). GTDB lineage: Bacteria > Pseudomonadota > Alphaproteobacteria > Sphingomonadales > Sphingomonadaceae > Erythrobacter. Next base: position 790,888 of record OZ252258.1, on the reverse strand, counting down.
CTGGCAGCGCATCAGAACCTGCCATGGTGCCTCAAGATCGACCAGTTGGACGATCACACGCATTTGTCGAGCATGCCGCGCGCCTTTCGGCAGGCAATGCGCTGGCACATTGGCGAGCAGCCTTACTGCGGCGCGATCGATCCCCGCCTGCTCGAGCAATAATTGAGCTGAGCCAGCGGGGATCGGGGATGCGACCAGGCTAACCCTCACCCCTCATCATTGTCCTGACCGAACAGCACCAGCGCGAGCAGGATTGTCGCCAGCACGCCCGAGCCGCCAGCGATCGGCAATTCGCCCGAGAAATCGCGACCCATCGCCATCGAGAGATTGTTGGCGATGAACGCCACCACACCGACCAGCGCGGTCACTCCGCCAAGTGCTTTGGAACCGGCGTTGAGCGCGGCCATGCCGAACACGATGGCGGCCAGCGCCAGCAGCGCCTTGGCGCCATTATAGACCATGAAGGAATAGGCCAGAACCGATTGAGCGAGAGGAGCAAGCGCCTCATCCGCGCCAGCAACCTCGAAGAACGGACCGAATTGGGTGAGGCCAATCCCGACCTGAACGACGTTGAGCACCGAGGCCATCGCAATCGCGGCCCAGCCCAGATGGAGCTTGTTGGTCTGCACCATGGCCGAGCCGGCAAAGGCCGCCATCAGGACGAACAGCACGCTTTCCGAGCCCCACAGCAATTGCCGCGGTACGTCAGCTTCGGCGACATAGAGCGCGGTGTAAACCGCTTGGGTGACAGCAGCGATGAGCAGCAAACCCGCGGTGATCTGCGCGGTGCGCTTGAATGTGAATTCCATGAGAAGAGCCCCTGTTGTAGTTCTGTTCTAATGGCCAATTCGCGGCAGAACGCCAAAGGTTACTGGCGGCAAACATTTTTCGTGCCCTACATGGGCGGGCGATACCCCAGCTCTGATGCCCCCGCCGAGTTCGTCGCGGTCTCAGCTCAGCAGGTGGTCGATCATCGCGCCACACAGGGCGCCATCCGCACAGGCGTCAAAGGCAGCAAACATCGGGCCATTGTTGAGCTCGAGGAAAACCGGTGCTGCCGTCTCGGGATCCGATTTGAAGTCGCAAGCGCAGTATTCGCACTCAAATCGGTCGAGCAATGCGAACAAGGCCGCCACCGTCTCGCCGCAGGGGAAGTCTGACCCAATGTACTCCATCGCATTGTCTCCTGCCGGACGGTAGTCAACGTAGCGGCTGGTAAGGCGAAAGACATGCAACTCTCGCCCGATCACAAATGTGCGATATTCGGGATAGGCCAGTTGGGTCTGAATCAGAGCAGGCATAGGCATCAGCCCGTCATCGATTTGTGCCTCGGCCAGGGCCTTGTCAGTTGTCCGCGTATAGGTTCCGCCCGCCACGGGTTTGGCGATCGCCGGTCCTGAGAACCCGCTGATATCTGACAAGACGTTGGAAACAAGCGTTCGTGGGATCTGCAAACCACATTCCTGAGCCATGGCCAGAGTGTGGGGCTTCAATCCGGCTTGGTGATGGATGTCGCGATTGAACAGCCTAACCGCTGGATTGCTCATCCCCCAGCCCAGCATTGAGGCGTACCAGCCCATCCCTCGGTCAAGCGAAGCCCCCGGGTCCGATGATTGCGTAAAGACATCGTAACGCAGGAACTGGGCGCGGGCTGAAACATTCTCGCCATCAACGGACAGGTGATTGCTGCCAGGAGCCCAGGACACGCCCGGTTCCCGATCAACCCTATGGAGGATCGGAAGGATTCCACATTTGCGCTGTTGGCCGACCTCGATCAGGCGCGCGAGATTGAAGTCATCGGCGCCGCCGCCGACCATCAGATCATAGCGGGACACGGAACCCTATCGACGGCCGAATGGGCTGAAATCGTCCGGGAACGGGAAGTCCAGATCCTCGCCCAAGGTACCGGTTCCCGTTTCGCCTCTGGGATCGGTTTCGCCAAACCACGGTTTGGGGCCTTCCTCACCGACCGCCATCGTCTTGGGTCCCTCTTCTCCGGGCCAAAGCGTCTTGGGGGTCTCTTCTCCAAAGGCCGGGGTTTTGGGGGTCTCTTCGCCCGGCACCAAGGTCGTCGGTATTGGCCCTTCCTCGCCCAATCGTTTGGTGGTTCCAGGCCCTTCCTCTCCCAGCGCGAGAGTGGTTGGCCCGGGGCCCTCTTCCCCGAGGCGCTTTGTGGTAGGAAGTGGGCCTTCTTCACCCAAGGCCAAAGTGGTCGGTCCGGGACCCTCTTCGCCGACCGCCAAGGTTGTGAAGTTGTTCATCGCGGCAGCCTCTGCCGACCAAGGAAACGGGATCTCCGATGCCATTTTCGGGCCGCCCAGGAATTGCATCGTCTCGCCAGTGCGGGTGTGAATATTGACGCCAATCAACCGCTCCACGGAGTCCTGCCAAACAATGTTTGCCGACATCGGAGTCATCGCCGGCAGCGTGATTGGCCCATCAGGCGGAGTGGCAACAAATTCAAGATCAAGGATCCCATCAGGCGACAGCGTCTTCTCGAGCGGAACCAACTCTGCATTGCTCCACCCAACCGTTGTGGCATTACCGACAACAGAAACTGACAATTGCGGCGGTACCGATTCCATCACAGCAAGCTGAATATCGGTAACGTCAAACAAACGGATCTTTTTGGCCATCACAAACTCCTTCACCCTCAAATAGAGAATTGTCGGCGACTCGAAGTATGAAAATATATCACAAGTATAGACTATTAAAAAATTCAAAGAATCTTGTGTGATTGTCAGATGAGTTATTCGACCAAGATCTCTCGGTCACAGAGATTGGGCCATTGACCCAGCTCTACCGCCTCGACTGCAGCGCTGCGCAGATTGCCGAGCATTTCGGCGCGCGGGTCGGGCAGGATCCGTGGGACGGCGGCTATCTGGCGCCCGGGCAATTCGCTCCGGTGATAACCGCTGGGCGAGAGTTCATCGCCGGACCACGCCCCGCCAAGGGACGGCTCGAACCGCGCCTCGTCCCGCGGCTTTGGGGTGTCTCTCCCCCGCCCTCTTCCGATGATCCTCAGCGGCGGATTGCGCATTGCCGCAATCCCGACAGCCCGTTCTGGATCGGCAATCTTCGCAACAGCGAGTTCCGTTGCCTGATCCCCGTAACCCGCTTCATGCTTTGGGGGAGCGACACCGACTACGAGGGACGGCGGCTCAAACATTGGCTCACGCCCGAGGGAACTGGGCTGTTCGCGCTGGCCGGTGTGTGGAAGGATGAAGAAGTGCCCGGCTTCGCCCTGCTCTCCCAAGATGCCAGCGGGCTTGCGAAGTATCTCGGCGCGCGCAGCATGCCCTTGGTGCTGCCCGGCGATGATCGCGCGTATCAGACCTGGCTGCATGGTGGATGGGATCGGGCGCAAGCGCTGCTCGATCCAAAAGCGCCAATTGCCTTGCGCGAGCTTGCTCCTTCAGAGGCGCGCCATCGCGGCGACGATCATGGCAATGCCCAATAGGCATGAAAGCGTCGCCCAGATGCGGTTCGCCCCGCCCATCAAACCCAGCGAAAGCTTCATGAAGTGATCGCCAGCGGCGAGAAAACCTATCCCTTCAACCACCATGGCCGCCCCCAGCATTGTCACGGCGACCGATAGCCAGTCATCCGGAAACCAGGGATTGGTCAGGTAAACCGCTGCGCCCATTACCAAGCAGAGGATTCCAGTCAGAAACCGCAAGCCCGCGCTTTCGATCAGCTCTTCGACCATGCTCTTCCACAAGCCCGGCTGCCGCAACTCCCCGATTCCGGCACCAAGCGAATAGAGCCCGAAGAAGAGCAAAATCCAGGCTGAGATTGTTCCTGTTTGAGCCATGAGGCCTCTCTCCCAACGCGCGACCCAGAGAAACCTTACTACGAAACCCGTAGCTGCGTGAAATTGACCGGGATCAATGGCGGTCGATTATCCCGCAAATTGTGCGGGTATTTCAGGATCGCCAGTGTTGAGCAGCGGGATCTGCCCCTCGTCCAGACCATCATAGGCCTCCGCCCATTGATCGATCCACTTGGGGTCCGAAACCTTGGTCGGATGATAGCCCGGCACCAAAGCCCGTAGCATCGCTGGCGAAGCATGCCAGAAGAAGCGAGCAATCATGCGATAAAGGCTCAACCGGCTGCGCAGGCTGCGCCATTTGCCGTCGCGCTTGAGCATTCTCTTATAGCCTTTGCGGCTCATCCAGGCGACATGCCACGATCCCACCAGCAGGCCCCATTGCTGTGCCCAGTAATCATTCCCGAACAGATGTTTGTAGAGATCGTAAGCGACATTCTTGTGCTCGGTCTCCTCCACCATATGGCACAGCACCAGTGAAGTGACATTGCTGTCGGCTCCCACAAACAGATCGCCGCGTTGCTTGATCAGCCACTCGGTCATCCCGATCGTCATCGTCTCAAACCCGGCGGTGTAGGCCAGTCGCCATTTGAGGCTGCGTTTCTGGAACCGGGCATAGTCGCGCTCCATCCGCTGTTCGACTTCGCCAAGCTCGGGATAATGCCGCTTGTGAATGTCATTGTAGCGGCGATGATTGCGATAATGCGCACCTTCCTGGCCGATAAAGCCTTGCACATCCGCTTTGAGTTGGGGATCGCTGACCTGCTTGAGCGCTTCGCGAACGGTCTTGATCAGGAACGGCTCGAGATAGGGCATGGTGAGCGATGCACCATTGACCATGTGGCTCCATTCGGGCCGCTCTGGATGCCACACCGGATCGATGCCTTCGTCAAACCGGAATGGTATCCGGCGAACCAGAAGTTGGCGATGGCTCATGCCGCGCTCCTGAGATGTTTGTAATGCTGCCAGCTGCCCCACAGCAGCAGCGCGAAACCGATATGCACGCCAATCATCGCTGGCCAGCCGGACACGAAGATGACGTTGTTGATCAGGACGTCACCAGGAAAGGGACCTCCCCCGAATTCAAGCCCGCGCGTCCCGAATATCGCATTGGCGATCGCCGGCAGGGTGAACAGCCAGCCAAACGCTAGGCATGACCAGAACAGCACCGCCTGCAAGCGTTCGGTCAGACGGATAAAGCCGCCAGCGGCGCCAATCGCGATCAGCATGGTGCCATTGGTGATCCCTTCGAGATGCGCCATATTCCACGCGCGCCGATCGCCTGGGATGTCCGCCGGAACGTCCTGGCCAAAGGGCCACAGGTCGATCGCGCCGAGCAGGAAGAAGAAGTACAGCCAGCCGGACAGGACCGCCGAGATCAGCAGCCCAACCCCGTTGATCACCAGCAGCGAGCGTCGCCGCTCGGTCAATGCCTTGGCGTCCATTCGAATACTCCCCTCCCAAAACACATCCTTGACCAGAATTGCCTGCATGGCAAATCAGCGCTGACGTCGGTCTGACGCATGGGAGAGAATTGAATGCCATTCCGTATGACAGAAATGGTGGGATGCGAATTCCCGCTGTTCGCCTTTTCGCATTGCCGCGATGTTGTCGCCGCGGTCAGCCGCGCGGGCGGGTTTGGCGTGTTGGGCGCGGTCAGCTTCACCCCGGAACAGCTCGAGACTGAGCTGCAATGGATCGACGATCATGTCGACGGCAAGCCCTATGGCGTCGATGTGCTGATCCCCGAAGTGCAAGCGGTCGATCACTCGGTGACGGCGGATGAGATCGTCGCCGCGATCCCGAGCCAGTATCGCGACATGACCGCCTCGATTCTGGCCGAGGCCGGAATCAGCACCGACGGCACCAGCCCGCTTGGCGGTGCCCACCGCCCCAACACCTCGCTGGGTCAGGAATTGCTTGAAGTCAGTTTCAACCACCCGGTCCGGCTGATCGCCAATGCGCTCGGGACGGCTCCTCCGGCGATGATCGAAGCGGGCAAGAAGCATGGCATTCCGGTCGCCGCGCTGGTCGGCGCGAAAGAGCATGCGATGAAGCAGATCGAAGCCGGAGTTGATCTGATTATCGCCCAGGGCGGTGAAGGCGGGGGCCATTGCGGCGAAGTCAGCACGATTGTGCTGGTGCCCGAAGTGCTCGCCGCGATCGAACAAAGCGGGGCGGATATTCCGGTACTCGCCGCGGGCGGGATCATGAATGGCAAGCAGATGGCCGGGATGATGGCAATGGGCGCTGCGGGTGCCTGGTGCGGCAGCGTCTGGCTCGCCACCGCTGAAGCCGAAACCCATGAAGTGTTCCGCGAGAAGATGGTCGCTGCTTCGAGCCGCGACACAATCCGGTCCAAACACCGCACCGGCAAATACTCGCGCCAATTGCGCTCGGGCTGGCATACGATGTGGGAAGAGGCGGGCCTCCCCGCCCTGCCAATGCCGCTGATGATGCTGCTGTCAGAGCCGGTGATGCGCGCGATCGACAAGGCCGCGGTCAACGGCAATCCCAAGGCGCAGGAGCTGTGCTCCTACTTCGTGGGTCAGGGCGTCGGCCTGGTCACCGAAGTCCGCAGCGCCGGCGGCGTGGTGCAGGACTTCAAGCGCGAATTCGTCGAGGGGTTTGAGAATTTGGCGGGAAGTTTGGACTGAGGGTTCCAGGCCGCCCACTCCCTCCGCCCTTCCGCCCGGATGACAACCCGGTAGGCTATGGGTGGAAGGCCTTCCGGGGGAAGCAGTCCCCCGGACTCCTTCCTCTTCCAGAAGCAGGGAGTGGGCTGGCCAGGGTGAATCTAGACTAAGATTCATCCACCCTTCTGGCTGTCGATCCAGCGCAGCAGCTTCGCTTCGAGCACCGCCAGCGGCAGGCCACCGGTGTTGAGTATCTGCGCGTGGAATTCCTTGATGTCGAAATCCTCGCCCAGGGTCTCTTCGGCCTTGGCGCGCAGCTCCTGAATCTTGAGCGAGCCGATCTTGTAACCCAGCGCCTGGCTCGGGATCGCGATGTAACGCTCAACCTCGCTGACCACCTCGGTCTCGGTCATGCCTGAATTTTCGAGCATGAAGGCGATTGCCTGTTCGCGGGTCCAGCCCTTGGCGTGGAGCCCGGTATCGACCACCAGCCGCATCGAACGGAGCTGCTCATCCTGCAGCGTGCCATAGCGGTTCCACGGATCCTCGAAGAAGCCCATCTCGTAACCGAGGGTCTCGGCGTAGAGCGCCCAGCCCTCGACGAAGGCGGTGGTCCCGCCGAAGCGCATAAAGGCTGGCAGGTCTTCATTCTCTTGCGCGAGGCTGATCTGGAAATGGTGCCCCGGTGCGCCCTCGTGCAGATAGAGCGTCATATTGCCGGTCGTCAGACGGCTCGGCAGGTCGTAGGCGTTGAAGAAGAACGTGCCCGGACGCGATCCGTCAGGCGCACCGGCTTGGTAGGACCCACCCGCGCTGAATTGCTCAACCGCCGGATCATAGGGTTTGATCACCAGTTCGGACTGCGGCAGCAGCGAGAAGTAATCACCGATCTTCTTGTCGACCTCTTCGCCGATATCGTAATAGCTCTGGGTCAGCGCTTCTCGGCTTTCCGGCTTGAACTGCGGATCGGTCCGGACATAGTCGAAGAACTCGTTGAGGGTCCCCTCAAAGCCAACCTCTTGCTTGACCTTTTCAAGCTCGCTCTTGACCCGCTCAACTTCGCGCAGGCCAAGCTCGTGAATATAATCAGCTTCGAGCGGCAGCGTGGTCGTGCCTTCAATGTTGAGCTGGTAGAGCGTGGCGCCACCTTTCATCTGGCTCAGCCCGACCTCTTCGCGCGCGTATTCGAGATATTCGTCGCGCAGGAAGTCGCGCATCCGCTCATGCGCGGCATAGATCGCCTGGGTCTTGGCGGTGTAGGCTTCGGTCAGGCGCGCCTTGTCTTCTTCAGAGAAGTCCTCCGGGAACATTGTGACCGGACCCATGAATTGCGATTCCTCGATCGGGATCGCCAACTGGGTGTCGAATTGCTGGATCACATTGTTGATGGTCAGCTTGGTCTCGACCACCCCGGTCTCCATGCCCAGCCGGAATTTGCCGATCGCGCGGTCGTTGATCGCGATGTAGTCATCGTGGCGGCTGAGATTGTCTTCGTAATTGGCAATTGTCTTGAACGGGGCTGCCCCGGTTCCGCTGGCGAAGTTGGGGTAGAAGGTATGGAAGCCGGAGAAGTGGTTGACCGGGCGCACTTCGGTCAGCGCACGGATTTCGTCCGAACTGCCGCGCAAGCTTTGCTCTTCATTGTATTTGAAGACATCGTAAGCGAGCTGATCGGTCGGGGAGAGCTTGTCGCGATCGATTTGCGCCAGCAGCGCGAGATTGAGCTGGGTGTCGGTCCGCCCCGCAATGAACTGCGCCTCGGTCAGATAATCGCCGAGCCGTCCGGCATCACTGTCGTCTCCGCGGAACAGCCGCCCGAGCGGGTTGAGCTTGAGGCTGCGGGCATCGGAATCGGCAAACAACGCAAACAGCTTGTCACGCTCGGTCTCGACCTTTTCTTCAGCGGCTTCGGCTGCGGGAGCTTCCTGGCTGCTGGCGGCCACCGGGAGGGCAGCAAATGTCAAAGCGGCGGAGGCCAGAAAGGCCGAGCGGATCAGTTTCATGTGGTTTTCCCCGTTTGGAGCGCTGCACTGGAAACGCGCTCAAATTCAATGGCAGCGCATTTGGCGACCGGCTGTTATCGAGACCATCAAAATCCTGCAAACCCGAGATGCTGCTCGACGAAGGGCTATGCCTCGGAAAGCGTGGCCCATTCGTCTGCGGTGAAGCGCGGGGTAATGTGCTGCGGGCAGTTCCAGTCAAACCCGACCACGTCGATCACGAAGAAGCGCTGCGGATCGGCCTTGTAGTCGGGATCGACCAGAGCCTCCCACAGCTCGTGCTCGGGACTGGCTCTCTCCCACCGCGCTTCGCCAATCAGTTTGAGCCGTCGGCGGTTGGGGTAGTCCATCAGGAACAGCGAGACCCGTCCCACATCGTCGATATTGGCCGCGCTGAGATGCTGGCGATTGCCTCCGAAATCCGCGAAGGCCAGGCGGTGCTGGTCAAGCGGCTGGAGGAAACCCTTGGGTCCACCGCGGTGCTGAACATAGGGCCAGCCGTCCTCGGTTACGGTGGCGATATAGAAGCTGTCACGCTGTGCCAGAAACTCGGCTTCGCGCGCGGTCAGCACATCGCGGCCTTCGGGTCCCCGATCGACCATGTTCTGATAGGCCTGGCGTGAACCATCCGCTGACTGCAGTTCCTTTGCCCGATTGCCAAACAGGGTCCGCATGAAATTGACTGCCATAGGTACACTCCTGAGGGTGGCGATTTGCTCTTCCCGAGATGGAACGTGCTGTGTCCAATACAAACAGCCAATGCTTGGGCCGCGACAAGCCAGGCTTTGTCTAGCCGCCCAATCGCGCCTCGCTATTCGCTGAGGCAGAAGCGCATCCCGCGGCGAGCGATGTTGAAGCCTCGCTCCACAACTTCCCGGCTTTCCGCACTGTCGGGACCGCGGATCGGATTGCTGTGATTGTAATGGATGAAATGGACCTTGGCGCGCGTCGCTGCATCCGCTTCGGCCAGCCGATCCATCGTGTAGGAGGTGCGCGGGTGCGGGATCTTGCTCATGTCGCGACCAGGCAATTCATTGTCATCCCAAAAGGTTGAATCGACGAAGGCGTAGTCGACCTGGTCGAGCAGGTCCTCGAGCGTCATCCCGCTCATTGCCTCCCATTCATCCCAGGAATCGAGGTCGGGGAGGTAGAGCGCGGTCTTGCCCGGGGTCATGAACAGATAGCCGATTGTCTCGGAATATTCGTCACGATGCGGGACCAGCAAGGGCCAGACACCGAAGGCATCGCTCAGCGGGACCAATTGCTGATCGGCCAGTTCAACCAGCTCGATATTGCCGAACTCAATCAATTGGCTCCAGGGACCATTGCTGCGCAGGAACTCCGCCATCCTTGGCATGGCAAAGACCCGCTGGCGATCCGCCGAAGCCGCTTCGAACCCGAAATGGGCCAGCCCAAGATAGTGCCCAATATGGGCGTGGGTCAGGAACACTCCATCTGGCCCCAGGCCGCCTTGCGTTTCAGGATTGGGCGGCGCGATCCGATCAAGCGCGTGCAATTGCTCGGTAATCGCGGGGGTTGCGTCAAACAGATAGCGCTGCCCCGCCTCATGATCCACGACGCCCAATGAGCTTGGCAGCAGACGCGGTCCCTTATCGTCCGGATTGCCGATCTGCGGAGCGCCGGCGTCCTGCCCTGCGCCCAGCACTGCGACCTCCACCGCGCAGGCGGGAGCATTGCTGCCAGCGAGCGCGGCGGCGATCAGCAGCGACAATGCACTCATTCGATGACGCGGCCGCGGACCATCACGAAATCGACTTCCTCAAGCACGGTCACATCCTCTAGCGGATTGCCATCTACCGCGATGATGTCCGCGCTAAAGCCAGTGGCGAGACGGCCAATCTCATTCTCAAGGCCTAGGATTTCCGCGGCCACAGTGGTGGCGCTCGCAAGCACCGCGCGATCACTCATCCCGCCCTTTTTCATCAGGGCCAACTCGCCCGCATTTTCGCCATGCGGGAACACACCGGCATCGGTACCGAAGGCGATCTTCACGTCGTTCGCCAGCGCTCGCTCGATAATCGTTTCGGCATATTCGGAGACCGCGCGGATCTTGGCCTCGACCACCATGGTGTAGAAATTCTTGCCGAGATTGCGCTTGATCCCCTGGAACGCCATCAGCGTCGGAACCAGCGTGGTGCCATTCTCATTCATCGCCTGGGCGGCAGCATCGTCGATATAGGTTCCATGCTCAATCGTGTGGACACCCGCGCGTGCCGCCGCTTCGATTCCGCGCGCGCCATGGGCATGCGCCGCAACCTTGAGGCCAAGGGTTTCGGCAGTTTCGACGATCGCGCGCATCTCTTCATCCGAGAAGTGCGCCTCGAGCCCGCGACCCTGCTGGCTGAGCACGCCGCCGGTCGCGGTGATCTTGATCAGATCCGCGCCATATTTCGAGGCCGTGCGGACCGCTGCCGCGCATTCAACTGGACCGGTGCAAGCGAACCCCGCGGTGATCGCGTCGTTGACATCGCGGCGGAAGCCATTGGTGTCGCCATGCCCGCCGATGATTGCAATGGTCCGGGCCGAGGTCACTACGCGGGGTCCTGGCACCAGACCCTCTGCCGTCGCGCGGCGCAGCATCTGGGTCACTTGATCGGTCCGGGAGCCGAGGTCGCGCACGGTTGTGAAGCCAGCCAAGGCGGTGAGGCGCGCATTCTTGGCCGCGACCAGCGTGTAATATTCCGGCGGGGTTGTCGCGGCGCGCCAGAACTCGCCCGAAGGATCGCCCGACAGATGGGTATGCAGATCAATCATTCCGGGCAGCACTGTCTTGTCCGACAGGTCGATAATCTGACCGCCATCCTGCAAGGCTTCTGCTTCCGCCGCATTGGCCGCGGCCCCACCGGGCAAGACCATCGCAGCGATCTTGCCGTCTCGCACGACGATCGTCATCGGGCCACTGGCATCGCCTGAAGCATCGCTGATTACCGAACCGGCTTTGATCACAGTGGTCTGCGCCAGCGCTGGTGCCCCGATGACAGCCAGCAATGCGGCCGCAGACGCAGCCATTTTGGAAAGCAGTTTCATTCTCATTCCCTCACCATTCTGGGACCTACGCCAGCAAGAACGACGTGGCCCGATTGTGATGAGTCCTTTGCCATTGAAACGCCAACGGTTACAAGACTGAGCAACTTCATATGGATGAGAGGTAATATCATAACATGACCCGGCTAACTCTTGCCACCGCTACGCTGCTCGCATCGGTCTCGCTCGCCGCAACCGGGCATGCCCGCCCGATGACGCCAGAGGATGTCGCCAAAGTTGAAAGTGTCGGCGCGATCGCGGTCTCACCCGATGGGAACAGCGTAGCCTTCACCACTTCGAGCCTGCCCGATGTGACCGAGGGCGAAGACAATGGCGGCTTCACCCAAGAGCTCAAGATTGCGACCGGACCCAATGTTGCTCGGGCTTACCTGCCCGAGGATGTCAGTCCAAGCGCGGTGAGCTTTTCTCCCGATGGCCAATGGGTCACCTTCACTTGGGCCAAGGAAGATGAAGAGCGCGCCGTCTGGGGCGTGCCGGTTGATGGCGGGACTTACGCCAAGATTGCCGCGGTCGAGGACGCCGGCGTCTCGGCCTATGAGTTCAGCCCCGATGGCAGCGTGATCTACATGCTGGTCGGCGCAGCCGAAGACGAACAACGGACCGAGCAGGCCGGCGCCGGATTCAATTCCAGAGTCTATGAGGAAGAGTTCAAGGCGCGGCGCCTGTTCGTTGCTGAAGTCGGCGACGAGATCGATGAGGAGCCGAGCGAAATCCCCCTGCCAGGCTTCGTCAGCGCGTTTGATATCGCGCCTGACGGCCAGACCGCATTGGTCGAGACCGCCCCCACGCCGTTGGTCGATGACAGCTACACAAAGAAACGGGTCAATCTGATCGACCTCGCTTCGGGCGAAGTCACCGTCGTGGTCGAAACCCCGGGCAAGATTGGCGATGCCGAATTTTCCAATGACGGATCGCAACTGGCCCTGATCGCGGGGGTCGACATGAACGATCCCGCGGCGACCACAATCCACCTGGTCGACACAGCCTCCGGGAGCTATCGCGCGCTCAACGAAGGCGCTCCGGAAGCGGCGGTCGATACCGAATGGCTGCCCGATGGCCGCCTGGCCAGCGTGATCCATGTCGGCGCGCAGAGCATGCTGCGGATCTACAATGAAGATGGCAGCATGGATGAAGAGATCGATGCCGGCGATCTGATCCTCACCCGCGTGACCGAGCACGGCGGCACTGTGGCTGTCACCGCCAACAGCCCGCAGCATCCCAACGAACTCTTCGTCTGGAGTGATGGAGAATTTGAGCGCTGGACCAATCACAACAGCTGGCTGGCCGATATCGACCTGGGTGAGCAGCGCACCTTCCGCTTCACCGCGACCGACGGTCAGGAAGTCGAAGGCGTGCTGATCCTCCCAGTTGGCGGAGTTCCTGAAGGCGGCGCACCGACCATCATGAACGTCCATGGCGGTCCCGAAGCGCATGATTCAAATGGCTGGCAGACCGCCTATTCCAAGCCGGGCCAGGTCGCTGCCGGGCAGGGCTATGCCGTGTTCCTGCCGAACTATCGCGGTTCGACCGGCTATGGCACCGACTTCTCCAAGCAGCACCAGGCCAATTACACCGATCCGGAATTTCGCGATCTGGTCGATGCCAAGAAAGCGCTGGTCGCTGAAGGCATCACCGATAACAACCGCACCGGCGTGACCGGCGGCTCATACGGTGGCTATGCCTCGGCCTGGAGCGCGACTTACAACTCGGCCGAATTCGCTGCCGCGGTGATGTTCGTGGGCATCTCCAACCAGGTCAGCAAGTTCGGCACCGGCGACATTCCCCACGAGATGTACAATGTGCACAGCCTCAAATGGCCGTGGGATGATTGGCAGGCGATGATGGAAGTCTCACCCGTCTATCACGTCGACAAGGCTGATACGCCGATCCTGATCATGCATGGCGAAGAAGACACACGGGTCGATCCGGGCCAGAGCCTTGAACTCTATCGCTCGCTCAAGATCCGCAAGCCTGATCTGCCTGTGCGGATGGTGTTCTATCCCGGCGAAGGCCACGGCAACCGCAAGGCCGCCGCGCGCTATGATTACAATCTGCGGATGATGGAATGGTTCGACACCTATCTGATGACCGGTGATCGCCGCGCGCCCATGCCTGGTCCGCGTCCGCAATTGGCTGAAGGCGCCAAGGGTGCAACGGCGGAAGAGGAATAGCTGACGGATCCCTGGGGCCGCTCAAACCGGCCGCCCCAGGGTTTTGGCTTCCCGCTTGACTGACAGCATGATTACTGGTGTCTCTGCACGATCAAGGGCAGAGCGAGGGCGATTTCATGAGACATTTCTGGCGCGCGACGCTGCTGGCAGCGGCGATCCTTATCGGGCCATCGAGTTTCATGATTACACCGTCCCCGGCCTCGGCCCAGGACACCGCAGACGCGGCCTATCTCGATCTCTATGCTGCGATGAACGAAGTGTATGATCGGGACGCCGAGATCGAAGCCACCATTGAGGCAACCCGGCGAGAGTTCTTGGCGGTGCCGGACATTGCCTATCTCGAGGCGATAAGCCCAGGACTGGTCGACGAGGTTCTGGTCGAAATGCGCCCGGTGCTAATCCGCGTGTCGGAACGCATTAGGGAACAATACAAGCCCGAAATGATCGCGGTGTTCAGGCGCTATCTCACGCCCGAAGAAGCCAGCGGGATCGCCGGGTTCTATCGCTCCGACCTGGGCCGAAAACTGATGCTGGGCGCGAGCCAATCCTATTCTCCCGACACCATCATGCAGGAAGCGATGAAGGACGGTGTGGTAAGCCAGGAGCAAGTGGCGGCCGACATCAATGCCTCTTCGAAGGCCGCGGTCGACCAAATGACCCCTGAGGAGCTGATCGAAATCGACCGGCAAGCCGCGCTTATTCCTGGCTTCTATAAACTCGGCCTAATGCGAGACGACATCTTCGAAGTCCGCACCCGGTCAGAGAATGAGCCCCCCAATAAGGTCGAGGAGGCGGAAATCGAGCGAGTGATCGAGGCAGTGATTGCCCGGCGTCTAGGGTCCGAGTGACTTCGGCGGGCGCTTGCAAGGGGGGCTTGCTAGAACGTGTAGCCCAGCCCCAGCCCGCCAATGAATTGATCAGCGCCCCCGCGCTCAGCGGTGAATGGTGTGTCAGCCGCATCGCCGATCAGACGCGAGTACCCGCCAATCCCGTAGATATTGAACCCGCCGTTTATGGCATTGCCATCGAGATCAATCGTGACAATGGCAATTGTCCCGACGCTGTTGAGACCCCCGTCAGCGGTGAATTGCGCCAGCCCGGTGGCCGCGCTCTGCGCGGGGGAAACCGAGTAGTAATAGTCGGCAAAATCATCGTCGACGAAGCTCAGATTGGCTGACAATTGCAGCGCCGCTCCGCGCCCCAATGGGGTGAAATAGGCGATCCCCGGCTCGATCAGCATGCCGTCATGAGCGCCCAGAATATCCCACCGCACCTGCGTCGATAGCGACAGGCTGTCGAACCGATTGAACACGCCCGGGAACGAAACGCCGCCGCTCACCCCCACTTCAATTGCGGTCTCGAGCGGTGCCGTGAGTTCCACCACAGCATCCTCGGCATCTCCGTCGCGGTCATTGCGCAGTCGGAATGCGGGACCGAAAGAGAAACTCGGCTTGCTGGAAGGCGGACCGGGTGGCTGCGACAGGAGATTGAGCACAAAGCCCGGACCATTGGGCGTGATACCAATGCCGCCCACTCGCCCGACGATCAGGGGAAGCGGGAAGACATTGTAGTCATCCGATCCGGAATAGCTTGGCACCAGGCCCGCGCCGATACCAACGGTGACCCAGGTTTCATCGAACACCGAATCCTGCACGCCAATCCCGGGAGGTGGGCCTTGCTGCATCGGCGGTTCAGCCTCTTGTTCCGAAGCGCGCTCAACTTCGGAATTGTCTGCCAGGGCCGGAGTCGCGAGCAAAACCGCGCCAAAGAAGCCGAGACTGAGCTGGGGGAAGCACTTTCGGTTCAAGATAGATCCCTTCTGCAATGTCGCTGGAACAATCCCTGTAAACCAAGTCCGTTCCAAATCAGTCGAGCAAGAATCGCGCTGCTTTGTGTCGCAAATGCGGCGAGCATATTGCTCCGAAGGCTGGGCTGGCCTAGGGCCGCAGACCAATGAGCGACACAGCGGTGGATCTGGCAATCGTAGGCGGCGGATTGGCTGGCGGCCTGATCGCGCTCGCGCTCCATCAAGAACGACCCGAATCGCGGATTGCCCTGATCGATAGCGGCAAGAGCTTCGGCGGCAATCACCGCTGGAGCTGGTTCACCAGCGATCTCGATGAACGCGGCAGCGCCCTGTTGGATTCCTTCCGCCAGACGGCCTGGGACAAGGGTTATGACGTCGCTTTTCCCAAGTATCGTCGCACCCTCGATACCGGTTATCGCTCGCTGTCGAGCATGGACTTTCACAGCGGCTTGATGCGGCTCTTGCCCGACAATGCCGTGATGCTGGGCAAGACCGTTGAGACACTCGATGCGCGCGGCGTAACCCTGAGCGACGGCCAGCGCATTCCGGCGCGGGCGGTGGTTGATTGTCGCAGTTTCGTGCCGAGCCCACACCTGCGCGGCGGATGGCAGATTTTCCTCGGACGGCACATGCGGGTCGATCAGGCGCATGGGATTGAGCGGCCGGTTATCATGGATGCCAGCGTCGATCAGGTCGCGCCCTATGGCAATGGCGGGGCCTATCGGTTTGTCTACGTGCTTCCCCTTGCCGCGCATGAGGTGTTTGTCGAAGACACCTATTACGCCGACGATCCCAAGATGGACCGCGGCGCATTGTCGTCCCGGATCGACGGCTATTGCCGCGCCAATGGCTGGGACAGCGATGCGATCATCGGCAATGAGAGTGGGTTTCTGCCGGTTCTGACCGGTGGCGACTTCAAGGCCTATCAGGACGAAATCCGGGTGCCCGGCGTGGCAATGGCTGGCGCGCGCGGCGGCTTTGTCCATCCGCTGACCAGTTACACCATGCCAATCGCGGTCGAAAACGCACTGGCGATCGCGGACGAGGCCGATCTCACCGGACCGCAGCTCGCCGCCTTGATGGAGGTTCGCGCGCGGCGCCATTGGAAGCGGACAGGATACTTCCGCCTGCTGGCGCGTTTCCTGTTCTTCGCCGCCGATCCCGAAAAGAGGGTGAAGGTATTCCAGCGGTTTTACGGGCTGCGCCCCGGGCTGATCGAACGTTTCTATTCGGCCCGATCGCATGGCTTCGACAAATTCCGCGTCCTGTGGGGCAATCCGCCCGTATCTATCCCGCGCGCCATCGCTGCGATATTCAATCGCGGCAAACCTCTCGAAGCGCGCAAGGACACGCCAACTCAAACGGAGAATGCGGCATGAACGCAGACGCCAAACTCGACCTCGCTACCCCGCCTACGACGAGCAAGGGTATCAATCCGCTCAATGCCGAGACCTATGCCGGTCGGACCGCTTGCGTGATTGGCGCGGGGTTTGGCGGAATGGCGCTGGCGATGCGGCTGCAATCGGCCGGGATCGCGACAACTGTGATCGAAGCCCGCGACAAGCCCGGTGGCCGAGCCTATTTCTGGGAGAAGGAAGGCTTCACCTTCGACGCTGGGCCGACCGTGATCACCGACCCGCCCTGTCTCGAAGAATTGTGGCAGCTGACCGGTCATCACATCGCCGAAGATGTCGAGCTGATGAAGGTCATGCCGTTCTATCGCCTCAACTGGCCCGATGGGACCAATTTCGACTATTCCAATGACGAAGCCGCTCTCAATGCAGAGATCGCCAAGCTCGAACCGGAAGATGTCGCAGGCTATCAGCAATTCCTCGAATATTCCGCCGGCGTGTTTGAAGAAGGCTACGTCAAGCTTGGCCACAAGCCATTCCTCGACTTCAAGAGCATGCTCAAGGCGGCGCCCGCGCTGGTCAGGAAACAGGCCTGGCGCTCGGTCTATTCAATGGTGTCGAGCTACATCAAGAATGAGAAGATCCGTGAAGCCCTGAGCTTCCACACGCTGCTGGTCGGCGGCAGTCCGATGAAGACCAGCTCGATCTATGCGCTGATCCACAAGCTCGAAAAGGATGGCGGCGTGTGGTGGGCGCGCGGCGGGACCAACCGGCTGATCGCCGGGATGATCCGCCATTTCGAGCGGCTCGGCGGAACAATGATTGTCGGCGATGCTGTCAAGCAGGTTCACACGCTCGGCAAACGCGCGACCGAGGTCGAAACCGAAAGCGGGTTCAAACAGCGCTTTGACGCAGTCGCTTCCAACGCTGACATCATGCATTCCTACAAGGATCTGCTGAGCGAGAGCGCGCGCGGCAAGAAGTACGCGAAATCGCTGTCGCGCAAGAGCTTCAGCCCGTCTCTATTCGTGGTCCACTTTGGCCTCGAAGGCGCCTGGCCCGGGATCCCGCACCACATGATCCTGTTCGGCCCGCGCTACAAAGGCCTGGTCGACGACATCTACAAGCACGGCGTGCTGCCAGAGGATTTCTCGATCTACCTGCACCATCCGACCGTGACCGATCCGAGCATGGCGCCCAAGGGCAAGAGCACCTTCTATGCGCTGGTGCCGGTCGCTCACATGGGCAAGATGCCGGTCAATTGGGACGAGGTTGGGCCGCAGCTCGAGAAGGCGATCCTCGACGAGGTGGGGCGTCGCCTGATTCCAGACATTCACGATCGGATCGTGACCAAGTTCAGCTATGCGCCGAAGGATTTCGCGCAGGATCTCAACGCCCATATGGGCAGCGCATTCAGCCTTGAGCCGGTGCTGTGGCAAAGCGCCTATCTGCGCGGCCATAACCGCGATGATCAGATCGAGAATTTCTATCTGGTCGGTGCCGGCACCCATCCGGGCGCAGGGATCCCCGGCGTGGTCGGCAGCGCCAAGGCCACCGCAGGGCTGGTACTGGAAGATCTCGCCGCTATGAAGGACGCATGAGTCAATTGAAGCGTCTGGCGGTCTATTGCGGATCCGCCTCACCCGAAGATCCCCGTTACCTCCAGCTCGCCACCGAGGTCGGTGCAGAGCTGGCCGCGCGCGGGATCGGTGTCGTCTATGGCGGCGGTCGACTGGGCCTGATGGGCGCGGTCGCCAAAGGCGCCAAGGATGCCGGGGGCGAAGTGATCGGGGTAATCCCCGAAGCGCTGGTCAAATCCGAAGTCGCCAACAATGATTGCGATGAGCTGATCTCGGTTTCCGGCATGCACGAGCGCAAGCAGATCTTCACCGATCTCTCCGACGGCTTCGTCACCATCCCCGGCGGCGTTGGCACCATGGACGAACTTTGGGAAGCGATGAGCTGGGCTCAGCTTGGCTATCACTCCGATCCGGTCGGCCTGCTCAATGCCTTTGGCTTTTACGATCATCTGATCGCCTTCAACGCCAAAATGGCGGAAGTCGGCTTTGTCCGCCCGGCGCACCAGAACATTCTGATCGCCGCAGAGACGCTGCCCGATCTGCTCGACAAGATGGCGGCCTATCAGCCGCACACGCCGATCTTCCGGATGAAGGCGTCTGATTTGTGATGAGGAGTTCAATCGTCACCCCCGCGCAGGCGGGGGTCCAGAGCGGAGCCGCTCCCGACACAAACTGGATTCCCGCCTTCGCGGGAATGACGAACTGAGGTGACCACCACCCCCGCCTGCCGCGCCGAACTGGTCGAACACGCCCGGCTTGTGATCAAGCGCGGTTCGCAGAGCTTCTCCGCCGCATCGCAATTGTTCGATGATGAAACCCGTCAACGCGCCTGGCTGCTCTATGCCTGGTGCCGCCGCTGCGACGACATCGCCGACAATCAGGATCTCGGCGGCGAGTTGGGCGATCAGTCCAATCTTGACGAACGACTGGCCCATATCCGTCAATTGACCGCCAAGGCCTTCGCGGGTGAGCCGACCGGCGATCCCAGCTTTGATGCGCTGGGCGTGGTCGCCAAGGAATGCGGCCTGACCCCCAAGATGGCGGAGGATGTGATAGCGGGCTTTGCGCTTGACGCCGAGGATTGGCGGCCAAGGACCGAAGCCGACATGATGCAATATTGCTATCATGTCGCAGGCGCAGTGGGCGTGATGATGGCAGTGGTAATGGGGGTGGATCCCGACGATCAGGACACGCTTGACCGCGCCAATGACCTTGGCCTCGCCTTCCAACTTTCCAATATCGCGCGCGATATTGTCGAAGATGACGCCGCCGGGCGCTGCTACCTCCCGCTTGAATGGCTGGTTGAGGAAGATATCGAGCCCGGACAGCACACCAAGCCCCACCACCGGCGGGAGCTGGCCGATATGGCCGCGCGTCTGGTCACGCTGGTCGAACGCCATGAAGCGGCTGCGCGAGTCGGTGCCGCACGCTTGCCGTTCCGCAGCCGCTGGGCGGTGCTGTCGGCCGCAAGGATCTATGGTGCGATCGGCAGAAAGGTCCGTGCGCGCGGGACCGAGGCCTGGAACAGCCGCACCTATGTCCCGCGCTGGGAGAAGGCGCTCTATGGTGCACGCGCCTTCCTCTCGGCGGCGATCAACCGTGAGAAACCGCCAGCTGATCCGATCACCTGGGGGATCAAGGATTTCCGGCCGGCGAGCTGAGGGCGTCGCTGATCCCAATACGTCATCCCGAACTCGTTTAGGGATAACCATCAGGGGCCACACGAGCCCGCTGTTCTCCTGAAACAAGTTCAGGATGACGGGTTCGGGCAAGGCTGAGTCTTTTCGTCATGCTGAACTCGTTTCAGCATAACCGTGGCTATCTCGGGTCGAGCTAGCCCAAAACGCGTTCAGGATCACGCGTGGTGCAAGCGGTTTTCATTGTAACAACCTTGCGCTAGTTCGTTCTTTATGAAGAAGCTTCTGACATTAGCCTTGGCCTCTGCGCTTGTCCCCCAGCCAGAGACTGTTTCGGCCCGATCTCTTACGAACGATCAGATCGAAGTTATGGAGGCCGTCCATGACTTCTTCGCTGCGCTTCGATCCGAGGACAAGACGGCGCTCGCCACGATGATGTTGCCCGAGGCTGTGATCTTCGTTCACAACCGAATGGATTCTGACAATCCTCGGGTCGATGTCGTTCCAGTGGCCGACCATCTATCAAACTGGCTGGCTTCGGCCAGCGGTGTAAATGAATTGATGAACTACGACACCATATTGGTTGACGGCGATATGGCCCAGGTTTGGGGTCCTTACATCTTTGAGGTTTCCGGCAAGCTAAGCCATTGCGGCATCAACTCATTAAGCTTGGTGCGGACCGAACAAGGCTGGAAGGTTGGTAACACCAGCTTCTCGATGCTTCCTCCCGCCCAATGCACCGAGATCGTGGAAGACGTGAACGAAATGTGGGAGATGCAGCAATGATCACTCAGTTCCTCTCCTTTCTCGCTCTCGCGCAAACATTGTCGAGCGAGCGCGTAGAACCTTCGCCACAACCCTCAGAATACGCATCAAAGGTTGCGCGCTCGCTGATCGAAGCGTTCGCTGCGGGCGACTATCGAGCTATCGCCGACAAGGCAATCGCGGAAGCCAATGTCGTGATCGATCTGCCGTGGGGGTCAAGCAAAGACGCTGTCACGGTCATTCCGGTCGGCACAGATGGCTCCAATCTCAACGGGATGACCGTGCGCATGAATGCAAAACGTCTAATGGTCTTTGCTGACAACAGAAATGGAGATTATGCGCGTGCGATCATGCCCTACCGCCTAAGCGCGAGCGACAGGGAGGACCATTGCGGCGTAGCAAGCCTAATTTTGGTCGTTCCGGATGATCGATGGGCTAGCGACAATTGGCGGCTGGCGAAGGTCAATCTCAGAGCGCGGCCTGCAAGCGACTGCGATGCTATTGGGGCACCGGAGGCATAGCAATGATCAGCAAGCTCCTGATAGCAAATCGCGGTGAGATCGCCTGCCGGATCATGCGCACCGCCAAGGCGATGGGGATCGCCACGGTGGCGGTCTATTCCGACGCCGATGCCAAGGCTCTGCACACCCGGTCCGCCGACGAAGCGGTCCATATCGGCCCCTCGCCCGCGGCTGAGAGCTATCTGGTGGGTGACAAGATCATTGCTGCTGCCAAACAAACCGGGGCCGAAGCGATCCACCCGGGCTATGGCTTTCTGTCAGAGAATGACGGGTTTGCGCAGGCGGTGATCGACGCCGGGCTGATCTGGGTCGGTCCCAAGCCCGACAGCATTGAGGCGATGGGCCTGAAAGATGCTGCCAAGGAGCGGATGATCGCGGCCGGAGTGCCGGTCACGCCGGGCTATCTCGGCGAGGATCAATCGCTTAAGCGCCTGACCAAGGAAGCCGATGCGATTGGCTATCCGGTGCTGATCAAGGCGGTCGCGGGCGGCGGCGGCAAGGGCATGCGCAAGGTCGATGCGGCCGAGGACTTCGCCGCCAGCCTCGAAAGCTGTCAGCGCGAAGCCAAGGCCAGCTTCGGCAATGATGAAGTGCTGCTGGAGAAATGGATCACCTCGCCGCGCCATATCGAGGTGCAGGTGTTCGGCGACAGCCACGGTAATGTCGTCCATCTGTTCGAACGCGATTGCTCGCTGCAGCGCCGCCACCAGAAGGTGATCGAGGAAGCCCCCGCCCCTGGCATGGACGAAGCCACCCGCGCGGAGATCTGCGCTGCGGCTGTGCGCGCCGCCCAAGCGGTCGACTACGAAGGCGCTGGCACGATCGAGTTTATCGCCGACGCCAGCGAGGGTCTGCAGGCTGATCGGATCTTCTTCATGGAGATGAACACGCGGCTGCAGGTCGAACATCCGGTGACCGAGGAGATCACCGGGGTTGATCTGGTTGAATGGCAGCTGCGCGTTGCGAGCGGCGAGCCGATCCCGCTCAAGCAGGACGAGCTTTCCATCAACGGCCATGCAATCGAAGCGCGGCTCTATGCCGAAGACCCAGCCAAGGGCTTCCTGCCGAGCACTGGCCCGCTTGAGACCTTCCACCTCGAAGGCGAAAGCATGGGCCAAAGGATCGAAACCGGGGTCGAGCAAGGCGGTGAAGTCTCGCCCTTCTACGATCCGATGATCGCCAAGATGATCAAGCATGATGACACGCGTGATCATGCAATCGAAGGCATGCTCAGGATGCTCGAAGAGAGCTTTGTTGCGCCGCTCTCGACCAATATGGGTTTCCTGCACAAATGCCTCGACTGTGCGCCGTTCCGAGCGGCTGAGCTCGACACTGGTTTGATCGAACGGCTGGGCGACGAGCTGCTGGTCGCAGAGATTGGCGATGACATAGTGGCAGAAGCTGCTCGGCGGCTTATCTGGCGCAAGCAACAAGACCACACTGTCGAAACCATGGACCTGTTGATGGGGCTGGAGGGTTTGCGCCTGAACGCCGCGCCTAAACGCACGGCCACCGCCTACGTCGGTCGGGAGGCGCGCGGGGTGACCTTACCTGATGAAGTCTACACAACCTTCGGTGTGCATGAGGTCGACGACGACACAATGCTGGTCAACGATCAGGGTGCCCTCGCCGTTGTCAGCTTCCGTCCCCCGGCAGGGCTTGGCGGAGCTTCAGCCGCCGACGGCGCGATCGTCGCGCCCATGCCGGGCAAGGTGATCGCGGTTGATGTCGCAGATGGTGACACGGTCAGCGCGGGCCAGCGGCTGATGGTGCTCGAAGCGATGAAGATGGAGCATGCGCTCACCGCTCCATTCGATGGCACGCTGAGCGGGCTGAGCGTCGCGCAGGGCGATCAGGTCCAGGTTGAGGCTGTGCTGGCAATTGTGGAGCCCAATTCGGAGGATTGACCTCGCCACCCGCTCCCTGCTCTCTAGTCGTCATTGCGAGCGACAGCGAAGCAATCCATGGAGAGACCTCGATCCTAGACGCGACGTCATGCAATGGATTGCCGGGTGGCCCTCCGGGCCGTCTTCGACTCCGCCGCATGCGCGGCTCCTCGATTGCAATGACGAGATTGAAATGGCTTGGACTAGCGCTCCCGTTGGAGAGCCGTTCCACCCTTAGTTCGTCACCCCAGCGAAAGCTGGGGTCTCAGGCGGCCTTGTGCTTCTTGGCCTTAGATCCCAGCTTTCGCTGGGATGACGGTTTGCCTATGGGGTGGGCATGACCTGGGAAAAAGAACTCGAAGAACTCCGCCAGCGCGAACAGCTCGCCGAACAGATGGGCGGGCCGGACAAGGTCGCCAAGCAGCATGGCCGCGGCAAGATGGATGCCCGTGCGCGCCTCGCCGCGCTGGTCGATGACGGATCCTTCCGCGAGATCGGCAAAATCGCTGGCAAGGGCCATTACGATGCCAATGGCGATTTGCAGGGGGTCACCCCGGCGCCTTATTTGTTTGGCAAAGCGCTGATCAACGGTCGCCCGGTGGTCGCGACCGCCGATGATTTCACCATTCGCGGCGGCGCGGCCGACGCCGGGATCGCGCGCAAGATGGTCCAGGCCGAAATGATGGCGCATGAGCTCAAGCTGCCGATCATCCGGATGATCGACGGCACCGGCGGCGGTGGCTCGGTCAAGACGCTGGAGATGATCGGCGCGACCTATATCCCTGCGGTCCCGGGCTGGAGCGATGTCGTCCAGAACCTCGACAGCGTGCCCGTTGTCGCTTTGGCACTAGGACCCACCGCTGGACTGGGCGCGGCCCGCACGGTCGCCAGCCACTACTCGATCATGGTGCGCGGGCTGTCGCAATTGTTCGCCGCCGGTCCGGCCGTGGTCGATGGGCTGGGCGAAAGCTACAAAGGGCCGGACGATCATCAGCAAGCCAAGGAAGACCTCGGCGGGGTTGATATTCACACCCGCAATGGCGTGGTCGATGACGAGGTCGTCAGCGAAGCGGAAGCCTTTGCCCGCGCGCGACATTTCCTCAGCTTCATGCCCGAACATGTCGGCCAGCTGGCCCGGCGGGCCGAGTGCAATGACACGGTCGATCGCCGCGAAGAGGCCCTGATCAGTCTGGTCCCGCGCGAACCGACCCAGGTCTATTCGATGCGACGCTGCCTCGATATGGTGCTCGACCGAGGGACCGTGTTCGAAATCGGCAAGCATTGGGGGCGCGCGGCGATCACCGCGCTCGCCCGGCTCGATGGCTGGCCGGTCGCGGTGGTGGCCAGCGATCCCTCCTATCTCGGCGGGTCATGGGAAGCCAAGACCAGCGAAAAGGTCGAACGTTTCGTCAAACTGGCGGACCAGTTCCGCTTGCCGATTGTCCATTTGGTCGACAATCCCGGCTTCATGATCGGGCGCGAGGCCGAAATGGCAGGAACGATCCGCTATGGCGTGCAGGCGATGAACGCGATCTACAAGGCCAGCGTCCCGCTCGCCTCGATCGTCTTGCGCCGCGCCTATGGCATTGCCGGCAGCGCGATGAGCAATGCCGATCGCTACCAATATCGCTTTTGCTGGCCGTCGGGCGATTGGGGCTCGCTGCCGATCGCCGGTGGGCTCGAAGTGGCTTACAAGTCAGAGCTGGAAGCGGCCGAGGATCCAGACGCTTTGCTCGAGGAAATCCGCACCAGGCTGGGTAAGGTCACCTCGCCCTTCCGCAGCGCTGAGCGCTATAATGTCGAGGACATCATTGACCCGCGCGACACCCGCCCGCTGCTGTGCGAATTCGCCGAGCTGGCGTGGAGGAAGTTAGGCTCGGAAGCCTGATCTACGGTCTATTCTCGTCATCGCGAGGCTCCGAAGGAGCCGCGGCGATCCATGGACTAAGCTAACCTCTCATTCGCGACGCCTGTCCATGGATTGCTTCGTCGCCATGCTCCTCGCAATGACGATACTCTGGAGTATTAGACGCTGCGCATCTTCGTCGGCCCGGCAATTGCATCGGGCGGGCCGAACAATTTGCCCTTCTCGCTGAACAGCACCAGGCCGAGGCAGATCAGGCCACTCGTCAACAAAGCCAGCGCCAGCGGCTGCGGCGTGCCATCAAAGGCATAGCCAATCGCGGCGCCCAGCAAAGCTGCGGTGGTCATCCGGACAAAGCCATGGACCGAGCTCGCAGCGCCCGCGATCGAGAAGAAGGGGTTCATCGCAATCGCGCCGAAATTGGCTCCGATGAAGCCGAGCAACGCCATGTTGATCGCCATCAGCGGGACAAACTCCCACAGAGTTTCATCGGGCTGAAAGGCGTAGTAGACCTGGACCGCGCTGACCACGATGAAGATCAGCAGCGCAGTGTGGCTGACGCGGCGCGCGCCGAAGCGTTCGACGATCCGCGAATTGGACCAGCTCGCGAGTGCCATCGACCCGGCGCAGATCCCGAACACGATCGGAAAGATATCGGGCGCGTTGAAGGTCTCGCTGATCAGCTGCTGGCTCGAGTTGATGAAGCCGAACAGCGCCCCGAACACCAGTGCACCGCCGATGATGTAGCCGACCACGCTGGGCATGCTCAGCGCGCGGCCCATGTTGCGCGCGATGACTCGCGGCTGGATCAGCTGACGATTCTCCGGCGCCAGACTTTCGGGCAGCCGGAAATAGACCCAGCTGCCGACCAGCACGCCCTGGATCGCCATGGCGATAAAGATCGCGCGCCAATCCGCGAACAGCAGGATCACTTCACCAATGCTCGGCGCGATCGCCGGGACCATCAGGAAGATCACAAAGATCAGGCTCATCATCCGCGCCATCTTGTCGCCGCCGACCCGGTCGCGAATGATCGCTGGCGGAACCGCGACGATGCCCGCTCCGAAAAAGCCCTGCGCAGCGCGGACCGCGATCAAGCCGTCGTAAGTGGTCACAAGTGCGCTCGCGAAAGACAACACGATATAGACCGCAATCGATCCCAGCAGGATCGGTCGTCGTCCAAACCGGTCAGCCAGGGCCCCGGGCACCAAAGCACCGAGACCAGCAGTCAACAGATAGACCCCAATCACGAATTGGCGGTCATTGCCTTCCACCGCCAGCGCCACAGCAAGCTCATCGAGCGCCGGGAGGATCGCGTCGATGCCGAAAGCTTGCAGCGCCATCAGCATTGCCATCATCCAGATCAGCTCGGTCTCACCAATTGGCTTGCGTTCCCGCTTGGCGGGCGCATCGAGGGGAGTGGCGGTTGCCATGGTGGGCTCTTTGCCGTGCACTTCGCCGGAAGACCACTGTTCTTTTCGCATGTGCACAAAATCGTGTGGAAGCGCGAAAGTTCCACCCTTGCCCGGCAAAGCTTTCTTCGCCGCTGTGAAGCCTGTATTTGTGCCTCATGGCCGATACTCCCCCCGCAGCTGAGTCAGATGCAGAGGAAGCCGCCGGCCTGCGCAAGATCATCCATGTCGATATGGATGCCTTCTTTGCGAGCGTGGAACAGCGCGACAATCCAGAGCTGCGCGGCAAGCCGGTCGCGGTCGGCGGGTCTGGCGGGCGCGGCGTGGTGGCTGCCGCGAGTTATGAGGCGCGCAAGTTCGGGGTGCGCAGCGCCATGCCTTCGGTCACCGCCAAACGTCTGTGCCCCGATCTGATCTTCGTCCGGCATCGCTTTGACGCCTACAAGGAAGCCTCGCGCCAGATCCGCGCAATCTTCGAACACCACACGCAGCTGGTCGAACCCCTGAGCCTGGATGAGGCCTATCTTGATGTGACCGAGGATCGCTTGGGGATCGGCTCGGCGACCCGGATTGCCGAGCTGATCCGGCAGGAAATCCGCGCCAAGACCCAGCTCACCGCCAGCGCCGGCGTGTCCTACAACAAGTTTCTCGCCAAGCTCGCCAGCGATCAGAACAAGCCCGATGGAATGTGCGTGATCAGGCCCGGCCAAGGGGCTGACTTCGTCGCCAGACTGCCGATCCGCCGCTTCCACGGGGTTGGACCCAAGGCCGAAGAGAAGATGAAGCGGCTCGGGATCGAGACCGGGGCGGATCTGGCGGCTAAGGATATTGATTTCCTCCGGTCCAATTTCGGCAGCTTCGCCGACTATCTCTATCGCGCCGCACGCGGGATCGACCTGCGCCCGGTCAGCGCCCATCGCGAGCGAAAATCGGTCGGCGGAGAGCGGACCTTCAGTGAGGACATCTCGAGCGGGGCGGCCTTGCGCGAGACACTGGACAATATCGTCGACATCGTTTGGGAGCGGATAGAAAACGCCAAGGCCAAGGGCCGCACGATCACGCTCAAGATGAAGTTCACGGATTTTCAGACAATCACGCGCGCCAAGTCGCTCCCGCACAATGCCACCGACAAACGCGAGTTCGCGCAGATTGGCCATGCGCTGCTGGAAGAGACGCTTCCCTTGCCGCTGCCGATCCGCCTGATGGGGCTGACCTTGTCAAACCTTGATCAAGGGGATGATGGCCAGGCCGCTGCGACCAAGGATGATCCGCAGCTTTCGCTGCTTTAGCCGAAGCTCAACGCCGCTCCTTCCAGGCATTGAGCCGCGCCCGCGAAAACCGACTCAATGGTTCGGGCAGGGAGTGGGGTGGGAAGAAGCGCGCTTCCACGACTTCGCGAAGATCAGGTTGTGGATGCTCATCGCACACCGCGCTGAACAGAAATGCTGTGTGAGGAGAGCCTGAAATGGCCTCCTCAATCGTCCCGTGCGAGGTCAGGCCTTTGAGCGCGACACCGAGCTCTTCCTTGATCTCGCGGCGCGCCGCTTGTTCCGGATTCTCATTGCGTCCCATTCCCCCGCCGGGCAGCGACCAGACCTTCGGGCCGTAGGAATGGCGCAGGAGGAGGATCGATCCATTGAGATCGGTTATCACCACAGAAACACCTTGTAGCGGTGCCTTGCGCCATTTGCGCCAGACATGCCGAATCCGATGAGCCAGTGGCATTAGCGCCCGCTGGATCGGAGCCGGTATCAGGTGAAGCATGTGACAGACTGCGTGGCCGCCGACAGGAAGCGGGCGACAGGCAGGTGGTGATCGCCCTGAACAGCGGCATCGAAGACACCCTTCTTGTCCGCGCTTCCACCCAAGGTGAACATCACTCGATCACTGTTGAGCAGCGCCGGGATTGTCAGCGTGATGCGATCAAACGGTGCTTCGGGCGGCAGCGGGTCTGGCGTTAGCCGCAAGACCCGCTCGGGCTCATCCACTTGCGGATCGGTGTTGGGAAACAGTGAGGCGATATGGCCATCTCCGCCCATTCCGAGCCAGGCCAAGGCGAATTGCGGCGGTTCAGCATCAAGATCGAGCGCCACGATTTGCGCGCCCGCTGGCTCAAAGATTGCCCGCAGCTTGCCGGTGTTCGAGGCGGCGTGATCTTCAGGCACGATGCGATCATCGCCTGGCCAGATCTCGACTCTGCTCCAATCGATGGCGCGCGTCACCAACTCCTCGAAAATTGGAAACGGAGTCGAACCGCCTGGGACGGTGATCGCCACCCGGCCCTCGGTCGCTGCCAGAGCATCACGGAGACGGGCCTCAACCCAATTGGCGATACTGGTTGTGTCAGCGCGGTCAATCAATTCAATCTTCGACATAGATCACCGCATAGCAAACGGGCCGCATTCGCCTAGCGAAAACGGCCCGCTCGCATATGTATTCTTGGCTCTCAGAGAGCCAGTCTGACTCAGCCAAGCAACGAGTTGAGGAACCACACGCGTTCCTCTGCCATGTCTGTCCAATCATCGAGCAAGCCGTCAGTGGCATTGTCGCCGACCTGCTCGGTCAGCTCCTTCAGGCCCTTCAAGCGAGCAACCAAAGCGGTGTTATCGTCACGCAATTCGGCGATCATGTCCTCGGCTGACAAAGTGGCGCTGTCCTGATCCTTGATCTGCGTGAATTGCGCGATTGATCCGACCGAAGTCAGCGTATCGCCGCCAAGCTTACGAACCCGCTCGCCAATCGCATCGATCTCACCCTGGATCGCAACCGCCTGCTCATCAAACAGCAGGTGCAAGTCGCGGAAGCGCGGTCCTTTGACATGCCAGTGAAAATTCTTGGTCTTGATGTAGAGCGCGAAATGATCCGCCAGCAGCGCGTTGATTTCGGCGATCAGAGCGGTCTTCGAATTGGTAATGGGGTCAAGCATAGCTGTCCTCCTTGGTCTGCGCAGCGCGCCATTCGCGATGGGCACCGCTGATGTGGATACTATACTAACAAATTGAAAGTGCTTGGGTTTCTCGGAATATCAGCTTGCTGTGATCGGTAAATTCGATCAAAAGACCGCGAAACGAGCGTTCAAACCGATGAATATCCCGGCGATAATCAGACAGATGGCAAGCACCGCCCGGATCGCCCGCAATGGCAGCCTGGCAGCCAATGTCTCGCCCATCGCCCAACCCAAGGCGATGGCCGCGGCGCCTCCGATCGCGCCTCCAACGACTGTCCAGACGGGATAAACCGCTTGCGCCGCTAGCGCGAAAATAACGAAGCGGGCGGCATCGCCGATCTGCCGGGCCAGCACCACCACCCCGATCGCAACATAGGAACGGGTTGGCTCCTTCATAGGCTTGACCTTGACCGGCCACAGCAATTCAATTCCAGCGATGACCAGAGCAAAAGCAACGAGCATTGCTTCGGCTCGTTCGGGCAGGAGCTCTGCCAGGGTCGATCCTGCATAGGCCATCACCGCAGCCGCCACCGTTGCCGCAAAAGCGCCCCACGCGAGTAAGCCCCCTGTGCGCCCAAGCTTTGATGAGAACTGCGCAATAATCAGCTGATCGCGACCGCCAAGCGCGATCGCAAACACCAGCAATAGCGTGAGGAGAAAGCTGTCCATCCTGTCCCGGGCCTAGCCCGGTTCAGCCGATCAGACCACCCACGGTCCGGTGATGGCCACAGTCAAAGTGGGTGAATAGGCATTGACGAAGAACCATTTGCCATCGGGAGAGAAACACCCGCCCGCCAGTTCGGTGTACATCCGCAAGCGGCCGAAGGTGTAGGCCTCGCCCGCTGGAGTGATACCAATCAGGCGGTTGTTGTTCTGATTGGTGTATTGATCTTCGCAGACAATCAGGTCTCCGAACGGCGCAACCGTGAGATTGTCTCCATAGTCGAATTGCTCCTTGTTGACGCTCTCAAAGAACAGTTCGATCTGATCGTCTTCGCCATTGGTCCCCGGAAAGAACCGGAAGATCTGACCCAGCCCGGCCGCACCGCCGCTGGTGCAACAGAAGTACAGCTCCGCACGATCCGCGCTGGTCAGGCCCATATGAAGGCCTTCACCGCGAGCGAATTCGACTGCGCCGGCGTCGCCTCCCCGCTTTCTCAGATCGTCCTCGGGCGCCTCCGGATTGTCGAGCGTGATCCACCGTGCAGCCGCTGGTTCTCGCAATCCGAATTGAGCCGTCTCATGGTTGCGCGCATCCTTGCGACCGTCGACCATCGCCAAGGCTTGCAAGGTTCCGCCCTTGGCGAGATCTCCAGCAACATTGGGCAGGAAACGGTAAAACAGGCCGTCATCGCGATCCTCGGTCATATAGACAATCCCGGTTGTTGGATCGACGCAGGCGGCTTCGTGATTGAATCGGCCCATCGCTTTGAGCGGGACCGGGTCGATCGGCCCAGTCGCGCCAGCCGGAACTTCGAAGACATAGCCGTGGTCCTTGTGGGTCAGCATCCGGCTCGACCCCGGCTCCTCACAGGTCAGCCAGCTGCCCCAGGGCGTGATCCCGCCCGCGCAATTGCGGATCGTGCCCGAGAGCGAGCGGAATTGCCGTTTCACTTCCAGCGTCTCGGCATCGAGCACCAGATGGGTTGTCCCGCCCGGTAACGGAGCGCCGTCGCTGTCCTTGCGATAGGCCTTGCCCAGAATGCCGCCCGACTCGTGACCGGGGCTCAGCTC
Organism: Erythrobacter sp.; assembly: GCA_965249945.1. Taxonomy (GTDB): domain Bacteria; phylum Pseudomonadota; class Alphaproteobacteria; order Sphingomonadales; family Sphingomonadaceae; genus Erythrobacter. The sequence goes on along the minus strand of OZ252258.1, from coordinate 759,681 downwards.
ATGATTGCGAACCAGGGCGATCTCACCATTGCCAAGGTCGAAACAGCCCATTCCATCGGCCCGGTCGGGAACCAGCAGGCCATCGTTCATCGGATCGCCGAGCCGCGAAATCACGCGGTAGGAAAAGCCTTCAGGCAGGTCGAGAATGCCGGCCGGATCGGCCATCAAGCCGCGCGAGGCTCCGCTAGCGATTGGGGAGGTCGCAGCTTCCAGGTTGCGCGCCATGCCACATCCGCTGGCGGCCAAAGCAGCAAAGGCTCCAGCTGTAGCGTGGAGGAAACGACGTCTATCTTGGTACATTCTTAGGCCTCACTTGGGATTCGGCTGCTCAAGAGCTTGCCGGATCGCGCCCCAAGAAACCAGCTTGAAATTCTGTGCCTCAGCGCCGTTAACGCCGTCCTGAGCGATGAACACGCCGTCCGGGTAGTCGGGGCCAAAGCTGCGGTGATCAAGTTCGATTCCATCGGTCTCTTCAGCCGCGCCAAACTGACCCGCTGCTATCCGGAACCGACCGAGCGGAGTGTGATCTGGCAGCTGATAGACCGCATAGGCATTGTCGCCCTGGCTCGATGCCACCAGATAGCCAGAGCTATCCCCTTCGGGTGCCAGCGCCAGTCCCTCAACATCGGCCACCAGCAGCGCGTTGTCGATCGGAGCGACGATCTGTTTGCTCCCATCCGCCATGCTGATCGCCCAGATACCCGCCTCTTCCTCGCCGATATAGAGCGTGCCGGTGCGCGGATCGACCACGCAGCCCTCTGGCTGGCTCGGAACAGTCGTCAGAATCTCGGTGCTCGCAGAATAAGGCGCTTCACTGAGCGTGATCGAGGTCCGATAGATCACCCCATTCTTGGGTGCGCTGAAAATCGCCAATTCGTCAGCGATCCGCGAATAATCCATGCAAATGCCATAGCCTTCGCCATGGCCGACAGAGATTCGATCCAGCCGGGTCAACTCGGCGCTATCGGTATCAAGCCTGGCCAAGACAACGTGCGCATTGGCGAGGTCGACCCGATCGCTCGCAGCAACCAGCACCGTGCCATCGCCAAGCTCAACCAGATCAACATTGTTGAGGCCGGCGCCGGGCATGAAGCTGAGCTCCCTACCCGAGAGGTCATAGACATAGAGGCCGCCCTTCTTGTCGGTTCCGACAATCAGGCTCTTCAAAGGGTCATCCGCATTGCGCCAGATCGCCGGATCGTCAGCGGCATCTTCATTGGCCGTGCCGACCGGTGTGGTCTCTGCCGAAGCATAGACTGCCACCGCAGGATCGCCGGTTATGGGGATCGCAGCGCAGGCAGCCGCGATCCCCAAGGTTGCGAGAGCAAAACCGTGAAACGGACGCATTCCCAACATCTGTCGTTCCTCCTTAGAACGTCAGCCGTGCGCCGAACTTCATCGTCCAGCTGTATTCTTCAAACTGGAGGTTGTTCTGCTGTCCCCCCAGAGTGTTGTAGGCAAAGTACTCTGCATCGTTGAGGTTGATACCCTCCCAGAACAATTGGATGTTCTTGTTGACGCGGTACTTCACACTCGCGTCAAGCTGGAAGTGGCTGTCGACCAGGCGATCAGCCTGCGGACCATCGGAAGTGATCTCGTCGAGATAGTCGTCGCGATAGGTGCCGGCGATCCGGATGCTGATCGGGCCCTTTTCATATCCGAGCACGCCGTTGAAGGTGTGGCGCGATGAGCTGGGCAGATCAATCTGGCGGAAGCTGTTGGCGCTGGCGATGTTGGCAAATGAGCTGTCCGGAACCAGCCCGGTGGCATCGGTGAAGGTATAGTTGGCCTGGATCAGGAAGCCAGACAGGAACCCTTCAAGGTGGTCAAAACTCTGCGCGAAGCCAAGCTCGATGCCGAACACTTCAGCACTGGGACCATTAATCGGGATCACCGCTTCATCGAACGCAATGCCGTTGAACACACCGGGCGTGTCGACTTCGATATCAACTTGGTAATCCTTGATGTCCTTGTAGAAAATGCCGGCGGTGATCGCGCCATTGCGGCTCATGTAATATTCGACGGTCGCGTCAAAGTTCCACGCTTCGTAAGGATCGAGCGCCGGGTTACCGAATTCACCTTCACGTTCATCATCATCGTTCTGCTCGACGGCAAACCGCGGAGCCAGGCGCGAAAGGCGAGGCCGGACGATCGAACGGTAGCCAGCCGCGCGGAAGACCAAACCGGGCTCAGGCTCGAACCGCAGATTGACGCTCGGCAGCCAGTGGTCATAGCTCTTCTCAAAGCTGACCGGCGTGATGATCACGGTGTCATCTGTTGCAGTGCTTCCATTAGGGAGAGTGGCGTCCTCCTCGAACAGCACGACTGTGTTCCCGGTGATGTCGTTCTGCGTGTCTTCATAACGGACACCAGCGATGACCAACACGGTATCGCTTTCCCATCGGCCCAGCAGGTAACCAGCCAGTACATCTTCGGTCACCGAATAATCTTCCACGGCCGAGTCGAAGATCGAATCCGCTGCAACGAAGTCAAAGCTGTTGAAATTGGTGAAGAAGAAATCGGTCGGTGCCGTCAGCCCAGGCAGCGGCGCGAGATCGGTGATGCGGTAGGTCGGACCTTCGCCAAGAACATCGGAAAGGAAGTAATTATCGTTCTCGTAGAATTCGACATCCTTGTTGAAGGTCTTCTCACGCCAGCGCCCTTTGAAACCGGCCTGGACAGTGAACACACCTGAATCGGCGTAGAATTCCTTGCCGATGTCAAACTTCGCGGCCCATTCTTCATCCTGAGCGTCCGACAGCGCGGTCAGCTCAACATCGTTGAGCTCGTACTCGGAGGGATCGAAGAACAGCCCGGTCGCGCCCGAGACACTATAGAGTGGGCGACGCTCATCGGCATAGTCGAAGCCGACGGTCAGGCCATCGCCGTCAAAGTCTCGTTCAAACTGGGTCGGGTCGACCGATCCATCCTCACGCTCGGTCGATTTGGCATAACTGATCGAATATTCAGCAAAGACGCTGTCCCATTCGCTTTCACCGCCGAACACGATCGAAGTGATGCGCTGGCGTTCGAAGCGATCCTTGACGTCACGCTCAATGGTGAACTCCTCATCCGCATCGGAGAAGGTCGCCATCGTGCCGCTTTGCGAGCTGGCACCGCCATCAAAGTCGCCCAGGTCAAAGGTCAGACGGCGCCGGAATTCCTGGTCATCGAACTGGCTCCACACGCCTTTGAGGTAGAGCTCGGTGCTGTCGCCAGCCTTGAGATCAAAACCAAGCGTTGCGCTGATCCGCTCACGCTCCACATCATAATCGCGATATTGGACTTCAGTTGCGAAGGGTCCGCTGCCGGAGTCTTCCCAGCCGTCAGCCTCGATATTGTCGGTTTCGAAGAAGCGGTTGTAATAGGAGAGACCGCCGGAAACGCCGAAGACATCCGAAAGGCGGGTCGCAAAATCGACGCTGCCCTTGGGACGAAGCTCGTCAGAAAGCTCGTTGTAGCTCCCTTCGAGACGGGCAGTGAAGAGATCCTTTTGGCGATCGAATGCGCTGGTGGTCTCGATCTCAATCGACGCGCCGATGGTATCGCCATCCATGTCCGGCGTGAGCGACTTCTTCACCTCGATCGACTCGATGATATCGCTGGAGATCACATCGAGCGCGACCGAGCGGACATCGCTTTCGGGGGCTGGCAAGCGTACGCCGTTGAGCGAGGTTGCGTTGAGTTCCGGGTCAAGGCCGCGAACGGTGACAAACCGTCCTTCGCCCTGATCGTTCAGGACATTGATACCGGGCAGCCGACGAAGGCTCTCTGCAACGTTCTGGTCAGGAAACTGACCGATCGCGTCCCGAGTCAAAACGTCGCTGACCCCGTCTGCTGCCCGCTTGCGTGATAGCGCCGAAGCCTGGTTGGCGCTCTGTCCAACCACCAGGATCAGACTGTTCGACTGCCCCAAAGAGAAGATCGTGTTGACCGCACCGGTGGCAGGAACTTCGACTGTCTGACTGACCGGATTGGCGCCGATATAGGTTACCGTGACGGTGTAGGTACCGGCCGGCACATCGTCGAAAGAGAAGCTGCCATCACGTTCGGACACGGTCCGCCGACCCAGCTCTTCGATTACAACTTCGGCAGCGCGAAGCGAGATCGTGTCGGTCGAATCGACCACCACACCATTGAGCTCACCAGCAATCGCTGGAGCAGCCAGTCCTGCAGAAAGCGCGACAACCGCGCAGGTCGAAGCAAGCGAAAAACGCGTCATAGTAAAAACCCCTTCCGGCAAAATGCCATCCCTGAAGGGCCCCTATGCGGCTGGAGTGACGCCGATGTGTCCGTGCGGTGGCGCTTGCATGACAATCCACCAAGCTATTGTGACAGATTGGACATATTGCCGCTTGGCACTTGAAGCAGTTTGACCGCTCCAAGCTTGAGCTTAAGACATGCGCAAACAGAGGAGAGAATGCCATGAAATTGACCCCCGGAATGGGTGCTGTTGTCACCGGCGGCGCATCGGGACTGGGTCGCGCCAGCGCCGCCGCCCTGGCTGAAGCAGGCTGCAAGGTCGCGATCTTTGACATCAATGACGAGGCTGGTGAGGAGCACGCCAAGGCGATTGGCGGGACCTTCCATCATGTCGACATCATGGACGAAGATTCGGTCGAAGCCGGCTTTGCTGCCGCGCGTGAGGCGCATGGCCAGGAGCGCGTAACGGTCCACTGCGCCATGGCCAGCCGCCGCGGCAAGACGATCGGCTTTGACAAGACCACCGGCGGCTACAAGCGCCTGTCGACCGAAGATTATGAGTTTGGCGCCCGCGGCGTTCTGGTCGCTAGCTATCGCGTGGCCAGCATCTCGGCGCTGGGGATGGCCAATAGCGAACCGGTCAATGAGGATGGCGAGCGCGGCTCGATCACGCTGACCGCCAGCGTCGCCGCGCAAGACGGCCAGATCGGTCAGGTCATCTATGGCTCATGCAAATCTGGCGTGAACGGATTGGTGCTGCCAATGGCGCGGGATCTGATGGACCTTGGCATAAGGGTGAACTCGGTCATGCCCGGGATCTTTGCGACCCCGCTGATGCTCGGCATGAAGGATCGCAATCCGCAGATGTGGGATCAACTCAATGCCAGCGTGCCCTTTCCCAAGCGCCTGGGTGAGCCGGAAGAATTCGCTTCGCTGATCCTCGAGATCGCGCGCAACACCTATATCAATGGCCATCAGTTCCGCCTCGACGGCGCGATAAGGATGCCGCCAAAGTAGATCGAGCGGATCCGATAGCCGCAATGCTTGATAAAGTTAACGCAGCCATTTGACTTATGGATTTGCGAAGATAGTTTGTGCCTACGGGGCCTGTTCAGCAAGGGGTAGCTGTGGAACAGGAATACGAACTGTCGGATGAGCATTCATTCGAGTTAGATTTGGGCGAAGACAGTCAGCCGGATCCATCCGGTGGATCTGACGAATTCGAACCATCCATCAAACCAGCGGCAGCGATGGGCGTCTCGGCGCTTGCGCTGGCCACTGCTGCCTGCGGCGGCGGTGGCGGCAATGGCGGCGCGCCCGGCACCGGAGGCGGCGGCGCCCCGGCGCCCACACCAACTCCAACGCCAATCGTCGCGAGGCCGCAAAGCGATACCGAAGCGGCACGGTTTGGATTGCGTGCAGGACTGTCGGTTTCGACCGGCGATGTGCTGGAGATGCGCTCGGAAGGATATGAGCCTTGGCTTGAGCGCGAGATGAGCCAGCCAATCACCCGAACGGCAGCGCAATTCCTCTCATCGCTCGGCTTTGAAGCGGTTGACGACAACCAGTACTTCTTCCGCTCTGACCCCGCCGACTACATGATCTGGAATCAGTTGATGGACGGCGGATATTCGGTTCGCAAGCGGGCCGCGCTGGCCTTGTCCGAATTCTTCGTCGTGTCGGTCAACAACATTACGATCTGGCCCAGCTCCTCGATTGGTGCATATTGGGACCTGCTGATCGAACATGCCTTCGGAAACTTCCGGGACCTGCTCGAAGCAATCACTCTCAATGCTGCAATGGGCGTTTTCCTCAACACGCTGGGAAATCAGCGGGCTGATCCCAACACCGGGAGAGTGCCTGACGAGAACTACGCCCGCGAGGTCATGCAATTGTTCTCGATTGGGCTGTTCGAACTCAATATCGACGGCACCGAGCGCACCAACGGCAATGGTGAGCCAATCGAGACTTATGACAATGACGACGTAACCGGCATCGCCAAGGTCTTCACCGGCTACAATTACAATTATTCGGGAGGGATTGGGTTCTCTTCGCCGCCATCCAATCCCAACCTCAATATCCCTGATGCCGCGCTGCTGCGCAATCCGATGACGGCAAATTCGATATTCCATCTGCCCAATCGTGGTAATCGGCATTCCAACGAAGAAAAAAGCTTCCTCGGTACCACCATACCGGCAGGGACCGGAGCTCAGGAATCGCTGCGCATTGCGATGGACACTCTGTTCAACCATCCCAATGTCGGCCCCTTCTTTGGCAAGCAGATGATTCAGCGGCTGGTCACCAGCAATCCCTCGCCCGCCTATGTTCGCCGTGTCGCCGAGACTTTCAACGATAACGGCTCGGGCGAACGGGGCGATCTGCGGGCTGTGTTCAAGGCGGTGTTGCTCGATGATGAAGCCTTGTCCGCTGCGTCATTGAGCGATCCCGGCTTTGGCAAGCTGCGCGAACCCATGCTGCGGTTTGCGCAATGGGGCCGCACCTTTGGCGCAGAATCGGACAGCGGCTTCTGGCTGATGCAGAACCTGTCCGAGCGTTCAAACCGGCTGGGCCAGTCACCGCTGCGGTCGCCATCGGTCTTCAACTTCTTCCGACCGGGTTACACTCCGGCCAATTCGCAAGCGGCCAATGCCGGATTGCTCGCTCCTGAGTTCCAGCTGGTCAATGAGACCACTGCGGCGAGCTATATCAACTTTATGGAGCGCTCGATTGATGGCCGCGGCGGTTGGATGTTCGACGTCAAGGCGACCTATATTGAAGAGATCGCGATCGCGCATGAGACTGACCAATTGCTCGATCGGATCGATCTGTTGCTGACCGCCAACCAGTTGTCTGATTCCACCAAGAACACCATCCGCGATGTGCTGAATTCCGATCCCATTCAGGAAACCAGCAGCCGCAACGCCAAGCTCACCCGCATCTACCGCGCGGTGATGCTGGTGATGGCGTCCAACGATTATCTGATTCAGAAATAGGAGGCGGGTGATGTTCAATATCGGAAAAGCCAACGACATTTCGCGCCGCACTTTCATGCGCCGCTCGAGCCAATTGGCAGTGATGGGCGCGGCCTCGGGCTATGCCATGGGCCTCGCCGGACTCAGCGATGCTGCAGCCTTCCAGACTGGCGGCGGCTACAAGGCATTGGTCTGCGTCTTCCTGCTTGGTGGCAATGACCATGCAAACACGCTGATCCCCTATGATTCAGCGAATTACCAGCGGTACTCGACGATCAGAGGCGGCCTGCCCGATCAGGGCGGCATCTCGATTGATCGCGCAGCGCTGACCAATCAGGTGCTCAATCCATTGCAGGACCAGACCCTGACCGACGACATGCAATTGGCGCTTGCCCCAACCATGCCGCGGCTCAAGACACGCTTCGATCAGGGCGTAATGGCGCCGCTGCTCAATGTCGGTCCGCTGATCGTCCCGCTCACCCGGGCACAATTTGAAAGCGGCAACAATTCAAGCTTCCCACGACCGGCCAAGCTGTTTTCGCACAATGACCAGCAATCGACCTGGCAATCGGGCTCGCCCGAAGGCTCGGTCGCGGGTTGGGGTGGCCGGCTCGGCGATCTCGCGCAGAACAGCAACACCAATTCGATGTTCACCGCGATCAATGCGACTGGCAATGCGGTCTTTCTCTCGGGAGATCAGATCGAGCCTTACAGCGTCGCGCCGAGCGGAGCGATCGAGATGGCGGCGCTCCAGCGCAATCTCTATGGCTCCAGCGCCGCCAGTCAGGCGCTCGAGACCCTGCTGAAATCGCACAATGGCCATATCTTCGAAGCGGACTATGCAATGGCGAATGCCCGCTCGATTGAATACGGCGGCTTCGTCAATAACGCGATCCAGAACGTCAATCTCGCGACCGATTTCGGCTCCGGCAACTCACTAGCAAGCCAGTTGGAAGTGGTCGCGCGTTTGATTGCCGCGCGCAATCAACTGGGCGTTACCCGACAGGTGTTCCTGGTTGCGACCGGCGGCTACGACACGCATGACGGGTTGATCGGAACCCATGAGGGCCTGCTCGCCGGGCTCGATTTCGCGCTCGACGCCTTTTACAGCGCGATGCTCGAGGTCGGGGTGGCCGACCGCGTCACGACCTTCACCGCCTCCGATTTTGGCCGAACCCTCGCCTCCAACGGCGATGGCACCGACCATGGCTGGGGGAGTCACCATTTCATTCTGGGTGGCTCGGTCAATGGCGGGCAATTCTATGGCAGGGCACCGCATATCTCGCTCGATACCGATGATCAGGTCGGCCAGGGTCGGCTGTTGCCGGACACGTCGGTCGATCAATATTCGGCGACCCTCGGCAGCTGGCTCGGCGTCTCGCCCAATGAGATTCCCTATGTTTCGCCCAATATCGGTAATTTCAACACGCAGGATTTGGGCTTTATGCGCGAGCCTGGAACGGTATAGAACGCTCCCCGAGAGGGTTTGACAGGATTGGGAGAGACCTGCGCATGACGATGCCGAAGAGCGGCAGAAGCTGGGATACCATCAAGGCAGAGCCGATCGAGCGTGGCGCAAATGACGCGCAATGGCGCGACGGCAAGACTGCGGTCTATGTCTTCAACGCGGGCGAAGATGTCAGCCAGGTCCAGCACGAGGCCTATTGCGCCTATATGTCGGAGAACGGGCTCGGCCCGATGGCCTTTCCTTCGCTGGCGCAGATGGAGCAGGAAGTGCTCGGCATGGCGCTCTCAATCCTGCACGGGCCCGAGGGCGCGACCGGGTCGATGACTTCAGGCGGCACCGACAGCATCACCATGGCGCTCAAGACCGCTCGAGACTACGCCCGGGCGGTCAAAGGCCAGAGCGGTCCGGCGAACATCGTGCTGCCGCAATCGGCTCACCCCGCCTTCGACAAGGCCGCGCATCTGATGGATATCGAGGTTCGGCGGATCGCGCTCAAGACGGACGGAAGCTATGAGGCGGACCCCAGCGCGATGGGCGAGGCGTGCGATGCCAACACCGTGATGATGGTCGGCTCCGCACCCAATTTCCCGCATGGCATCATCGATCCGATCGTGGAGCTTGGCAAAGTGGCTGAGGCCAAAGGTGTCTGGCTGCACACCGATGCCTGTGTCGGCGGCTATTTCGCTCCGTTCGCGCGGATAAATTGCGTGCCGGTTCCTCCGTTCGATTTCGAAGTCCCGGGTGTGCATTCGATCAGCGCCGACCTGCACAAATACGGCTATTGCGCGAAAGGCGCCTCAACCGTCCTGTACCGCTCCAAGGCTTTGTTCGAGCACATGCCGTTCGAGAACAAGAATTGGAATGGCGCACCGATGAAGACCCCGACCCTGGCGGGCACGCGGCCGGGTGGAGCAATCTCGGCCGCTTGGGCGGTGATGAACATGCTCGGCGAGGAAGGCTATCGCGAGAAGCAAGGCCTGGTCTGCGCGACCCGCGAGCGGGCCGAGCAAGGCTTCAAAGCGCTCGGCTTTGAAATCCTCGGCAATCCCATGCTCGGCCTGGTTGCCTTCCGCCATCCTGAGCACGACAGCTTCCAGCTCTATAGCGAGATGTATCGCAAGGGTTGGTTCACTTCGATCACGGTCGATCCGCCGAGCCTGCATCTTATGCTCTCGCCCAAGCATGCCGAGGTGATCGACGATTATATTCGCGACCTTGGCGAAGCGGTCGAGACAGTCTCAGCCGGCAAGCAGGGCCAGACGGTCGAAGCCCGCTACAGCTGACATCCCAACAGGTGGGGAATTTTCCCAATTCTTCGGGAGTGACAACTCGCGTCTGGAGTCGCGCCAAAAATAAATCATTGTTTTTCAACATTTTTAAAGTTTGGCACGCCGCCTGCAGTGTACTTGGTGTCCAGCGGGACAGACCCGCAAAACTGAACAACAAGGAGAATACCAATGACTGCCACGACCCAGAATCTCTTCGCCGCTGTTGTTTCGATCGCTCTCTCAAGCGCTGTCTTCGCAGCCACGATCATCCCAGCCAGCCCCACCCTGTTCGCCTAAGCGCACCCCCACAAGGATACCCTGACAATGACCCTCGCCACTCAAAACCTCTTCGCCGCTGTCGTTTCGATCGCTCTTTCAAGCGCTGTCTTCGCAGCCACGATCATCCCGGCCAGCCCGACCCTGTTCGCCTGATCCTCGACACCAGTCCCCGCAAGGATGAAACGCCCCTTCTTCAGCGCAGCCCTGATGGCTGCGAGCACCGCGGGCCTTGGCGCTCCGGCCCTGGCCCACATTCCCAAAATGGCCGAGGAAAGCTCGCCCGAAGTTGAAGCTCCGTTTGCCGAGACCGCGCAAGCGATCGCCTCAACGATCCGCTCTTATCATTACAATCCGGCTGAGCTCGACGGCGCGCCCTATCGCGCGATCGAGCAGCAGATTCTGACACTGGGCCAAACGGCGACCAGCGAAGACGAATTTCTCGACGGCTTCCGCCAGATCTGGCGCGACGGCCCATTCTCGCACGTCAATCTCAACCGCGCGCAAAGCTCGGTCGATCAGATGGTCAGCTATCTCGACAATCTCCAGGCTGGGCCGGAGGCGGTGCAACTGACGTGGGAGGGCGACACCGCCATTCTCGCGGTCAATACGATGATGGGTAGCGACACCATCTCGGCGATCGAACAGGCCTATGACGAAGTGGCCGAGCGCGAAGCCACAGTGCTGATCATAGACCTGCGCGCCAATGAAGGCGGCGCCTTCGCGATCCGCCCGCTGATCGGCCATGTGCTGAGCGAGCCTTTCGATGCCGGCGTGTTCGTGGCGCAGAAGTGGAACGCTGAAAACAGCGCGCCGCCCAATGCCGAGCAAGCCCGTCAGGCCGTACCTTGGAATGGCTGGTCAGTCCGTGCCTTCTGGGATGACGCCCAGGCCGAGCCCTTCATTCGGGTTCAGATCGACGCGCTTACCCCCGCCTTCACCGGTCCGGTCTATGTCCTCACCAGCAGCCGCACGGCCAGCGCTGCCGAATTGGCCACCGATGCACTACAGGCCTCTGGCCGCGCAACGGTGATTGGCGAGCAGACCGCCGGAGAGATGCTCTCGCAGCGGCCCTATGACATCCAGGGTAAGTATCACCTGTTCCTGCCGATCGCGGATTACTTCTCGCTCACCAGCGGTCGGATCGAGGGTGTCGGCGTTACGCCAGACATCGCCGTGTCAGCCGATCAAGCCTTGGCAAAGGCCCTGGCGCAATCGGCTGAGTAGCTGACATCACCCACGCAGACGCTCAGGCTGATCGAGCTGCCACGAGATGCCGGTGCAATTGATGCCGGTGCGCAGATTGCCATTCCCGTCACAGGTGTTTGAGCCGACGGTCGCCATGTAGCCGCGCGATTGCGGATGGTTGTTGGTATAGGTCGTGCCCTTCATCCGAAACACCCGGCGCTGATCAGCGTCCGCCTTGTAATAGGTGTCGTCGGTGGTCTTGTTCTGACCGGCTTCGATCTTTCCCTTCAATCGAAACCGCTCATAGCCTTTGTATCCGGTGAGGTCGAAGCAGACCGATTGACCGATATCGACCACCGCACCGCTATCGCAATTGTTATTGTTGCCGAAGCAATTGACATACTTCCACTTGTCTTCACCGGCTTTGCGCCCCTGCAGATCGACTGATTTGAGCGAATAGCCACCGCAGTTCTGCAGTTCGAGCTGGCTGACGTAATTCTTGGCTGCGAGGCCAGACGCGTGCGCCATGGCCAGCGCGCCGAGAACAAATGTGAGACCCTTCATATCCGCTACTCCTTGTGTGTTGGAACAGGATTGGCGGAGATTAGCTGCCGATCGGTCAGCCCGGGACTCAGGGAAAGCGCTTAGGGGGTTGGGGAGCCTGGAGCGGGTGGACTCGAAGGCCAAGGGCCTGAGAGGGCCACGCCAGCGGCCAACGGAACCGAAGCCCGCGCATTGACTGTAAGGGAATGGAGCGGGTGGACTCGAAGGCCAAGGGCCTGAGAGGGCCGCGCCAGCGGCCAACGGAACCGAAGCCCGCGCATTGACTGTAAGGGAATGGAGCGGGTGAAGGGAATCGAACCCTCGTCTTAAGCTTGGGAAGCTCCTGCTCTACCATTGAGCTACACCCGCAATTCAGCATCTGATTGCTGGGCGCCGATTGCCCGGTCGCGCTGCTCGGGTCAAGGGCGCTGCCATTGACAATCGGGCTGCATCTGGCAGTCGATCCCCATGCAGGATTCTGACCAAACGCCGCTGATCATCGAGGTTTCGCTCAATGGCACGACCTCGCCCGATACCAATCCCAATGTCCCCTATAACGATGAGGACATTGTCGCGCAGGCGGTCGAGTGCATTGAGGCCGGGGCGGCGCTGGTGCACAATCACACGCGCGAGCCGGTGTTCAATGCGAGCGGATCGATGGATGCCGAGACCTATTCGAGCGCCTGGCGCAAGCTGCTGGCGATCAGGCCCGATGCGATCCTGACTCCGACCATGCCAGCCGGGCCCGACGGGGTCTCGGTCGAAACCCGCTACGCCCATATCGAAGCCATGGCCGCGGAAGGCCTGATCGCCCAAGGCCTGGTCGACCCTGGCAGTTTCAACGCCACCGTGCCGCTGCCCGATGGGTCCTTTGCGCCGACCACTCTGGTCTATCGCAACGATGCGCAAGACAGCCATTATTACATCGAAGCTTGTCGAAGGCTCGACCTGGGCATGAGCATTTCGATCTTCGAGCCCGGCTTCGTCAAATTCATGATGGCGCATGAGCGCGCTGGGAAACTGCCACAGGGCGGGATCCTGAAATTCTACTTCGGAGCGGATTCGCAGCCGTTCGGTCTGCCAACAACCCCGACCGCGCTTTCGGCCTATCTCGAGATGATCGAAGGCAGCGGCATGCCGTGGCTGGTCTCAACCTTCGGGGAAGACTGTGTCGGCTGCGGCATGGCAGAGGAAGCCATCACGCGCGGCGGACATGTCCAGGTCGGGCTTGAGCCCTTCGCCGGACCGCGCACACCGACCAATGTCGAGCTGGTCGAGGAGGTGGTTGAACTTGCCACGCAGCTCGGCCGCCCGATCGCGACTCCGGCGCAGGCAGCGCAGATCATGAGCCTGCCGTCCTATCCCGTGCGTTACGCGGCCTAGCACCGCGCCTTTCTCGTTCGCCTGAGGGGAAAGCCGCCTCACCACCACTTTTGGCAGGGTGCTTCCCCTTGCCAGCCGCGCGGCACAATTGCATGGGTTTGCGCAACCTATCAGGAGACTCCGGGATCATGCGTCAGATCGATCACTTCATGGTTGGCGAAAGCCCCACCCCCACCCGCAAGCACCAGGTTTGGAACCCTTCGACCGGTGAGATCCAGGCCGAAGTCGCGTTGGGCGATGCCGCGCTGCTTGAGAAAGCCATTGCGACCGCCAAGCAGGTCCAGCCGGGCTGGGCCGCGAGCAATCCTCAAAAGCGCGCGCGGGTGATGTTCAAATTCAAGGAGCTGGTCGAGGCCAATATGCGCAGCCTCGCCGAAACGCTCTCGTCCGAGCATGGCAAGACCGTGCCTGACGCGATGGGCGATGTTCAGCGTGGGCTCGAAGTGATCGAATTTGCCTGCGGAATTCCGCAGGTCCAGAAGGGCGAGTACACTCAGGGCGCCGGACCGGGGATCGATGTCTATTCGACGCGTCAGCCGCTCGGCATTGGCGCCGGCATCACCCCGTTCAACTTCCCGGCGATGATCCCGATGTGGATGTTCGGCATGGCTTGCGCGGCGGGCAATGCTTTCATCCTCAAGCCGTCCGAACGCGATCCCACCGTGCCGGTCCGTCTGGCCGAATTGTTCGTTGAAGCGGGCGCGCCCGAGGGCCTGTTGCAGGTGATCCATGGCGACAAGGAAATGGTCGATGCAATCATCGAGCATCCCGATATTCCGGCGATCAGCTTCGTCGGATCGTCCGACATCGCGCATTACATCTATCGCCGCGGGGCCGAGTTCCATAAGCGCGTCCAGGCCTTTGGCGGCGCCAAGAACCACGGCATTGTCATGCCCGACGCCGATCTCGACCAGGTGGTGAACGATCTCGCCGGCGCGGCCTTTGGCTCGGCCGGGGAACGCTGCATGGCGCTGCCCGTGGTGGTGCCGGTCGGTGAAGAGACCGCAGAGCGGCTCAGGGAAAAACTGCTGCCTGCGATCGCTGGTCTGCGGATCGGCGTCTCGACCGATCCCGATGCGCATTACGGGCCGGTGGTTACGCCTGAGCACAAGGCACGGATCGAAAGCTGGATCGACACGGCCGAGCAGGAAGGTGCCGAGATCGTCGTCGATGGTCGCGGCTTTACGCTGCAGGGGCACGAAAATGGCTTCTTCGTTGGCCCGACCCTGATCGACCATGTCACCCCGCAGATGAGCAGCTATCAGGAAGAGATCTTTGGCCCGGTGCTGCAAATGGTCCGCGCGAATGATTTCGAAGACGCCGTAAGGCTGCCAAGCGAGCATCAATACGGCAATGGTGTCGCGATCTTCACCCGCAATGGCCACGCCGCACGCGAATTCGCCAGCCGGGTCAATGTCGGCATGGTCGGGATCAATGTCCCGATCCCGGTCCCGGTCGCCTATCACACCTTCGGCGGGTGGAAGCGCTCCGGCTTTGGTGACATCGACCAATATGGCACTGAGGGCTTGCAGTTCTGGACCAAGAAGAAGAAGATCACTCAGCGTTGGCCCGATGGCGGCGGCGATGGATCAAACGCCTTTGTGATCCCGACCTTCGGGTAGCTTTGAAATTGTGGCGATTCCATAGCCGATGGCCTGTGGCATTCTTGCTCATCGGCTTATGGATCGCGGCGTTGTTCATGGATGTCTTCACCCTTGAGCGCAACGATCGAGTGCAGGTCTGGGACGGCACTTTCGTCTTAACCATGGGATGGGGCGCCATCATTGAGGGCCAATTTGCTTGGTTCTCCAACATCCTGTTTTGGGGCGCGAACTTTTGTCTGCTGCTCGCGGAGCGCAAGCCGAAGGCCATTTGGATGCTAGGCACATCAACACTCTTGCTCTTCGCGGTCATCCAGGCCTGGACTTGGCAGGAGACAACGTGGAATGTTACCTATTCTATAGTCTCGCGCGAGCCTGGCTTTTGGTTTTGGTCTGCAGCGATCGCTGGTTTAGCAAGCTGGCTCATTTTGCTGTCGCTTGGGGGAACTAGCCATGTTGAAGAAGTGGAAACCGGCGAAGCATAGTCTGGCTGCCTCCGCGGTCGTGCTTCTGGCTGCTTGCGGTGGGGCGGAATCTCCCGAGGAGCCAGCAGGTGATCTCGAGTTGACGGTGTCGGCCACCGACGCTGCAACTAGCGACGCTGAACCCGAAGTCGAGCCCAGCCTGATCGATGCGGCCTATCAGGGCGTATGGGATTACGAGGGCGGCACTTGCGCGCCAGAATCCGACATGCGGATGGAAGTCACGGCAACCGACATCACCTATTACGAGAGCTATGGGCGAGTGACCGGGACCCGCCCCGACGGTGACGATCTGATCGTCGATCTCGCGATGGAGGGTGAAGGACAGGAATGGAACGAAAGCCAGCGGCTGTCGATCCTCGGCAACGGAACCGCGCGCAGGCTCCACGTCACCAATGGCGACACTCCCAAGGCCTTGGACGAATATCCACGCAAGCGCTGTTCATAGGATGGGAGATCAAGCGATGAAGCGCATGGGACTGGGCTTGGCGGCTATCATGCTCACCGCTGGATGCAGCGCCTATTCGGACGCACCGCCTGCGACGGGCCCGGCCCCGTCCGGGGTTTGCAAGGCTGAGCCCGCCCAGTCCTTGATCGGGCAAAAGGCGACCACAGAACTGGGCGCTGAGATCAAACGCCTCACCGGGTCAGAGATCTTTCAATGGGTTCCCGAAGGCACGCCAGTCACGATGGACTATCGGATCGAGCGGGTTCGGGTTACTTACGATTCCACGATGAGCATTCTTTCGATCCGCTGCGGATGAGCAGCGACACCCAACACCGCCAGAGGACAACCTCGGGATCGCCTTACGAGGCGCAATTCGGCTTTGCCCGAGCGATCCGCGTGGGCAATCGGATCGTGGTGGCGGGGACCGGGCCGGTCGAGGACGATGGCTCCACCACGCCGGGCGATGCTGCGGCTCAGGCTGAGCGCTGCTGCGATTTGATCCTGGCCGCGATTGAGGGTCTGGGCGGCGAAGCAGAGGACGTTGTCCGCACGAGGATGCTGCTGACCGATCCCCAAGATCAAGACGCTGTCGGTGCGGTCCATGCGATCTATTTCGGTGCGGCCAAGCCCGCCGCGACCATGGCCGGCGTGGCGTGGTTGTGCCGACCCGAATGGAAAGTCGAGATTGAGGCAGAGGCAGTGTTGGGCGATGATTAAGCGAGCGACAGTCTATTGCGTCAGCGCGATCCTGGGTGTGCTGATCGGCGGCGCCAGCGCGCTCTACATGGCCGGTCTGTGGCCGGGGATGAAGCCACTCGATTTCGGCGATGTTATGATCGACGGTTGGCGCAGCGATTATGCCATCGGCTCCGAAGCGGCGGATATGTACACCCGCGCGCGGGTGGCTCGGCATGGACTGCTGGGACTGGCCAAAAGCGAGGCGGTCTATTTCACCCGCACCCTCGATAGCGAGGGCGAGGTCCTGCGCGAGGCCTGCAGCTACCGGCTCAGCGGCGGCGCCATGCCCGCCCAATGGTGGTCGATCACGCTCTATGACCCCGAAAGCATGCTGCCGATGAACACCGACAGCGCACTCAGCCATGACAAGAGCCGTGCGGGTGAAGGCGAATGGGAAGCGGTGATCTCCGCCAGCCAGCCTGCTGAAGGCGCCTGGATATCGAGCCGCAATTCGGGGACATTCGACCTGACTCTGCGGCTCTACGTTCCCGATCAGGCGCTGCTCGACACGCCCGAAGCGGTGCTGACCCCGCCCAAAGTGGAACGCTTGGAATGCACGGGAGATGCAGCATGAGAGGTTGGTTCGGTCCGCTTATCACGCTCGCCATTACCGGCCTGGTCGCGCATTTCGCGGTGTTGTTCGCCGCACCGGGCGTGATCATGAACACGGCGCTCGACACTCTGGAAGGGCGCGGGATTGCGCAGCATTCTTTCACCACGCCGGTCCGCATCACCCCGCAATCGCAGGCCGTGGTGCGCTCTTCGCCCGATCTGTTCTATTCGCTGTGCCGCTATGATCTGAGCGATGGCAGGATGGAATTGGACATAAACGTTGCGAAGTGGGGCGATTACCAATCACTGTCATTCTTCGATGCCCGCACAAACAACTTTGCTACGAGAAGGGCCATTGGCACTAGCAAAGATATCCGCCTTATCGGCCCTAGCTCCTCATCAGGTTATGGAATCAAGAGCCCAACCGAACGCGGCGTCGTGCTCATTAGGCGACTTGCGCCATCTCAAAGCCTGTTTGATCAGGCTTTTGACGTTTCGTCAGAAGATCGTTGTGAGCTGATCCAGGTGCTATCTTAGACTAAGCGGAAAGGCTGTCCCGGTAACCGAATAGGGTGTCGCTATTCCGGCGCGCTTGCCACCGCCGAGGATCCAAGCCGTATCGCCGACCCGCACCGTGGCCAGGCCGTGGCGCGGATAGGCCAGCTCGACCTCTTCGCGCCAACCGGCCTCAATATCACTCAGATCGATCGAGGCATGCCGGGTGAACACTTGATCGACATCGACATTCTCGCCGCCGAAGACGTGCAGGCGCCCTTCGAACACCGCAGCCCCATGCCCCGCCAATGGGAAGGGCGCATCGGGCAGATTGCTCCAGCTGTCGGTGGCGAAGTCATAGGCCTCGATCACCAGCGAATGCAGGCCAAGCTCAGCGCTGCGGCCACCAGTGACGTAGAGCTGCTCCTGATCCAGCGCGAAAGCATGCGAATGGCGCGCGGTCGCCATCGCCGCCCGCTGTGACCACTTACCGCTGCCGAGATCATAGACTTGCAAGGATGCCAAGGTCTCGCCCCGACTCTCTCCGCCGATCAGCCATATCGCGCCATCGCGGTAGAACATCGCATGTTGGCCAAGCGGCGCTGGCAGGCGCGCAAGCTCCGCCCATTGCTCAGCCCCGTCCGCGGCATCGAGCATGAACAAGGCGCCCTCGGGATCCTGATTGAAAGGCAGGCTGACATAGCCCCCCGAGGCGAAGACCTTCCCCTCACCCGCAGCCATCGCGACATGGTGCAGACTGCGCGGAAGAGCGGGGCATTCGGAGAAGCTCTCGCTCGCAACGTCAAACGCCGCGCAGCTCGACAAAGTCCTAAAGAAGCCGATCCCGCCTGCAACATAGATTGTGCCATCCAGCTCGGCGGCGTGAATCTCTGACCGCGGCTCTGCCATGTCGCCCTCGCCGCTCAGCCAATAGGGGCCGATCAACCAGGCCCCGACACCGAGCACCACCAACAGGCCAAGCAGGCCGAGCAAGAACGAAAACAGCTTTTTGATCATGCGCCCGGTAGATGGCAGGGCGCGCCGCGCGTCAAGCTGCCAATTTTAGCCTGTGCATGGCCAGACGGTCGATGGTGAGGTCGATCAGCTCCTCAAGGCAGGTCACCCGATCCAGATCGTCAGCCGAGACCAATACTTCGGGCTCACGTCCTTGCTCACGCAGCAGGATCGCCGCGAGATCGAATGCATGTCCCGGGAATGCCACCGCGAAATCATCGCGATGATGGAACACCTTTTCCATCGGCAGAGACTCGAGAAACCGCCGCCAATCGCCACGCATCGACACCGCGCCATAGGTGATCGCGCAGAGCGAGCATTCATAGGTCTCCGGCCGAACCGCCTTGTGAACGGCGTGGATCAGCGCATTCAGCAATCCGCTGTCGGCGTTGTAGACGAGGATGAGCTGCGCATCTTTAGGGGCCATATAGAGAGATACGCAGCCCGGGCGAAAAAGGTTACCACGGGGATTGCTCACCCTAGCAAAAAACCCTGTCCACTTACCCTTCCCAGCATGATTTTGAAGGGCTATTGCGCCCGACATGACTGGACAATTCTCCCTTACCGACGACCAGCTTGCGATCCAGGAAATGGCGCAGCGGTTCACTGCCGACAACATCACCCCACACGCCGCCGAATGGGACGAGAAACACATCTTTCCGATCGACACGATCAAGCAGAGCGCCGAGCTCGGCTTTGGCGCGATCTATGTCTCGGAAGAGAGTGGCGGGATTGGTCTGGGCCGGCTCGAAGCCGCGTTGATCATGGAGGCGATGGCCTATGGATGCCCTTCGACCAGCGCCTTTATTTCGATCCACAACATGGCCGCCTGGATGATCGATCGTTTCGGCGGCCAGACCGTCAAAGACAAATATCTGCCCCAGCTGGTGACGATGGAAAACATCGCCAGCTATTGCCTGACCGAGCCTTCGAGCGGTTCCGATGCCGCCGCGCTCAAGACCAGTGCCAAACGGGATGGTGACTACTACGTCCTCAATGGCTCAAAACAGTTCATCTCCGGCGCGGGCTCCAATGAAATCTATGTCGCCATGGTCCGCACCGGCGAAGATGGGCCCAAGGGCATCACCTGCATGGT
The DNA here is from genome assembly GCA_965249945.1 of Erythrobacter sp. Lineage (GTDB taxonomy): Bacteria > Pseudomonadota > Alphaproteobacteria > Sphingomonadales > Sphingomonadaceae > Erythrobacter. The sequence continues at coordinate 739,954 of OZ252258.1, read as the reverse complement.
GATCGAGAAGGACATGCCGGGCGTCAGCTTTGGCGCGAATGAGAAGAAGCTCGGCTGGCACTCGCAACCGACCGCTCAGCTGGTGCTCGAAGACGTTCGGGTTCCGGTCGAGAATGTCGTTGGCAGCGAAGGTGAAGGCTTCCGCATCGCGATGATGGGGCTCGATGGCGGCCGTTTGAACATCGGCGCCTGCTCACTCGGCGGGGCGCAGCGCTGCCTTGATGAAGCGATCACCTACACCAAGGAGCGCAAGCAGTTCGGCCAGCCGGTGGCTGAGTTCCAGAACACCCAGTTCACCCTGGCCGACATGGCGACCGATCTCGAAGCGGCGCGCGCGCTGCTTTACATGGCTGCGGTCAAGGTGACCGAGAACGCGCCCGACAAGACCCGCTTCTCGGCCATGGCCAAGCGCCTGGCAACCGACAACGGCTCTTCGGTGGTTGACCGCGCGCTGCAATTGCATGGCGGCTATGGCTACCTCCAGGACTATCCGATCGAGCGGTTCTGGCGCGATCTGCGGGTGCACTCGATCCTCGAAGGGACCAACCAGATCATGCGGATGGTCGTGGGCCGGGATCTGCTGCGGCAGTGAGGGTCGGCCATTGCGGTTTCGCATTCCCTTGATCGGCTATATCAGCGCGTGCCTGGTCGGCACCGGGGTGGTGACGCTGCTCGCCCTGCTTGACAACTTGGTTAGAGAAGACGCTCCTGGCCCTGCGCCTATAGAAGTTTGGTTGCTCGATTTGCCCGTGATGATTGCGTGGGCGGTAGTCATTTCCTTGCCAATTGGCCTCCCAGCCATTTTGGCCACTGAACGGAGGGCAAAGGGACCGCTTTGGGTCTTCATGTCAGTGGCGCTGCTGCATGTGGCATTTATCATTGGCTGGTTCTCGCCCTTACGCTCCAATGTCGATTTGGGCATTTTTGTGATCTTGGCCACGCCATTCTGTTTGGGGTGGCTGTCCTACTGGTACATTGCTTGGAAGCGCTTCCCGCCCGAAGAGAAGGTTTCGCTTGCTGCTGGCGAGCAAGAATGACCAGTCACTCTATCGCCCTCACCACCCTGGTCGTGCCTGATTATGATGAGGGCATCGCCTTCTATGTCGGCAAGCTAGGCTTCGAACTGCTCGAGGACAGCGACATGGGCCATGGCAAGCGCTGGGTTGTGGTCAGCCCCGGCAAGAGTGGGCGGCTGCTGCTGGCCAAGGCAGTCGATAAGGCCCAACGCGCCGCGATCGGCAATCAGACCGGCGGGCGGGTTGCCTTCTTCCTCAGCACCGATGATTTCTCCGCAAGCCACGCAGCGTTCCTCGAAAGCGGTGTGCAATTTGCAGAGGAGCCACGACACGAAGCCTATGGCAGTGTCGCCGTGTTCAGCGATCCGTTTGGCAATCGCTGGGACCTGATTGAATGGAACAACACAAATGACTGACGAAGTCCTCACGAAGATATCCGGCGCAGCGGGGCATATCTCGCTCAACCGGCCCAAAGCGCTCCACGCGCTGACGCTCGATATGTGTCATGCGATGACCGAAGCGCTGAGCGGCTGGGCCTACGATGATGCCGTCCAGGCGGTGATCATCGATCATGCCGAAGGCCGCGGATTTTGCGCGGGCGGCGATATCGCCTTCCTGCGCAATTCGGCGCTCAACGACAATGGCATCTCGGGCCGCAAGTTCTTCCACGACGAATATCAGCTCAACCACCAGCTGTTCACCTATGGCAAGCCGGTGGTGGCGTTCATGGATGGGATCACCATGGGCGGCGGGGTCGGCATTTCGCAGCCCGCGAAGTTCCGCGTCGCGACCGAGAACACCCGTTTTGCCATGCCCGAAACCGGGATCGGCCTGTTCCCCGACGTCGGCGGTGGCTGGTATCTCTCGCGCTTGGCGGGCCGGCTCGGCCAGTTCCTGGCGCTGACGGGCGCGCGGCTCAAAGGGGAGGAATGCCTCTGGGCCGGTCTCGCCACGCACTATCTGCCGAGCGAAAGGCTCGAAGAGGCCAAGGCGCGAATTGCTGAACATCCGGATCGGATCGCAGGCATTCTCTCCGAACTCTCGGAGACGCCTCCCGAGGCACGCCTCGCTGGCAATGCCGAGAAAATCGCCAAGCATTTCGCCAGCGATAACTATGAAGACATTCTCGCCAGCCTCGAAGCCGCCATGGCTGACGGCGACGAATGGGCCGAGAAGGAGCGTGACACGCTCGGCACCAAGAGCCCGCAGACTTGCAAGGTCGCCCTGCGCCAGCTCGCGGATAGCCTGAATCTGCCCGATTTCGCCGCCAATATGGTGATGGAATACCGCATCGGCAGCCGCGTGTTGGTGCGCCCCGATTTCGCCGAAGGCGTCCGCGCGGTGATCGTCGACAAGACCGGCGATCCGAAATGGGACCCCGCAACGCCCGAAGGCGTCAGCGATGAATTGATCGAGAGCATTTTTGCTACCCTGCCAGACAATGAGGAATGGAAACCCCTATGAGCTACGAAACCATCACCGTCGAAACCGACGCTCAGGGCACCAAGGGTGTCACCTTGCTGACGATCAACCGCCCCAAGGCGCTGAACGCGCTCAACACCCAGGTGCTCGATGAGCTGATCGACGCCTTTGCCGCCTATCAGGCTGATGAGAGCCAGCTCTGCGCGATCCTGACCGGCTCGGGCGAGAAAGCCTTCGCCGCCGGTGCCGACATCAAGCAGATGCACGACAAGGCTGCGGCCGATTTCTACCTCGATGATTTCTTTTCCCCCTGGACCACCGAGATCGTGAAGAAGACCCGCAAGCCTTGGATCGCCGCGGTCAACGGCTTCGCGCTGGGCGGCGGGTGTGAACTGGCGATGATGGCCGATTTCATCATCGCTTCGGACAATGCCAAATTTGGCCAGCCCGAGATCAAGCTCGGCGTGGCGCCCGGCATGGGCGGTTCGCAGCGGCTGACCCGCGCGATCGGCAAGAGCAAGTCGATGGAAATGTGCCTGACTGGGCGGATGATGGATGCAGAAGAGGCCGAACGCGCCAATCTAATCGTGCGCTCGGTGCCGCATGCCGACCTGATTGCCGAGTGCCTCAAAACCGCTGCGACGATCGCGGCAATGCCGCCGATGGCAGTCATCGCCAACAAGGAGATGGTCAATTCGGCCTTCGAAATGACGCTTGATCAGGGTCTGATTGTCGAGCGTCGGATCTTCCAGATCCTCACCGCGAGCGAAGACAAGCAGGAAGGCATGGCCGCCTTTATCGAGAAGCGCGAGGGCAACTGGAAGGGGCGGTGAGCAACCCGCTGATCCTGTTGATTGGAGGACTGGCGTGGACCGGTCTGATGATTTTTGCCCACCTCAAGCAGGCTGATAGCGAGGATGAGGGAGAGCTTGAGAGGATCAATCTCGGCTTTCAGAAAGCCACTTACTTCGGGATTGGCGTGCTGGCGTCGGTTATGGGTGGCCTTATGCTGATCGATCAGTCGGGCGCGATAAGATGATCGCGATCGTTATCGAAGGGCCCGAGTGTCACCCCAGCGAAAGCTGGGGTCTAGTGCGGAATTGTTGGTCGCTACGGCCTTAGATCCCAGATCAAGTCTGGGATGACGAAGAAAGAGGATAGTTGGGCAAAGCGGTGACTACTGGACTGATCTGGGTTCTGTCTTCGCTGCTCATGCTAGGCATTGGATTACAATTGCTCAGGTTTGCAGATCAGCGTCGGATGGCCGGCCAGAGGTTCTTTGCCGCTTGGGCCGCTCTCATCGGCATCGCATCACTAGTAGGTGCGCTAATTGGCTTCGCGGAATTGCTTGGTCTAATTGATACAAATTCTTGGCATGAATGAGGAAGACCTCGAAATGAAAATCGCTTTTATCGGACTCGGTAATATGGGCGGCGGGATGGCCGCAAACCTCGTCAAGGCAGGCCATGATGTCCGTGCATTTGACCTGAGCGAAGCCGCGCTGACGGCTGCTAAGGACGCAGGCTGTTCGACCTTCGGCAGCGCAGCGGAAGCCTGCGCCGATGCCGAGGCGGTGGTCTCAATGCTGCCCAATGGCGCGATCGTGAAATCGGTCTACACCAGCGATGTTATCGGGACCGCGCCAGCCGGTGCTGTTCTGCTGGATTGCTCGACGATCGATGTTGCGACCGCGCGCGAAGTGATCGGCTCTGCTCAAGAGGCTGGATACGACATGGTCGATGCCCCGGTCTCAGGCGGGATTGCAGCGGCCAATGGCGGCACTTTGACCTTTATGGTCGGCGGCAGCGAGACCGCTTTCGGGCGCGCGCAGCCAATCCTTGAGGCCATGGGCAAGGCCGTGATCCATGCCGGTGATGCCGGCAATGGCCAGGCCGCCAAGATCTGCAACAACATGTTGCTCGCGATCCATATGGCTGGGACCTGCGAGGCCTTCCAAATGGCGCAGAAGCTCGGGCTCGATCCGCAGACCTTCTACGACATTTCCTCAGTCAGCTCGGGCCAGAACTGGTCGATGACCTCCTATTGCCCAGTCCCCGGCGTCGGCCCGCAAAGCCCGTCGGACAATGATTACCAGGGCGGATTTGCCACCGCGCTCATGCTCAAGGATTTGCGGCTGGCGATGGAAGCAGCCGATGGCGCCGATGCCGCTGTGCCGATGGGATCACGGGCTGCTGCGCTGTATGAGGACTTCGACGGGGCGGGCAATGGGGAGCGCGACTTCTCGGCGCTGATTACGACCTATTGATCTCAGCCAAAATCTGATCCAGCCATAGGCGCGGCGCTTGCCGTCGCCCGATATCGGCGACGAACTCCTGCCCGCGCGCCACGCTGCGCAAGCGCTTTTGCCCCGGGCCTCCGCGGATCCAGCGATCGGCCCGGTCGTGATAGGATAAACCCCCTCGTTTGAGCCAATCGGGTCGCTGCCAGATCGTCGGCGGTCCGCCTGGGACAGTCAGCCGCAGTTTCTCGCTCGCATACTGAGCCGTGCGCCCCTCCCCGCGCCAGATCACATCATTGGCGCTGTGCATCGCCAGAGCATGGGGATGGGCGAGCTCAATCAGCTCGTCAGGAATGCCTTCGACCAGAGGGATAATCTGCTCGACCTTGAGATAGCCAAAGATGCGATGATGAAGCTCGCCGTTGTCTTCTTCGGTGAACAAGCCGAAGAACAGGAAGACATCGCCCAGCGTGACCCCTTGCCCTTCGAGATGGGTCTGCGCAGCGCTGTGCTGACCGAACACGCAGCTCCCGTCGTCGCAGAACATCGGATCATGGTGACACAAATCATCCGCGCTGTGCTGTCCGCGGCTGGCTTTCGCAGCGTGCTCACCCAGTCCCAGATCGCCATAGCTGGTCTGGCTGGCGATGCCCGCCGGGATCGGCAGACTCAGCGGTCGTCCATCGACGATCGGTGAGGGTCCGCCGCCAGCGGCGCTGTCAAATCCCTTGCGACTGAAGATTATCCGCATCGTCCAACACCCTAGGAATTGAGGATCTCAATCCCCTCATGCGCAATCTCGATCCGCTCGATCGCGATCTGATCGTCTTCGGCTTCGAGCGCGGGCATCTCAGTCTTGCTCAAATAGGCATTGGTCAGCCGCCAGCCCATGGCAGGCGTTCCATTCTCGCCGAGCAAGGTGATGGTCACTTGCTGCCGCGCAAGCGTGTTCATCTTGATCGCCATGATCCAGTCCCAAACGCCATCACCCGCTGTCATGATTCCACGCTTTAGCGTGACATTCGTCCGCTTGAGGAGACCAGGCATTTTGATCGTCGCAAATTGCGGCGCATCCGAATGTCGATACTCGATCACCTCACTCTCGACATCGAGCCCGCTCACCTCGGAAAACTCGCCGCTCACTCCGTCGCCGAACTGAACTTGAAAATGCATCCGCGGCAAAGGCCAATCACTGGCTCCCAGCTTGTCCTCTGCCATGTTCGCGGTCCTACTCGGGTTCAGGCTCAGTCCAGGCCAGCTTGGGTTTGCGCGCAGCGAGCGTCTCATCCAACCGCCGCCGCGGCGCATAGTAAGGCGCTTGCTTGAGCGTCTCATCACCCGCCAGCGCTCGTTCGGTCACAGAACGGAACGCGGTGATGAACTGATCAATGCTCACTTTGCTCTCGGTCTCAGTCGGCTCGACCAGCATCGCGCCATGGACCACCAGCGGGAAATAGACCGTCATCGGATGATAGCCCTCGTCGATCAGCCCCTTGGCGAGATCGAGCGTCGAGAGATCGCCGCCAAAATCCTTATCGCCAAACAGAGCTTCGTGCATGCACGGGCCGCTGTCAGCATAGGGAGCGTGGAGAATGTCCTCCAAGCTTCGCAGGATGTAATTGGCGTTGAGGACCGAATCCTCGGCAACCTGCTTGAGGCCGTCAGCGCCGTGGCTGAGCATATAGGTCAGCGCGCGGGTGAACATGCCCATCTGGCCATGGAAAGCGGTCATCCGGCCGAAGCTTGGCCCACGATGCTCGCGGCTTTCCTCTTCGACCAGCTCGAAGCTGCCGTCTTCCAATTTGCGGACTTCGGGCAGCGGCGCATAATCCTTGAGTGCTTCAGAGAACACCACCGGACCCGAGCCCGGGCCGCCGCCGCCATGCGGGGTCGAGAAGGTCTTGTGCAGATTGATGTGCATGGCATCAACGCCAAGATCGCCCGGGCGGACCCGTCCGACGATCGCATTGAAATTCGCGCCATCGCAATAGACATAGCCGCCAATCGCATGGACCGCGTCGGCGATCTCGCGGAAGTCCTTCTCAAACAATCCGCAGGTATTGGGGTTGGTGATCATCACCGCCGCGACATCGGGCGCCAGCCGCTGCTTGAGCGCAGCCAGATCGACCCTTCCATCTGGGGTCGCCGGAATATCCTCAACCCGATAATTGGCGAAGGCCGCGGTGGCAGGGTTGGTGCCATGCGCGCTTTCGGGCACCAGAACCACTTCGCGCGCATCGCCGCGCGCTTCATGCGCGGCGCGGATCGCAAGGATTCCGCAGAGCTCGCCATGCGCGCCGGCCTTGGGGCTCATCGCCACGCCAGGCATGCCGGTCAGGGCCTTAAGCCACTCGCCGAGCTGATGGACCACTTCGAGCGCGCCCTGCACTGTCTGTTGGGGTGCGAGCGGGTGAATATCGGCAAAGCCTGGCAGTCGCGCCAGCTTCTCATTGAGCCGCGGGTTGTGCTTCATCGTGCACGAACCGAGCGGGAAAAAGCCGAGATCGATCCCGTAGTTCTGCCGGCTGAGCCTTGTGTAATGCCGCACGGTCTCGGGCTCGGTTAGGCCGACCAGACCAATCGGCTCTTCCCGCTCAAGCCCGCCGAGGCGATTGGCGTGAGCGGCATCCACCTCGGGCAAATCGACGCCGGTGGTTTCGGCATGGCCGATTTCGAACAGCAGCGGCTCTTCGAGCATCAGCCCGCGATTGCCCGTGGTGGTCTCAGGGCCATAGTGCATGCCGTCTTCGGCGGCTTCCATAGCGGGCTTCCAGCCTGATTTGTTGGGCGCGTTCATTGGGCCATCTCCACAGCCAGGACCGTTTCCAATTCGGCCGCCAGGGTCTCGATATCGTCCACGGTGGTGGTTTCTGTCACCGCCACCAGCAGCGCATCGCCAAGCGCATCGACGCCGGGATAGAGTCGATCGAGCGATACGCCGCCAAGCACACCGCGATCTGCCAATTGGCGGACAACGTCACGTGCTGGCCTGCCGCCAAGCTGCAGAGTGAATTCGTTGAAGAAGGCGTTGTTGAGCAAGGTCACACCTGGCACTTGCTCAAGCCGGTCGGCGGCCTGACACGCCAAGCGGTGGTTCTCTGCCGCCAGTTGCCGCAACCCCTTCTCGCCCAGCAATGTCATATGGACATTGAACGCTAGCGCGCAGAGCCCGGAGTTGGTGCAAATGTTCGAGGTCGCCTTTTCGCGTCGGATATGCTGCTCGCGGGTTGAGAGCGTCAGAACGAAGCCGCGCTTGCCCTCGGCATCGACGGTCTCGCCACACAGCCGCCCGGGCATTTGCCGGACATGCTTGGGATCGCGCACGGCGAACAGGCCGAGATAGGGTCCGCCAAATTGCAGGCCGACACCGATTGACTGGCCTTCGCCAACGACAATGTCAGCACCAAGCTCACCCGGTGACTTGATCGCGCCGAGTGCCACCGGCTCGGTGTTGACCACAATCAGCAACGCGCCCTTGGCGTGAGCGGCCTCAGCCACTTCCTCAACATTAGGGATCCGCCCGAGAATATCGGGATATTGCATCACTACGCAGGCGGTCTCGTCATCGATCCGGCTGATCAGTCCGGCATTGTCAGGCTCGGTCTGGATCGCCGGAAGCGCGGTCGCAATCGTGTCACCGGTGAAGCGCGCCATGGTCTTGACCACCTGCGCGTAATGCGGGTGAACCGCTCCCGACAGCACCGCCCTCTTGCGGCGCGTCACACGGGTCGCCATCGCCACCGCTTCCCAGCAGGCGGTCGAGCCATCGTAGAGCGAGGCATTGGCGACAGCGCAGCCATAGAGCCGCGCAACCTGCGTCTGGAACTCGAACAACATTTGCAGCGTGCCCTGCGCAATCTCGGGCTGATAGGGCGTGTAGGCGGTCAGGAACTCGCCGCGCTGGATCACCGTGTCGACGCTGGCCGGAACGTGATGGCGATAGGCCCCTGCCCCAAGAAAGAACGGCGCGCTCTCTGCCGCTAGGTTCTGATTGGCCAGACCCTTCATATGCCGCTCAACCGCCATTTCGCTGGCATGCATCGGAAGCCCTTCGATCGGTCCGTTGAGCCGCGCCACTTCGGGCACGTCGACAAACAGATCATCGATCGAGGAAGCACCAATGCGGTCGAGCATGGCGCCGCGGTCGGTGTCGGTCAGAGGAAGATAACGCATGGATCAATCAGCCTTGGAGGGGGAAAGTCGAGATACGTGCGCCAAGCCTCAAAGGTTGGCGACAAAATCCTTGTAAGCGGCTTCGGTCATCAGCCCTTCGAGCTCGCCGTCATCAGAGATCGTCAGACGGAAGAACCAGCCTTCCTCTTCGGGAGAGGAATTGACCAGCGCCGGATCCTCTTCGAGCGCGGCATTGGCTTCGGTCACTTCGCCGCTGACCGGCGCGTAGACATCACTGGCAGCCTTGACGCTCTCAACCACAGCAGCGTCGCCACCCTTGTCGAGCATCGCGCCCACTTGCGGCAATTCGACGAACACGATGTCGCCCAATTGCTCTTGCGCATAATCGGTGATGCCAACTGTGGCGGTGTCGCCTTCGACATCAATCCATTCGTGTTCATCGGTGAAATAACGCGGCATTCTATCAGCTCCCTCGATAGTAACGGTGCGGAACAAAAGGCATGGGTGAAACAGTTGCGGCCAGGCGTTTGCCGCGCACTTCGCATTCGAGCGCGGTGCCCTCGGCAATATGCGCGGCGTCGACATAGGCCATCGCGATCGGCTGACCGAGCGTGGGCGAGAAGCCGCCGCTGGTAACGATGCCGACCTTGGTGTCGCCTGAGAAGACCTCCGCGCCTTCGCGCGCGGGCAAACGGCCATCGAGCTTGAGACCGACGCGCTTTTGCTTGGGGCCTTGTTCCAGCACACGCATGACGGGCCCGTGGCCCATCCAGCCACCAGCCTCGCGGCGTTTCTTGCTGAGCGCGAAGGTCAGATCAGCGCTGACCGGATCGGTCTCGGTGGTGATGTCATGGCCGTAGAGCGGCAGGCCGGCTTCGAGCCGCAGGCTGTCGCGCGCGCCGAGCCCGGCTGGCTTGACCCGATCATCTGCCGTCAGCGCATCGGCCAGTGCGACAATGTGATCTTCATGGACCGAAATCTCAAACCCATCTTCACCAGTGTAGCCCGCGCGGCTGACCCAGATATGGGTGCCATTCCATTCGAACAGGGCAGCGGTCATGAACACCAGCTCACCCGTGCCAGGGATCAGCTCCCCAAGAACCTCGCCCGCCTTGGGACCCTGCAGCGCCAGCAAACCAAAATCGTCAAAATGATGCAGCGTGATCTCATCCGGCAGATGCTCGCGCAGATGGGCAATATCGTCCCATTTGGTTGCGCCATTGACCACCAGAGCCATTCGCGGGCCAGCATTGGTCACCATCAGATCGTCGAGGATACCGCCTTGCTCATCGATCAGCATCGAATAGCGCATCTTGTTGGGCTTCAATGAGGAGATCAGGCCCGGCAGCAGTTTTTCGAGCTCGACCGCAGCTTCAGCTGCAGCCTCGCTGACATCGTTTGCCGGGCCGTGCAGCCCAAGCTGTCCCATATGCGAAACATCGAACAGGCTCGCGCTCTCGCGCGTCCAATTGTGCTCGGCCACGATGCCCTCATACTGGATCGGCATTTCATAGCCCGCGAAAGGCACCATCCGCGCACCTTTCGCGCGATGCCAGCTGTCCAGCGGCAGCGTGCCCAATGGCAGGTCCTCTTCGGTGTGATCGTCGCTCAAATTCTTGGTCCCCGAAAGCAGCTCAACGCCCCAGACCGGTGCGCTGTTCCTGCCCCCTCTGTCGGGAAACCTGAGAGCTTAGCTGAGACCGGACCACGCCGGATTCAGCCTTCCCCTTCGGTGGCCCAGAGCCAAAGCTCCGGCGCGCTTTCCAGAGTGCCTCTGCCTCGCGCGGTCCATGTGCCTGAGAGTTTCCGGGGCGGTTGCTCCTTCGGCGCCTTTTGCCGGTTTCCCGGCGCAGATCTCTCCCGCGAAAGATGCCAGAATCACTCCCGGCAGGCGCGATCCATGTTGCGTATGCGAAGAGGTCCGTCAATCACCCTTTGTGAATATCCGGCAAAACGCGAAACAATCGTTCGCGAGGCTTTCAGAAGAGTCTTCGAACGGGGGTCTTAGCGCGCCAATAGCAAGTAAATTGCGGAGGCGATGATCCACACAGCCCCCGCGGTCTTGAGCTTGCGCGGGCCGAGCCACAGAGCGATCGGGCGGGCCAGAATCGCTCCAATCATAGCGCCGGGCGCGGCCAACAGCACAACATCCCAGATGATGATGCCCGCCTGCTGGTTGACCAGGGTTCCAGCGATCATCGAGATGGAAGAGATCACACAGGCCGTTCCGACCGCTAGCACCATCGGGAAATGGCGAAGGAACAGGTAGAAGGCGACCAGCTCTCCAATCCCGACCGAGAACAGCGCGGTGATGAAGCCGCCGGGGACTGCCAGCAAAGCAAGGAAGATCAAGTCGAAGCGAGCGAGCGAGGCCCGCTCTGGCGCATCACGATTGACGGTCCAGGTCGCGATGATCAGCGCGATCCCCAGAACGATCGAGAAGCCTTTGTAGGCCAGCAGCACGGTGCCGCCATCGACCTCAGCGTAGAGCTGGGTGAGCAATTGCAGCGGCAAAGAAATCGCCAGCACCAGCAAACACACCAGTGCGTAATCGCGATAGCGCGTAGGTGCTTCGTGCGGGCCTGCCGGAAGCGCAGGCTGATGCAATAGGCGATCGGTCCACCGCAGCGCGCCGACACTCATCCCAAAGGCCTGAATCCCCATCGAGATGGCTGTCACCCGCAGTGGATCGAGCTGCCAGGTGCCTAGTTCTCGCAAGACATTGAAGACAGGAATGAAGACCACCCCGCCGCCGGTGCCGCTGGCATTGGCTATGATTGCGCCGATGACTCCAACGCCGGGGACAAACCACAAGGGTCCCCATTGGGCCATGTCCTTGGGGACCGCCAAAAAGGTGATCGCATAGGCGACGACCAGCCCTGCGACCCCAAGCCAGAGCCATCCCGAAAGGGGCCGCGAGCGGCTCAATCCAGATTCGGTCGGAGCCACCGCTCCTCCGTCTCGATATCAACGCCGCGCCGTCGGGCGTAATCTTCCAGCTGGTCGCGCCCGATCCGTGCCACTCCAAAATACTGGCTTTCCGGGTGCCCGAAATAGAAGCCGGAGACGGCCGCGGTCGGATACATTGCGAAGCTCTCGGTCAGTGACAGACCTACATTGGTTTCCGCGTCGAGCAGCTCGAACAGGATCGGCTTGAGCGAATGATCTGGCACCGCCGGATAGCCGGGCGCCGGCCGAATCCCGCGATATTCTTCCTTGATCAGCGCCTGGTTGGTGAGCTGCTCGCCGGGCGCGTAGCCCCACAGATCGGTCCGCACATGCTGGTGCAGGCGCTCGGCGAAAGCCTCAGCAAAGCGATCGGCCAGCGCCTTGAGCAGGATGTCGGAGTAATCGTCCTTGTCGGCCTGGAACCGCTCGCTATGCGGCTCGATCCCGTGAATTCCAACGGCGAAACCGCCAATCCAGTCGCCCGCCGGATCGATAAAATCAGCCAGGCACATATTGGCGCGATCTCGGCTCTTCTTGATCTGCTGGCGCAGGAACGGCAGCCGAACATGCTCTTCGCGATTGACCCGGTGGATGATCACATCATCGCGGCAATCGTGATCGCGCGCGCACGGCCAGAACCCGCAGACGCCTTTGGCGGTGAGCCAATTCTCTTCGATGACCCGATCAAGCATGGCATCGGCATCGGCCTTGAGTGCTCGCGCGCTTTCCCCCACGACTTCGTCTTCGAGGATCGCCGGGTAATTGCCGTGCAATTCCCATGCGCGAAAGAAGGGGGTCCAATCGATATAGTCGCGCAAGTCGGCTAGGGACCAATCGTCAAACACATGCACGCCCGGCTGGAGCGGCGGAGCCGGCTTGTCGCTGAGATAGGCGTCGTAGAAGTTGGCGCGCGCTTCGTTCAGCGTCATCAGCTGGCTGGGCGCCTTGCCCGACCTTGCATCGCGGACCTTGATGTATTCGCTGGCGGTCTCGCCCACGAATTCATCACGCTGCGTGTCAGACAAAAGCTTTGAAGCCACCCCGACCGCACGGCTCGCATCGAGCACATGGACGACCGGTCCTTCATAGGCAGGATCGATCTTGAGCGCGGTGTGAACCTTGCTGGTGGTAGCGCCACCTATGAGGAGCGGCATGGACATTTCCGCCCGCGCCATCTCCTCGGCGACAGTGACCATCTCATCGAGCGAAGGCGTGATTAGCCCGGACAGGCCGATCATGTCCGCCTGGTTGTCATTGGCGCTTTTGAGAATGTCGGTCCACGGCACCATCACGCCGAGGTCGATCACTTCATAGCCATTGCACTGAAGCACCACGCCGACGATGTTCTTGCCGATATCGTGAACATCGCCCTTGACCGTGGCCATTACGATCTTGCCCTTGGCCTTTGCGCCCTCCTCCTTCTCGTCTTCGATGAACGGGATGAGATGCGCCACAGCCTTCTTCATGACCCGCGCTGATTTGACCACTTGCGGCAGGAACATCTTGCCGCTGCCAAACAGGTCACCGACGACATTCATCCCGTCCATCAGCGGGCCTTCGATCACTTCGATCGGACGTCCACCGCGCTCCGCAGTCATTGCGCGCATTTCTTCGGTGTCGTCGACGATATGGGCGTCGATCCCTTTTACCAGCGCATGTTCGAGCCGTTTTTCGACCGCCCAGCCACGCCATTCGGCGGCCTGCTTGTCGTCTTCCTTGCTCTTGCCCTTGAAGCTTTCAGCTAGGTTGATCAGGCGCTCGGTCGCGGTCTCCTCACCCTCCACTGCGCGCATCAGGATCACATCCTCGCAGGCATCGCGCAGCACCGGGTCGATGGTGTCATAGACATCAAGCTGACCAGCGTTGACGATCGCCATATCGAGCCCGGCAGGGATCGCATGGAAGAGGAAGATCGAATGCATCGCGCGGCGGACGGTTTCGTTTCCACGGAAGCTGAACGAGAGGTTGGAAAGCCCGCCCGAGGTCTTGGCAAAGGGACACGCCGCCTTGATTTCCTGGACCGCCTCGATGAAGTCGAGACCATAGCGGTCGTGCTCTTCGATCCCGGTCGCAACGGCGAAGATATTGGGATCAAAGATGATGTCTTCGGGCGGGAAGCCAATCCCCGTCAGCAGATTATAGGCGCGGGTGCAGATCTCGACCTTGCGCTCTTTGGTGTCCGCCTGCCCGGTCTCATCAAACGCCATAACCACCACAGCCGCGCCATAGGCCATGCATTTGCGCGCTTGCTCGAGGAATGGCTCTTCGCCTTCCTTCATGCTGATCGAATTGACGATCGGCTTGCCTGAAACGCATTTGAGCCCGGCCTCGATCACGTCCCATTTGGAACTGTCGATCATCACCGGCACCCGGGCGATATCAGGCTCGGCCGCGATCAGCTTGAGGAAAGTGGTCATGGCATGCTCGGCATCGAGCAGCCCCTCGTCCATATTGACGTCGATCACCTGCGCACCGTTTTCGACCTGCTGACGCGCGACCTCGACGGCAGTGGTGTAGTCATCCGCCATGATCAGCTTCTTGAACCGGGCCGAGCCGGTCACATTGGTGCGCTCACCAATATTGATGAAGCGCGAAGACGCGTTTTGAGTGTCCATGGTCAGGCTGCCACCACAAACGGTTCGAGCCCAGCAAGGCGCATCGAGTTATCAGTCTCAGGCACAGTCCGCGGCGACAAATCAGTCACGGCATCGGCAATCGCCTTGATATGCTCGGGCGAGGAACCGCAGCATCCGCCCAGGACATTGACTTGGCCCGCTTCCGCCCATTGCTTGACCAGTGATGCCGTGGTGTCGGGCAGTTCGTCATATTCGCCCAGCTCATTGGGCAGACCCGCATTGGGATAGGCCAGGATCAGCGTGTCGGCGAGACCGGACAGCGACTGGACATGAGGGCGCAACTGATCGGCACCGAAACTGCAATTGAGACCCATCGTCACCGGATTGGCATGGCGAACCGCGTACCAGAAGGCTTCAACCGTATGGCCCGAGAGGTTTCGTCCCGAAAGGTCGGTCAGGGTCATGGAAAGCATGATCGGAACGTCGCGCCCAAGCTCTTGTTCGAGCCGCTTGACCGCCATGATGCCGGCCTTGGCGTTGAGCGTATCGAACACCGTCTCAATCAGGATGAAATCAGCCCCGCCTTCGACCAGCGCTGCGGCTTGTTCGTGATAGACGTCAACCAATTCATCGAAGCTGATCTCCCGAAAGCCCGGATCTTCAACATCAGGGCTCAGCGACAGCGTCTTGTTGGTCGGGCCAATCGCGCCGGCGACAAAACGCGGCTTTCCATCCTTGGCCTGATATTCCTCTGCCAGCTCGCGAGCAATCTTCCCCGAAGCGACATTGATCGCTCTGACCTGATCCTCGGCAGCATAGTCTGCCTGGCTGATCCGGTTGGCCGAAAAGGTATTGGTCGAGATCACGTCCGACCCGGCATCGAGATAGGCCCGCGTGATCCCGGCGATAACGTCCGGGCGGGTCAGCGCGAGTATGTCGTTATTGCCCTTTTGATCAGCGTTGAGGCCGAGATCGCCCGCATAGTCTTGCTCAGTCAGCTTGCGGTTCTGAATCTGCGTCCCGAAAGCACCATCGAAGATCAGAATCCGCTCCTTTGCAGCCTCGTTAAGGCGTTCGCGCGCGCTCATTGGCCAAGCTCCTTGCCCGGGCGCATGCCAAGCATGTGGCAGATCGCATAGCTCAGCTCGGCACGGTTCAGCGTGTAAAAGTGGAACTGACGCACGCCACCCGCATAGAGCCGTCGGCACAGCTCGGCGGTGATGGTTGCGCTAACCAGCTGGCGCGCGGCAGGCCGCTCGTCGAGGCCCTCAAACAGTCCCTCCATCCAGCTTGGGATCGCGGTGCCGCACAGGCCCGACATGCGTTGGACCGCGGCAAAGCTCATTACCGGCATAATCCCGGGAACGATCTCGCCAGAAATGCCAGCCGCTGCGGCCTTTTCGCGGAATTCGAAGAAGCACCGTGGATCGAAGAAGAATTGGGTGATCGCACGCGTTGCTCCGGCGTCGAATTTGCGTTTGAGGTTATCGATATCGGCCTGGGCGTCGGGCGAGTCGGGGTGGACCTCGGGATAGGCTGCCACTGAGATCTCGAACGGCGCGATCTGCTTTAGACCGGCGATGAGGTCGATCGCATTGGCATATCCGCCAGGGTGAGGGACATAGTGACCCGAACCGTCCGGCGGATCGCCACGCAATGCGACAATGTGGCGAATACCACTTTCCCAATAGTGCCGCGCAACCTCGTCAACTTCCTCGCGCGTGGCGTTGACACAGGTCAGATGCGCAGCCGCCGGAATTCCGGTGTCGTTCTGAATGCGAACGACTTGCTCGTGGGTTCGCTCACGTGTCGACCCTCCGGCCCCGTATGTCACTGAGACAAACCGCGGGCCCAGCGGACTCAAGGTCGCCACCGAGTTCCACAAAGTCTCAGCCATCTTCTCCGTTTTCGGAGGGAAGAATTCGAAGCTGATCTCAAGGTCACCGGGCAGACCGGAGAACAGGGGGGCGTCTATTGCCGTTCGCGCCTCATGCGATTGATCAAGAGTCGGGGTGCGGGAGAGCGTCATGCGGATTGTTCCTTAGCGAGCTCAGACTCGACAGCTGCCCGCCGCTGACCAAGCCAGATTTTCACGACAAGCTCGCCCCCATCGAGCCCGATTGGCGCGCTGGTGGTCAAACCAGCAACACGCAAAAGATCAGTCATGGCGCGATCAGAAAAGCCAAGTCGCGCATGAGCATATTTGTCGCGCAATTCTTCACGGCCATGCGCGGCAAAATCGACGATTGCGATGCGACCTCCCGGTCGGACGACGCGGGTCGCCTCAGCCAGAACCTGTTCCGGGTCCTGCGCGAAATGCAGGACCTGGTGCAAAACCACTGTGTCAAAACTGGCCGCAGCGAATGGCAGATCGAGGAAGTCTCCTTGAACCAGTTCGATCTGCTCGGCCGGCAAATGCTGAAGCTTCGCCCGTGCTACGCGCAACATCTCCAGGCTTTTGTCGAGCGCGACAACGTGCTCAGCCTGGGCTGCAAACAGCTCTGCCATTCGCCCAGTGCCGGTGCCGACATCCAGCAGCCTGCCAATCGATCCTTCCCCTAGAGCGTCAAGCAGGGCCTTCTCGACCAGCTGATCCGCGCTGTGCATTTTGCGCAGTTCGTCCCACTCACTGGCGTGCCGTTCAAAGAACTCTTCTGCATGAGCCTCACGCGCTTGGCGAATTGCTGCCAGTTTGCGCCTGTCGGCCTCACACACCTTCGCAAAATCCTCACTCTCGCGTTCAGCTATCGCGAGCAACCGGCCAGTCGCCTCGACAATTGCGGACCCTTCTTCGGCATGTTCCGGAGACCGCAGGAACACCCAGCTGCCTTCACGGCGGCGTTCAGCCAGGCCGGCATCGCAAAGAATTCCAGCATGACGGGAGACCCGAGGCTGGCTTTGCCCAAGGACTTGAGCCAGTTCGCCAACTGCGAGCTCCATCGTACCAAGCAGCCGCGCAATGCGCAGCCGGGTTGGATCAGCCAAAGCTCTAAAGATCGTCTCGATCGCCATCCAGACGAGGATATAAAGATATTTTTATATGTGTAAATCGTGTTTTTGGATAGCCTATTTGATCCTTGAGGCACCTGCGCTCGGCTGGAAGATCTGAACACTCGCAGGAAATTCAGCCTGCGGATTATAGCCCTGAGAAACAGCGTCAAACACCACGTCGACCCTGTCTTTGGCCAGGATCGCGACGACCGAGCCTCCAAATCCGGCGCCTGTCATACGCACGCCGCCCGCGTCACCGATCGCCTCATCCATGATCGCGACCAATCGATCAACTTCAGGAACGGACACTTCAAAATCATCGCGCAGAGAATTGTGCGAGGCCCGCATCAAACCGCTGAGCTGCGCGGTCTGGCCTTGCACCAGCGCCACCGCCATGGGTTCGACCCGCGCGATTTCATTCACCACGTGACGCGCCCGGCGATACAGCGCATCGTCCAACTCGCCCCGATCCCGCTCCAATTGTTCGTGCGTAACACTGCGCAAGGACGCCATTCCATAGTGTGCAGCCGCCCGGTCGCATTCCTCGCGGCGAGTGTTGAAGGCGCTTTCGGTCAATTGTCGCCGGATACCGGAGTCGATCACGACAATCTCGAGCTCGCGCGAGATCGGGATTGGCATATGTTCGAGCGAGCGACAGTCGAGCAAGAGAGCGTGGCCCTCTGCTCCGGCCGCGGATGCCATTTGATCCATGATCCCACAGGCGCAACCGACATAGTCGTTCTCTGACTTCTGCGCGACCGCGGCAAGATCGGGCGGCTGCAACGGAAGTCCGGCATGATCCGACATCGCCAAAGCCGCAACCACGCCAAGCGAGGCTGACGAAGACAGACCCGATCCGATTGGGATGTCTCCGGCAATGGCGAGCCTCGCCGGTTTCAGGGCGACCCCGCGCTGCTGCAGATAATGCGCAACGCCCCTAATGTGGTTCTGCCAGTTGTTCTCAGCTCGGTCGATCTGCGGCTTAAGCTCAAACGCATCCTCGACCGACCCCATATCGAGCGCGATCGACTGAATCTGAGGGATCTTATCGGTCTCGTCCGCCGGACCCAGAACGATGATCGTTTCCCGGTCGATCGCGCAGGGCAGCACCAGTCCTGCATTGTAATCAGTGTGTTCACCGATCAGATTGACCCGACCGGGAGCGGAGTAAATCCGCGTCGGATCGATACCATAGGCCATCCGGAAGCCCTCGCGTGCGCGGGCAATCAATTGCTCGCGACGATTCATAGTGCGCTCCTGTAATGCGTGGTCGCGGTCTCGCGCAGCATAGCAGCCGCACGCTCGGGTGTCAGATCACGTTGCGGCTCTGCCAACATTTCATACCCAACCATGAACTTCCGCACTGACGCGGATCGGAGCAAGGGCGGATAGAAATGCGCGTGAAGCTGAAAGTGTTCGCTCGCAGCAGCCTCGCCGTTCTCCTCAGCGAACGGCGCCTGATGCCATCCCATCGAGTAGGGAAAGCTGGTCTGGAAAAGATTGTCATAGCGCGTCGTAAGGCGCTTGAGGATAACGGCGAGGCCGGCCCTCTGTGACGAGCCAAGTTCGCTCAACCGCGCGACCGCAAATCGCGGCATCAGCAGGGTCTCAAACGGCCACGCCGCCCAAAAGGGAACGACAGCCAGCCAATCCTCATTGGCCTCCACAATTCGTTCGCCTTCGGTCATCTCGTGGACCGCCACGTCTGACAACATAGCGCTGCCATGCCCGCGATAATACGCCATCTGGTTTTCATCAGCCAAATGCAGCTCATCGGGCACATGTCCGGTGGCCCAGATCTGCCCATGCGGATGAGGATTGGAACACCCCATCATCGCGCCCTTGTTTTCGAAGATCTGAACCGCGGCAAATCGCTTACCCAATTCGGCGGTTTGGTCCGCCCAGGCGTCGATCAGCTCGATCAAGGCCTCATGCGACAGCAAGGGCAAGGTCTTGGAGTGATCGGGCGAGAAGCAGATGACGCGGCACAATCCGCTGGTCTCTTGCGCACGAAACAGCGGGTGTCGGTCATCGCCCTCGCCACCTTCGACCAGAGCCGGAAAGTCATTGTCGAACACATAGACGCCGGAATATTCGGGATTGACCGCCCCTCCCTTACGGGCGTTACCGGGGCAAAGATAGCAAGCCTCGTCATAGCTCGGCGCTGGCGGGTCTGGCTCGCTTTCTTCTCCTTGCCATGGCCGGTCCAATCGATGAGGCGAGACCTGCACATAGCGGTTCGTCAACGGATTGAAGCGACGATGTGGCTTGGCAAAATCGACGGCCATCAAGCCTCCGCGCTGCGCCAGAAGAAATTGAACTCCGCACGGTTGCCCAAGACAAACCGGTTAACTGCCAAAGCCGCCATGACAGAGGTCACCAGCGTCACCACCATGAAGTCGATGTAATGCAGCGTGATGATCCCGGCAGGCTGGAGCTGGAAGGTGAACAGGCCGTAGAGCAGCACGCCCCAGATCACCCCGCCGATCGCAGCTGGCGCTTCAACATTGCGGTACAACAATCCAGCCACAAAGGCCGACAGGATCGGCATCGACAGCAGGCCGTTCAATTGCTGCAAGAGATTGATGATACTGAAGTCGGTCGGATCGGCGCTGGCGGCATCGATATAGACGGTGACCAGCATGATCGAAGTGATCGTCAGCAGGATCGACACCGCCGCTGCGAGCTTCCAATGGTCCTTCACTTCGCCGACGAATTGCTCGTGGAAATCGACCGAATAAAGCGCCACTGACGAGTTGAGCACGGCGGAAAAGGTAGTGATGACCGCGGCCGCGACCATGGCTGCAAAGGCGCCCGAGAGCCACGGCGGCAGGACTTCAGCGATCAGCTGGCCATAAGCGGCATCTCCGACATCGCCGAACAATTTGTAGGCGACGATTCCCGGGATCACCACGATCGGCGGAACAATCAGGATGCGGATGACCGCTGCTGCGAGCACGCCTTTCTGTGCTTCCCTCACGGTGGGAGCAGCCATCGCCCGCTGGGTGATGTTCTGATTGGTCGACCAATAAAAGATCTGGATGAAGATCATCCCTGTGAACAGGGTGTGGAAGGGGATCGGGCTGTCCGCACCGCCGATCATGGTCAACCGCTCTGCCGGCACGCCTGTCGTGATGTCCCAATCAACTGCGGCCAATGCCAACACAACGATCAGCATCGCCAGGCCAAGAATGCCCACGCCCGAATAGGTGTCCATCACCGCGACAGCGCGCAAGCCGCCAAAGATGGTGTAGGCCGAGGCGATCACCGCCAGAATGCCAGCGAAGAACAGGACCGAGAATTGGTCGCCGAACAGCGCCTGCATGAAAGTGCCGCCCGAATAGAGCACCGCAGGCAAGTAGATCAGGATATTGCCAAACAGGAATAGAGCCGAGATCAGCGTGCGGATCGAGCGCCCGCCATAGCGTTTCTCAAGCAGCTCGGTCACGGTGGTGCATTTATTGCGGTAGTAGATCGGCACGAATACGAAGGCGAGGATCAGCAGGCCAAAGAAGCCGCAAATCTCCCACCATGCCAGCAGCGCCATCTGGTTGCCGTTCATTCCGACCAACTGGTCGGTCGAGAGATTGGTCAGAGTGATCGCCCCGGCGACGAAGATCCATGAAAGACCTCCACCCGCGAGGAAGACATCTTTTTTGGACCCATCATGCTTGGCACGACGGATCGTCAGCCAGGTCGCGAGCCCGACCAGCGCCGTCAGTCCGATACAGACGGCGATTTGAATACCACTGGTGGTTGGCAATTGGCTTAGCATTGAGCCCTTCCCGTCTCCGATTGAGGCGGTTAGAGCCGATTGGCCGGTATCGAGCAAGAGCACGATCATGCACCATCACCGGCGAGGTTTGGAGGGGGTGGAATTTGGCGGACAGCCCGGAATGCATCAGGCTCGACGGGGCCGAGCTGACTCTGGTCTTCGCGCTTTCAAAGGGCGTCGGAGCTCAACTCGCCTATTGCGGGCCCATGCTTCCGCCTGAAGAGCGCCTCGCCGACCTGGAAAGCGCGAGCCAAATGGGCTGGCATGAATCACAACCCGATACGCCGCCTCGCCCCGGGCTATTGACGCAGCGCCAAGGCGGTTGGGCGGGCACTCCGGCGGTCCAACTGCGAGAGCGCGCGCAAGACCTTCTCCAAGATCCGATCACCCATTTCACCCTGTCGGAATGGGATGTTGGGGAGAATGAGATCTGGCTGGAGTGGCTTGATCAACCGCTCGGCCTGCGGGTCGAGCAATGGTGGACTATCCGCTCGGGCGATGTCGTGTCATCGCGCAGCGAAATCACCAATCTTGGCGAACGCAATTTCTTCATCACGCGGCAAGCGTCTTTGGTCGTGCCGATCCCCGCTCGCTTCAGCGAGATGATCACATTCTCGGGACGCTGGGCCAGCGAGATGCGCGAGAGCCGCAGCCCGATCTATCCAAACGGTTTTCATGGCTCTTCAGCGATTGGAAAGCCGGGATTTGGTGGCGGCAATTGGTTGCTGCTGGAGGCTCCGGCCTCGGGCGAGGTTCTGGGCGCGCATCTGGCCTGGAGCGGCGATTACGACACACGAATCGAATGCGATGCCGATGGCCGCGCGGTTCTGCAGATGACCGCCGACTGGGATGCAAGCGAGGTGCCACTGCCAACGGGCACAAGCTTCGAGAGCGCCGAGGCGATGTTCGCTCTTGCATCCAATCGTTCAACCCTCGCCCAAAAGTTCCACGATTTCGTCCGCAGCGATGTCCTGCCCGACCGATCCGATTGGGGTCCGCGCAAGGTCCATCTCAATTCGTGGGAAGCACTTGGCTTTGATCTGAGCGAGGACAAGCTCAAGGCACTGGCCGATAGCGCCGCTGCCTTGGGGATTGAGCGGTTCGTGTTGGACGATGGCTGGTTCGGCGGCCGTCGGAATGATCGCACCAGCCTGGGCGATTGGTTTGTATCACCCGACGTCCTGCCCAATGGCCTCGATCCGCTGATCAAGCATTTCCACGGGCTCGGCATGGACTTCGGCCTCTGGGTCGAGCCCGAGATGGTGTCGCCCGACAGTGAGCTCTATCGCGCCCATCCCGATTGGTGCTTGCATGTGGAAGGGCAAGATCGCCCGACCATGCGCGGGCAATTGGTGCTCGACCTGACCCGCGATGAAGTGATTGAATATCTGATCGAGCGGCTCGACGCACTGCTCAACGCGCATGATATTGCCTATCTCAAATGGGATCACAATCGCGATCTGTTCCCGGCCCAAGGGGTGCACGGCGCGGTTCGTTTCAACCAGACCTCGCGCTTATACTATTTGCTCAATCATCTCCGTGCCAAACATCCCGAGGTGGAGATCGAAACCTGCTCAAGCGGCGGCGGGCGGATCGATTTCGGTGTGCTTTCCCGCACCCACCGGGTTTGGCCAAGCGACAACAATGATGCGATTGAGCGGGTCAGGATCATGCGCGCCTGGTCGCAATTCCTCCCGCTCGAAGTGCTCGGCAGCCATGTCGGACCTAGCCCCAATCCAATCACCGGGCGTCAGCTCAACATCGACTTCCGCGCCAAGATTGCGCTGTTCGGCCATATGGGGGTCGAAGCCGATCCAGCTGTAATGGAGCCGGCTGAGCAAGAGACACTCAAAGCGCATATTGCTCTCTACAAGCAATGGCGTGGGCTGCTCCACAAGGGGCGCTTGCATCGGCTCGACCATGGTGATGACGGTTTCAGCGGATTGATGGTCTCGGACGACAACCAGGGCCTGGCGCTGGTCGCGCAAACCCAATTGGCCGAGCGCTTTCAAGTGTCACCAGTCCGACTGGCGGGCCTGGATTCATCCGCCCGCTACAGCGTGACCCTGCCGCAGCCCTGGCCACCCAAGGCCGCGCTTTATCTCGTAAACCACGCCCGCTGGCTCGAGGGGTTCGAACTGTCGGGCCAAGCGCTGATGTCGCAAGGATTGCAATTGCCGCTAACCCGTCCTGAAACCGCGTGGCTGATCGCATTGGAAAGGCTCGAGAAATGAAGCTCGGTTGCTGTTACTACCCGGAGCATTGGCCTGAAGAGAGCTGGGCAGAAGATGCCCGGCGAATGAAGGAGATGGGCCTGTCGCTGGTGCGGATCGGCGAATTTGCTTGGAGCCGGATCGAGCCGGAGAAAGCCCGGTTCGAATGGGAGCGGCTCGACCGAGCGATCGAAACGCTCGCTGACGCAGGCCTGCAGATCATCCTCGGCACGCCAACCGCGACCCCGCCCAAATGGCTGGTTGATACTATGCCTGACATGGTCGCACTCGATCGCCAAGGCCGTCCGCGGACCTTTGGCTCACGCCGCCATTATTGCTTCTCGCACGAGGGTTACCGCAAATGCTGCCGCAGCATGGTTTTCGCCATGGCTCAGCGTTACGGTGAGCATCCGGCCGTGACGATGTGGCAGACCGATAATGAGTTTGGCTGCCACGACACGGTGCTGAGCTACTCGGACGCGGCAGCCGCCGCTTTCCGCGCCTGGTTGGAAGATCGCTACAAGGATGTTGAGGCGCTCAACAAAGCCTGGGGCAATGTCTTCTGGAGCATGGAATATCGCAGCTTCGAGGAAATTGATCCGCCCAATCTCACCGTGACCGAAGCCAATCCCGCGCATTGGCTCGACTATCGCCGGTTCGCCTCGGACCAAGTGGCGAGCTTCAACAAGGAGCAGGTCGATATTCTCCGGCGCTATTCGCCTGGGCGCGACCTCACTCACAATTTCATGGGCTTCTTCACCGAGTTCGATCACCACACAGTCGGCGGTGATCTCGATCTGGCGACCTGGGATTCCTACCCGCTCGGATTCCTCGAGCAGTTCTGGTCGGATGACGAAACTCGTAAGACCTATATGCGGCAAGGTCATCCCGACATCGCCGCCTTCCATCACGATCTCTATCGCGGATGCTCAAATGGCCGCTGGGGCGTGATGGAGCAGCAGCCCGGGCCAGTGAACTGGGCGCGCTACAACCCTGCCCCGCTGCCCGGAATGGTCGCGCTGTGGACGCTCGAGGCCTTTGCGCATGGGGCTGAGCTGACCTCCTACTTCCGCTGGCGTCAGGCGCCCTTCGCGCAGGAACAGATGCATGCAGGACTGCTGCGGCCTGACAGCAGCGAGGCCGAGGCCGCGGGCGAGGCGCGCTTGGCTGCGCAAGCGATTGATGCTCTGGGCCTTCAAGCTGTGGCGCAAGCCCCGGTCGCTTTGGTGTTTTCTTACGAAGCTGCCTGGGTCTGCGGGATCCAGCCGCAGGGGCAAAGCTTCCGCTATATGGAGCTGGCCTATGATTGGTATTCGGCGCTGCGGCGGCGTGGGCTCGACGTCGATGTCGTTGGCCCGCAAGCGGATCTGAGCGGCTACAAAGCGGTGGTCATTCCGACCCTGCCGATCATTCCCGACGGCTTCCTTACCAAGCTGAAGGCTCTGGATTGTCCGGTTCTGATGGGCCCGCGGTCAGGCAGCAAGACCGAGAGTTTCTGCATTCCGGAAGGTCTGGCCCCGGGCGATCTGCGCGAACTGGTGCCGCTCAAGGTAAGGCGCGTCGAGAGCCTGCGCCCCGGCGTCAGCGAAGCTGGCCAGGGCTTCACCGTCAGCCGCTGGGTCGAGGATATCGAAAGCGAGCTGGAGCCCGAATATGCGCTCAAAGACGGGCGCGGCGTGGTCTATCGCTGCGACCATCTGCGTTATTGCGGAGCTTGGCCTGACCGATCCTTGCTGAGCGCGCTGATCGAACGCCTCGCGAAAGAGGCAGATATCGACCTGCTCGACCTCCCCAAAGGCCTACGCCTGCGCCGAACCCAATCGCACATCTTCGCGTTCAACTATTCGACCAGAGCGATCGATGTTGAGCAGTTAGGATTTGGCCTGCCGACTCTGGGATCATCGGTGATCGGACCGGCGGGCGTTGGGGTCTGGACTCGCTAGATGCCCAAGCCACTCAATAGGCTTGCCATTGTCGTGATCGCAGCACATGAGCGCGAGCGATGAGCGAGCATAGAACCTACGCGATTATTGGCTGCGGCATGATGGGCCGTGAGCATATGCGCAATCTGGCCTTGATTGAGGGTGCCGAACTGGTGGCGATCGCTGATCCCGATTCTGGCTCTCGCACCGACGCCCAGGTGCAAGCCGATGCTCTGGGGCAGAGCATTCGCTGCTACGCTGACAATGCGGCGATGCTGGCCGAGGCCAAACCCGACGCGGTGATCATCGCTTCGCCCAATTTCACCCATTTCGACATCGTCAAACCGGTGATGGAGGCAGGCTGCGCGGTTCTGCTCGAAAAGCCGATGTGCACTCTCGAGGCGGATGCGCTGACGCTGTCCAAGGCCGCGCAGAGCTATGACAATCTGTTCTGGGTCGGGCTGGAATATCGCTACATGCCGCCAGTCACGCGTTTCATTGAGCGGGTCCATGCCGGCGAGGCGGGCCCGATCAAGATGCTCAGCATTCGCGAGCATCGCTTCCCCTTTCTGGTCAAGGTCGGCGACTGGAACCGCTTCAACGCCAACACCGGCGGGACCCTGGTTGAGAAATGCTGCCACTTCTTCGATCTGATGCGGCATATTCTGGATGATGAGCCAGTGCGGGTCTTTGCCAGCGGCGCGCAGGATGTGAACCATCTGGATGAGCGCTATCACGGCAAGATTCCCGATATCATCGACAACGCCTTTGTGATGGTGGATTTCGCTGGCGGGGCGCGAGCGGTGCTTGACCTCTGCATGTTCGCCGAAGGCTCGGAAGAGCAGGAAGAGATCTGCGCGGTCGGTCCGATCGGCAAGATCGAAGTCAAACTGCCGGGCGGATATGTCAGCTGGTCTCCGCGCGACAAATCGGGGCCGGAGGCAGTGCATGTCCCCACCCCGCCCGACGCACTGGCAGCGGGAACGCACCACGGCGCGACCTACTTCCAACAGCGCGACTTCCACCACGCTTTGGTCAACGGCAGCGAGCCGCTGATCTCGGCCAGGGATGGCTATCGCTCTGTGGTGATCGGTGCCGCGGCGCAGAAATCGATCGAAACCGGCCAGCCGGTCGACATTCGCTTTGAGGACGAAGGGTAACAATGCTCGCAACAATGCCACGGCAAGGCTTCGGCCTTTGGAAGATCCCACAGGACCAGACCGCCACCACAGTGGTTGAGGCAATCCGCGCGGGCTATCGCCATTTCGACAGCGCGGCCGACTATGCCAATGAAATTCAGACCGGCGAAGGGCTGGCGCAGGCGCTTTCTGAGGGACTGGTGCGCCACGAGGAACTGTGGGTCACGTCCAAGCTGTGGAACACCTTTCACGCGCCCGAGCATGTTGAAATGGCCTGTCGCAAGACTCTGGCCGATCTTCAGCTTGAGCAATTGGATCTCTATCTGATCCACTTCCCGATCGCGCTCGAATTCGTGCCGATCGAGACCCGCTATCCACCCGAATGGCTGCACGATCCCGACGCTGCCCATCCCGGGATGAAGCGCGCGCAAGTGCCGCTGCATCAGACCTGGGCCGCAATGGAGGATCTGGTCGACAAGGGCCTCGTCCGCCAGATCGGCGTGTGCAATTACAATTCGGGCCTGCTGCATGATCTGATGAGCTATGCCCGGATCAAGCCGGCCATGCTTCAGATCGAATCGCATCCCTATCTGACGCAGGAAAAGCTGATCCGCATGGCCAGTGACTATGGCGTCGATGTTACCGCGTTCTCGCCGCTCGGCGCGCAAAGCTATTTCGAGCTCGACATGGCAGCCGAAGGCGAAAGCCTGCTCGGCGCCGCTCCAGTGATGGTCGCCGCCGATGCGCATGGCAAAACGCCCGCTCAAGTGCTGCTGCGCTGGGGCATCCAGCGCGGCACCGCGGTAATCCCCAAGACCACCAAGGCGGAGCGAATGCGCGAAAACCTCGACATTGATGACTTCGAGCTGAGCCAGGTCGAAATGGCCGCCATCTCGGCGCTCAATCAGAACCGCCGCTTCAACGATCCCGGCGTCTTCACCGAAGCCGCCTTCAACACCTTTCACCCGATCTATGACTGACACAACCCAAGTTGATATGGCACAGCAGGACTTCCCCGGCATCATTCCAGGCGGCGGCGATCTCGCCGCCTTCCTCAGCGCCAACAAGGCGGCGGTCGATCAAGCGCTCGATCACGCCGGCGCGTTGCTGTTCCGCGGCTTTGACGTGCCCGACCCGCAGGCCTTTGACGCCGCGATTGAAGGTTATGGCGAGCCCGGCTTTACCTACGAAGATTCGCTCTCCAACGCGGTCCGCACCAATGTCACGCCGCGGGTGTTCACCGCCAATGAGGCTCCGCCCACGACTGAGATTTTCCTCCATCATGAGATGGCGCAGACCCCACTCTATCCGGCCAAATTGTTCTTCTATTGCGAGATTGCTGCCGAGAATGGCGGGGCAACGCCGCTGTGCCGATCGGATTGGGTGCTCGATGCCTTGCGGAAGGAAGCCCCCGGTTTCGTCAGTCGAGTTGAACAGGAAGGCGTGCGCTACACCAATGTCATGCCCGGAACAGATGACGCCGGCTCAGGTCAGGGCCGTTCCTGGCGCAGCACGCTGAGCGTAGACAATCGCGAGCAGGCGGAGGCTCGGCTGTCTGAGCTCGGCTATTCGTGGGAATGGCTTGCGGATGAGAGCCTCCGCGTCACCACCGCTGCTCTGCCGGGCGTGCGCGATATTGGCGATGGCCGGACCTCCTTCTTCAACCAGCTGATCGCAGCCTTCCGCGGATGGGCCGACAGCCGCAATGATCCCAACCGCGCGATCACCTTTGGCGGCGGCGAGCCAATCTCCAACGAGGATATGGAGCCAGCGATCAGACTGGCCGATGAGTTGACCTATGATCTCGCCTGGCAGGCGGGTGATGTTGCACTGATCGACAATTTCACTGTGATGCATGGCCGCCGTCCGTTCGAAGGAAAGCGGCGGGTGCTGGCCTCTTTGGTGGCCTAGGCTGCTGCAGGGCGCCGCGCGGCCAGGCCCCAGATCACCACATTGCCAATCGCCAATGCCGCCAGCAGCGGACCAAACAGCGCACTCGGCCCGTTCTCGCTCGCCACCCCGATCGGTGAGAACAGCAGGTAGGTAGCCACCACCAACGAGAACAGAGTGATCGCCAGCGGTTTGGCGAAGCGCCACGGCGTCATATCGACTTTCTCATTGCGGGCGAATTGCCAGGCCTCTTCGCGCGGTCGCAGCCAGCCGCAAGCCAGCATGATCCCGACTTCGATCCAGAACAGCACGGCGTAGAGATGGATGAAATGCAGCGTCACGACATCGTCGAACACAAACCGCAGAAGGCCATAGGCCACGACATGGAAGATGATCACCAGCTTGGCCCCCAGGGCGGGCACCCGCGAAGTGAACAGCCCGACGATCACGATCACGATGGTCGGAATATTGTAGAAGCCGGTGAAAATCCGAATGATTTGCCACAGCCCTTCGGCTGCGAAATAGAGCAAGGGGGCGACCGCAAAGGAGAACAGCGCGATCACCAGGCTGGCCAGCTTGGCAACCTTCACCAACTCGCGGTCGCTGACCTTTTCGCCGCGCGCCTTTTCGCGCGCAGGCGCGTAGATATCCAAGCTGAACAGGGTCGCGGCGCTGTTGAGCAGCGAGTTGAACGAGCTGAACACCGCACCCAGCAGCACGGCGAGGAAGAAGCCTGAGAGATAGACCGGCAGAACGTCACGGATCAGCCTCGGATAGGCTTCGTCAATTGTCCCCATCCCGGGGCCATAGAGATGGTAGGCGATCACGCCCGGGATCATCATCATGAAGGGCACAAGGATCTTGAAGAAGCCCGAATAGAGCACGCCCTTCTGGCCTTCCGCCAGGCTCTGCGCCCCAAGTGTGCGCTGGATCACATATTGATTGGTGCACCAATAGAACAGATTGGCGAAGATCATGCCCGTAAACAGCGTACCGAACGGTGTCGGATCGCTGGTCGAGCCGATCGCATTAAGCTTCTCCGGATGCTCGGTCCCGAGCACGCTCAGACCATTGAGGAAGCTCTCTCCCGCCGCCGCAATCTGCCCGAACAGCGTGGAGTCACTGGCAGATCCGATCGCATTGAGCTTCTCAGGATGCTCGCTACCCAGCACGTCCATCTCATTGAAGGAGTGCCCTCCACCAAGCGCGATCAGCCCGAACACCGGGACGATAATTCCGATGATCAGCAGCCCAACGCCATTGAGCGTGTCAGACACCGCAACCGCGCGCAGCCCGCCGAAGATTGCGTAGATCGATCCGATCACGCCGATCACCACGACGGTCGCAACCAGCGCCGGAAAATAGTCGAGCCCGGTCAGCCCCGGCACGTCGAACAGCAGCAGGACGGCGACAGAGCCCGAATAAAGCACGCTGGGGATGGTCACCAGGCCATAGCCGAGCATAAACAGCACCACCGACATCCGCCGGACCATTGGATCGAACCGGTCGTTGAGGAATTGCGGCAGAGTTGTGAAAGCGCCCGCGAGATACTTAGGCAGGAAGATCAGCGCCATCGCAATGGTCGCGATCGCCGCGGTGACCTCCCAGCCCATGCTCGACAGATTGTGGCCATAGGCCGAGCCGTTAAGGCCGATCAGCTGTTCTGCCGACAGATTGGTCAGCAGCAGCGAGCCGGCAATAAAGGTCGCGCCCAGGCCCCGCCCTGCGAGGAAATAGCCGTCTTTGGTCTCAGCCTGGCCGCGGGTCTTGAGCCAGCTGACCCAACCGACCAGCGCCATGAAGAACACACAGCTGCCAAGCGTGAATACCAGCGAAGTGTCGATGATGCGTCCCCCTAGCCTGCCGCTGGCGTAGCGGGCGATGCGGCGTCGGGCAATCCGGCTTCGAGCATGGCGGCATAGTGGTCGCGCAGGGTGTCGCTGCCGAATTCTGGCGTCAGCTCGGCGCTGTAATCACCCGATGCTGGGTCCAGCACCAACATACTCTCAGTCGCGTAATAATGCGCGATGCGGGCGTATTCGGCCTTCTCGGCGAACCAGGATGACGCACCACCTCCCAAAGACAGCAGCCTGGAAGCCAGTTTGAAGAGCCCCAGTGGCACCGATTGGAACCGCGGTTCCTTGCCGGTCAGTTCGAACAGCAACTCTCCCTGTTGCCGCAAAGTGATCGCGGGTCCTGGCCCGCCGATCGGGAGGACGGCATTGTGCCGCTCAGACTGGTCGAGACAGCCGACAATATAGGCCGCGAGATCGCGATCGCTGATCGGCTTGCATCGGGTCAACGCGCCATCGCCAAAGATCAGGAACGGCTTGCCTTGCTTGACCCGCTCGATCTGGCCAGAGAGCGATTTGAAAAAGGCGGTGGGACGGATGATCGACCAAGTCAGCCCGGATTGCTGGAGCTCCGCCTCAAACGCCAGCTTGGCGTGCTGGAACGCGAGCAATGGCTTCTGAACGCAAATCGCCGAGAGCAAGACAAATTGCTTCACCCCCGCCTGTTTCGCTGCGGTCAGAAGATTGGCATTGGCCTGGTGGTCTATCGCCCAAGCATCTTTGGGCGCGCCGCTGCGCGATGCGAGGCAGGAGATCACGGCATCGTGAGAGCCTGAGACAAAAACCCGTTGGGCCAATTCGGCCGGGTTGCCGACATCTGCAGTGACGATTGTGGCCTGTTCTAAGTCAGCCAGCGTGTGATCCGATCCCGCTCTAACCACGGCGGTGACGGCATGCCCCTGCTGGACCAATCGCGCGACCACCGCGCGGCCAATCGTTCCGCTGGCGCCGAACACCGCCACATTGCGGCGCCGATCCGAAGTCCCCATCCCGGTCATCCCCGACACCTAGCACTTGCGTTTCGACTATCAAATGTCGCCTTGTAATCTCGGAACATTTGCGGCTGACTGCGATTGAAGTTGGAGGTGCCAATGAAGGCGCTGCTGACCGATCATGCCATGCGCGCATGCTGACCTGGACCTTGGAGGACCATTGCAATGATCACTTCTCGCTTTACCCGCCCCCTGATTGCCACTGTGGCCGTGATCAGCCTTGCTGCATGCAGCGGTACCACCGAAGATGCTTCAGCGGGTGATGCCGCCGAAGCTGGCGAGAGTGATCCAATCGAGCTGCGCCAAGCCAATTTCGAAGCGATTGGCGATGACTTCAAAGCCATCCGCGCTCAGCTCGAAAGCGATGCGCCTGACTTTGCGGCGATTCAAGCCGCAGCCGAGGGCATCAACACCAAGGCCGCGCTGATCCCCGATTACTTCCCCGAAGGCACCAGCGTGGACTCGGGCGCCGACACCGAAGCGCTCGCAACGATCTGGGAGAAGCCAGAGGAATTCGCCGCCGCTCAAGCCAAATTGGTCGAAACCAGCGCTGCTCTGGTGGCCGCTGCTGGGACCGGCGAAATGGCCGCTGTCGGCGAAGCGGTCAAAGCCATGGGCGGCTCATGCAAAGGCTGCCACGACAACTTCCGCCTCGACACGGACTGATAGCCTGGCCGATTGCCCCAGACTGAAGGGTCGTCATGGCGCAGCAGAGTATCAGAGTTTGGGATTGGCCGGTGCGGATCACGCATTGGAGCTTCGCGCTGCTGATTCCAGCCATGTGGTGGACCGCCGAAAATGGGGAAATGGGCTGGCACATGCGCCTGGGTCTGCTGCTGCTCGGCCTGGTGATCTTTCGCATCCTATGGGGTTTCTTCGGCAGCAGCACGGCGCGGTTCAGCGATTTCCTGCGTGGTCCCGTCACCGTGCTTCGATATGTTGCGAGGCAGGGCCAAAACTCCGGCTCCCCTCACGGTCACAATCCGATTGGCGGATGGAGCGTTGTCATATTGCTCGGCGCGATGCTGGCGCAGGCGAGTTTCGGCCTGTTTGCGGGTGACCCCTTTGACGGCGCAACCGGCCCGCTCAATGCAATGGTAGGTGTGCTCACCGCCGACATGCTGACCGACTGGCACGAGAGCTTCTTCTGGTGGTTGGTCGGTCTGGTCGGTGTGCACCTGAGCGCTATCCTGCTCTATCACGTGATAGGCGGTCAGGATTTGGTGCATCCGATGATCACCGGCAAGCGTCTGGTGAACAAGCCCGAAGGCGCCTTGATCGATGCACCTCTATGGCGATTGGTGATTTGTCTTGCGATCACCGGACTGATCGTGCTGTTGATTGCCACGTACGGCTGACCAGCTAAGCGCTGGAAGCCTTGAACTGAAGATCAAAAGGTGATGCATGCGATTGGACTGGTTCTCAAAATTGGCTCTGGCTTTTGTCGCGCTTGGCCTTGCGATGCAGCCAGCCCAGGCCCAGTCCTACCTCGAGGGTGAATTCGACCCGGCGATCCCGACCCTGGCGCAGGTTATCGGTCACGAGCCGGGAACTCGCATAACCTCACCTGCCGAGACAGTGACCTACCTCAAAGCCGTGGCGGAGGCCGCTCCAGACCGGGTGAAAATGGTCGAATATGCCCGCAGTTGGGAAGGCCGCCCGCTGCACTATCTGATGATCTCTTCGCCCGAGAATATGGCGCGGCTCGATGCCATTCAGGCCGATCTTGCTCGCGTCGCCGCCGGTCAATCCAGCGATGGTTCAGCCATGCCGGTCACCTGGCTCGCCTACAGCGTGCATGGCAATGAGGTCACTCCCACCGACGCCGCCATCATGATGGTCTACCATCTGCTCGCCTCACAGAATGACGCGCGGGTCGAGCAAATTTTGAGCGAGACGATCGTGGTGATTGATCCGCTCCAAAATCCCGATGGCCGGGCGCGCTTCGTCAATCGCTTCCGCGCCGCTCTGGGGATTGAGCCAGCAGCTGACCGCCAAGCGGCAGAGCACGATGAGCCATGGCCCAGCGGCCGCGTCAATCACTACATGTTTGACCTCAATCGCGATTGGTTCACGCTGAGCCAGCCCGAAACGCGTGGCAAGGTTGCAGCCATGCGCGCCTGGAATCCGGTAGTTGTCAAAGACATCCATGAGATGGGCGGTGATCGGACCTATTTCTTCAGTCCGGCAGCGGATCCGGTTAACCCCAACATCACCGATGACCAATTGCGCGGATATGAGATCATCGGCCGCAACAACGCCGCCTGGTTCGACCGCATTGGGGAGCCCTATTTCACGCGCGAAGTCTACGACCTGTTCTATCCCGGCTATGGCGACACCTGGAACGCCCACCAGGGGGCGATCGGCAGCACCTATGAGCAAGGCTCTCCGCGAGGTCTGGTGTTTGAGCGGCGCAATGGCACGCTGCTGACCTATGCCGACGGCGTTCGCAATCATTTCGTCGCCAGCCTTTCCACGGCCGAGGCGGTCGCTCGCAATGCTGATCGCTTCATGAGCGACTTTGCCAATTATCGTCGTGCCAATGCCAATGGAGCAGCGGGTCGCGGAAGCTATCTGATCGATCTGAGCCAAAGACGCTGGAACGCCGAAGCGCTTGGCCGCCGCCTGCTGGCTCAGGGCATCGCCGTGACCCGCCGCGACGGCCCGGCGAGCGCGTGCGGCAAGAGCTACCCGAATGGCTTTCTCGCTATCTCGCAAGCGCAGCCCGCGGCTCGCCTTATCCGTAGTCTGCTCGATGCCGACACTCCGTTGCCGCCCGAATTCATCGAGGCGCAGGAGGAGCGTCGTTCCGGAGACTTGCCGCATGAACTCTATGACGTCACCGCGTGGTCAGTTGGGATGATGTCGGGTGTATCGGTCGATCTCTGCAGTCAGGCGGTTTCAGGAACGCCTTTCTCGGCAGACGCCCCGATCGCCCAGATTGCCGAGGGCACTGGCCAGTTCGGCGTGATCGTCCCCTGGAGCGATTCCGGCCAGGCTCGCTTGGTGACGCTCGCTGTGCGCGCCGGCCTTGAAGCCCGGGTGACCAACGAAGCCTTCACTCAGTCTGGCAGGACCTATCCGCGCGGATCAGTCATTTTCACGACGTCAGCCAATGGCGCGGAGGGGATGGCCAAGCTGGCTGCGCTGGCGCAAGAGATCGGAGCCCATACGGTGGCAACCGACAGCAGCTGGGTTGACGATGGCCCCAATCTGGGCAGCGAGAGTTTTGCCCGCCTGACTCTGCCCAAGGTGGCAATGGCGTGGGATGATGGCGTATCGCAGCTCAGCGCTGGCGCGATGCGCTATGTGCTCGAGCGGCGTCTGGGCCTTCCGGTTATTCCAATCCGGACCAATCGCTTCTCGCGCGCCGATTTGAGCGATTATGATGTTGTCATCGTCCCTGATGGCTCGCCGGCAGATGCGCTCGGACGGTCAGGCCTGAATACAATCACCGAATTCGTCGAGCGCGGGGGCGTGCTTGTCGCTGCGGGCGGCAGCCTCAACGCCTTCTCGTCTGGCGATGATCCGCTGCTTTCGGTGACGCGCGAAGCCGCGCTGGGTCGCAATCCAGCCGCAGCGGGTGGCGCAGAAGAGAGCCTGGCCGAAGCAACCGAGATCACCAGCGAAGAGGAATATCGCGAGCTGATCCAGGATGAGACCGCACTGCCCGACACCTTGCCGGGCGCTTTGCTCAACACCGTCGCTGATCGCGAACATTTCCTTTCGGCGGGCTATGACGATGGCGCCATCGTTCTGGCGGGCGGCTCGCAGATCTTCACGCCGCTGGATCGTTCGAATGGCAGCAATGTCCTGCGCTTTGCGGCATCCGATGAACTGATTGCGAGCGGTTATGTCTGGGCGGAGAACCAGCGTCAGTTCGCCTTCAAACCCTATCTCATGGCACAACGATCTGGGGCTGGCCTGACAATCGGATTCGCGCATGATCCGGCGACCAGAGCGTTCCTGGATGGCCTGGACCTACTGATTGCCAATGCTGTTTTGGTTGCGCCCTCGCGGGTTCGCTAGGGCGAGCGTCTGAGGGGCTGGCATCTCTACGGAGGTGTCGGCCCTTAATCGTGCTTGCTTAGGTGGCATCTTGGCGAGACCGTCACCCTGGACCTGATCCAGCCCCGCGGCCTGAGAGCACATCACTTCCCACTTTCGTCATCCCGAATTCAATTGGCCGTTGGCCTTCTGCGAATCCGGGATAACACTAAAGGGTTGGAGCAACGGTCTAGTTATCCTGAAACAAGTTCAGGATGACGGGGTGGTATCGTCACTAGAATTCAGGGCTGCCGCACCGCACGTACCCTCACTCGTCACCCCGGACCTGACCCGGGGTGAAAAGGAGCACACCGCTGCAAGCCTCGCATTTTCCTACACCCCCTCGCCCTGCTACCCCGCCTCACCCAAACCGCTCTTTGAACCGTGAATCTGTCCACCCATCTAAGAACCTCGCTGACAACAGCGGGGTTTTGTCGTTTTGGGCGTCCTGAATGGAGATTTGGGCGCCGATCAAAGCGCTATGTACTTGATCAACTTGCATCAGGCGCACCAACACGCGCCATTCTGGCGGGGCGCAAGCCCAAGGAGGCGGCAGACAAAGAACAAGAAGAGTGCCGGTAATCTCGAACTCAAATGAGTTCGCAAGGGCGACGGCCCGCCCGCAGATGCCCCGCAGCGCAGCGGAGGGTCAGCATCGAGGAAGGCAAGAGAAGTGGTGCCGCTTACGTGACTCGAACACGTGACCCCATCATTACGAATGATGTGCTCTACCAACTGAGCTAAAGCGGCATTCCTTCGCCAGGTCGGCGAAAAATGTGTGGAGGCCCGAGCCGGAATCGAACCGGCGTACAAGGATTTGCAGTCCTCTGCGTCACCACTCCGCCATCGGGCCGAGCCGCCCCCATGCGGGGGCGGAGCGCGCGCTACTAGCGAGTCGGGTCAACAAAGGCAATCTGAAAGCCACCTCTCGGCACTCAAAATTCGCGCGGACTAGTTGAAGCGATAGCTTACGTAACGACAATCTGGACTGGGAGCTGCGAAGTCGGCAGGGGATTCAGCATGACAATTGCAAGCTTGCTCGAACCGGTCACCGGACAATCAGGACCCGTAAAGCTCGACCACGCGGCCGACTGGATGCAAGGCCGTACCCTTTATGGCGGTGCCTCGGCGCTCGTCGCTTACACCATGGCGGTGCGCGCCTTTTCCGATTTGCCGCCGCTGCGGGCCGCTCAGATCGGATTTGTCGCTCCGGTTGGTGAAGAGCTGGAACTGCATGCAGAAATCGTCCGCCAGGGCCGCAATGTCACTCAAGTTCGCAGCGAGCTGCATTCTGACGGCAAATGCGCTTTGACCGCATTCTGGCTGTTTGGCGCCGGGAGAGAGCCCAATGCCGTCCGCCCGTCTGATGCTCCCGAACCGCCGCCACCGCTGCCGGGTGAAACACCACAAGCGATGAAGGGCCAGGGGCCGAGCTTCATTCAGAAGAATTTCGAGGTTCGTTACGCCCAAGCCAAGGGAGAGGATCACGGAGCCACTATTCGCCGCTGGGCTCGCCTGACCGAAGATCACGATCTCGATACGGTTTCGCAATTGGTGCTGATGGGCGATGTGATGCCGCCTGGGGCGATGCGGATCATGCAGCGTATGGGTCCGATCAGTTCGATCAATTGGTCTTTCAATGTGCTTGAGCCCGAAGCGCCGGCCACGAATGGCTGGTTCCTGGCGGAGAATGCCAGCCAGCACGCCGATGCCGGCTATTCCTCTGAGCGCCTGCGGATGTGGAACAGCGAAGGCCGCCAAATGCTTGACGGCCTCCAAAGCGTAGCGGTGTTTGGCTAGCGCCTAGCGCTCAGACATCTTCGTAATTGGCGGCGCGCTTTTCCATCTTGGACATCACCGCCTCGATCTGATTTCTGGTCCGCATGATCGCGTGCTGCTCAATGCTCTCTTCGAGCAGGATCGCATCGGTGTCACGCTCTACCATGCCGGCATGGAGACGCTTGGCGCCACGAATGGCGTGCGGATTGCGATCGGCGATTTCATTGGCAATTGCCATGGCGCGCGCCAGTGGATCGTCCTCAACGAATGTAGCGAGGCCAAGCGATTGGGCCTCAGCGCCGGTGAATTCACGATTGGTGTAGACCAGTTCGCGCAGAACATCGTCGCGGACCAGACCGCGCCACAGGACATAGCCCGCCATATCGGGCACCAGTCCCCACTTCATCTCCATGATCGCCATGCGGGTATCGGGATGGACGACACGAATGTCGGCGCCGCTGGCGATCTGGAGTCCGCCGCCGAAGCACACTCCATGGACCGCAGCGATCACGGGAACAGGCAGTTTGCGCCAGGTCATGGCAACCTGCTGAAACTTATTCGAATTGCCATAGGTCCGCTCGGTCAATTCAGGCTCATCCGGGCTCGGCGGACGGGAGAAATTCGAGAGGTCGAGACCGGCGCAGAAGGCGGGTCCATCGCCTGACAGCACCACGACCCGGACACCCTTCATCTTCTGCAGGACGCTGCCCGCTTCGATGATCCGAGAGAACATCTCGGGATCGAGCGCATTCATCTTCTCGCCCCGGATCAGCCGGACATGGGCGACGCCATTGTCAGCCAGTTCGATCGTTACGCGATCATTCTCGGGCATGGTTGCGGAATGTGACATAGGATGAGGACCTCTCAGATAGGCAAAAGCATGTTTGATCCCGGATTGCCTCAAGGCACGCCGCGTGTCCAGCTATCGCTATGCTTAGCCATTCGGACCGTGGCTAGCGGGTACTGAAACCACTGGTTCTGTCGTCTGCATCCAGAAAATAGCCGGCCTGCGGGTGGGTCGCGATCAGTGTTGCGAGGCCATGGGGCTTGAGCTTGGCGCGAATGCGCGCAACATGCACAGCCAGACGATTGGTCGAGGGATCATGTGTGATCCGCCAGACATCGGCCAGTAGCTGCGTCTTGGAGATCGGCGTTCCGGGTTCTTCCGCAAGCCGCCAGATCAAAGCGAATTCTCTCGGGTTCAGGCCAATCCATCGATCGTCAATGCGCGCGTCACGATGGAGCAGGTCCAACACCAGGTCACCCGCGTCGCGAAATCGCGGGAGCATTGGTCCATTGTCGGCTGAGGCCTCGGGGTCAGGCCTGCCGCTCACAGATCGCCACCCGCCCGCATTGAATAGACCGAGCTTCGCGTGAAGATCAGATGATCGATCAGCTCAATGTCGAGGGCTTGCCCGATCTCAACCAGCTTCCTGGTTGCAATCACGTCCAGCTCGCTTGGCCGGCAATGCCCCGATGGATGATTGTGCGCGATGATCATCCCGCTGGCCTGGGCGGCCAAAGCCCTTGAAAAGAGATCCCGCATTCGCAGCGACAGCGAGGCTGTGCCGCCACGCCCAAAGGCCTCATCCGAGAGGAAGCTGCGGCGGGGATCGAGGAACACCGCATGCAGCCGCTCGACCTGTCCCGACCCGGCGAACACGACATTGCGAAGATAGCCCATCATCGACCCGACCCTCGCTTCGCAATAGGGTGTGGGGTCTGACATGGAGATATCGGGCGAGATATGGGGCGGCATCAGGCTTTATCCTTCTTGGCAAAGAAATCGCGGCCGAGCAGCGTGAGTATTCGATTGCGGAACTCACGCCATCGGCTCGGTTGCCCCCAATCTCGAAAGACCCTCCAGTCGCGATAGGGTCCGTATTTTCGCTTCCTGAGAATATGCCGTGTCAGCCCGATCCCAAGCAGGAACAATTGGAACCAACCAGGCGCCACCACCATGACCGCATAGGCAATCGGTGAAACTCCTTCGATCAAGCCCCGCACCAAATGCGCCGACATGGCAATAATCTGAAAACCCGCAATCCACAGCGTGTAATTGCGATTGGCGTAAAGCGCGATTGCAATCCACATTACGCCGGCGACCACATCCTTTAGCGCGAGGAAGTAGTCCACCTCGGTCAACAGGCCCATTGGCCCAGTCAGGACATCATCGACGAGACCCAGAAATTCAAAGGCAAAGACCCATGTGAACGCTACTGTTCGCTCCGGACCACCGCCCCAGACTATGGCAGCAATGACGAGTATGATCGTCAGCGCATCCTGTATCTGTGAGCGATAGTCAAAATAGAGCAGCTCCAGCAGCATTCCCACGGCGAAAGACTTACGCGTTTTCGCGTGAAGCGGTCAGCTCGACGTCGTCAACCATTGGCGGTGGATCCGTTGGTGGAATACCCTCATCGCCCATCGTCTCGCGGGCGATCTTGCTGAGTTCTTCATGCGTGCGAAACAGGCTGTTGGACATGGCCATGGCTTGGCCTTCAGCCTGGTTGAGGCGCATCAGAGCGCGTTGTCCGGCATGGACTTCCACTCCCGGATTTTGACGGGCAGCCAGCATGGCCTGTTTGAGCCGCGCGAAAGCGATCATCGATTCATCCGCAAGCGCTTCGGCCTCGCGGATCAGCTTTCTGAGATTTTGAGCGTCGCTCAGGATACGGTCGGTCATAAATCTTCTCCGGCCTTCCCTGCGCTCGCTAGGAAAAGCTCTGTTCTTCCGCGGAGATGACGGCACGACCATCCAACACTTCGCTGATCGACATTGCGGCGGTCACAACAAGGACAAAGCCGGCAACGATGCCGAAGGCGATTCCGATAATCGCGCCAAAGCGAAGCAAGGTGGCATGCTCGCCATCGAGCACCCCGGGGACGACCTTCGGCTCTCCTGGACGGAGCCATGGCGCTTGTTCAAGCAACGGCATGGCGTCGTTCATTATGAGTTCGCCGCGATCGGCCCGCCGCTGGATATCCGCGAATTCGGGCAAATCTTGCAGCTGAGAATTTATGTATGCAGCTTCACTGAAGGGTATAGAATCTTCTGAATCACCTGCCCCGCTCTGCCGGCCAAGCTCGGCGCGATAGGTCTCGACCAGCTCATTGAGGCTGGCGGCTTCGTAAATATCCTTGAGCGCACGAATGTGCTGATTGATGCGGGTTTCAGATACGCCAAGCTCGGCCGCGATCACCTTGATCGGCACGCGGCGATCGATTCGCTCCATCACGTCACGCTGCCTTTCAGTCAGCGTTCGCGAATTCGCGGGTGGCATCTGTTCCTCCATTTGTGTTCTCGTTATAGCAACTACATAACACAGTTAATGGCAAATTGCTCCGCGATACCAATGGCTCATCGGCGAACGACCGATTCTAGGCCGCCGAGCTGTTGACCCCTGTCGAGGCAAGATAGCGCTTTATGTTCCGCGCAGCCTGCCGCAGGCGCTGTTCATTCTCTACCATTGCGATCCGGACAAAGCCCTCGCCTTCCTCGCCATAGCCCACC
Source organism: Erythrobacter sp. (assembly GCA_965249945.1). Taxonomy (GTDB): domain Bacteria; phylum Pseudomonadota; class Alphaproteobacteria; order Sphingomonadales; family Sphingomonadaceae; genus Erythrobacter. The sequence goes on along the minus strand of OZ252258.1, from coordinate 699,503 downwards.
CCAGGTGCAACCGCGACCTCTGCATGGGTGAGCAATTGTTTGGAGAACTCCAGACTTCCCATCTCAGCCAGTGCCGGTGGAAGGGGAGCCCAGGCGAACATCGATGCCTTGGGCGGCGGGATCTCCCACCCTGCTCTGGCGAAGGATTCGACCATGACGTCACGCCGCTTGCGATAGAGATTGCGATTCGCTTCGACGATGTCTTGTGGACCGTTGAGCGCTGCGCAGGCAGCCGCTTGGATCGGAGTGAAAGCGCCGTAATCGAGATAGGATTTAACCCGGGTGAGCGCCGCGATGAGCTTCTTGTTGCCAACCGCAAAACCCATCCGCCAGCCGGCCATGGAATAGGTCTTGGACATGCTGGTGAATTCGACCGCGACATCCTTGGCGCCCTTGACCTGCATGATCGAAGGCGTCGGATTGTCGTCGTAATAGAGCTCCGAATAAGCGAGATCGGACAGCAGCCAGACCTGATTGTCTCGCGCCCAATCGACCAGCCGCTCGTAGAATGCGAGGTCGACGACTTCAGCGGTCGGATTGGACGGATAGCTCACCACCAGGACGCTGGGGCGCGGCACGGTGAAGTTCATCGCGCTTTCGAGCGACTTCCAATAATCTTCATTGGGCGTGGTCGGGACCGAACGAATCGTCGCGCCAGCAATGATGAAGCCGAAGGTGTGGATCGGATAGGATGGGTTTGGTGCAAGGATCACATCGCCGGGAGCGGTGATGGCATTGGCGAGGCTCGCGAGACCTTCCTTCGAACCCATGGTCACGACGACCTCGGTCTCCGGATCAAGATCAACTCCGAATCGGCGCTCGTAATAATTGGCCTGTGCGCGGCGGAGGCCCGGAATGCCCTTGGACTGCGAATAGCCATGCGCATCGGGCTTGGCCGCAACCTCGCACAATTTGTCGATCACGTGCTGTGGCGGAGGCTGATCCGGATTGCCCATGCCGAGGTCAATGATGTCACGACCGGCCCGGCGCGCCTCATGACGCATCGCATTCACCTCTGCGATAACGTAAGGGGGCAACCGTTTCATGCGGTAAAATTGGTCGTTCATTGCGTTTCCTACTGGCCAGCGCGCAATCTATTTTTTCTGCTGCGCACGAATCAGTCTACTCAATTATCAGTCGCGGTGGGAAGGCGTTTTCGGTATTCTCCCACCAACTCTCCGGATCAAAGGTGATTCAACGGCATGGCGCAAGGCGGTCCATCAGACAATTCGAACGGCGAAATCCCCGGTACAGAGCCGGTCCGGGCCTTTCTGGATATGCAAGGCGAAGCGATGCGGGAGATGTTTGCTGCAAGCCGCTCCAATGCCGATCCGCTTGGAGGCGACCCCAGCGATCTGCTCGCCGGAATTCCCAAAGCAGGGGAATTGGCGGAATGGGCCAAGGCCGGGGGACAGCTTCAGAAGATGTGGCTGGAATTCCTCGCCCACCAGGCCAAGCAGACTGCCGAATCAGCCAGCGCGGGGGCCAACCCACTCGACCCGGCGCAATGGATGGTGATGACGCAGAGCCTGTTGAAACAGGTGGCGAGCGGCCCGGTTGAGACCACCAGCCGCCTAGCGCAGGAATCGCTGCAATTGTGGCAGGGCGTGCTTGGTCAGTACGCTGCAGGCGCTGCTCCCGAGGCGAGCGATCAAGCCGCCGAACTGCCGCGCAGCGATCGCCGGTTCAAGGATCCGGCCTGGCGCGAACATCCTGCCTTCACTCTTCTGCACCAGACTTATCTAATGTTGGCCGAGCATTTCCAGCGATCGGTTCGCTCGATGAAAGGGATTGGCGGCGAACAGCGCAAACAGCTTGAATTTGCGATCAACGCTTTGGTCGAAGCGATGAGCCCCGATAATTTCCTGCTGACCAATCCGGTGGTCCTCAAGCGCACGATTGAGACCCGCGGGCAAAATCTGGTGCGCGGCATGCAGCATCTGATTAACGATCTGAAGCGCGGCCAGCTGACCCATACTGACCCGAATGCCTTCACGCTTGGCGAAAACCTAGCATCGACGCCCGGCAAGGTCGTGCATGAGACGCCGCTCTACCAATTGGTCCAGTACAGCCCGTCGACCAAGAACGTGTTCGAAGTGCCGCTGGTGATCTTCCCGCCTTGGATCAACCGCTTCTACATTCTTGATCTCACGCCCAAGAAGAGCTTCATCAAATGGGCGGTCGATCAGGGCATCACTGTGTGTGTGGTGAGCTGGAAGTCAGCCGACGATTCGATGGGCGAGATTGTCTGGGACGATTACATCCGCTCTCAGATCGATGCGATCGACCAGGTCCGAGCGCGCCTGAAGGTCCCACATGTCCATACGATCGGCTATTGTGTGGCGGGGACCACACTCGCCGCAACCTTGGCGGTGCTGGCGCGCCGGGGAGAATCCGAAAAGGTCAAGAGCGCCACCTTCTTCACAGCGCAAGTCGATTTCGAGAAGAGTGGTGACCTCAAGCACTTCATCGATGACGGCCAGTTGGAGATGATCGGCAATCTCTCGCCCCAAGGCTATCTTGACGGGCGCTACCTTGCTGCAACCTTCAACGCCTTGCGGGGCAAGGATCTGATCTGGAACTACGTCGTCAACAATTACCTGCTCGGTGAAGACTATCCGGCGTTTGATCTGTTGCACTGGAATGGCGACGTCACCAATCTCCCGTCCAAATGGCACAATGATTATCTGCGCGACCTCTATCGCGACAACAAGCTGGTGGTGGCAGACGCGCTCGAGGCCGATGGCACGCCAATCGACTTGACCCAGGTCACCACCCCCAGCTTTGTTCAAGCCGGGCGCGAGGATCATATTGCGCCAGCGGAAAGCGTCTGGCGGATCACCGAGCATTTTTCGGGTCCGCTCGAATTCCTGCTCGCCGGGTCAGGTCATATCGCCGGTGTCGTCAATCCTCCAGCAGCCGGCAAGTATCAATATTGGGTCGGCGACAGCGATGCCCCTTCGCTTGAAGCCTATGTCGAAAGCGCGGTTGAGCGCCCGGGAAGCTGGTGGCCGCACTGGCTCGAGTGGCTCGAACGGCAGGCTCCGGACACAGTGCCGGCGACCGGAAAACGCAAGCCTGGCGGGCGCGGAGATCGTGTAATTGAGGATGCGCCGGGACGCTATGTGAAGACCCGATAGCGCCAATTGCGCTGTACTGCTCCACTTTCTTTCTCATATTTTCAGTGCTTTAATCGATAATACCGCAATTTTTTGTGCAGTGCACAAAAATGCTTGACTTCGCGGTTGCAATGCGTATTTTGTGCAGCGCAACATAAAGCGAGGTTCCCATGGCTGACGCCAACACGACATCGAAAATCGACGCCGCTGCAGAGAAGGCCTATGCCGAAGCAGCTGCGAAGACCGCAGAAGCTGCCAAGCCGGCTCCTGCCAAAAAAGCACCGGCTGCCAAGAAGGCTGCTGCGAAGCCTGCTGCAAAGAAGGCTCCCGCCAAGAAAGCACCGGTCGCCAAGAAGGCTGCCGCTAAGCCAGCCGCCAAGAAAGCCCCTGCTAAGAAAACCACCGCAAGGAAGGCTCCCGTGAAAAAGGCTCCGGCTAAGGTCGCAGCGAAGACCGCTGCCAAGAAGCCGGCCCCCAAGAAGGCGCCCGCCAAAGCGGCTGCCGAACCAACCAATCCCGTTATCAAACTCAAGGACACCATTATGGCTACCGCAGAAAAAACCGATTTCACCGCATCTGCCAAGGAAATGGCTGCAGACGTTCAAGAGCGCATGAAGGCCGCTTACGCCAAGACCGGCGAATTTGCTGGCGACTTCGGCGAGTTCAACAAGGCCAATGTCGACGCCGTCGTCGAATCGGGCAAGATCTTCTTCACCGGCGCTCAGGACCTGGTTCGTGGCGACGTTGAAACCGGCAAGACCGTTGTTGAGACCGTCACCGAAGACGCCAAGAAGATGGCTGCCGTCAAATCACCAACCGAGCTCATGCAGCTCCAGGGTGAACTGGCTCGTCGTAACTTCGACGCCGTCGTTTCATTCGGCTCGCAGCGCACCGAAGCTCTGGTGAAGCTCTACAACGATGCTTTCGCTCCGATCTCGAACCGCGTTAGCGTTGCTACCGAGAAGTTCTCGAAGGCTGCCTAATCGGCACTTCGCAAAGTTCCTGAACCGGGCCTCTCCTCTCTCTCCCAACCCGGTTCACGAAAGCGCGCTGTAACAGCGCCGGGCCAAGCAGACACAGCGTCTGCTTGGCCCTTGCTTTTTGGGACCCAAAAGGCAGATCCAAAGTTTCAGCTTTGGTGTTCATTAAGATGCGTGATGCATTGATCGCCAACACATCTTGCGAATGACCAAACGATTCCGATATTGTTGTCTCTATGAACCCGACCCCAGACTTGCATCAGCCTGACTTGCTTCAGCCAAACGCACTTTGGCATGTGACCGTAGAATCCGCGCGGCCTCTCTTTATGGCTGAGGGTGAGGATGGCGACAGCGATGGCGATAGCCAGGTCGGGATAGCCACCAAGACACGCACCAAACCCAAGAAGCCTAGCCAGTACAAAGTGCTGCTGCTCAATGATGATTACACGCCGATGGAATTCGTCGTGATGGTGCTCAAACGGTTTTTCGGGATGGATCTCGAACAAGCCACCCGGGTCATGTTGCATGTCCATCAGAAGGGCGTCGGTGTGTGCGGCATCTTCCCCTATGAAGTTGCCGAGACAAAGGTGAACCAGGTGATGGATTTTGCGCGGCAGAATCAGCACCCGCTGCAATGCACGCTTGAGAAGGCGTGAGGCAGCCTCACCACCCTGCCCCTGATCCAACTGGTCCTGGCCAAGAGAGTGTGTGGGATTATCCCCGCCCGGCAATTTGCGAACCGACCAGTCGCCGTATTCAGATCATTCATCGCGGCGTTTCGCTGGTCGACAGCACCAAAGCCTGGCGCACGCTGGAGACCAGCCATCCGCCAACCTATTACATCCCGCAGAGCGACATTTCGGTCGAGCACCTGAGGCCCAACTCGCGTCGGACCATGTGCGAATGGAAAGGCCAGGCCAATTATTGGGATGTGGTGATTGGAGACCATGTGATCAAGGCACCGGCTTGGTCCTATCCTGCGCCAACCCCGGCATTTGAGCCGATTGCCGATTATTGTGCGTTTTACCCGGAGCCGTTTGATCAATGTCTGGTCGACGGGGAGCAGATCACACCTCAGCCCGGAAACTTCTATGGAGGGTGGATCAGCCAATATGAGGCTGGTCCCTTCAAGGGCATCCCCGGCAGTCGCTTCTGGTGACAACGCGATTTTCGCGCTATGGCGACCGCGAGGATGCAATGCCGGATTGAAACCGGCGATAGCCAAGGCCATTTGAACAGCTGTGTCGAACCTATTCAACAGCATTGACCGGTATATCTTCCGGCTCGTGATTTTCCCCATGCTGGGTGTGTTCGCGCTAGCCGCCTCGCTGCTTATACTCGACAAGATGTTGCGGCTGTTCGACTTCGTAGCCGTCGAGGGCGGACCGATCGCCGTCGTATTCAAGATGCTGGGCGCTCTGCTGCCGGAATATGCCAGCCTGGCGATCCCGCTTGGCCTGCTGCTCGGTGTTCTGTTTGCCTTTCGCAAGCTCGCAATGTCGAGTGAGCTAGACACGATGCGTGGCGTGGGCCTGTCCTACATTCGCTTGCTGCGCGTGCCCTACATGATCACCGCCCTGCTGATGGCGGTTAATGTGGGGCTGGTGTTCTTCGTCCAACCGCTCAGCGCCTATTACTACAAGCAGATGGAGTACGAGCTGCGCTCCGGCGCGCTCGGCGCCTCGATCAAAGTGGGTGAGTTCACGACACTGGCTGATCGCATGGCCTTGCGGATCGAGCAGAGCGAAGATGAAGGGCGCCGCCTGGTTGGGATCTTTGCGCGGGTTGCCAATGATCGCAATCAGGTACTCTCGATTAGTGCTCGCGAAGGCAGCTTTCTGGCGACCAATGATGATCCCAACACCATTATCCTGCGTCTGACCGACGGCACGATAGTCCAGGACACCGGCAGCGAGACTCCCCGCGTGCTGTCCTTTAGTCGCCATGACTTGCCGATCGATTTGCCAGCGATTGAGGAATTCCGAGCCCGTGGAGAGCGCAGCAAGGAATACATCCTGCCCGAATTGCTGAGCATTGGGTGGAGCGAGAACCAGCCCGAAGCAAAGCGCGATGCCAGTCAGGCGACCTTCAATTTCCGACTTGTTGAAGTGGTGATGATGCTGTTGCTGCCGTTGCTGGCGGTCGCTTTAGCGGTCCCGCCCAAACGATCCAGCAGCGCGCTCGGCGTCTTTATGTCGATCGTCATGGTGGTCGCCTACCACAAGGTGAATCAATATGGAGAGGATGTCGCCTCGTTGGGATTGGTCAGTCCGATTCTGGCCCTTTGGGGCCCCTTCGTCATCTTTGGCGCATTGATCCTGTGGATGTTCTACAAAGTGGCCTACGTGCCAGGCGGCCAGCCGATTGGCGCATTGGAAAGCAGTTTCGCCAAACTGACGAAATGGCTGGGCAAGCTGTTTGCCAGAAAGCCGCAATCACCAAACTTGCGTGAGGATAACTCGGCGATGCAAGCGGCTCCTGCCGAATAGTCGCTCAACAGATCAAAATGCAGCTCGATTTCTTCCCGTCCCGGACACTGACGCTCTACCTTTCGCAAATGTTTGTCGTCCGCATTGTTGCGGTGCTGGTGATGCTGGTTCTGGTGCTCATGTCGCTCGATCTGCTGTCGTCGACGGGGCGTATCCTGACGCCGGAAGGCAATGGTCAGGCGGAGATATGGAAGTATGTCAGCCTCCGCGTTCCGCAGCTTATCTCGCGGTTTTTGCCCTACTCTGTTCTGTTGGCGACCCTGATCACGCTCGTGACGCTCAACCAGAACAGTGAGGTGGTGGCGATGAAGGCAGCCGGATTGTCAGCGCACCAAGTGCTGTTCCCGCTGCTCATGACGGCAGCGATTGTCGCGATCGTCAGCTTCGCATTCAATGAGCGGGTGGTGACCAGGGCCAACAGCACCCTCAAGGCCTGGGAGGCGGTCGAATATGGTCCCGTGCCAGAGACGTCGAATATCCGGGCCAAGGTCTATCTGACCGATGGCACCAACATTCTCACCGCGTCTTCGCTCGTCGGCTCGGGAGACTCGATCGAGATGGATGATGTCACCTGGTACCAGCGCACCGAAAGCGGCATGATCAGCCGGCAGGTCAAGGCCACTGAGGCCAGCTATGCCAATCCGGGCTGGCGGCTCGACAGTCCGGTCGAATTCGATGTCGGAAGCGCAGACACCACCGCCCTTGATACGCTGGTGGTGGGAGAGACGCTGACACCCGACAGAATCGATTTGCAGGCGGTCGACCCCGACAGTCTCTCGTTCTTCCAACTGGCTGAAACGATCAACGCCTATGAGGCGCTTGGCCGCCGGACAGCCGAAATGCGCGCTGGCTGGTGGCACCGGATTTCAGGCCCGCTTTCAGCCTTTCTGATGCCGCTGCTCGGCGCGGTCGCGGCATTTGGCCTCGCCCGGTCGGGCCAGTTGTTTGTCAGAGCGATTATCGGAATGGCCCTGGGCTTTGCCTATTTCGTGGTCGACAACGCAGCTTTGGCGATGGGCAGCTTTGGCGGCTACCCGCCGTTCCTGGCCGCTTGGGCACCGTTCTTCCTGTTCCTGCTGGTGGGCGAGACTGTCCTAATCCGGACCGAGGAATGAGCGGCGATTGGTCGCTTCGGCTTGCGCGGCCCGAAGACGCAGAACTCATGCCGGCGGTCGAACGGGCAGCGGCAACTTTGTTTGACGGACAGGATGGCGTCGACGGTCTCGACCCTGACGACGTATGGAGTGTCGCGGACCTCGAGAGATGCATTCGCAAAGGCCATTCTTTGGTCACCCATGTCGATCAGGAGATGGCGGGCTTCCTTGTGACCGAGCCGTTCGGTCGCGAGCTTCATCTTTGGGAGATGGACGTAGATCCGCGATTTCAGCGCCGAGGGATTGGCGCAGGCCTGGTCCGCGCCTGCATGGTCGATGCGCGCAATTCGGGGTTTCGCGCGCTTACTCTGACGACATTTCGCGAGGTTCCGTGGAATGCGCCGTTCTATTCAAACCTTGGGTTCGAAGTCGTACAATCGCCTGAAGAGCACCCCCGCCTGGCTGAGGTGCTTGCCAATGAGGAAGCGAACGGCCTGCCAGCCAAGCAGCGCTGCGCGATGATCTGCTTTCTGGATTGAATGCAATGGAACTGAGCGCGGATCAGCCGCGCGTCATCGTGCTTTTGGCGATCCGCCCGACCAATGGCAGCATGCCCGGATGGTTTGCACCGTCATAGGTCGAGCCATTGCCCAGCTCTTGCTTGAGTCGGCGATGCGCTTCCGGAAGATCATGGTAGGGCATTGATGGCATCAGGTGATGAAGCGCGTGATAGCGAAGCCCAACCGGCGCCCAAATCTCTGCCGCCAGGCCAGGTGGCGGGACATTGACACTGTCAAGGAATTGCGCGGTCACCGTCATCGGATCGCCTTCGTTCTCCCACAAATGCGCCACCAGCGTCCGCAATTGGTTGAGGACAGCGGTGAGCGAGAGGATCGCCAGTGCGATCACTACCGGCTGCCAGCCGATCAGCTGGGTGCTGCCGATCAAGGCCCAGGACCACACAAACACTCCAAATTCCTGCCAGGCAACGCGCCCTTTGAAAGATCCTTCCGGCGGCTTGCGGCGGAAATCTGGATTGATTGCGAGCGAAGAGAAACGCTCCCAAGTCAATCGCCGGATCGGCGGAATAATCGCGCCAAGCGGGACCAGCACAGCCGCCCGGATGATCAGCGCAATCGGCGCCAGCAGCGCTATCAACACGAACACGGGCAAGCTCCATGGCTTCATCAGCGCCAGCGGGAGGTATTCCGGATCCTCGATTGTGCCATATTGCGTGCGCTTGTGATGGATCACATGCACGCCTTCATACATGTAGCTCGGCGTCAGCAGCGGGATCCCGACCAGCAGGTTCCAAGTGGTCCGAAAGCCCGGCAGCGCATCGCGGTGAATATGAGTCAGCTCATGAATGAACATCAGCGCGCGATAAAGCGCGAGCGACGCGATCAATCCCAGCCCGATTGTCAGTGGCAGGCTTTCGACCAGAATAGCTCCGGCGATCCCGGCGTAACCGATCCCAGCCGAGATCAGCATGTCCGGCCAATAGATTGCGCCGCGAGCCTCTCCCAGGTCCTTGGTCAGGTCGCGCGCTGCGCGGAGCATGTCCTTGTCATCGGCAGTCTGGAACTGCGCGCGCGTCGCCGGCCCCTTGGTTTCGCCAGAGGGAATTGCGGCTTGATCGAGGTTCGACTGTAGGTTCATGGCTTTTCTCAGGCCGGTCCTTTACGGCATAATGGCCGACAATAACAAATAGCTTGTGTTGGCAAGAGTGATCGAGAGACTTGCGCATGTGAGCGCGCCGGGACAGACACGCATTGACACATATCAATACGGGACACAGCGCTTGTCAGACGCGAAAATAACTATCGAGCCGGTTAGCGGCAAGGCAGGGCGAGCCGAATTCGTCGATCTTGGTCGGGCGTTTTCGGCCAGGCTTGAGAATTTTGTTCCGCAGCTCCGCAGCGAGCAATTGGAGCTGATCAACCCCGACAAGAACCCGTTCTTCGGTCATGGTAGGGCGGAATTCTTCATTGCTCGGCGCGATGGGAAACCGGTCGGGCGAATCTCGGCGCATATCGATGATTTGGCATTGGCCGCACCGCCTGAGCAGGGCTTTGGGCCGGGCACAGGCCTGTTCGGCTATTTTGACGCAGAGGATGAAGCGGCTGCGCATGCGCTGCTCGATGCTGCCGCCGAGTGGCTTCGCCAGCAGGGAATGACGCGGGCTTTGGGCCCAATCTCACTGTCGATCTGGGAAGAGCCGGGCCTGCTGATCAAAGGGCAGGATCACGCCCCGACAATCATGATGGGGCATCACCCAGCGCACTATGCGGGCTGGATCGAGAGCGCTGGCTATACACGCGCCAAGACGCTCTACACCTACGATCTCGACATCACCACTGACTTCCCGCCGCTGGTTCAGCGGATCGTCAAATCGGGTCATCGCAATGAGCGGATAACCGTCAGGCAAGTCCGCAAGGACCGTTGGGACGAAGATGTCGCGATCGTGCTCTCGATCCTAAACGATGCCTGGTCAGACAATTGGGGCTTTGTTCCGTTCACTCCGGAAGAAGTCGCCTATGCCGGCAAAAAGCTCAGACCCGTAATCCATGAGCCGCTTAATATGATTGCAGAGGTTGATGGCAAGCCGGTTGCCTTCATGCTGACCTTTCCCGACGTCAATCACGTGCTGGCCAAGATCAAAGGCAAGCTGTTCCCGTTTGGCTGGTTCCATATGCTGCGCTGGCTTCGCAAGCCGACCGGCTCCGACATGCGGGTGCCCCTGATGGGCGTGGTCAAAGAGCTCCAGAATTCGCGTATGGCAAGCCAGCTGGCCTTCATGATGATCGATGCCATCCGCGTGAATGCGCACGGGAGCTATGGCTCGACGCGCGGGGAGATCGGCTGGATTCTCGAGGACAATCAGGGAATGGTAGCGATCGCCGATACGATCAACAGCGAGATCAATCGCGAATATGCGATCTATCAAAAGCCGCTGGACTGATGGCACGCAAGGGCTTTCCCAAACGGATTATGGTGGTCGAAGACGACGCCGTGCTTGGGCTTGAAATTGAGCAGGCCCTGCTCGATCACGGCGTAGCCGAAGTCAGCCTTTGCCCGAGCGCATCATGCACACTAGGCAAACTGCGCGAGGGATCGTTCGACGCGGTGGTGCTCGACGTCCATCTGGCAGACAGCGATGATGGATGGGAAATAGCCGAACTGGTCAAAGCCCTGGGCGGTGACAGCGCCCGGATCGTGTTCCAAACCGGGGCTCCTCAAGATATTCCGGACAGAATTCAAAAGCTGGGGCCAGTGCTGAGCAAACCGTACCCTCCGGAAGCGTTGATCGCAGCGCTGCAATCGCCAAGAAAGCCCGGGCTGCTGGAGCGCCTGCGGCGCGGACAGCGCCATCCATAGCCCAATAAAAAAGGCCTCCACTCTTTCGAGTGAAGGCCTTTCGGGATCGTATCACCAGCCGCTTGGACGGGAGGGGGGTCTCGGCGGTGACAAGAACATAATGCGCGGCCTTGAGCCGGGTTCCCCAAATTTGAATCTTTTTTTGAATTCCGCGCAAAAATAGGCTTTAGGCAGTCGCGCAGTCACTGGAGACCAACATGACACTCGGCAAGCAGGTCGGCGCCGATCTCCCCTTTCTACGCCGCTATGCTCGCGCATTGACCGGTTCTCAGGCTACGGGCGACGCTTTCGTCCGGGCCACTCTGGAAGCCGCGCTGGCCGACGAAGAGCTCAAGCAATCGCTGGCCGGCGGTCGGGTCGCGCTTTACCGCGCGTTCAACAAGGTCTGGTCGAGCGCCTATCTCGACGTCAAACCGGTTCAAGGGGGTTCCAGCGATCATGAGGCCGCAGCGCAAGATCGCCTGGGCCTCGTCACACCGCTCAATCGGCAAGCGCTCCTGCTTACAACGCTTGAGGACTTCTCCGCTGCGCAAGCGGGCCAGATCATGGATCTGGAGACCTCACAGGTCGAAGCCTTGGTTGCCGAAGCGGTCGCAGAGATCGATCGCGAGTCAGCAACCAATGTTCTGATAATCGAGGACGAGCCGCTGATCTCAATGCAATTGGAAGATCTGGTCGATTCGCTTGGTCACACAATCTTTGGGACCGCCGCCACCCGCACCCAGGCACGCGACCTTGTCAAGGACGAGCTGCCTGGCCTCGTCCTGGCCGATATCCAATTGGCCGACGGTTCATCCGGGCTTGATGCGGTCGACGACATTCTGGCGATTGCCCAGGTCCCGGTCATCTTCATCACTGCCTACCCCGAACGTCTGCTGACCGGAGACCGGCCCGAGCCGACTTATCTGGTCACAAAGCCGTTTCAGGAAGGCACCGTAAAAACTACCATCAGCCAAGCATTGTTCTTCGGATCGTCCAAGCCGATTTCCTGATCCCAAAGGCTTAGACTTAGCGCAGCCCTGCTTGTCTGATCTGAAAATCGCTGCGGCGACGGACCGGCACGCTCAGCACGCAATGCACGCCCTTGGGATTGAAATCGAGCTTGACCGGATGGCGCAGCTCGTGGGCAACTATCTTCTGGATCAACTCTGTCCCGAACCCGCGGTGGTCACCCTGTTTGACTGGCGGGCCATCAAGCTCGCGCCATTCGACTTCCGCCAGGCCAGGCTCAAGCAAGCGCCAACTCACAAAAACCTTGCCGCCAGGCTGGCTCAGCGCTCCATATTTGGCAGCGTTGGTTGCCAGCTCATGGATCGCAAGTCCGAAAGAGAGCGCGTCATTGGGCGCAAGTTCAACGCTTGGCCCATTAAGTGTCACCGAGTGATCGCGAACCTGATTGAAGTGACCCAGCTCCGCTTCGATCACGGCGCGCAAGGGAGTGGTTCCCCATTCCGACTGGGTCAGTAGGTCATGTGTGGCCGAAAGCGATCGCACACGACCTTCCAAGCCAGTGGCAAATTCATCGAGGTTGTCCGTCCGACGCCGTGTCAGCGACATGATCGACAAGACATTGGCCAGAGTGTTCTTGACCCGGTGGTTGAGCTCGCGGGTCAACGAATTGCGGATCGAATTCTGTTCCTCGTAAAACTCGATCCGAGCCTGGTCCTCTATCGCTTGCTGCGTGAGCATCCTCGCAAGGACCATCAATAGGCTCGCCACTGCCAAGCCGAAGATCAGGGTCAGCACCGAAATCGGTGCCAATCCGATCGGAAGAGACGATTCGATCTGCAGGACCAACCGGTGGTTGGCAATCAGAACCGGCTGGCTCAGCGTATTGCCGCTGGCCTGATAGGCGGCCCGGACCGCAAGAACATTCTCGGGCGCTACAGAGTCATCATAGAGGCGGACGCCCATTGTTGATTCGGGTGCGCGCTCAATCGCGCCATCAAGGAATTCGGCGGCGTTGAACGGGCTGTAGACAAATCCCTTGAGGGGGCGCGCGCCCTGGACCCGCTCATAGACCGGCATGATAATGACAAAGCCCGGCACCTCATTGCCGTCAGTCCGGACCAAATTTGCTTTCCCAGTAGCGGTCGGCCGAACGGCTTGCTTGGCCTGGTCCATCGCCTCTCTCCGCACGGTGTCGGAATAGAGATCGAACCCGAGTGACGCTCTGTTGCTGGCGATCCCCGGCAGGAGATAGGTGACCGGGGCGACCAACACAGCATCACCCGAAGGCTCGGGCCAGACGCGCTCTATCCGCCCCTGCTCGCGGCTGAGAAAGCCCTCGACTTGCCCAGGCTCGAGAGCCTCTGCCCAGCCGATGCCCTGCGCACCGCGATAATCGGAATCGAGTCGCACCTCATTGACGAACTGTCGCAAGATCGCTGGGTCGATCTCCTCCGGACTCGCGAGCAAAGCCGCAGCTGCCGTAAGATATGCAGAGGCGGCATTGCCGCGGCGATCGAGCGAACTGGCCACCACTTGAGCATACTCCCTCATGCGGGCGCGCTCGTTCTGACGCTCATTGGCTTCGATCGCGATCACGCTCAAGAATGTGATCGCCAAAATCGCTGCAAAGATGCCCCAGGGTGCAGCGCGCGGGTGCCGGACGAGCCAGCGCCGCACGCGGCCCTGCCCCCTCTGCTCCGTAGTCACTGACGATTCCTGGTTCATAAAATTGACCTAATCTCCCTAAGCATGGGAACCATGCGCGTGCGGTAACGTTCCCGAATTGACCCCATTTCTGTTGCATTGCGTGCAATTTAGGAGCAGTCGGGTCGGGAGTGGGGAAAGCGCGCATGGCCGCCAACGACCAACCAGACGACAATAGGGATCGGGCCAACGGCTCGATGGCTCAGCAGCACGGTAGCGATTCCGGGCAGGAGAAGCCGGATTGGGCGGACGGTCTCAAGCAACTCTATGATTCCGTCGTAGAAGAGCCACTCCCCGACAGTTTCCGTGACCTTTTGGACCAGCTTGACAGCGGTGATGATGGGTTGGGCGATCGGAAAGACGGCCAGCCATGAATCAAGCCGCCAAGAAACCAATCGCTGACAAGCCGATCCGCACCGCGGCCGAGAAGGCTGATTTCAAGCGCGAGCTGACCGAAGTTGTCCCGCATCTCCGGGCCTTCGCTCGGGGTCTGTGTGGTCGCCCCGACATGGCTGATGATCTTGTCCAGGAAACACTGCTCAAAGCCTGGGCCGCACAGGATCGGTTTGAACCAGGAACCTCGATGCGCGCCTGGACCTTTGTGATCCTGCGCAATGCCTATCTGACCGATATGCGCCGCAACCGTTTCCGAGGCGAATATGACGAAGGGGTGGCGGAGCGGATCTTGACCGCCCCAGCCGGCCAGGAGGAGCCGATCCATCTGTCCGACATGCATCGCGCCTTGCTGACGCTGCCACCTGAGCGCAGGGAGGCCCTGCTGCTGGTTGGCGCCGGTGGGTTTTCCTATGAAGAGGCCGCAGAGATTTGCGGCTGCGCCATCGGAACCATCAAGAGCCGCGTTGGACGGGCGCGCGCTACGCTCAACACAATGCTGGCCGAGGGAACAATTCCCCAGCGCTCGAGTGATGACGACAATGCTCATCGCGCTATCCTGGAAGAGCTTGATGATGTCGCCGGAGGCAATGGGATAGCCGCAGCCAAATCGTAAGTGTGCTGCAGGCAACACCAGCCTGTCGATGCCCGCACTGCAACAACCCTGCCCTTGCCCGATTATGCACTGAGGTCCTAAGGCCCTTGCCAGCAAGCAGGGGTGAGAATGGATAGCGACTCCAATTCCGAACCAGAGCGCCCGGCCGCGCCGCGTGCCTTCGAAGAGCAAGGGCTTCGGCTGATGTCCGCCTTGGTGCTGCTGCTAGGGGTTGGTCTTTTTCTGGCGCTTCCGTTTGTTCTCTCGATTGGTTCCGTGGTGTTTCTGCCGCTGGTGACGGCGATATTGCTCAGCATTCTGCTATCGCCGTTAGCTGATCGGTTTGCACAGGTTGGCTTGCCCAATGTGCTGGCGTCACTCGGCGCGCTGACGATCTTTTTCCTGATTGTGCTCGCGGCGCTAGCACTTGTGCTGCAACCTGCCATCGCACTGTTTGACCGCATGCCCGCCATCGCCGCGCAGGTCGGCCAAAGGTTCGCCGAATTGCGCGATGAGTTCGAATGGATTGCTATTGCCAATCGCGAACTGGCTGAATTGATGGGCCAATCTGGCGCTCGCGAAGTCGTGCTTGCCACTCCAAGCCTGCTTGAGGAGATCGCTTTTGCTACCCCAAGCGTTCTGGTGGAAGTCCTGATCACATTCCTGATGGCGTTCTTCATGATTGAATCGCGGGTCCGGATGCGCCGGCACTTGCTGTTCGATCGCGCAACCTTTGGATCCAGCGTCAAGGCCGCGCGTGTCATGCGTGAAGTGCAGGACCGTGTGGCCGCCTACATATTGACGGTCGGTGCCATCAACGCCTGCATGGGCTTGATCGTGGCTCTGGGAGCCTGGGCGCTGGGCGTGGAGGCGCCGATCATGTGGGGTGGATTGGCGGCAATCCTGAATTTCATCCCTTATGTCGGGCCCTTGGCGATGACAGGCCTGTTGGCCACGTTTGGTATTGGCACATCGGAGACTGTCTTCCTCGGTCTCATTCCAGCGGCTGCCTATATCGCGCTCAATACGATTGAGGCGAACGTTGTTACGCCCTCGATTCTTGGTGCGCGCTTCACGATGAACCCGGTCATGATCTTGCTCGCCTTTTCGTATTTCACCTGGATCTGGGGTATTCCAGGTGCCTTGTTGTCAGTCCCCATCCTGCTAACCATGACGGCCCTGATTGATCATATCGGGCGGCCCAATCTGGTCGGTTTCATTTTTGGCGAACCGCTGTTCGCCTCTGGGCTGCTTGAGCGCGGGCTTGACGAGCAGCAAGGTGGCAATGCCCCTTGATCAAATGGCAGTCAGGCAATGTCATTGGCCAGCTTCGGAGCGCCTTGCTCACGCTCAAATTGAGAGATTCATGAAAAAACTTGGTAACGAAGCGTGACAAACGCGCGCCAAGGACTGATTGAGACGCAAGATCACACGGGAGAGGGGCAGCAATCGAGCATGTCACGCAAGTTTTTTGGCACTGACGGAATCCGGGGGCGCACCAATTCTGGCGTCATGACTGCGGAAACTGCGATGCGCGTCGGCCAAGCCGCTGGGACCTATTTTGTCCGTGGCGGCCACCGTCACCGCGTCGTTATCGGCAAAGACACACGGTTGTCTGGCTATATGATGGAAAGCGCATTGGTCGCAGGCTTTACCAGCGTAGGCATGGATGTGATCATGACCGGACCGCTGCCAACGCCTGCGATTGCGCTTCTGACTCGTGAGATGCGGGCCGATCTCGGAGTGATGATCTCTGCCAGCCACAATCCCTATCAGGACAATGGCATCAAGCTGTTCGGACCCGATGGTTTCAAGCTCTCTGACCAGACCGAGGCGGAAATCGAGGCTCTGCTCGAAAGCGATGCTGAGCTGGTCGAGCCCGAACGAATTGGTCGAGCGCGCCGGATCGAGGATGCGCGTGGGCGCTATATTCACGCGGTCAAGCAATCGATTGCCAGTGACACGCGGTTCGACGGCCTGAAGGTCGTAGTGGATTGCGCCAATGGTGCGGCCTATCAGGTTGCCCCTTCGGCGATCTGGGAGCTTGGCGCGGATGTCGTCACACTCGGCGTCGAACCCAATGGCACCAACATCAATCACGGCGTCGGTTCAACCTCGATCGAGGCGCTCCAGGCCAAGGTGGTAGAAGAAGGTGCCCATATCGGCATTGCTCTTGATGGCGATGCTGATCGGCTGATCGTGGTCGACGAAAAGGGGCGTGCGGTCGATGGCGACCAGATCATGGCGCTGGTCGCAACCCGAATGCTCGAAAAGGGGTTCTTGACCGGCGGCGGAGTGGTTGCGACTGTGATGTCGAACCTCGGGCTCGAACGCTATCTCGCCAGTCTCGGCCTGACGCTCGAACGCACCAAGGTTGGCGATCGCTACGTCTTGGAGCGAATGAAGCAGGGCGGCTTCAATGTCGGCGGAGAGCAATCCGGCCATATGATCCTGCTCGATCATGCGACAACTGGCGACGGCACCGTCGCCGCGCTCAGAGTGCTGGCCAGCCTGGTGAAGAGCGGCAAGCCCGCCAGTGAGCTATTGCACGTGTTTGAAACGGTCCCGCAGCTGCT
The DNA here is from genome assembly GCA_965249945.1 of Erythrobacter sp. Classification (GTDB taxonomy): domain Bacteria; phylum Pseudomonadota; class Alphaproteobacteria; order Sphingomonadales; family Sphingomonadaceae; genus Erythrobacter. Next base: position 682,224 of record OZ252258.1, on the reverse strand, counting down.
CAAGAACGTCCGCTATGAAGGGGGCTCCCCGCTCGAAAATGCCGAAGTCAAATCAGTGATTGCTGCTGCCGAGAGCCAGCTGGAGGGCAAGGGCCGACTGGTGATCCGCCCGTCGGGCACAGAGCCAGTCATTCGGGTGATGGCAGAAGGTGACGACAAGGCCGAAGTGGAAGAGGTGGTCGACCGAATCTGCGATGCCGTGAGGGCAGCGGTTTGATGAGCCGCGGGCGCGCTCGATTGGACGGCACATCGCAATGAAAGGATCCCCTCCCCGAATACTGGCCATCGCTGGCTCCGATTCCTCGGGCGGCGCCGGCATTCAGGCAGATATCAAGACCATTACCATGCTGGGCGGCTATGCGATGACGGCACTGACTGCCGCCACCGCGCAAAACAGCGTGAGCGTTCAGGCAATCGCTCCGATGGGCGGTGCGATTGTGCGCGAACAGATCGCATCCTGCGTGAATGACATCGGCGTCGACGCGATCAAGATCGGCATGCTGCATGATGAGGAGATCATCGCGGCAGTGGCTGAAGGCCTGGCACTGATCGATGAAGCCGTTCCTGTGGTGCTCGATCCGGTAATGGTTGCAACCAGCGGAGCCGCTCTGATCGCCCCGAATGCCATCGAGGCACTGCGCAAGACCCTGTTCCCGCGCGCCAGCCTGATCACGCCCAACCTGCCAGAGCTTGAGCTGCTAACCGGAACCAAACCCCGGACCGGCGAAGAGGTGGGATACGCGGCGGAACAGCTGGCCACTGAATACGATGCCTATGTTCTGGCCAAGGGTGGGCATACGGAAGATGAGCGCGTGATAGATGTGCTGGTCGGCCCTGGCGCGCGCTCGGTCGCGTTTGATCACGCTCGGATCGACACAAGGCACACGCATGGGACGGGCTGCACGCTCTCTTCGGCCATCGCGACCTTGCTGGGTCACGGACAGCCGATGGAACATTCTGTCAGGCTCGGGCGCAATTTCGTTCTCCGGGCAATCGAGGCAGCGCCGGGCTACGGCGCGGGCAATGGGCCGCTTGGACACCACGCCGTCAGAACACTCTCCTGACCGCTCGCACTACTCAGTGCTTAACGATCCAGCTCATAGAATTGCGCGATATGGTCCCACGCCTCATCCGCAGTCTCACACCAGTGAAACAGATCCAGATCCTTCTTGGAGATCGTGCCTTCCTCGGCAATCGCCTCGAAATTGACCACCCGCGTCCAGAAATCCTTCCCGAACAGGAGAATCGGAATGGGCTTCATCTTCCCGGTCTGGATCAGGGTCAGAAGCTCAAAGAATTCGTCGAAGGTTCCGAACCCGCCAGGGAACACAGCCACTGCGCGGGCGCGCAGCAGGAAGTGCATCTTGCGCAAGGCGAAATAGTGGAAGTTGAGCGAGAGATAGGGCGTGACGTAGGAATTGGGTGCCTGTTCATGCGGCAAGATGATGTTGAGCCCAATTGACTCGCTGCCAGCATCGCTCGCGCCGCGATTGGCGGCTTCCATGATCGAGGGGCCGCCGCCAGAACACACAACAAACTGGCGCAAGCCGTCTTCAATGATCGCCTTCCCTGACACCATCCGTGCCAGCTTGTAGGCCTCGGCATAATACTTGGCCTTGGCCGCCAGACGCTCAGCCACTTTCTGCTCAAACTCATCGCCGTCCTTGGCTGCATCAAGCTTGGCCTGAGCCTCATCGGGCGAGGGAATCCGGGCAGAACCATACATCACCAGCGTCGAACCCACCCGCGCCTCGTCTAGGAGCATTTCGGGTTTTAGCAGCTCCAGCTGGAAACGGACCGGGCGCAATTCATCGCGCAGCAGAAAATCGGTATCACGAAACGCCAGCTTATAGGCGGGATGCTCGGTCTGCGGAGTGCGGTCGGGACAGTCTTCCGCAAACTGAGTCTCTTGCTCGGCACGATAGAACTTGCGGTCTGTAAGGTCTTTTTCAGTCATGATCACAGCCCTAGGCCCCACGCTTGGCGCGAGCAAGACAATGGCGCGGCACTGGGGAGAAAATGGATGCCCCGCGTGGATTCGAACCACGATTGACGGAGTCAGAGTCCGTAGTCTTGCCGTTAGACGACGGGGCATTGTTCGACTTTCGTGAGCGCGGCGCTGCCGCTGCTCAGTCCAGAGCGCTGCGGGCATCTAGGTTCGCAATTGCTCAAGGTCAAGCGCTGCGGCGTGCTGCAGGCAAGCGGGGCAACTTGCTCTCATGGCGCGCATGGGGTAAGTTTTTGGACAGGTCCTCGTGCGAAAATGGCGCGAGAGGAAAAGAAAGAGTGAGTATGGCGGATATGATTCCGCCGGACAGATCGAGGAGAGCTGGCAAGAAAAGGGGCAGCAAGTCCGGTAACGTAGCCGATTTTCGCTACGACAGCTCCTTCCAGCGCAAGACGAACGACGCCAAGCCCAACGGAGGCAGGCGCAAACCCGCTGCTTCAGGCAGTGGCGCCCGAACCAATGTTCCCATCGCCAAGAATGACAATGCGCGTGGTAAATCGCGCAGCCAATCGTCACGTGGCCCGCGCTATACCAAGGAAGCCTACGCCGCGCTCGATCTCGGCACCAACAATTGCCGCCTGTTGATCGCACGCCCATCGGGCAAGGACTTCACAGTCATCGATGCATTTAGCAGGGTGGTCAAATTGGGCGAGAACCTGGCCCAGACCGGCCGCCTTTCCGACGAAGCGATGGATCGTGCGCTTGGCGCGCTCTCGATCTGCGCCGACAAGCTGCGTCGTCGCAATGTCCGCTTGGCGCGATCGGTCGCGACGGAGGCCTGCCGCCGGGCAGAGAATGGCGCTGACTTCATCGAAAGGGTCCGGAAGGAAACCGGAATTGCGCTCGACATCATTAGCGCCGAGGAAGAGGCACGTCTTGCGGTGCTCGGCTGTCATATCCTGCTTGAACAGGGCGATGGGCCGGCCGTGATCTTCGACATCGGGGGCGGGTCGACCGAATTGGTGCTGCTGGAGCCGGGCGAAAAGATCCCGCAGATACTCGATTGGCAGAGCGTGCCCTGGGGCGTGGTCTCGCTGACCGATACGGTCGGCCCTTCAGAGGACAGTGAGCAAGCCCGCATCGCGCGCTACAAGCATATGCGCGAGATGGTCTCAGCCAGTTTCGCACCCTTCGCTGAGCGCATCGCCGATGCAGCGGCCTGTGATGACATTCGCTTGCTCGGAACGAGCGGAACGGTGACCACGCTGGCCAGCCTGCATCTTGAGCTGCCGCATTATGATCGCAAGGCGGTCGACGGACTTATCGTACCCTCCGGCTCGATGCGCGAGATCAGCGCACGACTGTCACAGATGTCATTGGAGGAGCGCAGCACCCTGCCCTGTATCGGACAGGATCGATCGGAGCTGGTTGTCGCGGGCTGCGCGATCTTGGAATCCATCCTCGATCTGTGGCCTGCAGAACGGCTGGGCGTGGCAGACCGCGGCATTCGCGAGGGCATTCTGCGGAGCCTGATGGCCGCTGAGCGGCAGGGTCGCCGGAGGTTCGACGCCCTGCACAAGACCCGCGAAGGCTCCCCCGCCAAGTGAGCCGTTCGGGTCGCAATCCAGATCGCCGCGTCAAGACGGCCAAGAAGCGCACTGCCTCGTCCACCAGATGGCTCGAGCGGCAGCTCAACGATCCCTATGTCAAACGCGCCAAGGCCGATGGCTATCGCAGCCGTGCGGCCTACAAATTGATCGAGCTCGATGAGAAATTCGGATTGATCAGAGGCTCGCAGCGCGTGGTTGATCTCGGCATCGCCCCCGGGGGCTGGAGCCAGGTGGTGCGCAAAGTGGCGCCCAAGGCGGCGATCGTCGGAATCGACCTTTTGCCGACCGAGCCGATTGAGGGTGTCGCGATCCTTGAGATGGACTTCATGGAGGATTCCGCTCCGGCCAAGCTAGAGGCCGAACTCGATGGGCCGCCCGACCTGGTGATGTCGGACATGGCGGCCAACACCGTCGGCCACAAGCAGACCGATCACTTGCGCACGATGGGTCTGGTCGAAGCCGCCGCCTGGTTCGCGATCGAAACGCTGTCAGAGAATGGGACCTTCGTCGCCAAGGTCCTGGCGGGTGGCACCGACGCCGAATTGCTGGCGATGCTCAAAAAGCACTTCAAGACAGTCAAGCACGCCAAACCCCCGGCGAGCCGCAAAGACTCGTCGGAGTGGTATGTCGTCGCTCAGGGGTTCAAGCCCGCCCAGTAGCCGGGCTCAAACGAGGACTCAGGCCTCGTCTTCGTTGATCTCGGCAGCGGCGTTCTGTTCGGCTTCGGCAGCTGCTACAGCGCCAGCCTCGCCATCGGCCTCGATCGCCTCGCCTTCACCTTCGACAGTTTCGGCTTCAGCCGCTTCGGCGACATATTCCGGGATCGGCAGGTTCGAACCCGCTGCATTCATGAACAGCGAAACCGAAGCGCGATCTTCGATCTTGGAAAGACCAGCGAAGCTCATCTTGGTGCCTGAAGCGAACGCCTTGGGATTGGCCAGCCACGCATTCATATTGTCCCAATCCCACACCTGACCGCTCAGGTCGGTCAGTGCAGAACTGTAGGCAAAGCCCGGCTTGGCGGCGATCGGTGAACCCATGATCGCGTGGAGATTCGGGCCGATACCATTTGCACCATCTGGCGTGATCGTGTGGCACGATGCGCACTTGGCATAGACCCCTTCACCCGCACCCGGGGTGGTTGCATCCATGTTCAAGGCTTCGGCCATGGTCATTTCGGCCGGCTTGGCACCGGTGTCTTCGACACCCTCAATCACATAGCCCATCACTTCGGGCCGTTCCGGGCTGTCGCCGTGGAAGTACTTGCCACTCACGATATTGAGGCCGAGGCCTACGATGCCTGCGAACAGCACCCAGCCAGCGATAGTGTTAAAACGATCGTCCATGATTCCTTGAGATCCCGATCCGTACCTTATGGATTGCCGATCGCATTAGTCGCGCCAGACAGACCGCGCAAGGGCCAACCGAACACCATCTCTTGCAGCTTTTGCAAGCAGGCTTGCGGGCGCCTGTTTTGCGCTCTAGCAGCATCGCATCATGCACTCGTTTCCAGCCCCAGCTCTGCCGATCGTCGAGGCCATGCGCGAAGCCGCTTCCCAGCATCCGGATCGCGCGATCGCGTTCCAGGGTTCGCCCGGGGCAAATTCGCACCGCGCCGCGATGGAGGCCGAGCCTGCAGCCCTGCCGCTTCCCTGCTTCAGCTTCGAAGACGCGCTCGATGCGGTCAAAGATGGCCGCGCCTCGAAGGCGATCATTCCGATCGAGAATTCGCAACATGGGCGCGTAGCGGACATTCACTTTCTTCTGCCTGAGAGCGGATTGTCGATCACGGGCGAGTACTTCATGCCGATTCACCACGCTCTGATGGGTGTTGGCCAAGGTCCGTTCGACGCGGCTTACAGCCATCCGCAGGCGCTCGGGCAATCGCGCTTCTTCTTGCGTGAGCGAGGCATTGTACCCCTGAGCTATGCTGACACTGCCGGCGCAGCCGCGTTCGTGGCGGAGCGGGCCGATCCCAAGATCGGCGCCATAGCGCCGGCGATTGCGGCCGAGCTCTATGGGCTCGAAATCGTAGCGGAGCATGTCGAAGACAGCGCCGACAATATGACTCGCTTCGTCATCCTTGCCGAAGAGCAACTCGATCCGGCCGACCTCACTTCGGGCGAAGCGATTACGACCTTCGTCTTCGAAGTGAAAAACATTCCGGCGGCTCTCTACAAGGCAATGGGCGGGTTTGCGACCAATGGCGTCAACATGACCAAGCTCGAAAGCTACCAGGAAGGCACCTCCTTCTCAGCAACCATGTTCTATGCCGATATCATCGGCGCGCCTGGTCAAGCGGCGGTGGATCGCGCACTGGAAGAATGCGCGTTCCATTCCAAGGAGTTGAGAATCCTCGGGACCTATCCGCAGGCGCGCGCGCGCGGCTAGAGCCTTCGCCGGCCTTTGTCGGTTGCACCAGGGTTCGCTCCGTGCCACCACTTAGCCAGCATGACGATTCCCTCTCGGATCACTCCAGAGCAAACAGTTTCCGAGATTCCCTTGGATTCCTCGAGCAGTTGGCGCGAATTGCAGCGCGAGGATCAGATCCAATTCGATGAAGTGATTGTCCCGCCAGAGCCACCGCGTGAGCCGAATTGGTTTGATGACCTTTTGGCGTGGCTCGCGGAGCTGCTTGCGCCCGTGGGCAATCTTTTGGTCAGTAGCTGGCCGGTCTTGCAATGGGTGCTGTTGGCGCTGGTCGTTGCCGCTTTGGGCCTGCTGGCGTGGCGCATTATCCTGCAGGGCCGCTTGAGTTTGGCGACAGGCAAGAGCGGATCCCCTGGAGAGGACATCACCTGGGCACCCGACCAAGCCGAATCTCTGGCTTTATTGAGCGATGCTGATGCCCTGGCGGCCGAGGGACGGTTTGATGAGGCAACCCACCTGCTGTTGAAACGCAGCGTGGGCCAGATCGCTGCCGCGCGACCCGATTGGGTGGTGCCTTCGAGCACGGCCAGAGAGCTGGTTGCCCTGCCCAATCTGTCCGACACTGCTCGCAGCGCCTTTCAGACCATTGCCGAAAGGGTGGAACGCAGCCTGTTTGCCCTGCGCAGTCTTGATCGGACAGACTGGGAAGCCGCCCGCGAAGCCTATGCCAATTTCGCTCTGGCGCGGATTGAGCAGCGAGGGGCTTCGTCATGAGTGCACGCGAAGGTAGAGCCTTCAACCGCGGAACAGTGCTGGGTCTGGTCGTGTTCGGTTTCGCGGCATTTCTGGCGATGCTGTACTTCATCAGTACCGGGGACACGGGTGATCGATCACGCGGGGAGGCACATGCCGCTGCAGATGGGCTCAATGGCTATTCGGGACTGGTGAAGCTGCTTGAGCTTGAGGATTGGGACGTCGCGATCTCGCGAGAACGCAGCGAGCTCGATACAACTGGCCTGCTGGTGATCTCACCCCCCACATTCACCGATCCCGAAGCGATCGGGGAATTGCTCGAGGAACGGCGCTACACCGGGCCGACCATGGTCATCCTGCCCAAATGGTTCACCACCGGATTCCCCAACGATATTCCGCCCGAGATAGAAGACACTATCGAGGATGACTGGGTGCGCCTGTTTGGGGTCAGAAAACCCAATTGGACTGCTGACCTGCCGGCGCCCTTTGCGATCGAGATAGAGCAGCTCGGCACGCACATTACCGAGGGCGTCATACCCTTGGATGCGATCATGGATGAGGCGATCGAGGGCGACGAGGAGGCAGCGGAAGAAGCGGGCGCCGAAGAGACTAGCGATGATACTGTCGAGCAGCCGACTGAGCCAGCGCAATGGGCCGGGCTCGAACTGCGCGGCGTCCTTCCCACCAACAGCACGCTCTATGCCGTAGCCAATTCGGAGCAGCGGGCGCTGATCCTTGACGACCAGGGTGGGGCACTTGCGATCGAACTTGATACGGCGAATTCAGAGATCGCGCCGGACGAATATTACTCTTATCCGATCTATGTGATTGTCGAGCCGGATTTGGCGAACAATATGGGGCTGTCCGATCCGGTCCGGGCGGAGGCGACGCTGCGGTTGTTCGATCAGGCCACCTCGGAATATGACGAACCGATCATATTTGACGTGACCCTCAATGGGCTCGGCGCATCGACCAATCTGCTGACACTGGCTTTTCGCCCGCCCTTCCTGGCGGCAACATTGTGCCTGCTGTTCGCCATGCTGATCATCGGCTGGCGTTCGTTCAATCGGTTTGGTCCCGCAGCAGCGGCAGGCCCCAAGATCGCCTTCGGCAAACATCGCCTGGTGGCCAATGGGGCGGATCTGATTGTGCGGGCGCGGCGGATGAGCCTGCTGACCGAGCCCTATGCTGCGTTGTCCGCTCGCCGATTGGCGCAAAAGCTCGGTATCTCAAGCCAGGATCCGCAGGCACTTGACGCTGCTTTGGCTGGCCGGCTGAACCGGCCCAATCTGTTTTCAACGCACAAGCAGGCCTTGATCCAGGCAGGATCGGCCAAAGACATTTTGAGCGCCGCCCGCGCGCTCAGAGATTTGGAAGGGAAAATCGAGAGATGAGCATGTCCTTGGAAGAACTGCGCGATCTGGCTGAGGCGATCCGAGTGGAGATCGCAAAGGCAATCGTCGGGCAAGACGAAATGGTCGATCATCTCCTGATCGCCATGGTGAGCCAGGGCCATGTCTTGCTTGAAGGACCTCCCGGGACCGCGAAGACTTTTCTGGCGCAGAGTTTCGCGACCGCGCTGGGACTCGATTTTGGTCGGATCCAGTTCACCCCCGACCTGCTGCCTGGCGATATCCTGGGCTCGAACCTGTTCAACTTCCAGACCAGCCAGTTTACCCTGACTCGCGGGCCAATCTTCTGCGAGCTGCTGCTCGCCGACGAGATCAACCGCACGCCGCCTAAGACCCAGGCTGCTCTGCTTGAAGCAATGCAGGAACGCAGAGTCACGCTGGATGGAGAGACCCATTCTCTGCCCGATCAGTTCATGGTGGTGGCGACCCAGAACCCAATCGAAAACCAGGGGGTCTATCCGCTGCCCGAGGCGCAGCTGGATCGGTTCCTGTTCAAGCTTCTTGTGCCCTATCCCGATGAGCAGGAAGAAGCGAAGATCATCGCCGCCTATGGCCAACATCAAGGTCCAATCCGCCCGGCTGACCTTGGAGTTGCCGCGGTGGCAGACACCGCGCGTTTAGGACAAGCCAGCTCGGCGCTGGATCACGTCACCCTGGCCGAAGATATCGTGCAATATGTCGTGCGCCTGGTGCGGGCGACCCGTGAGCATGCCGATCTGTCGGTCGGCGCGAGCCCTCGTGCCGCTGTCATGCTCGCCAATGCATCGCGCGCTCGCGCGGCCCTGCAAGGACGCGCCTACACCATCCCAGATGATGTCAAAGCGCTCGCAGTCGCTGTGTTGCGCCACCGCCTGACGCTGAGCCCTGCGGCCGAGATTGACGGTCGGGATATCGAAGCTCTGGTAGCCGAACTGGTCGAAAGCACCGAGGCGCCACGCTAGTCTTATGGCCAAGCTGCTATCCCGCCTGCCACGCTTGCCACGTCTACCGATCGTGCCGACCGAGCGCGCGGCCTGGTTGGTGGCGGGATTTGCACCTGTCGCTTTGGTGATAGCCGCCCTCGCGCCCGATGCCTGGCAGATTGTCCCGATTGCTTCGCTTGTGTTCGTAGTCTTGATCGCGATCGATGCACTGCTCGCGGGCCGGGTCAGCGGCTGGCAGGTTGAGGCGCAGAGTGATGTCGAAATTGGCGCGGATTGCTTGCTCTCGGCAAGCGCAACCTTCTCCTCCGGCCAAAGATCGCGAGTGGATGTCGCGGTCGAGTTCGACCCACGATTGGGGGACGGCGGCAAGGCCGAATTTACCCTGACTCCGCAAGCTCCACTGCCGGGCCTGGCCGGAAGCTTTGCTGCCAAGCCTTCGCGCCGCGGGACCGCTGCACTCGATCGAGCCTGGCTTCGCTGGGCGGGGCCGCTCGGGCTGGGTGCCAATCAGATTAGTCAGCAATTGGATCAGACCGTGCGGATCTGGCCCGATCTTTCACCCGTGCGCAGCCCGGTTCTGCAGATGTTTCTGCGCGACGCAGAGATCGGCCTGATCGCGCGCCGGATCCGTGGTGAAGGGACACAATTCGAAGCGCTTTCGGAATACGAGCCCGGCATGGACCGGCGGCGGATCGACTGGAAGGCCAGCGCGCGGCACACCAAGCTCTATGCGCGCGAGAACGAAAGCGAGCGCAACAACCAAATCGTCTTTGCGTTCGATTGTGGCCAAGCCATGTGCGAGCCCGTCGATGGCATGCCACGGATCGATCGGGCCGTATCAGCCGCGCTGACCTGCGCCTATGTCGCGCTCAAAGGGGGCGACAAGACCGCGCTGTTCGGATTTGGTCAGCGCCCTCAGTTGATGACGCCGTTTGTAAGTGATGCCCGCGGCTTCCATCGGCTGCAAAGCGCCGCGGCTGAGCTCGATTACACCAGCAGTGAATCCAATTTTACCCTCGCGCTGGCGACGCTGACATCCAAGCTTCAACGGCGGGCGCTGATCGTGCTGTTCTCGGATTTTTCGGACCCCACCGCGGCCGAGCTGATGATCGAGAGCATCGGTCGATTGGTCTCGAAACATCTTGTCCTGTTCGTGACCATTACCGACAGCGAATTGGGTGACTTCCTCGACAACAAGCCGGAGGATGTCGCCACACTTGCGCGCAGCGTCACCGCTGACACGCTGCTGCACCAGCGGAATGTGGTGCTGCAGCGCTTGCGCCAAATGGGGGTCGATGTGGTCGAGGCGCCATGGGATCAGGTCGGACCGCAATTGATCGATCACTATTTTGCGATCAGGAACCGCGAGGCGATCGGATAATGGCATCACGATTTGCGAATTGGTTCGGCAAAGGTGAGGTCGAGGCACCGCCGGAGATTGAAAGCGCCGCGCTGCGCTCGGATCGATTCCGGCTCGAGCGCGAGGGTGATTGGCGGCGCTTGGAGGATATTCTTCGTCGGCTCGAGGGGGGCGGATTGCGAAGGATCAGCGACGACGATCTGCTCGCCTTGCCAACGCTCTATCGCACCGCTGCCTCCAGCCTTTCGGTTGCACGTGAGACCTCGCTCGACGTTGCAACCTTGCGCTATCTTGAAAGCCTGGTGCAGCGAGCCTGGTTTCAGGTCTACGGTCCGCGGCAGGGGCTCGCCAGCTGGCTCCGATCATTCCTGTTCGGCGGCTGGAGCCGAGCCGTAAGGGAGATCTGGCTCGACATCTGCATTGCCTTGTTCGTGATGGTGGCAGGCACAATCGTGGGCTGGCTGCTCGTCGCGCAGGACGTCGAATGGTATTATCGGATCGTACCGGGTCAATTCATGGACACCCGCGTTCCCGGAGCCAGCCGCGAGGATTTGATGCAGACGCTGGCGACCGAGCAAAGCGCGAGCGGGCTGTCGACCTTTGCTGCCTCGCTGTTCAGCAACAATGCCGGAGTGGCGATTCTAGCGTTCGCGCTGGGCTTTGCCTTCGGAATCCCCTCGCTGCTTCTGCTGGTCTACAATCTGGCGACATTGGGCGCGATGATGTGGCTGTTTGCCGGCCAGGGACTGGGGCTTGAATTTGCTGCCTGGCTCAGCGTGCACGGGACGACCGAATTGTTCGCGATCCTGCTTTCGGGCGCCGCCGGTCTGCATATCGGGCGTTCGATGGCCTTCCCAGGCGAGAAGAGCGTCCTCGCGGCCGCCTCTGAGAGCGGACGGCGCGGCGCAGTCGTCATGGCTGGCGTGGTGTTGATGATGGTCTTCGCTGCCATTCTGGAGGCATTCCCACGGCAATTGGTCGACGGAACCTTCAATCGCTTCCTGATTGGCGGCTCGATGCTGACGCTGTGGCTGCTGTACTTCTTTGCCTATCGTCCGAGCCGGGCGGATGATGTGTCATGAGCGCCGTAACTGCCCATACGCGCTTGAACTCGAGCAAGGTGCGCGACCTGGTCACGCCCGAAGGCCTGACCATCCCAATCACGATTGGATCGCGCGGAGCCCGATTGGGCGCGCTGATTCTGGATTTTGTGATCCTCTATGTCGCGCTGACCGTGTTCGCCTATCTGGTGTTCTGGATCGCTGGAGGCGTGGCGGAGCAGCCGCTTGATGCAATCGAGGACAATGTCGATGGGGCGCAGGAATTTCTAAGCATCGTCTTCATCCTCGTGCTGTTCCTGGCGCGCTATGGCTATTTCCTGATCTTCGAACTGGGCCCGCGCGGAGCCACTCCTGGTAAACGGCTGACCGGCTTGCGAGTGGCGGCACGCGATGGCGGGCGGCTGACCCCCGAAGCGGTGATCGCCCGGAATCTGTTGCGCGATATTGAATTGTTCATGCCCTTGATCTTCCTGCTGGTGGCGCCGAGCGGATCGGCCGGCAGTGCAGGCTGGGCTGGCCTGGCGTGGTTTCTGGTGTTCATGCTGTTTCCCTTCTTCAACCGTGACGCACTGCGTGCAGGTGACGTGATTGCCGGCACCTGGGTGGTCGAAGCACCGCGAACCAAGCTGGCTGAGACCCTTTCGACTCAGGGGGCAGCCAAAGGTGCGAGCGGGGTGACTGGCGCGCGCTACGAGTTCGGGCCCAACGAACTGGCGGTCTATGGCGAGCATGAGTTGCAAACGCTTGAGCGGGTTCTGCGGGAAGACAACCAAGAAGCCTTGGCGTCGGTCCATGCCGCGATTTGCCGCAAAATCGGATGGGATCCCGGCGCTGGTGATGAGCGCGCCTTCCTTGAAGCCTTCTATGCCCAGCTTCGCGCGAAGCTCGAAGGTGATATGCGGTTCGGCAAGCGCAAGCGCGACAAGTTTGACAGCGCCTGATTTGGCGGCGCCCGACGCCCAATTTTTACCAGTGATAAAATTTTATCATTGATAAAACGAACGACCTCTGCCAGATTATCTGCATGTCGACTCGTCGCCAGCAAGCCATTCGAGACCGCAAGAAGCGGATCCTGACCGCCGCGAGCGAGATTATCGCGCGTGACGGCTATGACGCGCTGACCACGCGCGGCCTCGCCAAAGCGGCGGGCGTGACCGTGCCGACACTCTACAATCTGGTCGGCGACAAGGCCGCGATCATCAGCGCAATGGCAATCAGCTCGATTGAACAATTGTGGGACCGGCTGGAGTTTGATCGCCGCGCCACTCCGCTGAAGATGGCCGATGCGGTGATTGACGAGGCTTTTGCGCAAATCCGCGATGATCAGGCCTTTTCGCGCGCGACCTTCATCGCGCTCCAGCGGCTCGGCATTGCCTTTGCCTATCACCCGACCCGCGATGATGCCGGTGCCCATGCAGCACGGCGATCGGTCGACATGGCGGAATTCGCCGCTCGCGCCGCAGAACGCCGGGGCCAGCTGCGCGGCAATGTTTCCGCGCATGATCTGGGGGTGCTGATGTTCGGCGCCTATCGCGCTGCGCTCGATGACTGGCTTAACGGTGCAATCGATCTCGAGGAGATGCGCCGGCGCCAACGCTGGGGATTCTACACCGTACTAGCCAGCGATGCGTCGGACGAGTTTCGCGCACAATTGCTCGCGCGTCTGGCCGAGCTGTCGACAACACCAAACCATCAAGAAGAGGCTGCCTGAAATGGAGAAAGCGCTCAAATTTGTCGCGGGGATACTTCCGATTATCTTCGCCTTTGCGTTCCTGGTGCCGGTGATTGACCAAGGCCTGCAAGCAATCGGCGTCGCCGCCCCGCTTGGCCTGACGACGCTGACCTTGGCGCTGATCGTCGGCGGCACCTGGGGCCTGATTGCGCAATTCACGGGGAGGTGGATATGAACGCGGTTTCAGACATTCTGCCCGACGATCTGTCGCAATTGAGCAATGCCGAGCTGCGCCGGTTGGAGAACAAGATCGCGCGCAAGCACACGGGCATGGTCCCGTGGGGAGCGGTGTTCTGGGCCTTCGCCAATCTGGCGGTCTGGCTGTCGCTCTGGCCACTGGTCTTCCTGGATATTCTGCCGCTCTGGGCAGCCTTCCCGATAGCCACGATCAATATGGCGCTGGTCTATTTGCCCACCCACGAAGCGCAACACGATATCATCGCACGCCCCGGGACCAAGCTGCGCTGGCTCAATGAGCTGGTGGGACATGCGACCAGCTGGATGCTAATCTATCCGTTTGAAGTGCTGCGGGTCACGCATTTGGATCACCATCGGCACACCAATGATCCCGAGCTGGATGTCGATATCACCACCAAGGCGCCGGGCCCGTGGTCGGCGCTCTGGAGCACGATCCGCAATCGCCAGCCCAACGCCAAACGCAATCAGGATTATGCAGCCGCGCTGGTCCGTGCCGGTCGGACCGATCTGATTCTGCTGTCGCTGGTCTATAGGCTCAGCTTCATCGCCATTCTTGGTGCTCTGGCGTGGAATGGTTATGCGCTGGAGGCCCTGCTGCTGTGGTGGCTACCCTTTCAGATCGCGATCAGCTACATCGTGTTCTTCCTGTCCTGGGCGCCGCACCACCCGAGCAATGAGCAAAGCCGCTATCGCAATTCCCGCGCGTGGAAATCAAAGGTCGGCAATTGGGGCTCAATGTGGATGCAGTTCCACATCGTCCACCATCTGCATCCCTATATCCCGCTTACCCGGACACCGGCCGCTTTTTGGGAAATGAAGCCGATCCTGGAAGCGCGCGGCTGTGATCTGGGCGAATTGTAGCCCTTAGTGATCCGGAGTAGCGGAGGGCTCGTTCGGCTCTTCGCCGCCAAAGATCGCCACCTCGTTGACGCCAGCGCTGGTCGCTCTGCCGCGATACATGCCGGCAGTGTTGAAGCTGAAGATAGCATGCCCGTCAGGCGTCACGACGATCACGCCGCCATCACCGCCCAGATCGGCGACTTCGCGCATAACGCCATCGGCCTCTTCCTGAACGGCCTTGGCTTCAAGCGCCATCTCATAGGCATGGATTGCATAGGTGTAATTGCCGTCCTCATCCTTCGGGACTGTCGCCTGCGCCTGGTTCAAATCCATCCGGAATCGATACCGCAGCCGCGTACAAATCTCCTGCGCCACGCCGACCCGAAGAAAATACTCGCCCCAACCGGTGGCTGACACCGCGCAGGAGCGATCATCGGCATAGGTTCCCGCTCCGATCACAGGGGAATCGCCAATCCGGCCCCAGCGCTTACCAGTCATCCCGCCAGTTGAGGTGGCGGCCGCTACATTGCCATTGAGGTCGAGCGCGACGGCACCGACCGTGCCGAATTTGTGATCGACATCCACCGCTGACAGTTCGCGCGCCTTGCGCCGTTCCAGAGCCTTTTTGCGCCCTTCAGTTTCAAACCATTCGCGCGGGGCGGTCTCCAACCCTTGCTCGCTGGCGAACTGTTCCGCTCCCGCTCCGCTCAGGAAGACATGCGGGCTGCTGGTTCGCACCGCGTCCGCCAGCAGGATCGGGTTCTTGATGCCCTTGACGCCGCTTACTGCTCCGGCGCTGCGATCGCTGCCGTCCATGATCGAGGCGTCGAGCTCATTCTCGCCCTCCCAGGTAAATACGGCGCCGCGTCCGGCGTTGAACAGCGGATTGTCTTCCAAGGGGATGACCGCCGCCATGACCGCATCCATGGCGCTGCCGCCTTCGGCCAAGATTGCCACCCCGGCATCCAAGGCCTGCTGCAGAGCGGCCTCATACTCGGCCTGCTTTTCCGGCGTCATATTCTTGCGGCTGAGTGTGCCGGCACCGCCGTGGATCGCGATCGACCAGCGCGGCTCCATCGGGTCCTCCGCCGCAGCGGGAGAAGCGATTGGCAAGGACAGGGCGAACAACGCGGTCAGCGCAGAAACAAGGATGCTTTTCATAGGTCTATTTTCCTATCGCATTGTGAGCCCACCGGCTAGCATGAGTCAAAATCCAGGGATTCGAGGAGAGGCAGGATGAGCGTGTTTGGAGCAACCAGCACCACCGATGAAGTGCTTGAAGGCAAGGACCTGAGCGGCAAGACCGTGTTCATCACCGGCGGCAATTCCGGTCTTGGTCAGGAAACCGGTCGCGCGATGGCAGCAAAAGGCGCACATGTGATCCTGGCCGGGCGTGATCAGGCCAAGCTCGACGAAGCGGTTGCAACCATCAAATCCGAGGTTTCCGACGCCAGCCTTGAGACGATCACCTGTGATCTGGCTTCGCTCGACAGCGTTCGCGCCTGCGGCACCGAGGCCAATGATCGTTTCGACAAGATTGATCTGTTGATCAACAATGCTGGTGTGATGGCTTGTCCCAAGGAAGCAACCGCCGATGGGTTTGAGCGGCAGTTCGGGACCAACCATCTTGGGCATTTCGTTCTTACCAAGCAGCTTATGCCGCTGGTCCAGGCCGGGTCAGACAAGCGCATTGTCAATCTGTCGAGCCGCGGGCACCATATGGGCCCGGTCAATTTCGACGACCCCAATTTCGAGAACCGCGATTACAATGAGTGGGCCAGCTACGGTCAGTCCAAGACCGCCAATCTACTGTTCTCGGTCGGGCTTGAAGATCGCTTCGCCGATCAGGGTATCCATGCCTATGCCGTGCATCCGGGCGGCATTCAGACCAACCTCGGTCGTCACTTGAGCGAAGAGGCTTCGGCCGCACTGATCGCCCGCGTTACCGAAAATGATCCCGACTTCTCGTGGAAGACAATTCCGCAAGGCGCAGCGACCCAGGTTTGGGCTGCGACCGCCGAGGAGTTGGAGGGCAAGGGCGGTGTCTATTGCGAGGATTGCCATGTCGCCGAGATCGACGATCACTCCGCCAATGGCGGTGTTCGGAGCTATGCTATCGACAAGGGCAATGCCGATCGGCTGTGGGCGATCAGCGAGCAAATGACCGGTGAGAGTTTTTAGGGTTTTGGCGCGGATCAAATGAGCCTTTGATCCGATAGCCAGCGCCACCCGCACCCTCCGCCCTTCCACCCGGATGATTATCCGGTAGGCTCCGGGTGGAAGGGCGGAGGGTGCGGGTGGTCCAGCCTAGCGGTCGAACGACCTAACTCCCCAAAAACTCACCGATCAGCTTGATCACATCCTTGGACTCGCGGGTCGGCGTGATCGCCATGAAGACGTGCGGTCCGCCTTCATACTCGTAGAGCTTGGCATCAACCCCAGCGTCACGCAGCTTGTGCGTGAATGAGCGGCTGTCGATGATGAAGAGATCATGCCGCCCGGTGAAGATCCGGGTCGATGGGAGCTGCGTCAGCTCTTCCGAAGGCGTGTAGAGCGGACTACAGGCCGGGCCCGCCGGATCGCGATCATCCGCCCAGATCGTGCCGAAGGCGCGCAAGGCGTCGACCTTGAGCATGAGGTCATGCGGTTCGACCACGCGCATTTCCTCATCCTGCATCGTCACATCGAGCCATGGCGCAAACAGCACCAATTTGCCCGGGGTTGGCCCGCCCGCCTTGGCCAGGCGCAAAGCCAGCGACAGCGCCATATGCCCGCCTGCGCTATCACCATTGAGGACGATCTTGGCCGGATCATGCCCGGCGGCGAGCTTGGCAAAAGCGGCATCGGCCTGCTCATCCGCACGTGAATAGCGGCTTTCCGGCACAACCTCATACAGTGCGACCGAGACGCTGATACCCAAAGTATCGACCATGGTCGCAACCAGCGGCCAATGAACGTCAAACATCGGCAGGACAAACCCACCGCCATGGAAATACAGCATGTGCCATTCACCGGGTCCAGATTTTGGATGCAGCGTCACCACTGGCTGGCCGGCAGCCTCCCAGCGCTCAACCTGATATTTCTGGTTGAACTTGTCCGGCATTGGCGCGTCCTCGGGAGGTTTGCGATTGTCCAGGAAGGGCGCGATTGCCTCTGGCTCCTGCGGGAAAACCGGCTTTCGCCTGCCCATCAGCCATTTGACCGCGCGCATCAAGAAACTGGCCTTGGCGCTGCGGAGTTCGATCGAGGTTTCGCTGAGCATGGTTCTCTCCCTTTGGACAAAAGCCTGCCCGAGCGGTGGCGAGAGTCAAGCGATCACGCGCACAATCATCCCTTCTTGCAACCATTGGCCGAGGAACTCGCCAGCTTTCTTGATCGCCTTGGACAGCCGGTCACCGCCCGTTTGGCGCTCAGCCAGTTGCAGCAGCATCTCACCATAGCTCGCACCTTCAAGCATGGCTGTCAGAGCCAGCGCATCATCGGCGCTGGTCAGCATGAAGACTGGTCGCTCGCCCTCGCGCCAGACCAGGCAGCCTTGGCCCTGCGGCAGGCGCGCGACGGAACTTTCGGCATTGGGAGAGCTGAGCGCATTCCATAATCCGGTAAGATCATGCGCGACAATGCGCGTGGCCATCCGCAGCTGAAACTCCAGCCGAAGCGCAGACCATTGGGCATCGCCCAGGCTTTCAGTTGCCTCGGCAAAGCCAACTGCATCGAGCGGCGCTTGATCTGGCGCAGTAGCCAGAGCCAGCATGGTCCATTCAAGCCAGGCCAGTTCGGCCACTTCGGGATTGTTGGCGAACAATTGCGCGCAGGTTTGATCAAACCCCTCGCCCGCTTCGTCTATGGTCCAGCCAGATGGGGGATGCCCAATCGCATGGTGTGCAGCAGCCTGCGCGAATGGACCCTCGCCGACATACAGTTTGGTGCGCTCAAATGTATCGCTCAGCGCATCCATCAGCGCCGACCGGTAATTGCCGCGATAGACTGACAGGCCGGCCTCCTGGTCTGCCCCCCAACCCCTGGGCAGCGGCGCGGTCTCGTCCAGGACATTCTGCATG
Source organism: Erythrobacter sp. (assembly GCA_965249945.1). GTDB lineage: Bacteria > Pseudomonadota > Alphaproteobacteria > Sphingomonadales > Sphingomonadaceae > Erythrobacter. Next base: position 663,956 of record OZ252258.1, on the reverse strand, counting down.
AAGGCCTCTTGCCGCTCGAGAAGCGATACGCCCGCGCTCATGCTTGCACCTCTTCAAGGTTTGCACCGGCCAATTGCCGTGCCTGGTCAAGCTCTCCCAGTAACTCCCCAAGCGGCGGGATCTTGTCATCACGCTCAATCATAGTCGCCACCGGATTGGGCAACATCGCCACCGCCTGGGCATAAAGCGCCCAGACCTCCTCGGTGACCGCTCGATCGTGTGTGTCGATGATGATGTTGCGCTCAGCCGTGGCTGGCTCGTGGCCCGCCAAGTGAATCTGCCGCACGCGGTCCAGCGGTAGGCCGGTGAGATAATCATGCGCCGAAAAGCCATGGTTCTGGCTGCTAACGTAGATATTGTTGACGTCGAGCAGCAGATAACAGCCGGTCCGGCGCGCCATCTCGGAGAGGAATTCACATTCGCTCATCTCATCCTCGGGAAAGGTGAGATAGCTTGAGGGGTTTTCGAACAGCATTGCCCGGCCAAGATGGTTCTGGGCGCGATCGACGTTCTCGCACACGACGTCCAAGGCTTCATTGGTTAGCGGGAGCGGCAGGAGGTCATGGCTGTTATGCGCGCTGCTGCGGGTCCAGCACAGGTGATCCGACACCCACATTGGCTCGATCCGCTGCTCCAGCCGCTTGAGCTTGTCGAGATAGTCTGGATCGAGCCCACCGGCCGAGCCGATCGACATCGACACGCCGTGGATGATCACCGGAAGGTTCGCGCGCACTTGCTCAAGAATACGGATCTGGCGGCCACCCTCGATCATGAAGTTCTCGCTGATCACTTCGACGAAATCGACCGGCACCCGGCCTTGCAGGAATTCATCATAATGCGGGCGGCGCAGCCCCAACCCGAAGCCACCAAAGGGTGCAATTGTATTCGTCATATGACGCTCCTGCCTCAAGGTCGACGGTCCGGTGCGCGGGATGTCCAGGCATCGGAGGGGGGTCAGGGTAATGCGCAGACAGACCTGCTCACCGAACCGTCTGGCGACCGGTCGACTGACGTCGGGATCACCAATCTGTTTCGCAGCGACACTTTGATTGCTCAGAATTCTCGCTGCATCTGATGGCGGGTTCGTGCGTGACCGCGCGCGCGTTACACAGGTGTGAGAATAAATCCGGGGCCAGTCTGGGCAGTCCCAAAAACTCCGAAATAATTTTGATCGCTGTAACCAACCGCGATCCCCCGGCGAATTGGTGAGCAGTTCCGGCGCTGTGCTGGTTCTACCCCCTAAACCGAATTTTTGGAGAATTCACATGAACGCCAAATCGATCGCAAACTTCGCAGGCCTCGCCGTTACCGCAGGTGTCATTGCAGGCCTCGCCACCACTCCGGTTGCGGCGCAAGACGCCAAGGAAAAGTGCTACGGCGTTGCCAAGGCTGGCAAGAACGATTGCGCCGCTGGCCCAGGCACTAGCTGTGCTGGCACTTCGACCCGCGACTACCAGGGCAATGCCTGGAGCTTCGTCGCCAAAGGCACTTGCACCAACATCGAAACGCCCAAGGGCAATGGCTCGCTGAGCCCGATCAAGCGCTAAGTCGCAGGCAATCAAAGGAGGTGGATGATGAGCAAGAGCATTTCTCTCTACGAACGCCTTGTCGGCCTGTTGTCCGGCAAATTCATCGAAGGAATAGCGCTGCTTCTCACCCGCCTCGCTTTGGCAGGCGTGTTCTGGCGCTCTTACAAGACCAAAGTGGAAGAAGGGACTTTGTTCGAGATTTCGGACATCACCTACTTCCTGTTCGAGAATGAGTTTACCGGGGTTCCGCTCCCCGCTTCGGTTTCCGTTCCCATGGCAACCTATGCGGAATTCCTGTTCCCGATCCTTCTCGCGCTGGGTCTTGCAACGCGCTTTTCGGCCCTGTCGCTGATGATCATGACCTTCGTGATCCAGGCCTTCGTGTTCCCGACCTGGGATCACTGGTGGGGCTCGGCAGCAATCTGGGTGGCCATGGCGCTCGTCCTGGTCAGCCGCGGGGGAGGAATCTTCTCGCTCGATGCGCTGATTGGACGTGTGCTCGCGCTGGGCAAACCCGCTATGTCTTTTGACCAGGCCTCTGTTAAGTCAGCAGCATAATGGTCGGAGATGAAGCCACCTTTTCCCGCCTCATGGCGGCAGCGCAAGACGGCGACAAAGCCGCCGCCAATGTGCTGCTGTCCGAGGTGGGCATATGGTTGGAGCGCTATTTCCGTCGGCGCGTCCCACCGCACCAGCTCGATGATCTGGTGCAGGACGTGCTGATTGCGTTTTACACGAAGCGCGCCACTTACGATCCCGCCCGCCCGTTCCTGCCATGGTTGGCAGCGATCGCGCGCTATCGCTGGGTCGACCATTTGCGCAAGGTCTACAAGCACGACGGGCAGGAGCTCGAAGACGATTCCGCCTTTGAAGACAGCGAAGAAGAAGTGGTACTTGCCCGGGTCAGCCTGGAGCGCCTATTTGGGCAAATCCCGAAGAAACAGGCCGAGGTTATCGAGCTTGTGAAGATCAGCGGGCTATCGGTCCGCGAAGCATCGGAGAAGACCGGGCAGAGCGAAAGCTCGGTCAAAGTGAATATACATCGTGGCCTCAAGAAACTGGCCACCCTCGTTGAGGAAGTTGAGTAAGATGACTGACCGTATGAGCCGCGAAGAGCTGATCGCGTCGATGACCGAAGAGCTAACCCCTGTCCGGCGGATTAACCCGCGCGACGGGGCGTTGCTGGTTGGTTTTGCCACACTGGTCTCCGGAATCGTGTCGATCTCGGTGTTCGACTTCTGGACCGGGATGCTGTTCGGCGAAGCGTCAGGCTATTTTTGGATAACCAACGGATTGCTCTTGTTGCTAGGCGCGGCGAGCGCTGCCGCGCTGGCTGCAGGTGCTCTGCCGCGAGTTGGCTCACGCTCCAACGCGCCAGCTTGGAGCGCCGCGATGCTGGCGGTGATGCCGATCGCGGCTTTGATCACGATTGCCACGGTTGAATTAAATCACGACCATTCGCACGACGTCCCGAGCATGCTCAACGACCAGGCAACCTGGTATTGGGAATGCGGCGCTTATGCTTTTGCGGCAGGCTTTATCGTGTTTGTCGCGTCGGTCCTTTTCCTGCGCCACGGCGCGCCAGTTTCGCTTGAGCGCTCGGGCTGGATGGCTGGCCTGACCGCCGGAGCGCTCGGCTCGGTGGCCTATGGTATCACGTGCCCGCTCGACAGCATCGCGCATATCGGGATCTGGCATGTGCTCCCCGTCGCGCTTTGGGCTGTGATAGGTCGCTTTGCGGTTCCACCGCTGATCCGCTGGTAAGCCTGATCGAGTGCAGGAGCAGCGAAGTAACGGCAACCGCTCCGAACTGAGTAAGTGTCATTGCCCCTTCACGGTGCTGACTCTATATAGCGCGCATGTCTTCAGTTCGGCCTTGGCGCGATATCGAACGGCGGGAATGCCGCCAGATCATGGTTGGTAATGTACCGGTGGGTGGCAATGCGCCGATCACGGTGCAAACCATGACCAACACCCCCACCGAAGATGCGGTGGCAACGCTCGATCAGATCCGGCGGTGTGAGGAAGTCGGCTGCGATATCATCCGCGTGTCCTGCCCGACCGAAGAGGCGACCGCTGCCTTCAAGAAGATCACCAAGGCTTCTCGGATCCCGATCGTTGCCGACATCCATTTTCACTACAAGCGCGCGCTTGAAGCGGCCGATGGCGGCGCAGCCTGCCTGCGGATCAACCCCGGCAATATCGGCGGCGATGACCGCGTGGCCGAAGTGGTCCGCGCGGCAAAGGCCAATGGCTGTGCAATCCGGATCGGGGTCAATGCCGGCAGCCTGGAAAAGGACCTGCTCGAAAAATATGGCGAGCCTTGTCCTGAAGCGCTGATCGAAAGCGCGCTCGACCATATCAAACTGCTGCAGGATCACGACTTCCACGAATTCAAGGTGGCGGTGAAGGCCAGCGATGTCTTCCTTGCTGTTGCCGCCTATCACGGCCTGGCTGACGCGGTCGATTGCCCGCTGCACCTGGGCATCACCGAAGCGGGTGGATTGATCGGCGGCACGGTCAAGAGCTCGATTGGCATGGGCTCGCTGCTGTGGGCCGGGATCGGCGACACGATCCGGGTCTCGCTTTCGGCTGAGCCCGAAGAGGAAGTCAAAGTCGGCTATGAAATGCTCAAGGCGCTTGGCCTGCGCACCCGCGGCGTTCGGGTGGTGTCCTGCCCGAGCTGCTCGCGCCAGGGCTTTGACGTGATCCGCACGGTCGAAACGCTCGAAAAGCGGCTCGAGCATATCAAGACTCCGATGAGCCTTTCGGTGCTCGGCTGCGTGGTCAACGGACCAGGCGAAGCGCGCGAAACCGATATCGGGCTGACCGGCGGTGGCGCGGGCAAGCACATGGTCTATCTCTCCGGTGTGAAAGCGCATGCGATCGAGGATGACGATATGCTCGATCACATCGTCAAGCTGGTCGAGGAGAAAGCCGCCAAGATCGAAGCCGGGGAAGAAACCGCCTTCGATCCGCACGCCGAACCGGCGGAAGCCGCCGAGTGATCCGCGCCCTTTTCGCCGGATTGTTGGGTGCGCTGCCCCTGCTGGTGGGTGTGGTGATCTACGAGGTCGCCGTGGCCGCCTCCCACGATTATCCCGAAGCCAAATCCTATCACGTCCGCGAGGATGCCCCTGGAGATGTCGACGCCGCGCTGCTGCGCGCAGCCGAAAACGACACCAGACTGCTGTTGGTGATGGGCGCCAATTGGTGCCACGACAGCCGCGCCTTGGCGGGATGGCTGGAGACGGAGCGCTTTGCCGATCTGATCGCTCAGGAATATGAGCTGGTGTTCGTCAATATCGGCATGCCGCAATCGGGCGATGGCCATAATCTGGCAATCGCTCAGCGTTTTGGCCTCGACGACCTGCCGGGCACGCCCAATCTGCTGGTGATCACGCCCGAAGGGGCGCTGCTCAATCCGGACACTGCAACCACCTGGCGTGATGCAGCAAGCCGGAGCGAGGACGAAATCTTTGACGAGCTCAAACGGCTCGCTGACCTCGCCACCTAACGCGCCGGGAAACTCCCGGGCGGCTCGTCGCCGCGCAGCCAGCCGGTGATCGAGAACCGCAGGCCCGGCGAATAGGGCGTCACCATGCTGACCGAATGATCGGCCGGGATGGTGAAGATGTTGAGCGCATTGAAGCTCGGCTTGAAGGCATGTTCGACATCGCCATTCTTGTCCCAGAACTGCAGCAACCCGCCCCAATCGGTGTCCCAATTCTCAGTGAAATTGAGGACATAGGCCGCCAGCCGTTGGTCCTTGTCGACCTTGTCGGTGTGAACCTTGAGAAAGTGGGTCGCGCGATAGAGCGTCGCCTGCCCATCGGCCCAGCGGATATTGTCGAGCCCGGTGAGCTCGCGCACAAAGCCGAGAAATTTCTCGCTGTTGAGGAATTCATAGACCGGAAACAGTGGCATCGCCGGAAAATTGGGTGAGAAATAGGCCGTGAACAGCGGGAAGTAATTGTAGAGGAATTGGTATCCATTGGCCGCATCGGCGTTGATCTGCGCCTGGATTTGCGTCGCTCGCTCGCGGCTCAGGCTGCGAAGCTCCTGCGGCTGCAGCTGATGGACCTTCTCGCCCTCGTTGAATGCCAGCCACCAATCGATCGCCGAAAGTCGCGAATGGATCTCTTTCGCGGTGGCCTGCTCAAACACATCGCGCACCTGCAAGCGCCCTTTGGCGGCGTATTCAGCGGCGAGAGCGCCGGCGTCATTGCTGTCGTTCAGTCGAAATTGCATTCCGCAGCTCTAGTCGAAAAGCGCGGCGAGTGCATCGCTTGTTTGTGCATCGGGATTCTGTCAGGGACAGGCTGCCTATGCCCGAGATAGTTGACCTTATCAGCGCGCCCGACTGGATCCCGCACAGCCTTGATGCGGCCAATGGACGAATGGCCTTTGCGCGGATCCCGCAAGAGCAGCGGCAGGCACTGACCTTCCTCGCAGACTTTAAGCCGAGCTCCGACGCCGACCTGCAATGGCACAGCCTGCCTGACGCACTGTCACATGCGCCGAGCGGGCAAAGCGTGCATTTCCTGTTCCACAGTGCTTTCTGCCGCTCAACCTTGCTGGTGCAGGCCTTGGATGCGCTTCCCCGCGTGTCGGGCCTGAGCGAACCGATGGTGCTCAACCATCTTCAGGGCGTCTCAATGCAGAGCGCCTCGCCCGCCATCGGCCCCTTGTGCCAATGGCTTGGCCGCGCTGACGATAGCACCGTGCTCAAGCCGAGCAATTTCGCCAACGGAATCATCCCGGCGATGCTCGACCACAGCGAGGGGGCAAAGGGGATCGTGCTCTATGGCGAGTTGGGCGACTTCCTGCGCTCGGTCGCCAAGAAGGGGCTGGCCGGGCGGATCTGGGGGCGCAAGCAATTGGCGCATTGCCGCGCGATCATGCCGCTTGAGTTGGGCCTGGATGAAAAGGGTTATTTCGAGCTAAGCGATTTGCAATGCGCGGCCGTGGCCTGGCTGATGCAGATGCGGCAGTTCACCGACCTGCTTCAGAAGCGCCCAGAGCAATTGCGCTCGCTCGCCAGCGATCACTTCATCGCAAACAAGACGGACACTATCCTCGCCTGCGCCAATTGGCTCGGATTGGAGGTCGCCGCCGATGATGCTGCAATGGTTGCCGAAGGGCCGCTGTTCACCTCCCACGCCAAGCTGGGCGGAGACTACGCCGCGGTGCAGGCCGAGCAGAGCAAGGCAGCTGAAAGCGCGGTGGTGGATGAAGAGATCGCCCAGATCGAGCAATGGATCGGGGTGATAATGCAACAATTGCGGATTGCACTCCCCCTGCCCGCTCCCTTGGAAATGGCGGCGCGATAGGCTGTGCTCCACGTCGTCCATCACGCCGATTACATGGCGCCGCAGCCGACCCGCGGGACTTTCAAATTCGATAAGTACATCACGGTGATGCAAGCGCTGCGAGAGAGCGGCGCGGCGATGACCGAGCACGCGCCCGAGCCGATGCCGCGTGATTGGCTCGAAGCCGTGCACGACCCGGCCTATGTCGATCAGATCTTCCGCGCCGAGGTCCCGCGCGAAAAGGAGCGCAGGATCGGCTTTCCTGTGACCGAGCGGATCCGCGATCGCGTGCGCCACACCAATGGCGGGACCTGGCTCGCAGCGCAGCTGGCGATGCAGCACGGCTATGCCGCCAACAGCGCAGCCGGGAGCCATCACGCTCTGGCTGACACTGGCGCGGGCTATTGCGTGTTCAACGATCTCGCGGTGGCATCCAATCGCTTGATTGCTGAAGGCGATGCCCAACGCATTCTGATTGTCGATCTTGATGTTCACCAAGGCGATGGCACCGCCAGCCTGACCGCCGGGCGCGAGGATATCTTCACCCTGTCGCTCCATGCCGAGAAGAACTTCCCAGTCCGCAAGGCGCGCTCAAACCTCGATGTCCCGCTGCCCGATTCGCTCGATGATGAGGGCTATATGGAAGCGCTCGAGCGGCATTTGCCCGCTGTGATGGCGCAATTCGCGCCCGATTTCGTGTTCTATCAGGCGGGCGTCGATCCGCACGTCGATGACAAGCTCGGGCGGCTATCCTTGAGCAGTGACGGGCTGGAGCAGCGCGATCGCTATGTCGTTTCGCTCGCGCGCCGTAACGGCATTCCGATCGCCTCGGCGTTGGGAGGAGGGTATGGCGATGACCAACGCGAGGTCGGCGCACGCCACGCCCGCAGCATGCTGGCCATGGCGGATGAGAATGCGCGGTGCCTATCGCCAATATTTGATGCTAGGAGCCGTGCTCCGACCAATAGTGATTAGCGACAGGACAGCAGCGCATGGCAGACATTCAGACCGACTATCTCGTGATCGGAGCCGGCGCCGTCGGCATGGCCTTTGTTGATACGCTGCTCGACGAAGACCCTGATTGCCACATCATGATTGTCGACAAACATGCCAAGCCCGGTGGCCATTGGAACGATGCCTATTCCTTCGTGACGCTGCACCAGCCGAGCTCGACCTATGGCGTGAACTCGCTCGAGCTGTGCACCAATCGGGTCGATCAGCATGGCCACAATGCGGGAATGTACCCGCTCGCCAAACATGCCGAAATCCTAGCCTATTACGAAGCGGTAATGAATGATCGCTTCCTGCCCAGCGGGCGGGTGCAATATTTCCCGCTAACCGAATATCACGAAGGTCATGTGATCAAGGGGATCCTGTCGGGCGAACAGCGCCAGGTGGAGGTTCGCCGCAAGCTGGTCGATGGGACCTATTTCCAGACCTCGGTTCCCTCGACCCACAAGCCGGGCTTTGAGATTGCCGAGGGGACACCATTCGCGATTCCCGGCGATCTTCCCGGGCTTTGGAAAGACACCGACAACCTGCCGCAGAACTATGTCATTGTCGGCGCAGGCAAGACCGCGATGGACACTGGCGTGTGGCTGCTCGAAGCCGGAGTTTCGCCCGACAAGATTGGCTGGGTCCGACCACGCGATTCATGGATGTTCAACCGCAAGTTTCTGCAGCCGGCCGAGCACCATCTCGAAGAGTTGGTGAGCTTCCAGACCATCCAGATGCAGGCTGCCGCCGAATCTGCAGACGGCGACGAATTGTTCGCCAAGTTGGGCGAGAAAGGCCTGATGCTGCGGATCGACCCGGATATCACGCCGTCGATGTTCCACTTTGCTGTGATCTCTGAAGGTGAAGTTGAGCTGCTGCGCGGCATCAAGCAGGTCTATCGCCAAGGTCGAGTGAGCAAGATCGAGCCGGGCAGGATGCATTTCGCTGACGAGGTGGTCGACCTGCCCGAAGGCACGTTGTTCATCGATTGCACCGCCAGCGCCGTGCCCTTCGAAGCGCGCAACAACCAGCGTCCCTTCTTCGACGGCGATGTGATTACGCTGCAATTGGCGCAGACGCCGTTCGTGCCATACAGCGCCGCGCTCGCCGCCTTTATCGAGGCCAATTTCGACACGGACGAAGAGAAGAATGCGCTGGTCCCGCCTGGTCCCTTGACCGATACGACCAGCACCTATCCGGCAGCGTTTCTCTCCAATTTGCGCAGCACCGGCCTGCTCTCACAGAACGAGAAGACCAACGCATTCAACGCCCGCAGTCGACTGCATCCAACCGGGCCGACGATTGCGAAACTGACCGCCGAAAAGAGCCCGCGGCTGGCCGCATTGGCCCATGTCGGCAAGATAGTGAACGACAGCATGCCAGGCATAATGCAGCTCGGAATGAAGGCATTTGCCGAGCACAACGCGACCAGTTGAGCAAAAACGGCGATGAATCCTTCACGGGAACCATAATTTTGCGGTAAGAGTTGCACTGCTATGGCTAGCGGTATGAAACGTCGCGATCTGATCAAGACCGGCTTGGTTGCGGGTGCCTCCTTGGCGCTGCCCGCCAAACTCGCCGCCGCGCCGATCAAAGGCAGCGTGCGGGATCGCAAGCTGTTCGCGATCGCCAAGCGCGAACTGGACCGGGCCGGCGAGGTAATCTGGAAGAGGGACATTGTCGGGATCGCTGACTTTGGCGTTCATTCTGCCAATCGCCGGTTCCACTTCGTCAATCTCGATCGCGAGGAAGTGCAAAGTTATCACGTCAGCCATGGTTCGGGTTCCGATCCAGAGCATGATGGCTGGCTCAATCACTATTCGAACGAGGAAGGCTCTCACGCCACCAGCAAGGGCGCCTATGTCACCTGGGAATGGTATGTCGGCCGCTATGGCACCTCGGTGCGTTTGGGCGGGCTCGATGAGACCAACGAAGCCGCGCTGCGCCGCGCAATCGTGATGCACCGCGCCAATTACGCTGAGCCCGACCATATCGAAAAATGGGGACGGCTTGGCCGCTCACAGGGTTGCTTTGCGTTGGGTGAAGAGCAATTCCGGACCGCATTGCTGACTCTGTCAGGCGGGCGCCTGCTGTATGCTGACAGCCTCGGCCTGACCGATGAGAACACTGTCGGTGAGCCTCCCAAGGACAAGCCGGCTGAAGAGAAGGTTCCAGAGACAGAGCTGCTCAAGCCAGAGCAGCCGACCGATATGCAGCGCTACGCACCCGGAAGCTTCTAGGCTCTATCCGCCCGCGCGCGGATCATTCTCGATCACAATCACTTCATCGTCGATTTCATTGCTGCGATCGCCGACCCGCGGCTGATCGAGGCTCGCAAGTACCGGCGCATCGCGATCGTAGATATCCTTGAAGGTTGTCAGCTCGCCATCGACGTTGGTCGCCATGGTGAAATAGGTGATATAGGCGGGCAGCTTCCGCTCATTCATCACCTTGGTGTATTTGCCCGAAGTGGCAATATCGACCGCTTCGTCCTTGGTCGCCCCTTTCCCCAGCATCGCCACCAACATCGCCACTTCAAGCGCATTTTCGGTGCGAATGCAGCCATGGCTCAAGGCGCGGTTGGAATTGTTGAACAAATGGCGCGAGGGTGTGTCGTGGAAGAAGATTGCGTGCGGGTTGGGCATTTCGAGCTTCATCCGCCCTAGCGAATTGGTTGGCCCAGGCTGTTGGATCACAGTGACCCAGCCATTCTCGCCTTCAATCGCCCGATAGCCCTTGGACTTGGCCCAGGCGGGATTGTTGAGCACGCGCTCGCCCAGCCCTTCGCCCTTCACAATCGATTGAGGTACGGTCCAGGTTGGGTTGAATACCACGCCCGAAACATCCTCGGCCAGTTGCGGGGTCGCAGTCCGACCCGGCTTTCCGACAATCGTGCGATAGGTCTTGATGACCTTGTCACCGACTGAAAGCCGCAGCTGATATTCGGGGACATTGCTGATCAGATAGATCTTGCCCAGATCGCGCGCCAGCCAGCGCCAGCGATCCATGTTGGCGCGGATCAGTTTGCGCCGATCGCTCTCTTCCAGCGGCGTGTCAGCCAGCTCTTGCTTGAGCCGCGCGTAATCGGGATGAGTCGGATTGAGTTCGGCCAAGGTGCCGGCAACATCGCGGCTTTCCAGTGCCTTGGTGAGCATATCGCCGGTGCGGAAACGATCGGGATCGGGATCAACCACGAACCACTGCTCGCGCGCACTCATCGGCGTGCGGCCATCGCGCAAATCCTCGACCAGCCAGACAAAATTCTTGGAGGCGATCGCATCCAGTTCTTGCGAAGGACCCGCCAGCGCAGCAACCCGCAGCGCCTGAAGGTCATAGTCAGCCGGGTCGAGGCCTTCCTCGGCAATTGTCTCAAGCACCCCGACCAGAGAGGCGACGCTCTCCAAGTCCCACGGTTGAATCAACGGTCCGGGCGCTTCGAGCCCGCCTTGAACAACCGGGTTGGAGACCATCTGAGGAAATGCCTCGTCAAACGATGCATCGGCCGTTGTATCGGCGGTAGGCTCGACCGAGCCGTCTGCGGGAGCTTCTTCCTCTTGCTCAAGCGGCGGCGCGACGGGCAGCTCCATTGGCTCGGGGCCACCAATCTGTTCGCCGCCCGGGATCATATCGGCACGGGTCGGACGTTCAGGTGAATCCTGCTCCTGCGCAGAGGCCGACACAGTGATCAGTGCCCCTGCCGCGATCCCGCTCGCCAGCATGCCCATCCATTCGCGCATCATGCTCTTTTCTGCCCTCTTGGTCTGTCGTCCGTGTGTTGCGCACGGCGCCTGCGCGGCAATATATGCCGCGCTGGTCGGTTCTATCAACTCTTACGCCTTTCAAAGGGCTGAATCGGGTCGATTGAGCGATCTCCAGCCGACGTGACTATGGCGCCAAGCGGATTGGCGCTCTAAGGGGCGAGCCATGTCGAGTTCGCATCGCCTGCTTCCCTTTGTCGCCGCCTTTGTCGGGGTTGGTCTGCTGTCGCTGATGGATGCCTTGATGAAGGGCGCAGCCCTGGCGGCCGGCGCCTACACAGCGACGGTGCTGCGTTCGCTGATCGGGGCCGCGATGATCGCGCCCTTCTGGTTGGCCAAGGATTGGCGCTGGCCGGAGACGGATGTTCTCAAGCTGCATTTGGAGCGCGGCTTCATCTCGGCCTTTATGGCTCTCAGCTGGTTCTATGCGATCACCAAGCTGCCACTGGCAGAAGCCATCGCAATCAGCTTCGTGGCTCCGCTGATCGCGCTCTATTTCGCTCGGGTGCTGCTCGACGAGCAGATCAGCAGAGGCGCGATCCTGGCAAGTCTGCTGGGCTTTGCTGGGACGCTGGTGATCATCGGCGGCAAGATCGGCCAGGGCGAGTTCGATCGAGACGTCGGGTTTGGTCTTGCAGCGCTGTTCTTCTCGGCCATTCTTTACGCCTACAATTTCGTGGTGATCCGGCGTCAGTCGCAAGTTGCTGGTCCGATTGAGATTGCGACCTTCCACAGTGGGATTGGCGGGCTGGTCCTGCTGGTGGGTGCCCCATTCGCCTGGGTCACACCTGCGCCCGACTCGCTTATGCTGATTGCTGCAGCCGGCCTGTTCACCGTCACCGGCGCAATGGCGATCGCCTGGGCTTATGCGCGCGAAGAGGCCCAAGCCCTCGTGCCGACCGAATATTCCGCATTTCTCTGGGCGGTGGTCCTGGGATGGGTGTTCTTCCAGGAAGCCGTAACGATTCCGACCCTAGCCGGAACCGCTTTGATCGTGACCGGATGTTGGTGGGCAACCCGTAAAGCGCCCGAACCCGCTACGACATAAGTCGCAATCGACTCGCAAGATGACGCACTGCCCTTGACCTGAGCGCCTAGGTCTAGCAGGTGCAGCAGCGAAAAATCGCTCCCGACGCGGGGATCCCGTCGGGCCACACCACATGAAGGATGGAACGCTCCGATGACAGCTATCGGCAAGGACACGCTCGCGACCCGCTCAAACCTTACCGTTGGGGACAAGACCTACGGCTATTATTCGCTCGCCAAGGCGGCCGAACAGCTTGGCGATATCTCCAAACTGCCCAATTCGATGAAGGTGCTGCTTGAGAACCTGCTGCGGTTCGAAGACGAAGGCTTTACCGTTGGGCGCGAGCACATCCAGGCGATTGTCGACTGGCAGAAGAACCCGGTTACCGGAAGCGAGATCCAATATCGCCCTGCGCGCGTTCTGCTGCAGGATTTCACCGGCGTTCCTTGCGTCGTTGACCTGGCCGCAATGCGCGATGCGATCAGCAAGCTTGGAGGCGAGACTGCCAAGATCAACCCGCAGGTTCCGGTCAATTTGGTGATCGACCACTCGGTGATGGTCGACGAATTTGGCCACCCGCAGGCGATGGAAAAGAACATGGAGCTCGAATACGCGCGCAATGCCGAGCGTTACGACTTCCTCAAATGGGGATCGAAGAGCTTTGAGAACTTCTCGGCTGTCCCTCCGGGCACCGGTATCTGTCACCAGGTCAACCTTGAGCACATCGCCCAAGGCATCTGGTCGAGCGCAGACGAGAATGGCGAAATGGTCGCCTATCCTGACACCTGCGTCGGAACCGACAGCCATACAACCATGATCAACGGTCTTGGCGTGCTGGGCTGGGGTGTTGGCGGGATCGAGGCGGAAGCGGCGATGCTTGGCCAGCCGATCTCGATGCTGATTCCCGAAGTGGTCGGCTTCAAGCTGACCGGTAAGATGGCTGAAGGCGTGACCGCAACCGACCTGGTGCTGACTTGCGTACAGATGCTGCGCGAAGTGGGCGTTGTCGGCCGTTTTGTCGAATTCTACGGACCGGGCGTCGCCAATCTGACTTTGGCAGATCGCGCAACCATCGCCAATATGGCGCCGGAATATGGCGCAACCTGTGGCTTCTTCGGAATCGACGAAAAGACCATCGATTACATGCGCCTGACGGGCCGTAGCGAAGACAATATCGCGCTGGTCGAAGCCTACGCCAAGGAGCAAGGCATGTGGTTCGATCCGAGCCATGAGCCGATCTTCTCGAACACGCTTGAGCTCGACATGGGCACGGTCGTACCGAGCCTCGCGGGGCCAAAGCGGCCGCAAGATCGCGTGATCCTTCCTGAAGTGGATGAGCTGTTCAACGGTGATCTCGCCAAGATCTACAAGAAGGATGCGCCAGCGCGCGTTGGTGTCGACGGTGAAGAACACGACATTGGCGATGGTGACGTTGTGATCGCAGCGATCACCAGCTGCACCAACACCTCGAACCCTGACGTGCTGATCGCGGCCGGCCTGGTTGCCAAGAAGGCCAATGAAAAAGGCCTCAAGCCCAAGCCTTGGGTGAAGACTTCGCTCGCGCCTGGATCGCAGGTTGTGACCGACTATCTGGTCAAGTCTGGCCTGCAGGACGATCTCGATGCGATCGGTTTCGACCTGGTCGGCTATGGCTGCACCACCTGTATCGGCAATTCGGGCCCGCTCGCTCCACCGATCAGCAAGGCGATCAACGGCAATGACATTGTTGCCGCGTCTGTCTTGTCAGGTAACCGCAACTTTGAAGGCCGGGTCTCGCAAGACGTCCGCGCCAACTTCCTGGCATCGCCGCCGCTGGTTGTGGCCTACGCGCTCAAGGGCACGGTGACCGAAGATATCACCGCCACTCCGATCGGTCAGGACCAGGATGGCAATGATGTGATGCTGGCTGACCTCTGGCCAACCAATCAGGAAATCGCTGAACACCGCGCAGCCAATATCGACCGTTCGATGTTCGAAACGCGCTACGCCAATGTTTATGATGGTGATGAGCACTGGCAGGCGATCACGGTCGAGCCATCGGACACCTATCAGTGGCGCGCTGGTTCGACCTATGTCGCCAATCCACCCTATTTCGATGGGATGGAAATGATCCCGGCGCCAGTTACCGACATTCTCGGAGCCAAGCCGCTGGCAATCCTGGGCGACTCGGTCACCACCGACCACATCTCGCCGGCTGGCGCGATCAAGGAAGATTCGCCCGCAGGCTCCTATCTCAATGCCAATCAGGTCGCGAAGAAGGACTTCAACTCCTATGGCTCGCGGCGCGGCAACCACGACGTGATGATGCGCGGCACTTTCGCCAACATCCGCATCAAGAACGAGATGGTCCCGGGCGTCGAAGGCGGCGTGACCACCTACAATGGTGAGGAAATGCCGATCTACGACGCCGCAATGAAGCACAAGGAAGACGGCACCCCACTGATCGTAGTGGGTGGCAAGGAGTATGGCACCGGCTCTTCGCGCGACTGGGCCGCAAAGGGCACGATCCTGTTGGGCGTTCGTGCCGTTGTGGTCGAGAGCTTTGAGCGGATTCACCGTTCGAACCTGGTCGGAATGGGTGTTCTTCCGCTGCAGTTCAAAGACGGCGATACACGCCAGACGCTGGGCCTGACCTCGGATGACAGCTTCTCGATCAAGGGCCTTGCTGAGCTTGAGCCAGGCCAGGATGTCGAGATCGAAGTCACCCGTGCTGATGGCTCCGCCTTCAGCTTCACCGCGCTTTGCCGGATCGATACCGCGAATGAGATGGAGTATTACCGGAACGGCGGCATCCTCCACTATGTACTGCGCAAGCTGGCCGCCTGACCATGAAGTATCTGGCACGCTCCGTTGTTTGCCTCGCTTCCCTCGCTCTGGCGGCTTGCTCGGGCGAGAAAGACAAGACGAAGCAACCGCGCGCGCCAATCCCTTCTGGCTTTGAGCTGGCCTCCGCCACAGTACCCGACATGCAAGCCGAACCTCAGGTCATCGACCTGACTCCTACTGATCTGAGGGCCCTGCGCGCGCAGGGCAATGTCAGACTGATCGACGTTCGTCGGGACGACGAAGTTGCGCTGGGTATGATTGAAGGCGCCGAGCACATTCCGCTCGATCAATTTGATCCCGCAGCGCTTGATCTAAGCGATGGTCGCGAAGTGGTGTTGTACTGCCGTTCTGGAGGGCGCTCGACACTGGCTGGACAACGGCTGGCCGAGCACACAGGAAAGCCAGCAAAGCATCTAGCGGGTGGCTATCTCGCTTGGAGCACAAGCGCTTCCGAATAGTTCGATATTGCCAGAGATGAATCACAAAGGGCGGCCCAAAAGAGCCGCCCTTCGCATATTCAAATCTGTGGCTGAGCTGTCAGGCTTAGATTTGAGCCTTCTTGCCAAACCATTTCTTGCGGCGTCCGAGGATGGCCGCAGCAGCCAGTCCGAACAGAGCCATCATCGGCGGCGCCGGAACATCGGTGCCACCGCTTGAGGTGGTTGTGCCGCCTGAGGTCGAACCGCTGCTCGACGACGAAGACGAGCTCGACGAAGAGCCAGAAGTCGAGCTGCTGCCCGAAGTCGACGACGACGAAGACGACGAGGATGAGCTCGACGAGCTGCTCGATGAGCTGGTGCTGCTTGTCATGTCACCCGACGTGCTGCCGCCCGAGCTTGAAGAACTCGACGATGACGAGGAGCTGGAGCTGCTCGATGATGAGCCGCTGCTCGAACCGCTTGAGCTGCCGCCGCTCGATGAACTGCCAGAGCTTGAAGACGAAGAGCTCGACGAACCGCTGCTTGAGCTGCTTGAGCTGCCGCCGCTCGATGAGCTGCCCGAGCTCGACGAACTGCCAGAGCTTGAAGATGACGAGCTCGACGAACCGCTGCTTGAGCTGCTTGAGCTGCCGCCACTCGATGAGCTGCCTGAGCTTGATCCAGAGCTCGACGAGGACGAGCTCGATGAGCCACTGCTCGAACTGCTTGAGCTACCGCCGCTCGATGAGCTGCCCGAGCTCGACGAACTGCCAGAGCTTGAAGATGACGAGCTCGACGAACCGCTGCTTGAGCTGCTTGAGCTGCCGCCACTCGACGAACTGCCGGAACTCGAAGAGCTACCCGAGCTCGACGAAGACGAAGACGAGCTCGACGAGCCCGAAGACGACGAGCCGCCAGACGTCGTTCCACCCGAGGTCGTTCCGCCGGTCGAACTCGAAATGCTACCGGTGGTGCTTGAAATCGCGCCGGTCGAGCTGGTGACATCGCCGCTAGAGCTGCTGACGCCGCCGGTTGATGTGCTGACACCACCCGTTGAGCTCGATACGCCGCCAGTTGAGCTCGACACGTCACCGCTGGAGCTGCTTACTCCTCCGGTCGAGGTACTAACTCCGCCAGTGGAGCTGCTGACCCCGCCAGTGGAAGTACTCACGCCGCCGGTTGAGCTTGAAACGCCTCCGGTCGAGCTGCTCACCGCGCCACTCGAACTCGACACATCACCCGACGAGCTAACGCTGCCGGTTGAGCTGGAAACGTCACCCGAAGAGCTGACGCTACCGGTCGAGCTAGAGACATCGCCTGAGGAGCTGACGCTGCCGGTGCTCGACGAAACCGTGCCGGTCGACGAACTAATCTCACCGCTTGAGCTGGTCGATGTGACCGTGCCCGAAGTGGAAGAGACAGTGCCCGAGCTGGTCGAGTTGTCGATGTCGATGTCGATGTTAATATCACCGCTCGAACCCGAGGTGCCGCCGGTAGTGCCGCCACCGGTCGAAGTTGAAGTCGAACCGCCCGAAGTGGAGGTTCCACCGCCTGACGTCGTAGTAGAAACGACCACCGAGCCGCCCGAAGAACCGCCGCTGCCGCCGAAGAAACCGCCAAAGAAGCCGCCCCCGAAGCCACCGCCGAAGCCGCCGCCGATGACCGTGGTGCCACCACCACCACCGCCGCCGCCTTGGACCGGAGGAAGCGGGGGTAGAGGAGCGGGTGCGAAGGCAACCTGAGCGATCGGCGGGCAAATCGTGTCATCGAAATAGGTGTCGACGATCTCACCCGCGCCAGCGCTCGAATGGGCAACCGTCGTGTGTCCGGCATGGGCGCCTGTGGGCAAGGCGTGCGGGACCATTCCAGGAAGCAGGGGCTCGCATTCGATCGTGCGATTGACGATCCGGCGACGCCGCTCTGGCAGCTCGCGGGTGCGACCCTTGATATACTTGACCTCGGTAACCTCAGTGACCTTGGAGCCCTTGCGGGCGTCCTCAACCAGCTTGCCATCGAGATTGGTCGTGTATTCCGGTGCTTCGGTGTTCATCGGCTCCGCCACGCGGACTGCACCGCCCGTCATGAGCGCTACGCCTGCCGCGGTCGCGGATAGCTTTGCTGCTGCCATTTTGATCGACATGAGAAGCGAACCTTACTTTCCTTTGGCTTTGCAACCCGGCCCACCCGAGCTTTCACCAAATCCAATGCTCTCATGATGATGAAATGGTCGTCTCCGCAATGCGGTTAACCATGAATCAGCGCCACCGACCGCCAAATCTTAACGAAATCAGAGGGATTTGAGGGGGGCTGTCCCGATATGATACCGAATATCGAGCGAATGTAAGGAATTCCGAAGGTTCGCCGACCTAGCTCTCGCTATCGAACAACCCGTTCTGAGCGCTTCCCGGCCGTTTTGGCGGCACCATCTCCAGATGTTCCCAGCCCGCATCGTTGAGCACTCGCCCGCGCGCCGTCCGCGCCAAAAGGCCGAGCTGAATGAGGTAAGGTTCAACCACATCTTCAACCGTGTCGCGCGGCTCCGCGAGGCCCGCTGCCAGGGTCTCCGCCCCGACCGGCCCCCCTTTGTAAGTGGTTGCAATCATGGTCAGATAGCGTCGGTCCATCGCATCCAGCCCGAGCGAGTCGATCTCCAGCCGGGTCAGCGCATTGTCCGCCATCGCGCGCGTCACCGTCGCCTCGCCCGCGACATGGGCAAAATCGCGCACCCGCCGCAGCAACCGGCCAGCGACTCGCGGCGTTCCGCGCGAACGGCGCGCGATCTCGCGCGCACCCGCGGGATCGATCGCCAGACCGAGCAAGCGCGCTCCGCGGGTGACCACCAGATCGAGCTCGTCATGGGTGTAGAAGTTCAGCCGCACCGGGATTCCGAAGCGATCGCGCAGCGGGGTGGTGAGCAAGCCTTGCCGGGTTGTCGCCCCGATCAGGGTAAACGGCGGCAGGTCGATTCTTACGCTGCGGGCCGAGGGTCCTTCACCAATAATGATGTCGAGCGCGCGGTCCTCCATCGCCGGATAGAGCACTTCCTCGACCACCGGATTGAGCCGATGGATCTCATCAATGAACAGCACGTCGTGCGGCTCAAGATTGGTCAGCAGCGCCGCCAGGTCGCCAGCCTTGGCGATCACCGGGCCGGAGGTTGCGCGGAAACCTACTCCGAGCTCACCCGCGACGATCTGGGCCAAAGTCGTCTTTCCCAGGCCCGGCGGCCCGAAGAACAGGGTATGATCCATCGCCTCGCCGCGCGATTTGGCGCTTTCGATGAACACCCGCAGATTGTCGCGCGCTGCTTCCTGCCCAATGAATTCGGCAAGCGACTTGGGACGCAGCGCGGCATCGGGATCGTCAGGCTGCCGATCGGGCGAGTGGATGGGCGGGTCGTCGGTCATCAATTACTGTCACCCTGAACTATTTGACGGTGCCCCATCACCCGGCCGCCTTCTTCAGCGCAACACGGATCAGATCGCTCTCGCTGGCATCCGCGCCCAGCTCGGCCTGCGCCCGTGCTACTGCCTGAGCCGCGGCAGCCGGCTTGAAGCCAAGGTTCTCAAGCGCGCTCGCAGCATCCTTGCTGGCGCTGCCCGAAGCAGCGATCGCGCTTGCTGGCACACCGGCCATGCCGCCACCCGGCAGCGCCCCGGCCTTGTCCTTGAGCTCATTGACGATCCGCCCCGCGAGCTTGGGCCCGACCCCCTGCGCCCGTGCCACCGTAGCGGCATCGCCCGCCGCGCAGGCATCGCGAAGCTCTCCGGTCGACAGCGCCGAAAGGATCGCCAGACCCACCTTGCTGCCAACGCCCTGCACCTGGGTCAGCAAGCGAAACCAGTCGCGCTCAGCGCTTTCGGCAAAGCCCAGCAGCCGCATGTCATTTTCGCTGACCTGCAGATCGGTGTGGACAGTGCAGGCCTCGCCAATCTCGCCCAGCGCCGCGAGCGTCTTGGTCGAGCAATGAACCAGATAGCCAACCCCCTGGACGTCAACGATCGCCCAGTCCTCACCGGTCTCGTCCAGCCGTCCAGATAGCTTCGCAATCATGCCAGTGTGTTGCCGGATAAGGCTCGCGGGCGCCAGTGCTTGGCGGTCGATTTTACCCCGGCAATTCCTACGGGATGGAACACATGGAACAGGGTTATTGCGCAGAAAACCGGACTGGCCCGCACGCCCCTGATAGCCGGGGCCAGCGGCAGTTCTGGCGGAGCAAAGGAAAGGGCGTGGCGACCGGGCATAGCCCCGCTCTCGCAAACAATCAGCCAGTAGGAAAACCGCCACCGCTCGACAGATCGGGCATTTGCGCTAAAGGCTGCTGGCATGAGTTGGAACACGTTTGGGCGCGTGCTGCGCTTTACCACTTGGGGCGAAAGCCATGGTCCTGGTCTGGGAGCGGTGCTCGATGGGTGCCCGCCGGGCCTGCCTTTGCGCGCGCGGGACATCCAGCCTTTTATGGATGCCCGCAAGCCAGGGCAGAGCAAATTCACGACCCAGCGCAAAGAGCCTGATGCGGTCAAGATCCTGTCGGGCGTGTTCGAGGACACCACCACCGGCACGCCGATCCATCTGATGATCGAGAACACCGATCAACGCTCAAAGGATTATTCGGAGATCGCCAAGAGCTATCGCCCAGGCCACGCCGATTACACCTATGACGCCAAATACGGCATCCGCGATTATCGCGGCGGTGGACGGTCGAGCGCTCGTGAGACCGCCGCGCGGGTGGCCGCCGGAGCTGTGGCGCGGCTGATCATTCCTGAGGTCAAGATCACTGCCTATGTCTGCGAGCTAGGGGGCGATCCGATTGATCGTTCCTCGCTCAATTTTGACGAGATCAATCGCAACCCCTTCTTCTGTCCCGATTCCTGGGCGGCCAAACGCTGGGAGGAGAAGGTCGACAAGGCCCGTAAGGACGGCTCCTCACTCGGCGCGGTGGTCGAATGCGTGGCTGAGGGAGTCCCGGCCGGATGGGGCGCGCCGGTCTATGCCAAGCTCGACAGCGATCTGGCCGCCGCGATGATGACCATCAACGCCACCAAGGGCGTCGAGATTGGTGCCGGCTTCGAAGCCGCGCGGCTGACCGGCGCGCAGAACGCCGATGCAATGTCGCCGGGCCCTGACGGCAAGCCAATCTATGCCAGCAATCATGCGGGCGGCACCGCAGGCGGCATCTCGACCGGCCAGCCAGTAGTTTGCCGGGTGGCATTCAAACCAACCAGCTCAATCCTGACCCCGGTGGATTCGATCACATCGGATGGGGAGGCGACCCAGGTACGCACCAAGGGACGGCATGATCCCTGTGTTGGAATCCGCGGCACCCCGGTGGTCGAAGCAATGATGGCCCTCGTGCTGGCCGATCACAAATTGCTCCACCGCGCGCAGGTTGGGTGACGAAGACCCAGAGTGTTCAAGCTTTCACAGCGCCAAGCCGATATCCTGCTGATGACGTCGCTTGTCCTAACGTGCGGCTCGATCGGGATCGCTGTCTTGGCATTCATTCTCTCCGCAATCGGCGAATTGCACGTCGGATGGTTCGCGACCCCACTGCCGCTGTTTGGCATGACCATGTTCGGCATGGTCATTCTCAGCTTCACGATTGCTGACATCCGCTCAGGCATCAATCAATGGATCCGCTATGGCATGGCGCTGGTCTGGACGACCTTCTTCGGATTGACGCTGTATTCGGATCTGTTTTTGGCCGACTGAGCTGGATTGATATCAAGCCGGCATTGCGACACCGCTCCAATCGCGCGACCGGCGTTGATACCCCGAGATTGACCATCCAAAAAACCAATTCCCGCCGTCGAGAATTTGTTTCCGATGAGGGCTGTTTCAGCTATTCTCTCTTGAGCAATCAAGGAGGAACAGATGACCGCGCCTTGCGTAGCCGTGGCGACTGATTTTAGCGCACGGGCCGACCGTGCAATCGACCGTGCAAAGCTCCTGCAGCAGGAAATGCGCGCCGATCTCTGTGTGATCCATGCGACCAATCTGCCTGCCGATGACCCGCCCGATCGCGCTTCGCTTGATCGCAAGATGCAAGCCGCGACCGGCCTATCTGGATCCGAAGACGGGGTGACATTCAGCTATCCGCACGGCGTGCCAACAAGGGCGATCGCAGTCACCTGTGAGCAGCTCGATGCGCGGGTGCTGGTGCTGGGCCCTGCCCGCTACAACACGCTCGGCGATTTTTTCCTCGGAACGGCGGTCGATTACGTGCTTCGTAACACGACCAGGCCCGTGCTGGTGGTCAAGAATCGCGCTCATGAAGCCTATCGCCAGATTGTTGCCGGGACCGATTTCTCACCCGGTTCGGCCAATGCCGTCATTGAAGCAGCGCGCATGTTTCCGGAGGCGAAATTCCATATTGTCCATGCGTGGCAGGTTCCGTTTCAGGCTTTCAACAAAGACGCCTATGTCGCTGACGAGATCGAGCGGGACGAGAGCGAGCGAATGGAAGCCTTCGTCAAGGAGTTGATCGCGCGCGAACCAAGCCTCGCCAATGCGACCCATGAAGTGGTTCGCGGTGGCGCTTTCGATGCGATCCGCAAAGGCCTCGAGCTCGATCCGTTGGCGCTGGTGGTTTTGGGCAGTCACGGAACAAGCGGATTCAAGCAGGCCACTTTGGGCAGTGTCACAAGCGATCTGCTGCGCTGCCTTGAGACTGACACTTTGGTGGTGAACGCGAAGTCGGCCTGATCGACCTTGGTCGTGAATAGGGCTAGAGCCTCCGCATGAAAATCGTCCTCACCGGCTCTTCTGGGCGGATTGGCCGCGCGATCTTTGCGGCGCTTGCGCCTGAGCATGAGGTGATCGGGATCGATCGCAATGTCTTCTCAACCACCCAGGTGATCGGCGATTGCACCGACCCTGACCTACTCAGGCCTTTGCTCGATGGCGCGGAAGCGGTGATCCACACCGCCGGGCCGCACGCCCCGCATGTCGGTGTGATCTCCGATGCCGAATTCGAGCGGATCAATGTCGAGGGCACGCGCGAGATGTTCGAGCTGGCACGTGAAAGCGGTGTTGCCCGCTTCGTCTACACCAGCACCACCGCGCTCTACGGCCATGCCATTACCCCGGGAGCATGCACCTGGGTAACCGAGGACACCAGGCCGCAGCCCAAGAGCATCTACCACCGCACCAATCTGGCAGCGGAACAGCTGCTTGAGGAGGCGGCCAGCGAGGCCCTGCCTGTGCGGGTGATGCGGATGTCGCGCTGCTTCCCTGAGCCCGCGCCGCTGATGACGCTCTATCGATTGCACCGTGGGGTCGATGCGCGCGACGTGGCCCAAGGGCACCGGCTGGCGCTGAGCAATACTGGCGCGTCATTTGAGCGCTACATCCTGTCCGGCACCTCACCCTTTGCGCCTGAGGATTGCGATGCGCTAGCGGAGGATGCTCCCGCAGTGATCCGAGAGCGTGCTCCAGCCCTGGCCGATGCATTTGAAGCGCGCGGCTGGGTGCTGCCGCAGACTATCGACCGGGTCTATGACAGCAGCCTCGCTCAAAACCAGTTGGGTTGGTCTCCAAAGCGGGATTGGCACGAGGTGATCGCTCAGCTCGACCGCGACGATCTGGAAGTCCTGCCGGCGTCAGCGAAGATTGCTCCCAAGCCTGAATAGGTCGAACTCAAGTGCTGTGGGCAAACCGCGTTTGCGCGAGCTTGATCGCCTGAATTTGATCTGGCTCAATGAAATTCCCCTCCCGACCAGCGACTCTGTGAGCATCAACCAGGACGAGACCGTCGTGGCTCCGAGGCTCTGCTTGATGGGAGTGGAACATGTCTGAATATAAGGAAATCGCTGACCAGCTCAAAGCACGGCTGGATGATCTCATGGGACGGACCGAGGTGATTGAGGACGATCTCAGGGGAGCGCTGGACGCCGATTGGAGCGAACAGGCGGTGGACCTGGCCGATGATGAAACGCTCGAAGGGGTGGATGACGTTATGCATCAGGAGATCGCGCAGATCCGCCTCGCGCTGACCCGGATCGATAATGGGGTCTATGGCGAGTGCAGCAATTGTGGCGCAGAGATTTCGAAAGAACGACTCGCAGCGCGGCCGATTGCGACGACTTGCATCAAATGCGCTTGAACGACCGGAGTTTGGCGCCCGACAATCACTCTTAGCGCGGATCAAACCCGCCTCCAATGCGTTGGTGGAGCGAGGGGAGAGAGCACGCGAGTCCAGACAGGCGCTTAAACGGACCAGTCGATTAATGCGCGCACTTTAATCGATTGGACGGATTATCCTCAAAGCGTCATTGAGCCCGCATAAGTTCAAAGTCCCCCAATGGATTCGCAAACTAGGAGAGATTCCCATGGACGCTAAAACTGGAGATATCAGCGGTTGCCCGTTCCACGGCGACGAAGGCACGCGCTCGCTGTTTGGCCGCACCAATAAGGATTGGTGGCCCGAGACCACCGCTACCGACATTCTCGTCACCGAAGGCCGCATCGCCGATCCCTACGGTGGTGATTTCAACTATGCCGAAGCGTTCAACGCGATCGATTATGACGCGCTCAAGGCCGACCTGACCGCGCTGATGACCGACAGCCAGGATTGGTGGCCGGCCGATTATGGTCACTATGGCCCGTTCTTCATCCGCATGGCGTGGCACGCCGCAGGTACTTATCGCACCGGCGATGGCCGTGGCGGAGCTGGCAGCGGTCAGCAGCGGTTTGCTCCGCTCAACAGCTGGCCCGACAATGGCAACCTCGACAAGGCACGCCGTCTGCTGTGGCCGATCAAGCAGAAATACGGCAAGCACATCAGCTGGGCTGACCTGTTCATCCTGACCGGCAATGTCGCGATCGAATCGATGGGCGGCCCGGTGTTCGGCTTTGGCGGCGGCCGCGCCGACGTCTATGAGCCCGAGACCGTTTATTGGGGCACCGAAGAACTGTGGGTCGACACCGGCGCTGAGACTCGGATCCAGCCTGACAAGGAAATGGCTCTCGAAAACCCGCTTGCGGCGATCCAGATGGGTCTGATCTACGTCAACCCGGAAGGTCCGGGCGGCAATCCTGACCCGCTGCAATCGGCTCGCGACATGCGCGAAACCTTCGCTCGCATGGCGATGAACGATGAAGAGACTGTTGCTCTGACCGCTGGCGGCCACGCCTTCGGTAAGGCGCACGGTGCCGCTCCCGCTGACACATTCAGCGACAGCCCGGAAAGCGAGTCGCTCGAGAAGCAGGCCTTTGGTTGGCTCACCGACCAGGCTGAGATTGACGCTGGCAACATCACCACTTCGGGCATCGAGGGTTCGTGGTCGAACAACCCGACCGCGTGGAGCCACGACTATTTCCGCCTGCTGTTCAAATATGATTACGAGCTCACCAAGAGCCCGGCTGGCGCGCAAATGTGGACTCCGGTCAATCCGGAAGAAGCCGATATGGCGCCGGATGCTCGTGACCCTAACAAGAAGGTTCCGACCATCATGACGACCGCCGACATGGCGCTCAAGATGGACCCGGCCTATGCCGAAATCTCGAAGCGGTTCCTCGACAACCCCGAGCAACTCGACGACGCCTTCGCTCGCGCATGGTTCAAGCTGTGCCACCGCGACATGGGTCCAAAGGTTCGCTACCTCGGCCCTGAAGTTCCGGCGGAAGACCTGATCTGGCAGGATCCGGTACCGGCTGGCTCGACTCCTTCGGACGCGGCTGCCGATGGCTTCAAGAGCGCGATCCTCGGATCGGGCCTGGCCGTCAGCGAGCTGGTCAAGGCGGCGTGGGCTTCGGCTTCGACCTATCGCAATTCGGACCACCGCGGCGGTGCCAATGGTGCGCGCCTTCGCCTGGCCCCGCAAAACGGCTGGGCCGCCAATGATCCAGAAGAGCTGGGCAAGGTTCTCGCCAAGATTGACGAACTGCGTGGCGATCTGTCGATGGCTGACGCCATCGTGCTGGCTGGTTCGGCTGCGGTCGAAAAGGCTGCACGCGATGCTGGCCACGACGTCAGCGTACCGTTTACCGGCGGTCGCGGCGATGCCAGCGATGAGCAGACCGATGCCGAGAGCTTCGAGCCGCTCGAGCCCTTCGCCGATGGCTTCCGCAATTATCTGCGGACCAAGGCCAGCGTGAAGACCGAAGACCTGCTGATCGACAAGGCGCATTTGCTGGGTCTGTCGCTGTCCGAACTGACCGTTCTGGTCGGCGGTTTGCGGGTCCTTGGCGCGGTCAGCGGCAACACCGGCCACGGTGTGTTCACCGATCGGGTTGGTCAACTGACCACCGACTTCTTCACCAACCTGCTCGACATGTCGACCAAATGGGCGGCCGTCGATGGCAGCGGTGACGAGGAATATGTCGGCACCGACCGCAAGACCGGCGCGCAGAAGTACACCGCGACCCGCGCCGACCTGATCTTCGGTTCGAATTCGCAATTGCGGGCTCAGGCCGAAGTCTATGCCGAGAGTGGCAACGAAGGAAAATTCGTCTGCGACTTCATCTCGGCCTGGAACAAGGTCATGAACGCGGACCGTTTCGACCTCGCCTAAGCCAGGTCAATCGCACAAATCGAAAGGCCCTTGGCAGCGATGCCGGGGGCCTTTTCTGTTGACCTCTTTGCTCGGGTTGCCTTTCAGTCCAACCACTCTACCAAGCGCATTAGGGCGTGATTGGGAGGAACATTCGGTGCGGATCTCTTTACGTTTGGCTGCAGGTCTGGCGCTGCTGGCCGCAATCGCATTGGCCGCAATATGGCTGCTGCTGCCGCAATGGAATGACCGTCAGACCAGCGGGACGCTCACTCTGGATGGCTTGTCCGGCGAGGTCCGGATTGTCCGTGATGCACTCGGCACACCCTATATCTATGCCGATACGCTGGAGGACGCTGCCAGAGCGCAGGGCTTTGTGGCTGGTCAGGATCGGCTGTTCCAGCTTGAGGCAGCCAAGCGCGCTGCCACAGGGCGCCTGGCCGAAGTGTTTGGAGCAGGCGCTGATGATGCGATCCTCAAGCTTGACCAGGAAGCGCGGACGATTGGCTTTCACCGTCTCGGAGCGGCGCAGGCCGAAATGCTCTCACCCACTTCGCGCAGCCTGCTTACCCCCTATCTCGAAGGTCTCAATTTCTACATCACCAATCGGCAGGACACCCATCCGATGGAATTCGGCCTGGCCGGGTTCGAGCCCGAAGTCTGGACCGAAGCCGATCTGCTAGCCCTCGCCTATTTTGGCGGTTGGGGTAGCGCCGCAAACTTCGAAGGCGAATTGATCGCGCATGAGGTGATCGCGGCGATCGGCGCTGAGAAGTTTGCCGAGATCGCGCCGCTGGTCGTCAATCCTGACGACGAGGCGGTAGCGCCAGTCCCGGCCATTGCCCGTACAATCCCTGGACGGAGTCCCAAACTCGCCAGTTGGATCGACAATGGCTGGCGCCAACAAGGTATTGGCGGCAGCAACAATTGGGCAATCAGCGGAGCCAAAAATGGCTCTCCTGCAGCCGTGGTCACCAATGATCCGCACCTCGACAGTCGCAATCTGCCCGGGCCGTGGCATCCGGTTGGGCTAATCACTCCCGAATTGCGCGCGGTTGGCGTCGCAACCGGACTGCCGGGCATGATCATCGGCCGCAATGAACACGTCGCCTTCGGCGTGACCAATGCCTATGCCGATGCTGTCGATCTTTACATCGAGACTATCGATCCCGAGAATGCTGAGAACTATCTCGAAGGCGAAGTCTCGATCCCGTTTGAGACCCGCAGCGAAGTGGTCCGGATCAAGGACGAGGCTGCCGAGAGCGGCTTCCGCGAGCTGGAAATGACCGTTCGCTCAACCCGTCGTGGTCCGGTGGTGAGCGAACCTGGCACTGAGGGCCCGGTGCTCACCATGCGCTGGGCCGCAGCCGAATATATGAGCCCTGACCTGGGTCTTGATGCGCTGATCTCGGCGACGACGATTGAGGAAGCCCTGAGCGCGGTCGAATCCGCGCAGGTCGTTTCGCTCAACTTTGTGCTCGGGGATGTCACCGGGCGGATCGCCCGGCGCGCCAGCGGCGCAGCACCGATCCGGTTACGCGGCGATGGCATGAGCCCCTTCCCCATCACCGATGGCAGCGACAATTGGGGCGGCAAGATCCCAAGCTCGGAAATGCCGGGAGAGATCGACCCGGAGCAGGGCTGGACCGGGACCGCCAATCACATGACCGCGCCCGCCAACTATCCCTATGTCTACACCACCTACGCCTCGCCCGATTTCCGCTATCGCAGGATTGGCGAATTGCTCAGCGCCGAGCAATTGAGCGCCAAGCAGGTTTGGGATGCGCAATATGACACGCTCAACCTCTATGCGCGCGATCTCGCGCCGATCTTTGCCGCAGCTCTGTCGGGTAGCGACGATTCTGACCTGCAAGAGGTCGGCGCGATTCTGGCTGAGTGGGATTTCCGCGATGAAACCACTGAACTGGCACCGACCCTGTTCCAGGAGCTCGCGCGCCAGCTTGCTCAGGCCACGTTTGAGGATGACTTGGGTGCCGAGGCCACCGCCAGATATCTTTCCAATTGGTATGTCTGGCAGCAACGCTTCCATGCCCTGGTTACTGACGGCAGCTCTCCCTGGTTTGACGATATTCGGACCGAACAGGTCGAGGACTTGGCTGCCTTGATCCAACGCTCTGCTCGCACTGGTCTCGATCGATTGGAGAGGGCCTATGGCAGCGATCGCGAGGCCTGGCGCTGGGGCAAGGTCCACCAGATCGCCTTCCAAGGCCCGCTGCGCCAAAGCGGTTGGGCGGGTTGGCTCAATGGCAATCGCAGCGTTGAGATGCCAGGCTCGGGCGAAACCCTGATGCGCGCGCTCTATCCCTATGATGAGCCTTATGGTTCCAAATGGTTTGCCTCGCTCCGCATGACGGCAGATCTCAACGATCCGGACAAGGTGCGCGCGGTCTTGCCTGGCGGCGTTGTGGGGCGGAGCTTCACCAAGCATCTGGATGACCAGACCGATCTTTGGGCCGACAAGGAAGCCGAAGTCTATTGGTGGTTCAGCGACCGTGCGATCAGCGACAATGCGGTGGACACGCTGACGCTGACCGCAACGGGCGAATAGTCCCGCTCAAAGCCAACCGGCCTGTTTGAGCTCGCTCACTTGCGCCCGACTGACTGGCGCGACCAGATCCCGTGCCAGTTTCAGTCGAACATTGCGGCCATCGCGGATCACATCCTCAACCGCGCCGCGAGCGACCCACCAGCTGCGATGGACCTGGCGGCCTTCAACCCCGTCGAGCTCTCCCATGGCATCGCGTAGCCGCATCAGCACCAGCTCGGAGCCCAGGGCAGTGTGGACGCGAACGTAGTGGTCCTCCATCTCCAACGCGATGATGTCGCTGCCCAAGGCCGGTGGAAGGCGATCAGCAAGACGTGGAGCATCTGCGTCCCCAGCATCGAATTGCGACTCTTCGTTCAGCGGCGGCTCGTCCTCGCGGAATTGGATCACGTTGAACAGCAGCGTCACTGCGCCACCAATCACCAGGACATAGGTGTATTGCAGCAAGGCATCGGGCGCGGCAGGCAGCCGGTAATAGGGTTGGTTGAGCTGGTTGAGCGACCACACCACGATGGTCATCGGCACGGTGGCAATCAAGGTGCCAGCAACCCACAATCCTATGCGGGGCAGGTCCAGCGATGCGTGCATCCGATCCACAAACCACCCGACGGGCCGGTAGATCATGTAGCCAGCGTAGGCGAGGCCGAGCCAGACGACGAGCCGCACAGCAAACGGATCCTGCATGCTCCCAAAAGGGCCAATCACAGCAAGGAACACCCCGATAACCGTCATGATCGAAAGATCAATCAAAAGCCTGCGCGCCAAAGGCTGGCGGCTTCGCTCGGAAACGGGTGCAGCGGATCGGTCCATCGCGGTAAAACTAGCGCCCATTCGCGCTTCGTAAAGTGGCACCGCGCGGGAAATCCGCGCCCTTGACGAAGGAAATGCACCATTCCCTCACATCGCATTGTCCGCGAACCGGGCGCGGGCATGATGGCTGCAACACCGACGCATTGTTCAGCACGCATTTCCCCGCAGGAGCCCGTCCATGTCCAGCCTCTCACTCCCTCGGTTCAGTTTGATGTCCCCCGCGCGCTCAGGAGCCGATATCGGCCCCCTCTCCCGAGCCGCTGTTTCGGTAGTGGGCGGAGCCCTGACGCTTGCCCTCGCGATCGCCCTGTTCAAATGGGCGACCGGCCTCGCGCCTGACTTCGTCCACTACCGCAACTGGGCCATTACGATTCACGTGATAACCGTCATCCCGGCTGTGCCATTGGGAGCCTACCTGCTGCTTACCCGCAAAGGCACGGATCTGCACAAGCTGCTTGGGCGTGTGTGGGTCGGTCTGATGGTGACCACTGCGATTGCCATCACATTCGTCCGCGGTGGCGGCGATTTCAGCTGGATTCACATCTTCGTGCCCTACACTTTGTTCGGAGCCTGGAAGGTGGTCGCCACCGTGCGGCGGGGCGATATCAAAGCCCATCGCAATCATCTGATCAGCATGTATCTGGGCGCGCTGGCGATCCCGGGAGCATGGTCCTTCCTACCGGATCGACTGATGGGTCTGTGGCTGTGGAGCTAGCGCGGGCGCTTCAAAACGAGGTAGAGAGCACCCTCCCCGCCATGGCTGCGATGCGCTCCGCGTATCGCCGCTATCGCACTGGCATGGGGTCCGGCAGCAATCCAGTCGAGCAATTTTGAGCGGATAGCTCCTCGCTTGTGCGCGCGGTCTGCCGGGTCAACCGGACGCGGCCGCCCAGCAATCACCAGCACCACCCTAGCCTGCATCGCGCGCGCCTGATCGAGCCCGCTGGTGATCCGATGATAGGCTTGATCGAGCGTGTGGCCGTGCAGATCGAGCGTATAGTCCGGCACGATCCGGCCAGTCTTGAGCTTGCGGTCCCAGTGCGAATCCAGGCCGGGATCGGGCGCTCGGCTTGGCTGGTCAGCTGGTTTGGGTGTGAGCGCCGGCGGAGCGCTCTTGTGAAACCTGACATGCTTTGCTGGCGCTTGGACGGGCGGCTTTGACTCGCTTGGCATCACCAGACGCTCGCGCCCTTCAAGCGGAGTCACGCTCTTGGCGAGATGCGCCCAGGCCGCGGCTTCCTCGGCGCTCAGGCCGCGCGGGATGCTCATGGCTGTTGCGCCAGGCGCCGGGCGACCGGTTTGGGCAACAACACCAGCGCGCTACCGCGCCCGCTCATCCCGCCTGCAATCTCGCGCGCTTGCTGACCGGCACCCCAAAAGGTGTCGAACCGATTGGCGCCCTTGATCGCTCCGCCGGTATCCTGAGCAATCCACAATCCATCGGCCTCATTGCGGTCGAGATCGAGCCAGACGGGCGCGCCGAGCGGAACAAATTTGGGATCGACCGCGACCGAATTGCGGGGACGGACCGGAACGCTTAGCGCTCCCAGGGGACCATCACCGGTCAGTTCGCGGAAGAAGATCCAGCTCTTGTTGAGCCGCATGAGCTCGCGGCCTTCCTCAGGATTGTCGCGCATGTAAGCCATGATACCCTGCATTGAGGCCGGATATTGCCCTGGGCCGTCGCCGAACAGGTCGCGCTCGCGCATCACTCCGCCCACGCCGACATACTCGCGCCCGTTTTGGCCGCCATAGCCGATCCGGATGACCTCTCCCTCGGGAGTGATCAAGCGCCCCGATCCCTGGATTTGCAGGAAGAAGAACTCGATTGGATCGGCGGCATAGCCGATCACGGGCACCCGCCCTTCGAGCGCACCATCTTCGATTTCGGCGCGCTCATAATAACGCACAAACACGCCATTGGCTGAGAAACGCCCGAGCGGCGGGCGCCCCGTTCGCTCATCCATCGGAACATCGGCGGGCCAACCGCGGGTAAGATCGTCCGGCAGAACATAGACCGGGACATCAAAGCCAGGGCGGCGGGTGCGGCTGCCGCGGATCTGGGGTTCGAAATAGCCGGTCGCGAAGGCCTCGCCTGTCCCGATCCGGACCGGGGAGAATTGTTCGACAAAGAAGCTGCGGGCGCGCTGGCGTGGCCAAGTCCGAGCCGCCTCGCAAGCCGGCGCCCAATCCTCTTGGACAGTCAGCCCGCTGGTGTCTTCCCGCGAAATCAGCCTGGGGCAGGATTCGAGAAAGCTTGTTAGCGCACCTTCAGCATCTTCATTGTCGAGCCCGAGCCGCGCCACCGGTTGCGCAGCATAGACGCCGGCCAACACGGCCGAAGGGGCAGCCGCTGGTGGCGGGACAACAATCGGAGCAAACTTGGAACAGCCAACCAGGAAGAGGAAGACAGCAAGTGCGAGTATCGCCCGCATGGGTTCTCCCCCTCTCAGATCAAACCATGCGGAAGCGATCAGCCTTCGTCAGTCTCGTCGAGGACCCAGTTGGGATCCTTCGCACCAACATTGCGAGAGAAGGTCCAGATGTCGCGGCTTTCAACCGCATCATCGAGCGAGCCTGCAACGACATTGCCATCCTTGTCGCGCGTGACGGCAGCAATGTCGGCCACGAACAGCACCGCAATGCTCGCCATCCGGCCTTCCATCCGCGCCGAGTGGATCTTGACCTCTTCGATCCGGATCAGCGAATTGTCGAGCGTATGTCCAGCCTCTTCGCGAGCATCGATTGCCGCTGAAAAGCCAGCGTAAACATCGTCATCGCACAATTCGCGCAGGGTTTCCTTGTCGCCGCTCCAGAACGCTTCGAGCACGATCTCGTAGGCCGACTTGGCACCTTCAAGGAAGGCCGAAAGGTCGAACCTTCCGTCGGCTGATGCGATTTCACGAACGCCGCGTTCTACCGCCGGCAGCACACCTTCGATCTGAACCGGCTGCGGGGCCGGAATCGGAGCGGCCTGGGGCTGCGCCGGAGTGCGCGCTTGCTCTTCGTTGCCGTCAAAACGATGCGGCACCGATTCCTCTTCATGCTCGGCTCGGCGGCCCAGCACAGAATAGAGCCGCAAGCCGAGGAAAGCGGCAATCATGGCGAGGATGACAATCTCAACAATCACAATAGGTACCCAGTTCACCTGTCTCTGCGCGATATTCAATGCCTACCACGCTTTGGCCCCTCCGTCTTCTACATAAGCGCTAATTACAATACGACAACGACATTCGGTCAGCAATTGGCCTGAATTCAGCGCGCTTCGTCCGGTTGCGACAGGCTGCGACCCCTGCTAGGCGGCGCGAGAAAGGCTTCGCAATTGCGCGAGCAAGAATAGCATCTCGAAAAGAAAGAAAATACCAATGGCCGACGAAGGCGACATTCTGACGAACCTGAACGATCCCGCCGCCGGCGCCAATGGCGCTGACAACCAGCCGGCAGCGGGTCTTATCACGCAATATGTGAAAGACCTGTCGGTTGAGAATCCCAACGCTCCCGACGTCTATTCTTGGCAGGATCAGCCGCAAATCGATGTGCAATTCAACATTGGTGCGGAAGCGGTCAATGAACAGGTCCATGAAGTGACCTTGAAGATCAACATTACCGCCAAGACCGACAAGGGCGACGCGTATTTGATCGAAGTGGCCTATTGCGGCCTCGCCGGCGTTCGCAACATGCCGGATGATCAGACCCATGCCTTCCTGTTTGCTGAAACGCCGCGGCAATTGTTCCCGTTCGCGCGGCGCGTAATCGCCGACGCGGTGCGCGACGCCGGATTCCAGCCGCTGATGATCGATCCGATCGACTTCAACGGACTGTACCTTCAGCAATTGGCACGCAAGCAGCAGGAAGAGGCCGCCGCCGGGGGAGCCGCTGCTCCCACTGGCGACGCCTAAGGCTGGCCGGATGCGGGCTGCTCTATGAGCCTGCTCAAAAACGTCGGAATCATCGGCGGGCTGACGGCGGTCAGCCGCGTGTTCGGCTTCGTGCGCGATATCCTGATCGCGCGCGTGCTGGGAGCGACCGCGATGGGCGACGCCTGGCAGCTGGCCTTCATGCTGCCCAACATCTTCCGCCGTCTGTTTGCGGAGGGCGCTTTTGCGAGCGCTTTCGTCCCGCTGTTCAACCGCCGGATGTCGAAGACCGGCGACCTTAGCGAGGCCGAGACATTCGCGACGCAGGTCCTGTCGGTGCTGCTGCCATTGCTGATCCTGTTCGGCGGTTTGGCCCTGATTGTGATGCCGTGGATCGTCGAATTCTTCGCGCCCGAGGGGCTGACCGATCAGGCAGGCGCGCTCGAAGTGGCGACCTGGATGGCGCGTGTTGCCTTTCCCTATCTGCTGTTCATGAGCGTTGCGACACTGGTGGCGGCGATCCTCAACTCGCTGTCGCGTTTCGCCGCCGCCGCCGCTGCGCCGATTCTGCTCAATATCTGTCTGATCACCGCGCTGATCTATGGCGCCTCATTGGGATCCGGGGTCGCCGCGCAACAGGACACGGCGCGAGTCATGGCCATCGCCGTATCGCTTTCAGGATTGCTGCAAGTCCTGTGGCTGGTGTGGTTCATGCGCAAAGCCGGATTTCGCCTGTCGCTGGCTGCGCCGCGGTTGACCAAGGGGGTCAAGGAGCTCGGCATTCTGGTCATTCCTGCGATCTTCGGCGCGGGCGTGTATCAGATCAGCCGCTTCGTCGATCTGTTCTTCCTCTCGACCCTGCC